>JADKAV010000038.1 GCA_016719135.1 Micrococcales bacterium | reverse complement strand
GAGTGCGCGCGAGTCGTAGGTTAAGTCGCGCAAGGATCGGTTCGGCGTTGGAGTAACGCGCAAGCACCTCCGCCGTAACGGGTCGCTATTCCATCCCGCGGAGGTTGCCTCCCCGGAGGCAAGGAGTACGTCGGTCAAGGTTGGCAAACGAGACGCTTCGGTGTCTCGTTTTGCTTTGGTGCCGGTCGCGATCTCGCCAATGCCGTCACCCGCTTGCTGTGATGCGGTGTAGATCTCTGCCGCTTGGTCGTTCCAGTCCACCCTGGTGACGTCTTGGTCGATGTACAGCCGAGTGAAGAGAGCATCGTTGATCGCTTGTCTCACCTCAGGGCCGTACTGCTGTAGGGTGGGCAGGTCGCGGAGAAGCCGATGGCTAGTTGGAGCGCTTCGGCCGGCGCTGAGAAGTTGGGGAGCCGCTCTTAGCGGGTTCACGACGGATTCGGTGTCGTTCGGTGGCGATGGCTGCGATGCGTTGTTTGATCTTGCCCATTGGCAGTTCGAGGAATAGTCAAGACCTGTGGATCGGCGTGTCATGCGGCGTGGGCGTCACCTTCTGAGTCGTCGGGTCGTTCGACGAGTTTGCCGTTCTTGAACTCGGCGCCGGCGCGGACGCGGAGTCGACGGGTGGGAATTGCCGTTCACCGCGCGCCAGCGGCGTTGTGCGGACTCGATGAGCTTGAACGCCATCGCGGTGCCAGCGGCCCTGGTGCCGGGGCCCTTGGTGACGCGCTGTCGGAGGCGGACGGTGGCGAAGGTCGACTCGATCGGGTTCGTGGTGCGCAGGTGGATCCAGTGCTCGGCGGGGTAGTCGTAGAACGCGAGCAGGACGTCGAGGTCGTCGGTGACCTTGGCGACGCGGTCATCATCTTCAGGTTTACCATCTCTAACGAGGTTTGGACGCCATGATGGATCCGTCAACGCGGGTACACGTAGTCGGACCTCAGGTATCCACAGGTTCTGATCATTGCTCCTCGTCATAGTTTGCGGATGCGGCACTACCAGCCAGAACCCCCTCGTGTGTCGCACCCGGGGCGTAGGCTCTTCCGGTTGCGGCTCGGCCGATCGTCCCGCAGACTCGTCAGCGGGGGCTGATCAAGCTCCCAGCCCGATCACACGAAGGAGCACGGAATGAAGAAAATTCGCACAGTTCCGGGCACATTCGCAACTGCACTCGGGATCAGCGTGGCATCCGTCGGCGTCGCCGTACCTGCGAACGCAGCAATCGGAGATTGCGCCAGCGGCTATCTGTGCGCATGGGTGGACACCAACTACAACGGGGCGCGGCTACAACTCAGCTCATCAAACAACAACTGGGGCATCTGGGGCCAGTCAACATGTCTCAAGCGCCTCACCTGGAGCGACTGTGCGAGCTCGCTCTACAACCGAACCAGCGCAACGTGCTTCCGGCTCTACGATGCGGCGGATCGCACAGGCGGTTATCAGGGATTTCCCCGGGAGACACCATCGCCAATCTGGGAATCTTCGGTCTTACAACGACGTGATCACGTCAATAGCGCCATTGAGGCAGCACTTGCTGAGAGCGTTGGCATCGAGGCCACGACGACCTTGCTCGTCGCGGAACCTCGCTGCCAGCTGGCGGGTTGCCAATCGGAAGCCCCCCACCCAAACACCAAACAGCAGGTGCCGTTTCCGTCTCCCGTCCTGGAGATGCGACCGAAAGACTTGGCAGAGCTGAGTGACGCGTACTGGGATTTCGAGGCATGGCGTGAAGTGACCCAGAATGGTCTTGTGTCTGACTGCGTCAAACGGCGCAGCGGGCGCTCTTATCTTCCCCATTCAACAGTTGAGGACAGCCGAGCACAAGCTATGCCCGACCGCACATATCGGGCCGAGTATGGTTACAATGTCTGGCGATCAGGCCATCTTAACGTGGACGCCGAAGAGCCGACGGATCCCAACACGGAAACTCTCCTATTAGGAGACGTGGCGTCTGACCGTCAAGCCGTAATCTTACCGAACGACTACAAAATAACGGTGCCTCTCAGTGGGTGCTACGCGGAGGCACGTGAGATTCTTGGCGGCTCGGTCGCGAAGTGGGCAGAGGTGGAGTATCTACCAAACTATCTCAACCTTCACCTACGACAAAATATAGCAAGGCGTGTCGGCTTCGATCGAGTCGCCAAACAATGGTCCGAGTGCATGGCCGAATATAGCTACCACTACGCGACGCCCGCAGCATTACAAACGGACTTCCAGTCCAGCTACCCGGAACTCCCCCGCGGCGTTCCGCACGGAATGACCTTTGAAGCGAGCGAAATCGCTGCTGCAACGCGCGATTTCGATTGCCAGGAATCAACAGGCTACGCTAGGTTCGTTATGACATCCATACATGACCTTGCCTTGACGCTATCAGCCGAAGAACGACGAGCGGCAGAGGCTGCGATCCAGACAATACTTGGTGCCGACAGCAGAGCCTCTGAGGTGCGCCAGTCCGGATGATGTCCCTCAAGACACCAGCGTTCACTGCGCGTTCGTCGCAGATCATAGTACTCATAGCCGCGATAGTTGCTGGCCTAATCGGCTTGCGGTATAAAAGCTGGCTTTCTGAACCGAGCCGCTTCCAGGACCTGGCGGTGTACCGTCGAGGCGCAGAAGCCATTCTTTCGGGGATGAACTTTACCAAAGCAGAACCCATGGCCAAGGGGAGCTTGTCTTCACGTACCCGCCCTTTGCGGCTATCGCTTTCACGGTGTTCGCTCTTCTTCCGTGGGTGGCCTCAATCTCACTCCTCCTAGTCCTCTCGGCGTGTGCCTATGCTCTGTTCGTGTATCTCTTCGGAAGAGAACTTAACTGGCCGACTGGTCAAATACTATTGGCCGGGTACTTTGGCCTACTCTCCGAGCCGATACTTCGCACAGTGCAACAGGGTCAAATCAATGTGGTCCTTGCTGCGTTGGTTGTGGTCGATCTCCTTTTGCTACCCCGACGATTCAGGGGTGTACTCATTGGGCTGGCCGCAGGGATTAAGCTCGTGCCGGCAGCTTTCGTAATTTGCCTGGTTGCACAACGCGACTGGCGCAGTATTATTCGCGTTGCGGTAACCGGCCTAGCCACGATTGCGGTGTCATATCTGATCAACCCAGCAAGCACGCGTCAATATTGGCTTAAGTTGCTTTTTCAACCGAACGCTCGGGAGGTGGGGGTTATCCCGATAACCAGTCTCTCGTTGGAGTCATCGCGCGAATCCTCCATGATGACACGCCTAATCCATTGGCAACGCTCCCGCTTCAGGCCGCGGCCCTTGGCGCGGCCTACTACGTAGTTCGTCGCGCGCACGAGCGGAATGATAGGGCAACTCTCGTCGTAGCGGGTGCCATGGGCAGTCTTTTGGCCTCGCCCGTGTCTTGGTCGCACCACTGGATTTGGTGCATACCATTCATAATGCAGCTTTGCGCTTCGCGCCAGTACATTTTCTCCCTGATTGCCGCTGCTGTATTTGCAGTATCGCCACTCACACTGTCACCACTTGGAGTCCTCGACCAAGTACCACGGCCGTGGTGGGTGCTCGCTACAGCGGCTATGCCACTCACTGGCGCCGCCTGGCTGATCATGCAGGGCTTCGGGGCCAGACCGATAAGGGTTGGCAGCGTGAATACTATTCATGCCCCAGGGCGATAGGCCTAGATGACTTTCTTAATGGGCATATGGCGAAATCACGAAACGTCACGCCCCTCTATAAGCCTTTGATCTTCAACGCTCGCCGCACCGAACTCTCAGACCCGCCGACCACACGTGCCGCTTCGGCAACGGTGGCGCCGCCGGCCCGCAATCTCACGGCCTGAGCGATCTGCGCTTCAGTCAGCGATCGGGACATCGAGGTCTTGACGTCTTCGCCGGCGTCGAGCAGCAATTCGCGGATGGTCTGACCGTGCGCGCCGAACTCCTGCGTGAGTTGGGGGATCGACCTGCCTTCGCGATAGCGAGTGATGAGACGTGATCGTTGCTCGCCATTGAGCTTCGTCAACCGGCGACTCGTTGCTGGCTGGCGACTGCGGCTGCGTGGGCGCAAGCTCGTCGGACGGATCACAGGTCTGGAGAACCGACCTGATTCGTTCGACAGGAGTCCCACCAAGTGCACGGCTCATCCGAGTGCCGCCGACGAGCGGCTCCGACGGGAGTGATCGGCGGGATCTGCGAGGATCCCGGATCGACACCGCATGGCACGGGGGGCGAGGACCAGGCGGGGACGGGAAGCCGACAGCCCGTCGGATCGGGTTGGCGATCGCGACACTCGTGGCTTCCGCGAGGCTGATGACCGGATGCCACGATCCGGTCACTTCGGGCGCTTCGGGGACTCCGTCGACGAGCCACGCACCGGCCACACCCATGTCCCCTGCTGAGATCACGCTCACCGCCCGGCCCTTCGACGGCAAGGCGGACAAGACGGCCGTCTCCACCGAGGCGCCTGTCGAGGTGCACGTCGTGCACGGGAGTCTGAACGAGCTGTCCGTCCGGAGCGCCGATGGCACCCTCGTCGACGGCGATCGAGAGCCCACGACCGGCGTATGGACCCCGGCGCACCCACTCGCTCTGGCCAGCACGTATGTCGTCAGCGCCCGGGCGCAGGGGGCCGATGGCCACCCGGTCACCAAGAGCCTGACCGTCCATACCCCACAGTTGCCGAATGCCCAGGTCATCCACATCACCTATCTCGGGCCCGGCGATGGCGCGACCGTGGGCGTCTATCAGCCGATCGTCGTCGAGTTCGGGGCAGCCGTGACGGACCGTGCGGCAGCGTTAACGCAGTTCACGGTGAGCGCGACGCCAGCGACGCGAGCGGCCTGGCGCTGGGTGAGTGACAGGCGGGTGGACTACCGCCCCGAGAAGCCCTGGAAGCTCGGGACCACCGTAAAGGTGAGCGGCGATATCGACGGCGTGCCCCTCGGCGGCGGGGTCTTCGGCGCCAACGCCGCCTCCACGACCTTCACGGTGACCTCGGACGTCCACGCCGTCGTCGACCCCTCCTCACTGACGATGCGCGTCTACAGCGGATCGAAACTCCTGCGCACCATGCCGGTCGGGCTGGGCAAACCCGGCTTCCGGACCTGGGGCGGGGCGATGGTCGTCCTCGGTAAGGCCCGGACGACGCGAATGACCTCCTGCAGCACCGGTCTCGCCTGCGACACGAAGGACCCCAACTATTACGACCAACTAGTCGATTGGACCGTCCAACTGACGTACAGCGGCACCTACACGCACGCGGCGCCGCGGGACGGCCTCATCGGACGCGCCAACACCTCCCACGGCTGCATCCACCTGACTACCGCCGACGCCACGTGGTTCTACAGCCTCGCCCAGGCCGGCGACCTGGTCACCGTCGACTACCCGACCAACACGGTCTCGGTCGGCAACGGCGAGGGCGACTGGTACCTCTCCTGGACCCAGTGGACCGCCGACTAAAGGTCAGCGCCTCTGTGACGCGTCCTGGACCTCACCGACGAGCTGCTCTAGGACGTCCTCGAGGAAGACCACCGCAGTGACGGTTCCGTTGCTGTCCACGACCCGGGCGAGATGGGACCCGGTGCTCTGCATGGTCGCAAGCACAGCCTCGACCTCATCGGTCACCGCCACGGTGGCGAGGCGGCGAATCCGCTTGGCCGGCACCGGTTCTCGGCGCTTGACGGCATCGGCATACAGGACGTCCTTGAGGTGGAGATAGCCGACGAGGTCTCCCGACTTCCCCCGCACCGGGAAGCGCGAGAACCCGTGTTTGGCCACGAGGCGTTCGATCTGCTCCGGGGTCGCGTCGGCGGCCACGGTCACCAGATCCCGCAGAGGTATGCCGACCTCCCCCGCATCCTTGTCGCTGAACTCCAGCGCCGCCCCGACCAATCCGAACTGCTCCTCCTGGACCAGCCCTTCACGGTGGGATTCGGCGACGATATGAGAGACCTCTTCGGCGGTGAAGGCGCTGGTCATCTCGTCCTTGGGCTCGATGCCCAGACGCCGGACGACGAACTTGGCCAGCCCTTCCATGACCGCAATGAACGGTCCGAGGACGCGTGTCAACCAGAACAGCGGCGGCACCAGGACCAGGGCCGCCCGCTCCGGCGCCGAGATCGAGAGGTTCTTGGGGATCATCTCCCCGACCACGACATGCAGATAGACGACGATCAGCAACGCGCCGGCGAGCGCGACGGCAGAGGTCATGC
Organism: Micrococcales bacterium; assembly: GCA_016719135.1. Classification (GTDB taxonomy): domain Bacteria; phylum Actinomycetota; class Actinomycetes; order S36-B12; family UBA10799; genus JADKAV01. The sequence continues at coordinate 675 of JADKAV010000038.1, read as the reverse complement.
TCTCGGACAAGCCGAGCCGGCCGGCCGGACCTTCCAGGACGTGGTGCAGCGCTGCCTCGGAGAATGCGCCGAGCAGCACCGAGCACAAGGTGATGCCCAACTGCGCGCACGCCAGCACCGACCCCATGTGCTCGCTCGCTCGCAGGCAGGTCGCCGCGCGCCGGCTCCCCTCCGCCGCCAACGGCTCGAGCTGGCTGCGTCGCGCGGCCATCGCCGCAAACTCAGCACCGACGAAGAACGCATTGAGCAGCAGGAGGGCAATGGTCACCCAGATGGCGAGGCTCACGGCATACCCTCGTCGTCGCTGTCCTCGGCACCGGCGGGTGGGAGGGGAATCAGGCGCAATCGGTCGACCCGGCGGCCCTCCATGTCGGCGACCGTCAGGCGCCATCCCGGTATGCCGTCCACCCGGTCCCCGACGACCGGCACCCGCCCGAGGGCGGCCATGACGAAGCCGCCGACCGTCTCGTAGGCCCGGCCGTCCGGGATCTCCGCCCCGGTCCTGGTGCGGATCTCGTCCGGTCGCCACATTCCCGGGACGGTCCAGGACCCGTCGACATAGCGTCGACCGGTCGTCTGGCTGCGATCGTGCTCGTCCCCGACATCGCCGACGATCTCCTCGACGACATCCTCGAGCGTGACCACCCCGGACGTGCCGCCGTACTCGTCGACGAC
>JADKAV010000037.1 GCA_016719135.1 Micrococcales bacterium | reverse complement strand
GCGTCGGCGGCCGCAGCGCGCTTGCGTAGCCGGTGTTGCGGGTGTTGTGCGTGCACCCGCAGCGGCACGGATACGGCGTCGCGCACCGCTGACAGCCGCGCGTGCACATCCCGCGGGACCGCCACACCGATGGTGTCGGCGACGGCCAACTCGTCGATACCCACTGCCGCCACCTGTGCCGCGACGTCGACCAGTCGCGCGACGTCGACCTCACCCTCGTAAGGGCACCCGAAGGATGCGGACAGGGTCACGCTCACCGGGATGCCGGCGTCCCTGGCCCGCGGCGCTATCGCCGCCACCGCTGCGACCGCCTCGGCCGTGGTCATGCCCTGGTTCTTCAGCGAGAACGTGTCAGTGACCATGACCACCAGGTTGACCTCGCCCACCTGTGTGGCAAGCGCCCGGTCGAAGCCCCGCTCGTTGAGCACCAAGCCGATGTACGAGGCGGCACCTGGGGCGAGCCGATCGAGCACCGCCTCACCGTCGGCCATCTGCGGGACCCGCTTGGGATTGACGAAACTTGCGACCTCGATCCGCCGGGCACCTGCGGCCAGGCAGCGGTTGATGAACTCCACCTTGGTGTCGGTGTCGAAGACGACGGCCTCGTTCTGCAACCCGTCGCGGGGGCCGACCTCGACCAGGGTGATGTCGCTCATCCAGCGTCCACCAGGGCGCGCTCGGCGATCCGCGGCCGCAGCCACTCCAGCAACTCCAGGTGCACGGGGTGCTCCAGGTAGCCGTGCAGCCCGGCCTCATCGTGGTGGGTCGTGCGCAGCACCAGGTCAAAGGCTCCCGCCCGCCCCAGCGAGTCGAGCAGGACCTCGATACTGAGCATCTCGGGGATCTGCCCCTCAAGACTGCGCAGCCGGGTGGCGGCCTCCACGCGGTCGGTGGAATCGTGCAGCTTCAACATGACGACGTGCGTGATCACGTCTCGATCTTACGGTTGGCCCCCGAGCGAGGATCAGCACGTCGTCCTGCGACTGCGACGCCGCGTATCGCGCAGCGCTCGAGCCCGGGATACGCGTGCGCCCCCTGGAGGCTCAGCCCTCAGCCGAAGCGACCGGAGATGTAGTCCTCGGTGCTGCGTCTTGGGTTCAGGAAGATGTCCTCCGTGAGGTCGAACTCCACCAGCCGGCCGTGCCGCACGTTCTGACCGTCCACCTCGGCGGTGAAGAACGCGGTGCGATCGGCGACGCGGGCCGCCTGCTGCATGTTGTGGGTGACGATCACGATCGTGTAGTCCTCTGCGAGTTCGCGCATGAGGTCCTCGATCTTCGCAGTGGCGATCGGGTCCAGGGAGGCACACGGCTCGTCCATGAGGATGATGTCCGGGTTCACCGCGATGCACCTGGCGATACACAGTCGCTGCTGCTGACCCCCGGACAGAGCCATTCCACTCTCATCGAGCTTGTCCTTCACCTCGTCCCACAACGCAGCCCGGGTCAACGACTGTTCGACGATGCCGTCCATGTCCTTCTTGCTGCGACCGAGGACGCGCGGGCCGTAGGCGATGTTGTCGAAGATGCTCTTCGGGAACGGGTTGGGCTTCTGGAAGACCATCCCCACCCGGCGACGCACCTCGATCGCATCCACGTCCGGGCCGTAGATGTCCACACCGTGGTACAGGACCTTGCCTTCGACCCGGGCTCCGGGGATCAGGTCGTTCATCCGGTTGAAGGACCTCAACAGCGTCGATTTCCCACAGCCGGATGGGCCGATGAACGCGGTGATCTCGCGACTCGCGATCGGCAGGTCCACCTCGCGGACCGCCTCGTAGTCCCCGTAGAAGACATGTACCTTCTGCAGGTCCATGACGGGGTCAGAGACTTGCCGGCTGGCCTTCGTGACGCCGGCGGCACGCGCCGGTGCAGTCGTACCACTGCCGAGCACCTGGTCTCCCATCTCAACGGACATCTCTACCTCTTCCATCTGATTCGTCAGTTCACGTTTCACCATCTGCGCTGGAACTTGTTGCGCAGATAGATGGCGAATGCATTCATCACCAGCAGAATGGCCAGCAGCAGGATGCACAGGGCTGCGGCGAGGACTTGGAACTCCTCGCGCGACTGCGAGATCCAGTTGTAGATCTGGATCGGCATGACGGTGTAGGAGCTCATCAGTCCGTCGGGGTTGAACGTGATGAACGTCACCGCTCCAAGGAGCAGCAGAGGGGCCGCCTCTCCGATGGCCCGCGACAATGCGAGGATCGCACCGGTCGCGATGCCCGGGATCGAAGCAGGCAGGACCTGCTTCCAGATCGTCTGCCACCTGGTGGCACCCAGCGCCAGGGATCCGGCCCGGATGGACTGCGGTACCGCCCGAATCGCCTCCCGCGAGGAGATGATCACGACGGGCAGCACAAGCAACGACAACGTCAAGGCTGCAGTGATCACCGTCTGCCCAAGCGCGAAGGCTCGGGCGATGACACCCAGACCGAGGATGCCGTAGACGATCGACGGCACGGCTGCCAGGTTCTGGATGTTGATCTCGACGATGCGGTCGAAACGCCGCGTCGGGTTGCCGTACTCCTCCAGATAGATCGCCGCCATGACTCCCACGGGCATGCAGATCACGGCGGTGGTCACGATCACCCAGATCGACCCCATGATGGCCGACTGGGCGCCCGCCTTCTCCGGGAAGCGGATGCTGGGCATGTTCTGCCACAGAGTCGGCGTCAGCCGGGGATACCCTTCGAGGAACACGAAGACGAGCAGTGCCACCAGGGTGATAATGCCGACGGACAGGCCCGCGAACAGCATCCAGCGGAAGCCCCTGTCCTTCAACGGCGGGCCGGTGTCCTGCAGATCCTGCTTGACCTGGTCCCCGATAGGGGTGAAGACGGCGGTCATTCGTACACCTCACGGTACTTGCGGACCATTCGGATGCTGAACAGGTTCATCACAAGTGTCATGAGGAACAGCAACGCACCCACGGCGAAGATGGTCTGGTAGCCGATGGAACCGGTTGGTTGGTCACCGGAGCCAGCTGCGGCGATGAAGGAGGTCATCGTCTGCATCCCCTCGAACACGTTGAGGCTGAGGTTGGGCTGCAGACCAGCGGCAACGGCCACGATCATGGTCTCGCCGATGGCTCGGGAGACGCCCAGCACGAAGGCTGCGACGATCCCGGACAGTGCCGCGGGAACCACGACCTTCAGGGTGACCTGCCGCCTGCTCGACCCGAGTGCGTAGGCACCCTCCCGCAGGCCGCGGGGGACCGCCGACATGGCGTCCTCGGACAGCGAGGCGACGGTGGGGATGATCATGACGCCCATCACGAGGCCCGCCGAGAGTGCGTTGAACACCTCGGTCTGCGGCCAGATGTTCTTCAGCAGAACCGCGGTGACGAACTCCAGGGCGAAGAAGCCGAAGATCACCGTGGGGATACCGGCCAGGATCTCGAGGATCGGCTTGAGGGTGCGACGGGTCTTGTCCGCGGCGTACTCGGACAGGTACATCGCCGTCAGCAACAGACCGATGGGCAGCGCCACCAGACACGCGATGCCCGTGATGACCAGGGTCCCGGACACCAGCGGTAGCACGCCGAATTCGGGGTCGGCGAACAGCGGGGCCCACTCGGTACCGAACAAGAAGTCCGTGATGGGTACGGTCTGGAAGAACTCGAAGGCCGGCACGAACAGCGCCCAGATGATGCCGATGGTGGTGGCGATCGAGACGGTGGCCGCCAGCGATCAGCAGGCCTTTGATGGCCTTCTCCCCGTAGCGGGGACTTGACCGCTGCAGGGGAGAACCCCGTCCTCCTGCTCCTCGTTCAGCGGGATGAACAGCGCGGCCTCTGCGATCTCCGCGTCGTTCTCCACGTAGTACGTCAGGAACGAGGCGAAGGCCGGGTTGGAGCCGAGCGCCTGGATCGACGGGTAGATGAACAGCGGCCGGCCCAGCGGGGTGTACGTGCCGTCCTGGACCGTCTCGGGGCTCGGGGCCACGCAGCCGTTACCGTTGTCGATCTGGACCGCCTTGACCTTGTCCTGGTTCTCCTCGAAGTAGGTGTACCCGAAGTAGCCGAGGCCACCCTTCGATCCGGAAACTCCCGTCACGATCACGTTGTCGTCCTCGCTCGGGGTGTAGTCGGTGCGGCTGGCACCCTCTTCACCGTTGATCGCGTCGGTGAAGTAGTCGAACGTGCCCGA
>JADKAV010000036.1 GCA_016719135.1 Micrococcales bacterium | reverse complement strand
GCGTTGGAGTTGGGCACACACGTTGGACAAACGCACATCCGTTGGAGATCCACGCCCCGCCGATCTCCAACGCCCGTACCCATCTCCAACGCCCGTACCCATCTCCAACGCGTACAGGCTTGGAACAGCGGCTCCATAGTCCGCGGGGCTGGATTCCGCCCTGTGCCCGTCTCCGCTGAAGGACTCCCCGCCCAAATCCGAAGAACCGTCAAAAAGTGCCCCACTGATCTGGTGATCCGGGGTATGACTGCGCAATGCTGGAGCATCAACGCGCAGGAGGCTCCATGACGGCGGATGCAGGCAGTGCAACTGAAGACGGCGCACGTCGCGGGGCGTTCTCTTCGCGCAAGGTTTTCATTCTGGCTGCCATCGGGTCAGCGGTCGGCCTCGGCAACATCTGGCGCTTCCCCTACGTCGCCTACGAGAACGGCGGCGGGGCGTTCATCCTGCCCTACATCGTGGCCCTGATCACCGCCGGTCTGCCGTTCCTGCTGATGGACTACGCCCTGGGTCACCGCAACCGTGGCTCCGCGCCGCTGTCGTTCGCGCGCGCCGACCGGCGCATCGAGAGCGTGGGCTGGTGGCAGGTGGGGATCTGCTTCATGATCGCCGTCTACTACGCCGCGGTCATCGCGTGGGCGTTGCAGTACACGCTCTTCTCCGTCGACAAGTCCTGGGGTGACGACCCGGAGAGTTTCCTGTTCGGAGACTTCCTGCAGGCAGGCGACCCGGGGGTCAGCGCGTCGGTGGTCATGGGTGTGCTCGTGCCACTGGCGGTGGTGTGGGTCGCAGTGCTGATCATCATGGCGCTGGGTGTGCAGAAGGGGATCGGCGCGACGGCCGTGGTCTTCATCCCGCTGCTGATCCTGGCGTTCACGGTGCTTGTGGTGCGTTCCTTGTTCCTGCCGGGTGCCGCCCAAGGCCTCGACGCGCTGTTCTCGCCGAACTGGTCGGCACTGACACAGACATCGGTGTGGGCTGCGGCTTTCGGACAGATCTTCTTCTCGCTGTCGGTCGGCTTCGGCATCATGATCACCTACGCCTCCTACGTGGCCCGCAAGACCGACATGACCGGGTCCGGACTGGTGGTCGGGCTCGCCAACTCGTCCTTCGAGCTGCTTGCCGGCATCGGGGTGTTCGCCGCACTGGGCTTCATGGCCCAAGCCTCGGGACTGGCGGTCGACGAAGTGGCATCCGAGGGCCTGGGGCTTGCCTTCGTGGCCTTCCCGACGATCATCAACGAGGCCCCGGCAGGTGCGCTGATCGGTGTCCTGTTCTTCGGATCGTTGGTCTTCGCCGGTCTGACGTCACTGGTCAGCGTGATCGAGGTCGTCATATCCGCGGTCCGCGACAAATTCGAACTGACGCGCCTGTCCGCGACGCTGATCGTCGGCGTCCCGGCCGCGGGGATCAGCTTGATCTTCTTCAGTACCACCAGTGGGGTCTACGTTCTGGATATCGTGGACCACTTCATCAACCGCTTCGGCATCCTGGCCGCCGCGGTCGCCAGCATGATCGTGCTCGCCTGGGTCGCACGGGCCATCCCCGGTCTGGCGCGGCACATGAATCTGTACGGGTCGATCCGGCTGGGCAGATGGTGGATCGTGCTCGTCTCCGTGATCACCCCGTTGCTGCTCGGCTTCGTCCTGGTCCGTGAGTTCATCGAAGATGCGCAAACGCCGTACGGTGATTACCCCGCCTGGATGCTGGGCGTGTTCGGATGGGGCAGCGCGGTGGCGGTTGTCCTGATCGCGTTCATCGTCGCCCGCATTCCGTGGCGGCCGAACACCCGCTGGAGGTTCCGCCGGAACCCGCGCCACTCGGAAGGAGCCACACTCATGAGCACCGGTGCTGTCCTGATGATGCTCTTCGCCATGCTTGTGCTCTGGGGTGGGCTGGGCCTGGCCATCTACAACCTCACCCGCCGCAGCAAGGCTCCGGAGGAGCACTACTACCGGGACCTGTAGCCGCTGGATGTGACTTCTAAGAATGATCAATCCAGGGTATTCTGTGGACCCGTCTCGGCTTCCGGGACTCTCGTCTCGACAGGAGGGGTCCATGCGACGACTGATCCTCATGCTGCTGTTCGCGGCCGGTCTCATCGTGGTGCACCAGAGTGCAGCCAGTGCCGCGGACTTCACGGTGAACAGCAACGGCGACGGTGCGGACGTCGTGCTGGGCAACGGGGTTTGTTCGACCGCCGGCGGGACCTGCACCCTGCGCGCTGCGGTTATGGAGTCGGAGTCGCTGTCTGGCGCCGACACCATCTCAGTGCCCGCCATGACTATCTCGCTCGGATCACAGCTGACTATCACGAAGACCACCACCATCCGCGGCAGCGGGCCGAGGGCGACGATCGTGACGGGGACGCCAGGGCACATTCTGCTATCCATCGGCGGTGGCGACGTGGTGGTGCGCGACCTTGCTCTCCAGGGGGCTTCCGCGAACGGGGGCGGTGGCCTGGCGGTTCAGCAGGTCGGCAACGCAGCGAGCAAACTCATCAACGTGCGCATTGCGAACAACACCATTACCGGTGCGGTCGGCACGGCCTACGGTCCGGTGTATCTCATCGCCGGCGAGATGGAGATCCTTCGGTCTTCCATCACGGGGAACTCGACGACGACGGCTGGTCAGGCCAGTGGCGGTGGCATCTACGTCGCCGGCGCGACCACCCGGCTGCTGGTGGAGAACTCCACCATTCACGCGAACTCGGTCGTCTCGAGTTCGGCGTCGTTCGGTGGCGGGATCATGACGATCGCGAACAGCGTCACCACGGTCCGGTCATCGACTATCACGAACAACATCGCCGGCAACACGGTGTCGTTGGCCGGCTACGGAGGGAACATCTACCGGCAAGCTCCGATATCTGTGGAGAACTCGATCGTCGCGGGTGGTACCGCCGCTCTGGCCTCGTTGGCGGCGAACTGCAACGAATCTGTCGATTTCAGCGGACGCAACATCGTGTCCGACACCACCTGCGGAGCTGCGAATGCCAGCCGGTCGATCAGCGACCCGCTGCTCGGTCCGCTTGTGACGACCACCAGCGGGACGGATTTCCGGGTGCCCGCCTTGACGTCACCGGCACTCGATGCGGCCGTGGGTTGCACGCTCGCGGTTGACCAGCGCGAACAGGTGCGTCCGATCGGCTCGGCGTGTGACCTCGGTGCAGTCGAGGTCGGCGCGGATGTCAGCGTCAGTCAGACCGTTTCCAATCCGGCCCCCGCTGCTGGGGCAGAACGTCGTCTTCACGGTTGTGGCCAAGAACGCCGGCCAGGACGACGCGGCTGACACGACCCTGGCCGTGAACCTTCCAGGATCCGCCGCGATAACGTCGGTGTCGTCATCTCAAGGGTCCTGCAGCACAACCGGTCTGTCGGTGAACTGTGCCTTCGGGACGCTCGACCGAGAAGGCGAGGTCACCGTTCTGGTGGTCGCTCGGGCCCCTGGCAGCGGAACTATGACTTCGACCGCGACAGTCACGGCACCGATCATCGATCCCAACTCCGCCAACAACTCCGCAACTGCGACGGCCACGGTTCCGGGGGTCAGTTCACCACCACCACCACCATCACCGGCACCGATAGCGGCGGCGTGCTCCAACTCCATCCCAGGTGACAACAAGGGGAACAAACTCCGGGGTACTAGTGCCGGCGACAGGATCAGAGGCGTGGGTGGCAATGATGTCCTGCGTGGGCTCGGTGGTGACGACTGCCTGAACGGTGGCCGGGGGAACGACAGGTTGATCGCCGGACCGGGCAGTGATCGGCTCACCGGGGGCAAGGGCCGCGACACCATGCTCGGCGCCGGCGGCCCAGACATGATCAAGGCTCGTGATGGTCAGCGTGACGTGATCAAGTGCGGGCCGGGGGCAAGGACAAGGTCGTGGCGGACAGATCCGACCGTGTCGCCAAGGACTGCGAGCAGGTGCGACGCAAGTAGTTGGGGAGCTGTCCCGCAGCGATCGGGTCCGCACCCGCCCGTCGCGGGTTGGGCTGGCGTGAGGATTGCGCCCTACCCGGCAGCCGTTGGAGTTGGGTACATCCGTTGGACAACCGCACATAGGTTGGACAACCACGGGCCGTGCAACTCCACCGCCTGTACCGTTCCGTTCTCCAACGCCTGTACCTATGTCCAACGCCTGCGGGGCAAGGAAGCGTCGACACGCCCGGACCCAGCCCTACGCCGCGGCACCCAGAGGATGTACCGGCCGCGACCCGTCGGGTGTCACCACGTGCACGCCGATGAGGGGCGCGTGGTCTGCGAACGCCCGCGTGATGGCGGTGCGCCAGGCCCGGTCGTCGGCGGTGATGCTCAGCCCGCCACGGCGCGCGATCGCACACAGAACCGTGGCCCCTGGGAGGACTTCGGCGATCGAGGTCGCCATATTCTTCAGGGCCTGATCGCCGTCCTCAGGTGGCCGCCTGCCGAAGTCCTCGACAAGGATCGGTTGTAACGGGCGGCGCAGAGGGTCACACACCAGAACCAGCAGGCCGCCGTTCATCCGTGTCTTCATACTCACGAAGATGTCCAGGACGTTGGCGATGTGGGTGGGGTCGGTCAGCGGGATGTCGGGCCAGTCCCGCGGCAGGTCTCGGAAGCTCATGTCAACCAGCCTGTTGCCAACGCCAGGACGGATCAATGGGCGACGAGAATCTGTGGATAGTGCCGCAGCCCTGCTCCTTCAGGCTTCGAGATCGACGAGGCCGCCGTTCGGCAAATCGACCGACCGCTGTGAATCCGGATGAGCCGGATCACCACTCGCGGCACTGGGCCGTTCGTGGCGGTTTGCTGCTGTGGGCAGGGGCTTGCCGACGCAATGGCCCGCTGGTTACCAGATGGCCCGCAGATTAGGGGTCAGTTGGCAACTTAGGGGTTGGTTCATCAGTTCAAGGGCGAGTGGAGGACTGGGGCGGCGGGCCGCCATTCATGTGGCTCATCACGATCTCGTCAGGACCCGGACGTCACATAGTCGACGAGCCGGTCGCGGCTCATCCCCGCGATTCCGCACCGGTCGAGCGTCCTGCCCTCGGCGACGAAGTCCCGGCTCAGCAGAGCCCCGGATAGGTGTATCACCGACTCCATGAGTGGCACGTCGACGCCTAGTTGCCTGCCGAGCTGGGAGTAGATCGTCAGGCCGATCGGGACGTCCTCGGTCAGGTAGCGGCTGTCGATCTCGGTCGGGCCCTTGATCCCGTTGAGTGCCGCGACTCCGCGGATCACCGACCAGAAGGAATCGCCGGACGGGCCGTAGCCCATTTTCGCGTAGGTGTCGAGCAGACTCAGGACGTCCACCCCGAGGGCGGCGCCGATCGCTTGCCGCTCGGCGTCGATGGCCTCGATCGCCTGACACACGTGCGGGGTCATGCCCTCCTCGTAGTAGTAGAACTCACCGTGGCTGTATTCGATGCGACTGGCCGACAGCAGCACGCCCAGGCAGTGCAAGGTCGGATTCGGGTTGTTCAGTCCGGCTTCGAGAACGTTGGGCATCTCTTCGATTCCGGGATACAGGTCGCGCATGATCGGCAGTACCCGGTCGGTGGCGTGCGCAGGGAACGTCCCGATCGACACGTACCGGCGCCGTCCGAAAACCCGCACCGCGTTCGGGCCGACGATCCGTGTCGCGTAGGGCAGTGCGGCGATCTCCGAGATGGTGATGTCGGCGGTGACACCAGACGTGCGGAGTCGGTGGGCGGCCTCCAAGGACCCCAGGGAGCCGGGCATGAAGACGAGATTCATACCGTCGCGCAGGTGTGGTGCTACGAGATCGACGAAGGTCATTTGATGCATCGTGGGGACGACGACCAGGATCACCTCCGCCTCGGCGATGGACGCGCCAATGTCCTGGCCGACGTGCACCGCTGCCTCGCCGCTGATGACCCCGGTGGCCTCGATCGAGCCGGCAGACCCGATCCCCACGAGGGTTTCGGAGAACGCCGGCGCCTCGCACAGGGTGACGTGGTGGCCGGACGGGGCGAACTCCACGGCGGCGGTCCGGCGCCTGCGCCCCGCCGAGGATCGTGACGCGTCGAGTAGACATGGCTGCATCCTTGCAGGCGGGCTGGATTGTGTCCCCGGGTTGCTGAGCCTCACCGCTTGGTGCGCTCAGCGCGGACACAATTCGACGAAAGGGATCTCATGTGCGACCTGCTCGACTGCGTCCGGGCCGTGGAAACCCATGTACGACGCGAGTCGGGCAGCAGCCTTGGGGTGTTCGCGGGTGTAGGCGCGCATCGCCTCGGCGGCTTCGTCCACACCCAGTCGCTTCGCGTGCACGGCCACCCGGCGAGTGCCGAAGGTGATGTCCAGATCCGGATGAGCCATCACGTTCTGGTACCACTGGGACTGCTCCCCGAACCCGGAAGCGACCACGAAACAGGCGCCGTTGCGAGTGACCACCTCCACCACGGCCTGTCTGGGCAGACCGGACTTGCGCCCGATGTGGTGCAGCAGCAGGAAGCGGTTCCCGAGCAGCCACCCCAGCCGCAGCCGGTACAGGCCGATGGGCATCCGGAACAGCCACCGCGAGATGCCCGTGGGGGGCTTGCGAGTCACGACGTGAGCCACTCCCAGGCTTCGTCCTCGGTGTGGAAGTACTTGGCCTCCTGCGCATAGAAAGGATGCGCGAGATCGGCGACGAGTTTCTCCCAGTGACCGTCCCCGACGATGGCCATCTTGGTGATCTTCTTGTGGAACTCACGACCGAACCGCAGGTCCGCGCCCCATGCGCTCGGCCGCTCGGAGGTGAAGTCGGACAGGTCGCACAGCAGTTGCACCGAACCGTGCTCGGCCACGAGTTGTTCGAGTTCGGGCACCATGACCGCGTAGTCCTGTTTGTCGATCGCGCCGGAGAGTTTGTAGCCCACCGCCGAGCCTTCGCTTTTGTCCAGTTTGGAAATCATGGCTCTACTCAAGCGCGGCGGGCGCTCGCGTGGCAACCCCCCGCGAGGCGGAGTGTGAATGCCGGGGTCCATCCATGTCCCGCGCTAGGTTGGCAGCGCGATCTGGGAGGTGGGATGCGCCAGCGGGTTTTGGCGGCAGTTGTGGTGGCCACCGGTTTGGCTGCTGGACCTGCGGCGGCCAGCCCTGACCCCGGAACCCCCGATCTCGTGCGCTATCGCGGGCCGATCGAACACATCTTCGTGCACCCGCTCATGCCCTCACCGCGCTACACGCTGCGCCGCGGTACGCAGCCGCAGGAGTTCAACAAGTGGAGCATCACTGTCCGGGAGTTCCGCCGGATGCTGCCGCAGTTGTACGCCAACGACTGGGTGCTGGTTGATCTGGAGTCGTTGATCCGTAAAGTTCGGACGCCGCGTGGGCCGGTGTACAAGATGGCCAAGCTCAAGCTACCGCCCGGGAAGAAGCCGCTGGTTCTGTCGATCGACGACCTCAACTATCCGCAGTACATGATCGACAACCACCTCAACTCGAAGCTCGTCCTCGATGGCGACGGAAACGTCGCTGCCGAACGGGTGACGCCGAACGGCACCACCTTGGTCACACGTAGGTCCGAGGTCGTGCCGCTGGTGGACCGGTTCGTCGAGAAGCACCCGGACTTCTCCATCAATGGCGCGAAAGGGATCATCGCGCTGACCGGGGTCGAAGGCATTCTCGGGTACCGGACCAGCGGCGACGGTCGCCGGGCGCGACGTGAGCAGCGCAGAGCCGCGCCGATCGTCGAACGGCTCAAGGCGACGGGGTGGACCTTCGGCTCCCACAGTTACGCGCATCCGGACATGAGCACGTCCAGCCTCGCCCGCCTGCAGCAGGACACTGACCGCTGGGAACGCTACGTCCAGCCGCTGGTGGGGGGCGATCCGCGCGTCTACGTCTATCCGTTCGGGGCCCCCGCCACGGGCGCGGGTCTGGCATACCTGCGCCGCGCCGGATTCCGCATCTTCTGCTCGATCAGTCCCGCGGCGCGTTTGGTGCTCGAGGATGGCTACGTCATCCAGGACCGGGTACGCGTGGACGGGTTGGCGCTACTCAAACAACCCGCGACTCTCAAGCGGTTCTTCGACCCGGCCTCCGTCGTGGACCCGGTGCGGCCCGCGTTGACCGGCTGAACAGCGCCCTAGAGTTTGGCGATCAGCCAGGCCGCGAACCAGCCCGCGACGAAAGCCGACGCGCCCATTGCGTAGGGCTTTTCGGCAGTGAGCTCCTCCACTCGGGCCAGGCCTTTGTCGAAATTCTCGACGGGATCGACCTTGGACTGCAGCGCCTGAACGTCGGAGCGCAGTTCCTCCCGCGTCGCGTCGATGTCCTCTTTGATCTCTTCAGGTGAACTCATGGATCAGCGTCCTCTCACTGCGTCGGGGATCTCGCGCAAGGTCTCGGCGGTGCGTTCTGGCACCGGGTTGATCGTGCGCAGTGTTGGACGGCCCACCAGCGCCAGGATCACCGCGATGACCAGCCATATCGCGGCCACTGTCAGGTACGCCCACTCCAGTGCCATTTCGTTGGCCAGCCATTGCGCACCCGCCATCGAGGCCAAGCCGAGGATGATCAGGCTCAGCACGCCGGCCGCCGCCAGCATCCCCGCACCCATGCCGGCCTTTACCGCCTCGGCCTTTGTCTCAGCCTTCGCGAGTTCGATCTCCTTGCGAAACAGCGAGGACAGGTTCTCTGTGATGCGCCCGACGAGTTCGGCGGTGGACGCCTCGTCGGCGTGGGTCACGTCATTCTCTGTGGTCATGATTCTCCCTTGATCGCCCGACGGGTACGCGTGAGGGTTCGCAGCACCATGCGGCTCAGGGCGCCTGCAATCGCGGCCGCCCCGAGGAAGGCCAGGGGGCGCTCGCGAGCCATCGTTTGCACCGCGTTTCCGCTTCCAGTTGTTGCACTTGTCACGAGGACACCTCTTCCAGTTGAGGAACCGTTACCCGGTATTGGTCAGCGGAAACCTTGCGAGGACCACGGATATGTTCCGGCTTGTGGGGTACGTGCGGACTGTCCAACAATCCGCAGCAGGAAGGAGTTCACACCGTGGCTACGGTTGAGGAATCCATTGAAGTCGATGTCCCCGTCACCACCGCGTACAACCAGTGGACGCAGTTCGAGGAGTTCCCGCACTTCATGGAAGGTGTCGAGTCGATCAACCAGCTTGACGACACGCACCTGCACTGGAAGACCAGCATCGGCGGGGTCGAGCGCGAGTTCGACGCCGAGGTCACCGAGCAGCACCCCGACCAACGGGTCGCGTGGCGCAGTACGGACGGCACCACGAATGCCGGTGTCGTCACGTTCCACAAGATTTCGGACACGTGCACCAAGGTGATGGTCCAGATCGACTGGGAGCCTGAGGGCGTGACGGAGAACGTCGGAGCCGTGGTCGGCGCTGACGACCACCGTGTCAAGGGCGACCTGAAGCGCTTCAAGGAGTTCATCGAGAAGCGCGGATCCGCCAGTGGCGCCTGGCGTGGAGACGTCAGGCTTGATTAGCAGCAGAACCCCGTGCCGAGTCGTCCGGGGGGTTCCACGTTCAGTTTCGGCTGGCGCGCTGCGGAAGGTGGAACTCCGGCTCGGGGCGCCACACGTCGGGCAGCCGCAATCGGCGCAACTGAGAGACGGGAACGTCGGCTATTGACGCAGCAGTCAGCATGCCGCCGCCGAGCGTGCCCGAGATGCCGTGCATGTAGCGCGTGCTGGCCCCGACGATCCACAAGCCCTTGATCGCGGTGCGCGCCGCCGGTCGCTTCAGCAGCATCTGGTCGGGGGTTGCCGCCAGGCCGTAGGAGGTGCCGCCCGTCGACCGGACGAAACGCTCGTGCGTGATCGGCGTTGCAGATTCGGAGTAGACCACCGATTCGGTGATGCCCGGGATGGCGCGCTCGGCGCTGCGCATCAGGGCCTCGTGCAACTGCTGCTTGCGCTTGAGGTATTCCGGATTGCGCCGGTACGACTCTCCGGCCACGGGTCCCCCGCCCTGCAGCCCCCAGAACCGGTGGTCGGCGGGTGCGGCGGTCATGATCTGAATGTTCGTCTGACCCGGGCGGGCCAGACGCCCGTTGCCGGGGTCCTTCAGGCTGGCGGACGTGAGGTGCGCGGCGTTCCTGGGCATCACGCCTGCAGCCACTTGGGCGTACGCGCGGTCCAAGTCGTCATCGGGGTACACCCACCAGTTGGTGTTGGGTGCGCCCTCCGCTGCGAGATCGCGGTCGAGGATGAGGTATTCCACGTGCAACGGGACGGCCATAGTCGCCTGCCGCATCCGGGTGCGCAGTTTGGCCGGCACAGCATCTGCCGGCAGAAGCTCAGTGAAGGTGCGTTTCAGATCCGCGTTGGACACCACGATCGGTGCGGTGATGGTGTCGGGCAGTCCCCGGCGGCGGTCCGCGGCCGGGCGGCGTACCCGCACGCCCGCAGCCGCTCCGCCCTCGAGCAGGATCTCGTCGACTTGTGTTCGCAGGAGGACCTGTCCACCGTTGTCGGTGATGACACGCAACAGTGCGTCGGCGATCGGTTGTCCGCCGCCGCGCGGATACCAGGCCCCGCCGGCGTAGTGCAGGAAGACGCCCGCGTGCGCCAGAAAGGACACCTTGCTCGGCGCCACCGCGTAGGTCCCGCCGATACCCGCGAGCACCGTACGCAACCTCGGGGATGCACCGATGCGGTCGAATACGTCGCCGAGGGTCGCCGACATCACCCGCAGGGTACGGTAGCCGGGGCCGAGGATGTCCACGGCCTGCTTCGGGTTGCGGACCCTGGACGCCTTTGACATGACGGTGCGCACGTCGCGCAGCAGCCCGACGTATGTGTCGATCGCCTCGAGCTCGGTGGGGAAGGACGTGGCCAACGCATCGCGATAGTTGCCCAGACCCGCTGGAACCCGGAACTGCTCCACAGCGCCGGATTCGAACAGCAACGTGTCGTAGCCGGACTGGTCCATGGGCAGGTAGTCCGGGCGGATTCCCAGCGGCTCCAGGACCGATGGCATCGTGCCGCGCGGACCGCAACTGCCCAGGTAGTGCAGGCCGACGTCGAACTCGTACTGGTCGTCGGTGGCCGGGTCGCGGTGAGCGAAACAACTCATGTTCCCGCCGGGGAGTCGTATGGCGAAGTCGAGGACGATCACTCGCTTGCCGACCGCAGCGAGGTAGGCGGCGCACGAGAGGCCGCCCGGGCCGGCTCCGATGACGATGACATCCGCGTCGGTGCTCATGCCTCGAGCCAATCACAGGTCGCGCGGCGACTCACCGCGGAGGATTGAACGGATGGCG
>JADKAV010000035.1 GCA_016719135.1 Micrococcales bacterium | reverse complement strand
GCTCGGTCGAGGCCGACGATCGAGCGGATGAACCGGCCGAAGCTTCCAGCCTTCTCGCTGGCTTCCTCGAACGTTTCGTCCCCACCGATCCCGGCGGCCACCAGGATGCGTTGTAGCTCGGCGATGTCGGCGCCGCTCAGCGGCTGGCCGGATCGCACCTTGGCCACCACGCCCTCGCCCAGGTTCTCTTTCAGGAAGTGCTCGGCCTTCTTGCGGAACTGCACAAACTCGTTGCCAGCGACGGGCTCCGCCAGCGCCGGGCAGGTCGATCTCCACCGAGACGCCCAGCTCGTCGATGAAGTCCGAGTAGATCACGCCCTTCTTCGACCGCTCGATCAGATGCACCAACCCGCAGCTTGCGGCGGGCACTCCTCGACATCGGATAGTTGACGTTCTCCCACCACTCGTCGGTCTGAAGGTCCTGGATCAGCTCCAGCTGGGCGGCGATTGCGGGGATGGTCGGCATGTCCTCCAGCGCACCGGCTATTGCCATGACCTTGCGCCGCTGCCGTTCGAACGGTTCGCCCCGCAACACGCCAAGCTGGGTGTTCAGCACCAGCACGTCGAAGCGTTTGGCTTCCTCACCTTCGGGGTCCAGTCCGGTGGGTAGCTTCGCCACCCGGTCGCCGAGCGCTGCCAGATCGACAACTGACATCGATTCCCAGGCCTTGCCGTCGGCGAACCGCTCCACCAGCTCCAGGTGGGGGCGCACCAGGAAGTTGTTCGGGTTCATCGAGGCGATCGCTTCTCGCAGCACCCCGGCCACTTCGGCCCGCTCGTCGCCGTGGGCCTGGATCGCATCGAAAGTTTGGATCAGCTCCAGCCGGGCGGTGAAGATCTGCTCGCTCAACGGCGGCGCGGCGGCGCCGTCGGCCGCCACCATCTCCTGGCTGAAGTACTCCAGGTTCTGACAGAAGTCGAACACGTTGAACTGGGTCTTGTCGTCGCCGGGCCCGAGCAGGTCCGGGGACAGTCGCGTGCCGCGGCCGAGCATCTGCCAGAACTTCGTCTTCGACCGGACCAGTTTGAAGAACACCAGGTTGCCGACCTGCGGGATGTCGATGCCGGTGTCGAGCATGTCCACCGAGATGGCGATGTGCGGCGACTTCTCCTTGATCTTGAAGTCGTCGATCAAGCCGCCGGAGTACTTCACGCTGTGGGTGATCACCCGGGCGAAGTTGCCGTTGTCGAGGTGCGGGTAGTTGGCGATGAAGCGTTCGTAGATGAAGTCGGCGTGGCGCTGGTTCTTGGCGAAGATGATCGTCTTGCCGAGCCGGTCACCGCCGGCCACCTTTTTCGTCCTCGGGGAGGTCGTCATAGCGGATGCCCTCGCGCAGGAACTTCGTCGGCACCGACACCGCTCGGGGCGGCACCAGGAACCCGTCGTTGATGGCCTCATCCAAGGAGTAGGCGTCGGTGGGCACCCCGGTCTCCAGGTTGAACAGGTCGTAGGTGTTCTTGTCCACCTCATCCTTCGGCGTCGCCGTCAACCCCACCAAGTAGGAGTCGAAATAGTCGAAGATCCCCCGGTATTTCGCGAACACCGACCGGTGCGCCTCGTCAATCACGATCATGTCGAAATGCCCGGGGCCGAACCGGCGGGTGCCGTCAGGCGGTCATTCGTCGATCTTGCCCACCATCGTCTGGTAGGTCGACACGAACACCCGGCCGTCACGTGGCCTCTCGGTCACCAGGTTCACCGGTGCCGAGTCGGGCAGGTGCGCCTTGAACGCGCCCACCGCCTGGTTCACCAAGGCCGTCCGGTCGGCCAGGAACAACACCCGTTTCACCCAGGTTGGCCCGCATCAACAGGTCGGTCAGCGCCACCACCGTGCGGGTCTTACCCGCCCCCGTCGCCATCACCACCAACGCCCGGCGCTGCTTGTCCATCTCGAAGTGCTCGCCGATCGCCCGGATCGCCCGCGTCTGGTAGTACCGCTCCACGATCGATGCACTGATCTCGACCGAACCGAGCGGCTGCTGGGTCGTCCGCCGCTGAACCATCAGCGCCAGTTCGTCCTTCGTGAGGAACCCCTGCACGCTCCGAGGCGGAACACTGGGTGTCGTCCCAGAACCAGTGCTCGTACCCGTTGGAGTAGAAGATCACCGGCCGCCGGCCGTACCGGGCTTCCAGGCAGTCGGCGTACAACTTGGCCTGCTGTTGCCCGGCCTGCGGGCTGGCCATCGCCTTCTTCGCCTCGATCACCGCCAACGGCAGACCGTCATCACCCCACAACACGTAGTCGACATTGCCGATGCCCGAGGGCGAGGGCATGCCATCGACCTCGAACTCGCGGTCCCGGGCGTCGGTCGAGCCCCAGCCCGCCTCACCAACAGGCATCGATCTTGTACGTTCCGGGTCTCGGACTCCGACCAGTCGTGTGCGGCCTGCGCCGGGATCGCCTCAGCCGCCTTCTTCGCCGCCGCCACCTCGGCGAGCAACGCCTGCCGCTCGGCCTCCAACTCCTCGACCGTCTGCGTCAGCTCAGCAACACGCTGCCGCTCCAACTCGGCAGCTTCCGCCTCGCTTTAGCTGCTCCTCTAACTCCTGGCGCTCGGCGAGCGACGCCTTCTCGGCCTTGCCGTGATCCATCAACCCGTGCGGGTTGAACGTCAGTCCCGGGTCCGGCTTGGCATCGCGCCCGTAGGTGACCGCCAGCCACAGACAGAAGTGAAACAGTGACGACACCACCTCCACCGCTTCCAACTTCGGACGGAGGTTTCGCCTCGTGGACAGCCTTGTTGCCCAGATCCTGACCTTCTTGGCCTTGTTGATCACACGGCCGTCGCCCGCGCTTGCAAAGTGGCGAACAGGGAATCCACTTCGGCAGACGCCCGAATCGCGGCATCCAGAGCTTGCCCAACAACGTTGAGACGCGCAGCGAACCGAGCCTGCAAGTCAATCGGCGGCAGGATCAGAGGCATCGCCTTGATAAGGCCCATGTTCAAGCCGACCGATCGCCCCTTTTCCCTGTCGGCCAAGATAATCGCGAGGCTCGGGAGAGAAGAAAGTAGCCAGGAAGGGATTCAGGAAGGCACTTCTGTGGGTTCAGTGAGATACAGCAGAGGTGCTTCGTGTTGATAGCAATAGGGATGTCGTCCGGGACTACCGCGCAGCGGCCCGTCGTCCCCATGATCGTGATCAGGACATCACCCGGATAGACGCGGTATCGGCTCAGCTCCTGGTACTTGCTGTCAGTGATGAACCGACGCTCCCCCCACCGAAACTGACCATCGGCGTTATCAATCCAGCACCGGCACGCCCCCGTCAACGAACTCGCTCTTGAGCAGCTGGCCCGAAAGGCCCGGTGCGTATCGACCCCTTGTGGTCGGCGGCAGCATCTAAGACCACGCCACGCGTCCAGCCTGGATCGGCATCGCCGAACATGTCGAGGAAGATCGACTGGGTCAGGGTGTCCAGCAGGGCGATCGACTGCCGGCGTTTGGCCCGCAACCCGTCCGCCAAATCCAGAATCCCCGCAATCCGCCGCTGCTCGTCAAGCGGCGGCAGCGGACGCGATCGCATACAACGCCTTGTAAGAGACTGCTTTGCGACGGTGCCCGCCCTGTGCCCAGGCCCGCGTAGTTCGACAGCGCGACCGGGCTTTCAGGAACTCTGAGCAAATAATCGAGCATCCACGTTGGCCTGAGTCGAAAACACCGCTGTACATGGGGCTGATGAGGCCAGTCTTCCGAGCGATACCGATGGAACCCTCATCGAGATGGATCGTTGCGTGCCCGTTCCGGCTTGGACCAATCGGTAGTTGAAGTGTCGCGACTGAAAACTTGCTTCTTGAAGTACTCGAGGCTGGGAACGAAGCCATCGTGCTTAGTTACGGAGTAGATGGGGAGGTGGCCGCCCCCTCGAAGTAGTGGAACTTAGGATGGACTGCCAGTGGAACCGTTGGGAAGGTCGTCTGCTGTGCGACCTCCACTAGACCTGGGATCGACTCACAGCATGTCCGAGGTCGTCGACCCCCTGCTCGATCTGGGTTTCAAGTTCGGCGAGTTCGGCGAGGATCTTGGCGGGGGCGAGTGTTCGATCTCGTCGTGGACGATCTGGTTGTAGCGGTTGATGGAGAGGTCGTAGTCGTTGGCGGCGATGTCCGCCTTGGGACGCAGAACGACTGGTCGGTGCGGGCCCGGTCCCGTTCGGTGGTGTCGCGGCCTGCCCAGCGGGCGGCGATGTCGGGCAGGTTGTTCTTGGCGTGCTCCTCGGCCGTCAGGGGTTCTTCGGGGCAGGGTCCGAGTTTGCCTGCCGGCAGGAGGGGGTTGCGTTTGTCGTCCAGGGTGCGGCCGTCGGCGGTGAGTCGTAGAACCAGACGTGGTCGGTTCCGCCCGAGTTGGTTTTGGTGAATAACAAGATGGCGGTTGAAACCCCGGCGTAGGGTTTGAACACGCCGGAGGGCAGCGACACGATGCCGTCGAGTTTCTGGTCCTCCACGAGCATGCGGCGCAGTTCTTTGTGCGCGTTGCTGCTGCCGAACAGCACGCCGTCGGGCACGATCACCGCCGCCCGGCCGCCGGGCTTGAGCAGGCGGATGAACAGGGCCAGAAACAGCAGCTCGGTCTTCTTGGTCTTCACGACCTGCAGGAGGTCTTTGGCGGTGCTCTCGTAGTCGAGTGACCCGGCGAACGGCGGGTTGGCCAGGATGAGGGTGTAGGCCTCGCTGTCGCCGGCGTGTTCCTCGGCCAGGGAGTCCTGGTACGTGATGTTGGGGCTCTGGACGCCGTGCAGCAGCATGTTCATGCTCCCGATGCGCAGCATGGTGTTGTCGAAGTCGAAGCCGTTGAACATCTCGTCGTGGAAGTGCTTTGACGGCTTCGGGTCGGTGAGCGTGCCCGGGTGCTCGGTGCGGACGTGTTCGGCGGCGGCGACGAGGAACCCGCAGGTGCCACTCGCCGGGTCGCAGATGGTGTCGCCCGGTTGGGGGTCGGTCATCTCGACCATCAGCTCGATGATGTGGCGGGGCGTGCGGAACTGGCCGTTCTGCCCGGACGTGGCGATCTTGGACAGCATGTACTCGTACACGTCGCCCTTGGTGTCCTGGTCGCCCATCGGGATCGCATCGAGCCCATCGACGGCCTTCTTGAGGAGCGCCGGGGTGGGGATGGTGAGCCGGGCGCCGGCCATGTGTTGGGCGTGGGAGCTGTTCTTTGCCCGTTCGTGGAGGAACGGGAAGACGTACTTGTCGACGACTTCGTACATTTCTTTGGGGTCGCCGAGGTTCTTGAAGTGGCTCCAGCGGAGGTCCTGGTATAGGGCGGCCAGGGTCAGGTCGTCGGGCGAGTATCCGCCGCCGGGGAAGATCGGCGACTCGATGGGCTCGCCGGTGCGGTTGGCCTTGTTTTCAGCCAGCGTCTGGCGCTCGTCGAGGCCCTTGATGAACAGCAGGTAGGTGAGCTGCTCCATCACCTCCAGGGGGTTGGAGATGCCGCCCGACCAGAAGTCGTTCCAGACCGCGTCGATCTTCGACTTCAACTCACCAGTGATCACGACGGCTCTCCTGCCCTGTACTGCGGAGTCGATGTGCCGCTCCGTCTTCGACGCCCATCGCTGGAGAGGGCTCGAACGCACTTCATCCGGTTGCTGTTGCACCGGCATGCCGGTCGTAGTCCTCCCGAAACCGCTGACTGCGAGGGTAGTTCGGCCCTATGGGCGGGCGAAACCGCGTGATTCCGTGCTCAGGACGATGCTGGCGTACTCACGCCGGAAAGGGCGCGCCTCTGGAGCGGAGACAGTGCCAGCGTCAGAACAATTTCACGGTTGAAACGGGACTCTGAACCGGCGACTCCCAGTACCGGCCAGCGGGCCAATATCAGGTGCACAGTATGGGCTGATACCGAGTGCATTTCCCAACCTGGCGCCGGAACTGCATGTTCATAACAGTGCGGATTCCGCCATCAGTCGTGCGGCAAGTGATCGATCAGGAATACTGGCATCAGTGGATGCATTCCGCTCAGCGGGGCGCGCGCTCCGCTCGCCAGTCGGGGCGCGAACCCTGGGAACTGATCTCCGTCGCTGTGGGACGCACGGTGGCGTTTCATCGGTCCCTACTGTCGCCAGGTTGGACTGTCGGGAGACTCCAAGCATCCCGATACCGCTAAGCGAACCCGCTGGCGTGCGTATCCGGGAGGGACGAGGACAGGCAAGCAACCACAATGAGACACGATGGTGAGGTAGGCCGACGAAGGGTGAGGCGATGACGGAACCCGAGCTACCAGACGAGCGTCTCCAGCGACTTGCCACAAGCAATCGACGAGTCGCCACCGCCGGGCGTTAGCCCGTACTCCACAGGCGGCGGTGGGGGTCACCTTCGAGCGGAAGGTCGCGGCAGGCTACCTAACGCCTCCTCCTCGGTGATGCTGCTGGCGAACTTGGGGATGGGCGCCGCGCTATCAGTGTCGCATTCCAGCAGGCGCCTGGGCATGCGGTCGACGATCTTGTCGTGAGCGCCTCGCGCAACGACGAAACTGAGCCTTCACTAGCGACTCACCGTCCTCATGCCAAGACTCGAATCGCCGGATGAGACGGATTGGGCGAACAGCCTGAACTCCCTCGTAGCAGTAGCGCGAGGTCGCGACCTCGAAGGCGCGGCGCGGCTACGAGACCGACTTGTCGCTCTGGCGGCCGATTACGCGCCGAGAGCCGCCACCATCGATCTCGCTCTGCTCCGGCGCGACGCTCACGTGGCGCTCGACACGAACGTCCGCCGTCATGAGCAGGGTTGGAAGGCGCTCGACCACCTCAACAAGCAAGCGCGCTCGTCGACAAGCGACACCATCACGTCGAGCGACGGCACACACAGCCTGCATATCGATCGCGGCGAAATCGCAGCCGGGTTGCTCTCCCTGGCCAGACTGGCACCGCGGTGGTCGCGCATGGCGACTCGGGGTCGGCAAGAGCGCCTTTGTCCTCGGCTCCACTGGGGCTTCTGCTGCCGCGGACCTCGATGCCGCACAGGTCATCTGCATCAACCTACGTCACCTACCCGGAACAACGCTCTCGAGTTCGCGAACATGCTTGGATCCCCGCTTGCAGCTCTACTCACAGAATCGAGCGCGCCACGACGACTGCTCGTGATCGACGGTGCCGACGCGGTGGCCGAGGGCAGAGGCGAACACCTCCGCTACCTCATCGACGCGGCACACGACGCGGACGTCGGCATCGTCGCCGTGAGCGCAACCGACCAGAGGAAGTCGTCCGTGATGCGCTCCGCCGCTCGGTTTGGCGTCGATGTCGTCGATGTCTTGGTCGCCGAGCTGACCGACTCGCAGGTCGACGAAGTTGTCGCCGGGTTCGACGGACTATCAACCTTGCGGCGAACGCACTCGCGCGCGCTGCTGCGGCGGCCCGTGGTCATTGACCTGCTGGTTCGCAGCGGCATCTCAGGAATTCCTCTGAGCGACGCCGATGCGATGAGGCAAGTGTGGGAAGGTCTGGTTCGCCGAAACGAACAATCGGACCGCGGCACGCCGGGAGCTCGCAGTACCGCGATGCTGCGACTCGCGGACCTCCACCTGTTGGGTGGTGATCCGCTCGGTGTAGTCGAAGCGATCGATCCAACTGCGCTTGAGGGACTCCGGCACGACGGGCTGTTGCGGAGGGCAGTGGATGACCCCTTCCAAGTCCCGCCCCGAATTCGCCCACGATGGGGTCCGCCGGTACGCAGTCGCGCGTCTGCTGCTCAGCGGCGATCTTGGCGCCAAACTTGAGGGCGCGGGCGTGCCTGGGCGCTCGGGCGGCGCGCCTCGCGTGTCAGGAGCCGCTTGGAGCACCAGCCACCGTCTCAGATCCACTAGTAGGCAGGTTCACCCGGTTTCAGTCGGCCTTCGGCGCGCTCGCCCAGGCCGGGCACGGCGAAAGATGGCGAGACGTGCCCGGTGAGGGGCATTGCTGACTATGGGCGACCCGGGGCCGGTACTAGCCGATGCGTGGGCAGAGCTGTGCGGCGGGGAGGGCGAGGAGCCTGAAGCGGCTCTGCCGCATTGTCTCTCAACGGCTGCGACAAATCGGGACTCGTTCGCATCCTCGCCGTCGGACCGCTGATTGGTCTCCTGCTTGATGACGAGACGCCGTGGTGGTCAGTGAACATATCAAGGACGTGCTCCTCGGCTGGCTGAGGGCACTCGTCGTTGCTGGAACACCGGCCGGTGATCCACTTCGAAAACGCCTTTGCGACCGTCTTGTCGCGGCATGTGATGCTGCGGACGTTGGTCTTGGCGAACAGCGTGCGACTGCAGCGAAGGCACGAGCGGATCGAACGCCCGAAGAGGTCGAAGACAGTCGAGAGTTGAATGAGACGTACGGCTCACTGTTCACAGGGATCGGCTACGGCCGCCGCCGGCGTGAGCGAACTGAGATTCCGCGAGAAATCACAGATGAGATTGTTGTCGAGTTGCTCGCGACCTTGGGGCCGGATCTCAGCTCCGATGGCGAGACCATCCTTCGCCGGTTGGCGCAGGCCGCTCCATCGCGGCTGGCGCCAGCGGTGGAAAACCTTTCGCAGGACTGCGCTTGCAGGTACCGCCGCGGTTTTCTTGCCGAGCTGACGGAGGCCTACTACCTCGATGAGGAGACGGCCGGCTCCTTGTCCCGTGAGGATGGCATCCGGCGTCGACCGCGTCTCGGCGTTGCACCGCTCTCTGCGGCGTATCGCGGGCCCTTCTTGGCGTTGTTCCGAACCGACTTGAGCAACGGTGTTGTCGTCCTGAATCGCATGCACAACCACGCTGCCTTGGTACGTGCTCGCACGCTGACGGACCTCGATCCATCCGGTCGAGTCGGCAAAGACCCCAACCTCGACGCATACCGCACCGAGCTGCGCGTCAGTGGCACGCAGCGCAGCTACGTCGGCGACTGGAATGTATGGCGCTGGTACCGCGGAACGGGCGTCGGGCCATACCCGTGTATGAGTGCCTTGCAAGCCCTAGAGCAGCGATGCGATCAGATCATCAGGGCCGACATTCCACTCGCAGACATCGTGCCGATCCTGCTTGACGGTTGCGAGAACCTGGCGATGCTCGGGTTAGTAGTTGGATTGCTTGTGCGCCACATCGAGAAGGCGGACCGCCTGCTCGATCCGTACCTGGTCGAGGCCGTTGCGTGGTTCAGAGAGTTCGACCGCGTTGCTGGCGAGAGAACAGCATGCTCGCTGCATCATCCGAGAGGATCGTTGCATTCGAGCGGCGGTCTTGGTCGCTTCGCGAGGCAGCGGGGTTTCTCGTTTTGAACTCGGACGATGAACGGGCTGCTGAGCTACAGGGCGTGGGTGAGAATTTGAGTTGCGACTGCTCGTCGCCAGATCGAGCCGCGGCTGAGGACGAGGTTCAGGCATTGGCGCTCCTCACCGGCGCCGACATTGAGCAGCAGCTGTTGCCGATACGGGCGTGGGCCAGTGTTTTGGATCGCGACACGTATCGGGCAGAGCGGACTGACAATGGGCTGCGAATTGAGAGCGAGCCGCCCGCTGAGATTCATGGAGGCGATCAGGGCCGGACACTGAGGGAGTTGGAGCGCTCTTAAGCGTCTATGCGGCTCACGGGCCGCTACTGCATCGAGCCTATGCGTGGGCAGCCGGATCGGTTTGACGCCAAAGACCTTGCGGTCGATCTCATGACAGCGCGCGAGCTGCTTGAGTGTCCGCCCGCGATCGGGGTCAGCGATCCGTGGGATGTACCCGCGGCTGTCTCCGCGAGGGCGCTGGAGGCGAGACTATTGCGCAGCGTGGAGGTGCCAAACGAGCTCTTGGGGTTCGCTGCGGACACGGTGCTTCAGGTCGCTGAAGGATCGCCACAGCAACTTGAATTCGAGGAATCCTACTTCGAGCAGGGCGCAAACCGGAGTGCCGCACGCGTCCTACCGTTGCTACTGCTTCCGCATGCCGAGGCAGTGCGTGTAGAAGTCGATGGCACCGATGGATCGACGACCTTCGATCGTGCCATCGGGGGCGGCGCTCTCTTTGCCAATGCTGCCGCACGAGGTTCGATTGCATCTGGCCGGGGCCTCGATCGTCTGGCGCGTGCCGTGCGTCGAGCAGGGTCAGTGCCATCATCAAATCGCTCTCGACATTGCGATCGAGTCGATGCGCGACAGCGTACTCGGCGATTGGAATGACAAGTCCCAGCGTCACACTTGGCCATCTCGCGGATCCCGTGGAGCAAACGCTCGCCGATACTGCTGACCACAAGATCAATCCTCTGCGCCTTGACCCAGCGATTCGGGCATTTGCGCCAGCGTCGATGGCCGGAGCCTGCTCTCGGTGCGGAAACGAAAGCTGCTCGACGTGGTCGTCCTCGCTGCACTCCTTCTCGTATGGAGGAGGACGCCGGACGGTCGCGGTTCTCACGCATTAGTAGCGGCTCGTGCGCTCCTGACCATTGCTGCCATGGGTGACGATGCCCCGGTCTTCAAGCACATCACTGCATTCGCCCAAGGCACCCGGCTGCTCGGGAGCTTCCTCGGTCTCTGTCGGCCGCGGCAGAGGAGCACCCAGATCGCTGCGACGGCGAGCCGGCTATGGCCGGAGAGTAGTTCCCCACGTCATCGCCTTGCATGAGTCGGGTCACAGGCCGTTCGACGGCGGGTGGCGCAGGACGACACGCTGGCTTCGCTCGTGCCGAACGCCGCTATTGAAGTCGGATACCTGTACGCCGAGCTGCGTAACGACCCGATCGTGTGGTGGGACCCGTTGGTGTTGGCGCGTCGAACGGTGGCTTCCTGCCGCAACCGGTCTGCCGGAATGCGTCGATCACCTCGTCAGCTTCCTCGGCTCGTTGCACTCGACGACCGGGTTCGAATCGGGCTGCCCTGGATTGAGGCGTTGTTGCTCCCGGACCCCAACCCAATAGCGAACAGCACCTTCCTTCTGTCCCCGTGGCTGATCAGAACTCGTACCCAGGCGGACGACGCCGGCCTGCTCCCCGAGTGGCAGCGCGTAGTAGACGCCCTCGTCGTCGCCGGAGTGAGCAGTCTCGCGCCCTTCTCCGAATAACGGTCTGCACCTATCGCTTTGCGGCAGCCGAGGCGCGCTCACCTATCGTCAGAATCCCCGGCTGAGATACGGGCGTGATGCGTCCCCTGGGGTGCCGGAGACGCTCATGACGTTGCTCACTCGTCGACAACCGAGGTC
>JADKAV010000034.1 GCA_016719135.1 Micrococcales bacterium | reverse complement strand
TCCCGCGCCGACGACCCCGATGCGTTCGCAGACCGTCAGGCGCAGCTCGATCAGACGGCCGCTGCACTCCAGGCGCAACAGAAGACCCTCGACCAGGGCAAGCAGAGCATCACCAGGGCAAACAGGAAACGCCTGGCACCCAGCTGCTCGGAGCACCCAGGCATCACCTCGATCTCGGAGGACCGAGCCACCGGGCTGGCGACCATCCTGTTCGACCAGAGCATGACCGATCTTCCGCAAGAGGTGAAGAACGACGTTGCGCGAGCCCTCGAACAGATAGATATCGATGGCGTCACGGTCGACTACTCGGTCGAGTTGGCCTCCGATGTCTCCGGGCTGATCGGGCCGGGAGAGGTGGCCGGGTTGATGGTCGCTGCCGCCGTCCTGCTGATCACGCTCACGTCGCTGCTGGCCACGATTCTGCCGTTGATCTCCTCGCTGATCGGTGTGGGAATCGGAGTGGCCGGATCCATGGCGTTCTCCGGGCTGGTTGACATGACGTCGGTGACCCCCGCGCTCGGCGTGATGCTCGGTTTGGCCGTGGGCATCGACTACGCACTGTTCATCATCAACCGGCACCGTCGCCAGTACCACGTCGGCATGGACCTGCACGAGTCGATCGGACTGGCCAACGGGACCGCAGGCAACGCTGTGGTGTTCGCAGGCTCCACCGTGATCGTCGCGTTGCTCGCCCTGAACCTGACCGGCATCCCTTTCCTCGGTGTGATGGGCAGCGTCGGGGCTGTATGCGTGGCGGTTGCCGTAGTCGTAGCCATCACCATGATCCCCGCCCTGTTGAGTTTGATCGACCACGGGTCTTCGGCCGCAAGGCGCGCACGTCGATCGGTGCTGAGGAACGCCGGGGAGAAGCCGGTCCGTCCAATGCCGGCCTGGCAAGCGGTCTTGTCGATCGTGATCCCCGTGGCAGCGCTGCTGATCCTGGCGATTCCCGCGGCGTCGATGCGCTTGGGACTTCCCGACGGGTCCGCGCAGCCCCAGGACTCCACCGCGTACCGGACCTACGCGACCGTGGCCGAGGAGTTCGGTGCCGGCCAGAACGGGCCGCTGGTGGTGGTCGCCCGCACGCCGCAACCCGTGCCGGAAGACGATGCCCTGATGTTCCAGGCCGACATCGCCGAACTATTGATGGCGCAGGACGATGTCGTAGCGGCAGCGCCCATCGCGGTGAACGACAGCCGGTACTACTTCGTGTTCCAGGTCATCCCGCGCGACGGCCCGGCCAGCGAGTCGACCGAACAGCTGGTCAACGATCTGCGCGCGATGTCACCGCTACCCGGCGCTGTCCAGTTCGACGTCGCCGGACAAGCCACGGGGAACATCGACATCTCCAGCAAACTGTCCGACGCCTTGCCTGTGTACCTCGCGGTGGTGGTGGGCCTCACGCTGATCCTGTTGACAATCGTGTTCCGCTCGCTGCTGGTGCCATTGATCGCCGGCGCGGGCTTCATCCTGTCGTTCCTCGCCGCGATGGGTGCGGTGGTGGCCGTCTTCCAGTGGGGATGGCTGGATACGATGTTCGGTGTCCATCAACCGAGGCCCGTGTTGAACTTCGTGCCGATCATCGTGCTCGGAGTTTTGTTCGGGCTTGCGATGGACTACCAACTGTTCATCGGCTCGGGGATGCGGGAGGCGCACGCGCACGGTGCTCCTGCCCGGCTCGCGGTGGCAGCTGGTGTGCGGGGCGGGCGGAAGGTGGTCATCGCCGCGGCAGTCATCATGACCTCCGTGTTCGCCGGCTTCGCGTTCTCCCACTTGGTTCTGGTGCGTCCCATCGGCTTCGGTCTGGCGATCGGAGTGCTCATAGACGCGTTCGTCGTGCGGCTCGTGCTGATGCCGGCCGTGATGCACGTCGCGGGCAATGCGGCGTGGTGGCTTCCCGGTTGGCTCGACCGACTGCTCCCCAACGTGGACATCGAGGGCACCGCCTTGGAGCGCGAGCATCCACTGCCCGGCCTACACGAAGCGACCTAGACTCACCCCGGCCGACCGAAGCTACACCCGCACCAGCGTCTTGCCGATGTTGGCGCCGCTGAACAGATCCTTCAGCGCACTCGGGGCGGAATCCAGACCCTCGCGCACGTGTGCGCACCTGCAGTCGCCCCTCGGCCATCCACTTCCCCATTGCCTGGGAGGCTTCTGCAGCCCGGTCCATGTGGTCAAGGATGATGAACCCCTTGAGCAACGCCCGACGCGGGATGGCGTTGATCAGGTTGGCGGGTCCAGGCGCCGGCGTGCCCGAGTCGTACTGCGAAATCGCCCCGCACAAAGCGATGCGGGCATGGTCGTTGATCCGCGAGAGGACCTGGTTGAGGGTTTCCCCACCGACGTTGTCGAAGTACACATCGATGCCGTCCGGGCAGGTCCGGCTCAGACCGGCCCCGACGTCCTCGGCGCGGTAGTCGATGCAGTCGTCGAAACCCAACTCCTCCACGACCCAACGGCACTTCTCCGGCGAGCCCGCGATACCGATCACCCGGGCGCCCATGATCTTGGCGATCTGACCAGCGATGGAACCGACTCCACCCGCCGCCCCGGACACCACAACCGTCTCGCCCGGCTTGGGCTTGCCGATGTCCTCAAGACCGACGTACGCGGTCAGACCGGTGATGCCGAACACGCTCAGCGCCTGTTCGTACGTGACACCGTCCGGAATGGCCACCCCGCCGGTTTGCACAGCGTGGGTCTGCCACCCGGGCATTCCGAAGACTCGACTGCCCACCGGGAATCGGTCATTGCGGGACTCCACGACCTCGCCGGCACCGGCGCTGCGGATCACGTCGCCCTTCACGATCTTCGGCAGATAGGTGTCGTACGACATCCAGCCCCTGATGGTCGGGTCGATCGACAGGTACTCGACGGCCAGGAGGAACTCACCGTCCTGCAAGGGTGGGACCTCCACCTCATCGGAGCCGAAGTCGGTGGTCTGCACCTGACCGGTCGGGCGGCTGGCCAGGGTGATCCGTCGTGATGTGGTCATGGCGCCACGATACGTTGGTCGTGCCATGAACCTCAGCGTCGCGATCCTCATAGCACTCGTTTTTGGTGCCGGCCTCGGACTTCTCATGCGTCAACTCATGGGCCGAAGGGTCCGCCTCGGATGGGCGGAGGCGGTGCTGTCCGGCATTGTCGGTTCCGAGCTCGGCATCATGGTGCTGGCGATCATCCGCGGTGGGTACGCCCGCGAACATTGGCCCGGCGCACTGGTGGCATCGGTGGTCAGCACTGTGATCGTGATGTCGATCCTGGGGTACTTCACGCGCCGGCCACAACCATCCGCGGCCGAACTCGTGGCGGCCGGGGAGAGCCGGGCACTGGAGTTCAAGTCCACCGCCCGCTGCAACCTTCACACCGGGCAGCGCGACGACAAGATCGAGCTCGTCGTGTCCAAGACGGTGGCGGCCCTGACCAACTCCGGCGGTGGCGACCTGCTGATCGGGGTTGAGGACGACGGCAACCCGCGTGGGCTCGACGACGACCTGAAGTTCATGAAGGAGCCCGACTACGACCGGTACGAACTGTGGCTGCGCGACCACCTCAGCAGAACCCTCGGGGCGACGGCCGCCGCAGATGTCGAGGTGGCGTTCCCATTGCTCGACGAACGGACCATCTGCCACGTCCGCGTACTGCCCGCCAAGCGTCCAGTGTTTCTGACTCCGGCCAAGGGGCAGGCGGTCCAGATGTGGGTCCGCGTGGGCAACTCGACCCGCCAGCTCGGCGTGGACGAGGCGATGAGCTACGCGGCCGATCGGTGGGGGCGTCGCCGGCTGCGGTGACGTGCTACTTGCCGGTGAACTTCGCGGGCCGGCGCTCCAGGAAGCTCCGCACCCCCTCGGCGGCGTCCTCAGACACCATGATCTGGCCAAGCACCTCCTTGAGGTGTTCACGCGCGGCCTGCTCACCGAAGTCGCGTGCGATGCGGGCATTGGCCAACGTCTCCTGAACACCCCGCGGCGCCTGCTCGGCGATGGTCTGCGCGATCTGCAGGGCCCGCTCGAGCTGCTGCCCCGCCGGGACCACCTCTTGCACCAGCCCGATGCGGTAGGCATCCTCGGCTCCGAACTCGTCGGCGGTCAGCAGGAAGCGCATCGCGTTGCCCCAGCCGAGTTGCGCGGTGGCCCGCAGCGTCGTACCGACCGAACGGCAGGATGCCGCGGCCGATCTCCAGCTGCCGGAAGCGCACATCGTCAGCGGCGACCACGATGTCGCTGGCCAGCGCCAACTCGATGCTCAGCGTGTACGCGATCCCCTGCATGGCCACGACCACGGGTTTGGGCACCGGCTGCGCCCACATCCCGAAGGGGTCGAACTGGTACTCACCGGCCAGCGCCCCCGGTCCGACCTCGGCGACCTTCGCCCCGACTTCTGCCAGATCCAGACCGGCACTGAAATGGTCACCGACCGCGTGCACCACGCCGACCCGCAGCTCCGGATCGGTACCGAGGCGCTCGTAGGCGGCGCCGAACTGGTCGATGAGTTCGAGGTCGAAAGCGTTGCGCTTCTCCGGTCGGTTGATCCCGATCAGCAGCACATGTCCGCGTTGCTCGACGTCCACCTTCATGATTCCTCCTCCAGTGAGGCCGTGATGATCTCGCGCAGAGCGGCCTCGTCGACCGCGCGCAGATCCTTGATGTGCAGGCAACCCTTGCCCGTGGTGTGCGGGCCCCAGTTTCTCGAGCGCCGGGTCGAAGCCCACCATGGAGTAGAGCACCAGGCTGGTCTTGCGCGGGAGAAGCCCGTCTTGAACCACTCCTGCGTGCCGGTCGTATTCGTGTACTCCCGCTGGCCGAAGCCCACGATGCTCGGCCCCCACATGACCGGCTGCGTTCCGGTGAGTTCGGTCATGATCGCCGCGAGGTGTTCGGCGTCCTCTCGGCGTCGTGCGCTCGGCACCGCGGCCAGGAACTCCGCGACATCGGCATCGGTGGGCCGGGTCTTCGGTTGAGCCATACGTCCTAACCTACGCTGAAACGGTGCATCGACTCGTGGCCGTCCGCATCGCAGCAGGGCTGGCGTTGCTCGTCCAGTTCTGGGCGCTGTACGTCCCCCGGGCACCGGGCATCCAAACGGGTTTGCCGTTGGACAAGGTCGTGCACTTCGGGCTGTTCGCGCTGGTCACCTGGTTGGTCATACGTGCCGGCGTCCAGCCGAAATGGGTGATTTCGCTGATGGTCGTGCAGGCTGCGGCCAGTGAACTCACCCAGCATTTCTTCCTCGCCCAGCGCGGCGGCGATTGGTGGGATTTCGCGGCCGATCTCGCAGGCATCGCGGTGGGTGCATGGCTTGCGCGCGGCCGGTCGGGGGTGCTGACCGCGCAGCCCCCGGAAACGATCGCTCACTGACCCCAAGCGTCGTCGGAAAGCATGCAGGTTCTAGCGGACCTGCCATGCGCGAATGGTCATACCCGCCTCACGCAGACGCTCCACCAGTGCGTCGCCCATCGCGCTGGCCGGCGTGAGCACCCCACCGGGACCCTCGGTCGTCGCCAGGCACAGCCCCGACTCTCCGAGCATCCGCGAGGTCGCGGCGTAACCCGGGTCGCCCTTCGCGATCACCTCGGCACCGAACACCCGACCGTCGGCCAGCGTGCTGCGGAATTCGATGCGGAAGCCGCCCTTTTCCTGGGACTCTTCGCTGGGCCCCTCACCCGGCTCGGGCAGGAAGCGCGAAGCGATCGCACGGGTCGGTCCGATGGACAGTGCGACTGCGCCACCGGTGGTTCCCGCGGCCAGCGCGGCAGCGCGCACACGCCCTCGCAGACCCGCACCC
This sequence comes from Micrococcales bacterium, assembly GCA_016719135.1. Lineage (GTDB taxonomy): Bacteria > Actinomycetota > Actinomycetes > S36-B12 > UBA10799 > JADKAV01. Next base: position 12,276 of record JADKAV010000034.1, on the reverse strand, counting down.
GCTGCGATGACCTCCTTGTAGGTGAAGTCGCGTCCGTAGTCGTAGCCCTGCAGCATGTTCGAACGGCGCACAACCCGGGTATTGATCCCGGCCATCAGGAACGGGCCGGTCCACGAGTCCAGCACCGGCTCGTAGCGGATCCACATCTGGTCACCCTCATCGGGACCGGACTCGCCAGGAGTCAAGGCGTAGGGATCACCCATGATGCGGCGCAATTCCGGGTCCTGCTTGGCCGCTTCCATCTGGCCGATACCACTGGCAATGGTGCCTCCGCTGAAGCCGCCGCTGGCCCATCTGACAGCCATGATCGTCTCGCCGAGTTCGCCGCCGGCGGCCTCGTGCAGCACGTATACACCCAGGTCCGACGGGATCGAATCGAACCCGCTGGCGTGCACGATCCTGGCACCGGACACCTTGGCCACCTCGTCGAAACGCTCAATGCTCTCTCGCATGAACAGGACCTCCCCGGCGAGGTCGGCGTAGTTGGTGCCCGCTTGCGCACACGCCTGCACCAGCGGCAGCCCGTATTTCCAGTAGGGCCCGACCGTCGTGACCAGGGCCTTGGTCGACTCGGCCATCGCCTGCAGCGCCGCCGGATCGGAGGAGTCGGCGGTGATCAGCGGCCAGTCGACGCCCAGTTCGTCGCGGACGGCCTCGAGTTTGGACAGGGAGCGCCCGGCCAGCGCGATCCGCTCCGGGCCGCCGCGGTTGGCAAGGTAGCGGGCAACAAGTTTGCCGGTGAAGCCGGTCGCACCGAAGACAACTAGATCGTGGTCAGTCATACCCCTACGCTATGTGGGGCTCACACTCCGCGCCATGACGTGGTCGGACTCCTCGGAGTCGGCCACGAAAAACGTCCGCTGGCCGACGATCGTGAACCCGAATTTCTCGTAGAAGCGGATGGCGCGCTGGTTCTGCTCGTTCGTGCCCAGCCACAGCCAGTCATGACCGTCACGTTCGGCCACCGCCACACTTGCCTGCATCAACGCCGATGCGGTGCCTTTGCCGTGCTCGGCCTCGTCGACGTAGATCCGCCGCAGTTCCAGCGGGTCGGCCCACGCCGTGTCGATCGGCGGCGGGTCCCGGGTCAACATCACGTAACCACTGACTTCCCCCGGCGGCCCGTCGACGACCAGGAACTGGGCCCTCGCCATGTGCTGCCGGAATCGGTCGGCTGTGAGTTCGGTCGCGATGTGGGCTGCGATGGCTTCCGACGGGGTGTGGTCGGGACAGGCCAGGGCGAAGGTACGCGCGGCCAGGCGCGCGATCGCGTCCACGTCGGCGGTCGTCGCAGGTCGGACCTCGGGCATGTGACCAGGGTATTGAGCCGGGTGGGGACCTGACCTCGCTACCTGGCGGCCAGCTCCTCAACGATCTGCTCGCCGACCGGGTCGCCCTGCAACACGAACGCCGCGGGGGTGTCCAACGGCGCTGGAACCGTGAGCGTCTGGTCGCCCTGGAACGTCTGGCCGGTCAGCGCGTGTACCCACGTACCCGGCGGGAACGACACCTCGACCGACGTCGCCCCTTCTGCCAGCACCGGCGCCATCAGCAGGTGGTCACCGAGGAAGAACTGCAGGTCAGCGTCCGTGCCGGGGAACACCATCCAGGTCGGGCGCATCGCCGGGACACCGGTGGCCACCGCCTCGTCGATCACCGTCTTGCGGTACGGGTACAACGCGGCGTAGATCTTCGACGCCTCCGCGAACGCGGCCCGGGTCTCAGGGGTGTCGTACACCTGCTGGTTCTGGGCAGGGCGGTTGCCTTCGTGCGTGCGCATCATGACCCCGAACGCCTGCATCTGCGCCCACCGCTGGTTGAGTTCCGGTGGCCGCACGTAGTTCTTGACCACGGCGTTGATGCTCGTGTACCCGCCGATTTCGCTGTGCCACAGTGGCGAGCCCGAGAGACCGCCGGACAGCATTCCGTAGACGGCACTGGCCATCCCGTCCTGATCGGCGTAGTTGACCATCTGGTCGCCGGCCCACATCATCGGGACCTGCTCGGCCGAGCCGAGGAAGGCCGACCGCATGAACGCCATGCAGTCCGGCTGTCCAGCTCGGTCGCAGCCCTCACGGACCACCGAGGCCCACAACTGCGGGTACTGATTGTGCACCAGCAAAGGGTCCCCGTCGAAGAGCTTCGCATCGAAGGGAAGCGCCTCCCCGAAGTCGGCCATGAACCCCACCGCGCCAGCGCCCAGCACGTCCTGCGCGATCACGTCGGCGTACCAATCGACGGCATCGGGATTGGTGGAAGTCCACGAGCACCGCATCGAAACCGTTCTGATCCATCAAGTACGGCTGTCCCGACTGGGTCTGGACCGTGTAGCCCTTCTCGACCGCTTCGTCGTAGAGGTTTCGGATCGACGTATCGCCCTTCGGCGCGGGATCCACCAGCCAGGGGTTGATGTAGGTGGTCACCTGGATGCCGTCCTCGTTGAGGTCGCGCACCAGCTTCTTCCATCCCGGGTACCGCTGCCGGTCCAACTGCCAGGTCCACCACAGCCGGTCGCCGAAACTCGTCACCCGCTTGCCGGTCCAGTCCTGCAGCCACACCCCCGAGATCTCCGTGCCCGCGTCCTGCATCTCCTTGACGACGGTGCGCACCTTGTCGGTCCCGCCCTGCAATCCGAGGATGGCGCCACGCTGGGCCCAGTCGGCCAGCGGCGGTCGGGTTCTGCCGGTCTCACGCTTGGCCATCACACCTGCCAGGTCCTCGGCCACGAAGGCTTCGGCAGAGATCGTCGGCGCCCAGGCCTCAAGACTCGCCTGCCCGTTGCGTGAGAAGTCCGCGATCGTGAACGCACCACTGGCCTCAGTGTCGGAGAACGTGAAGGCCTTGTTCTCGCTGGTCAGATAGGACGGCCAGGCGGCATACGTGGTGGTGAGGTTCCCGCCGGCCTTCTGCGTGACATCCGCGAGGTATGTCAAAGGCTGCTCCCCGCGGCCCACACCCTGTTCCCGCGGCAGAATCGGGGTGATCGACCCGGACAGATCCAGCGGCCGGTACTGCTCACCGAGGCCATAGAGCTTCTCCCCGTTGGCGATTCCCGCGGTGAGCACGACGCTGTCCGCACCGGAGGCCTCGACGTTCATCTGCAGGGCCCGCACGCGCGCGGACTTCGGTATGGACAGCAGAGTCATCGTGTAGTCCACACTCGCGCCCTCCCCGCTGAGCGTGCCCCGGATCCTGACCAACGGCCCTTTCTGCTCCAGGGAGTCGACAGTCTGATTCGGCATGGTCGCCGACCGCTGCACGTCGGCCCAGAAGTACCCGAGGTGCTCCTCGAAGTCCACGGTGCCCTGCCCCGCGGACAGGAACGCTACGCCCGGTTGGGTCTGCCAGGCGATCCGGCCGTTCTGCGTGATGCGCAACGCGTTGTCGGTGAGTTCGACGTCGTAGTTGCCCGCGCTCGCCGACGCGGGCTCGGCGATGCTCAGAGTTCCCGGCTTGATCGGGTCGAGACTGTCCGTCGGGATCTGGGTCCACAAGTAGATCCCGGCCGCCACCGCCAGTACGACGAGCACCAGGAGCAAGATCAGCAGCCACTTCAGCAGTCGTCGCCACAGTGGCTTCTTGCGCTTCACCTGCGGGTCCGTGGTTGTCGTCACAGACCCCAACCCTAGCCAAGCCGGTGGCCAGCTTTACGGACGTGGCGAGTGCACCACTTGCCGCGTCACCGGCGCGCTCGCGAGCCCGTCCCCGTCCACTGCGTAGAAGGTCAAACAGGCCGGACCGATCGGCACGTCGTACAGTCCCCAGCGACCATCCTGTAGCGGCTCGGCCATCGACCAGCGTGACGGGTCGTAGGAGGTCGTGCACTGTTGCGCCGCGTCCACGTGCAGGCTCGCATTGCCAGGTAGGGTCACCTCGACGCTGTAGTCGTAGTAGTCGTCCGGATACTCGACGATGCCGCCGATGACCGGGGGTGCGGGCGGGACCGCTGCTCGCGTCACCTGCTGGCGGATCGGCGAGGCACCGAGACCCCAGCGGTTGACGATCCGGACCTCGTAGCAGTACGTCCCGTTCTCCTGCGCCACATATGAATCGTCGACCCAGCGCTGGGCCCCGACCGGGACAACGGCGCCCCCGTAGCGGTTGTCGCTGGTTCCTCCGTGGCAAACGCTGGCCTCGTAGACCCCGATCTCCACCTGCGATCCGGTCCGGACCCCTTTGGGCGCGGTCCAGCTCACCGTGAGCGGCGAGTCGACGGTGTCGCCGCCACTGAACCGGACATCCTGCAACTGCGGGGGCTTCTGCTCCTGCGGGCAGAAGAGTTTCGACAGGCGGACCCGGCCCCCATACAGTTTGACCGCGCCTCTTATGTCGTCCTTGGCCAGCCATCGACAGTTGTACAACCCCTGTTGTGCGGGCTCGCGACAATCCGTGGGCCAGCCCGCCTCCATCAGCTTGCAGCCACCCGGGCGGGCATGGTCGAGGCCAACCACATGACCGAATTCGTGGGCGATCAATCTGCCCGTGTAAGCACGGTCCTCGACCCGCAGCTTGCCCCGCACGAGATGGACGTACGCACCGCGCTGACGCCCGATGGAGGCGTAGCCCCCGTAGCCGTGGGTGTCACCGAACCGGACCACAACCTGTGCCTTCGACCGGCTCTTGACCTTCCGGAATTTCACTTTGGCACCCGAGCGGTTCCAGGCCTGGGTGGCTTTCTTCAGACTCCAGTCGTAGGACTTCGGCAGAGTCTCGAAGTAGCGGATCGTGGTGCCGGGCCAGCGCGGACCAGGGGCCTCATAGGCCTGGGATGGCGTGGCGATCCCCACAGCAAGCACAAGTCCAAAGGCCACGGCAAGACGTCGAAGGAGCACGAGCACACGATACGCGCGGTCAGTGGGCACCCACGTCCCCCGAATGGTTCGTCCGTCCGGGGGCCGTGAGGCCCGGGCCACTTCGCGGCCGCCGGCCGCGGCGGTCCGCGGCCCCCCCGTGGCCCGGCCACGCCGCGCGCACGGGGCCCCCGCCCCCGTGTCGCGCCCCGGCTTTGTAGGTCGCCCGTCGGGTGAGGAGGGCCGATCGACGACGCGCAGCCAGGGCTACCAACGCGTCGTACACCTGACCTCTCGGCGAGGCTCGCGCGTGAGGCGACACTGCTCGGGAAATGCGGGGGTTCGGCAATCGAGGGCGACGTTGTTGGGGCCCCCCAAAATCGAGGGCGACGTTGTTGGGCAGTTTCGGACGGAAAACCCCCCAACAACGTCGCCCCTCGGGGGCGGGCGCTCACCCCCAACAACGTCGCCCTGGCGCGCTCAACCACCCAGGAACGTCGCCAGCAACCGGTCGGCCGCAACCGCCGGCGGCAAATCCCCAGCCAGAACCGACGCCTCCGTCTGCTCGAGCTGCGCGCGAACCCCTCCCGAGGCCCGGAACTCATCGAGCAGGCGGTCGCCGATCAACGACCACATCCAGCCGATCTGTTGGCGCTGCCGGCGTTGCGCGCGTTCACCGGTCGCGGTCAACTTCTCGCGATGCGCGACGATCTGCTCCCAGATCTTCGGCAGGCCGTCGTTCGTCAGCGCCGAGCAGGTCAGCACCGGCGGGGTCCAGTTCGGCGACGCCGGGGTCATCAGGTGGATCGCCCGCCGGTAGTCGGCGGCCGCCAGTCGGGCGCGTTTGACGTTGTCCCCGTCGGCTTTGTTGACGGTGATCAGGTCCGCGATCTCCAGCACGCCGCGCTTGATCCCCTGCAGTTCGTCGCCGGCCCCGGCCAGCATGAGTACCACGAAGATGTCGACCATCTCCGAAACCGTGGTCTCGCTCTGCCCGACCCCCACCGTCTCGACGATGACCACGTCGAACCCGGCCGCTTCGCACAGCAGGATCGCCTCCCGTGTCGCGCGGGCCACACCGCCTAAGGACCCGCTGGCCGGGGACGGGCCGATGAAGGCGTTCGGATCGACGGACAGCCGTTCCATACGGGTCTTGTCGCCGAGGATCGCGCCGCCGGTGCGCGAACTGCTCGGATCCACAGCGAGCACCGCGACCTTGTGGCCCTCGGCGGTCAGGTTCATCCCGAATTGGTCGATGAAGGTGGACTTGCCGACACCCGGAACCCCCGTCAGACCGATGCGATCAGCCTTGCCGGTGTCGGGCATCAGCGTGGTCAGCAGCTCCGATGCCAGCGCGCGGTGGGCGTGCTTGCGCGACTCGACCAGCGTGATGGCGCGCGCCAGCCACATCGTGTTGCCGGACCGCCCCAGACTCGGCCAGTCCGCGGTGCCGGCAGCGGCCGCCTCATGAATTCAGCTGGTCGAGCAGACCCTCCGCGGCTTCTGCGATGACGGTGCCCGGCGGGAAGATCGCCGCGGCTCCCGCCTCGCGCAGCGCCTCGAAATCGCCCGGAGGAATGACCCCGCCGACGACCACCAGGATGTCGGGGCGTCCCAGGTCGGTCAGCGACTGCCGCAACTGCGGCACAAGCGTGAGGTGACCCGCGGCCAGCGACGAGGCGCCGACGATGTCCACGTCGTTCTCGACGGCCTGCCGGGCGACCTCGGCGGGGGTCTGGAACAGCGGGCCGATGTCGACGTCGAAGCCGAGGTCGGCGAACGCCGTCGCGATCACCTTCTGGCCGCGGTCGTGGCCGTCCTGGCCCATCTTGGCGACCAGGATGCGGGGACGGCGGCCCTCGCGTTCCTCGAACTGCGCGACGCTGTGTTGCACGGTCTCCACCTGTGCGTTGTGGTCACCCATCTCCTGGCGGTACACCCCCGAGATCGAACGGATATCGGCCTTGTGGCGACCGTAGACCTGCTCCAGGGCCTGGCTGATCTCGCCGACGGTGGCGTGGACCCGGGCCGCCTTGACCGCCAGGTCCAGCAGGTTGCCGTTGCCGTCGCGGGCGGCGGTCCGCACGCGGCCAGCGCGTGATCGACGGCGGCCTGGTCGCGGCCGGCCTTCAGCTTCGCCAGCTTGGCCAGCTGCCCGGCGCGCACCGCGGCGTTGTCGACCTTGAGCACGTCGATGTCCTCCGGTGACTGCGGCCGGAATTTGTTGACCCCGATGACCGCCTGCCGCCCGGAGTCGATGCGGGCCTGGGTGCGGGCCGCCGCTTCCTCGATGCGCAACTTCGGGATGCCGGCCTCGATCGCCTTGGCCATCCCGCCGAGCTCCTCGACCTCGGTGATGTGCGCCCACGCGCGCTCGGCCAGCTGCCGGGTGAGCCGCTCGATGAAGTACGAGCCGCCCCACGGGTCGATGACGTTCGTGGTGCCGGACTCCTGCTGCAGGAACAGCTGCGTGTTGCGCGCGATGCGGGCAGAGAAGTCGGTCGGCAGCGCGAGCGCCTCGTCCAGCGCGTTCGTGTGCAGGCTCTGCGTGTGGCCTTGTGTCGCGGCCATCGCCTCGACGCAGGTGCGGATCACGTTGTTGAACACGTCCTGGGCGGTCAGGGACCAGCCCGAGGTCTGCGAGTGCGTGCGCAGCGACTGCGACTTCGGGTTCTGCGGGTCGAACTGCGCGACGAGCTTGCTCCACAGCAATCGCGCGGCCCGCAGCTTGGCGACCTCCATGAAGAAGTTCATCCCGATCGCCCAGAAGAACGACAGCCGCGGCGCGAACGCATCGACGTCCAGGCCGGCGGCCGATGCCGGCGCGGATGTACTCGACCCCGTCGGCCAGCGTGTAGGCCAGCTCGAGGTCGGCCGTGGCCCCGGCCTCCTGCATGTGGTAGCCGGAGATCGAGATCGAGTTGAACTTCGGCATGTTCTGCGAGGTGTAGGCGAAGATGTCGCCGATGATCCGCATCGAGGGCGCGGGCGGATAGATGTAGGTGTTGCGCACCATGAACTCTTTGAGGATGTCGTTCTGGATGGTGCCGGCGAGCTTCTCGGGCGGGACGCCCTGCTCCTCGGCGGCCACGATGTACAGCGCCATGACCGGCAGCACCGCGCCGTTCATCGTCATCGAAACGCTCATCGTGTCCAGCGGGATGCCGTCGAACAGCACCCGCATGTCCAGGATGGAGTCGATCGCGACACCGGCCATACCGACGTCGCCGGCCACACGCGGGTGGTCGGAGTCGTAGCCGCGGTGGGTGGCCAGGTCGAAGGCGATGCTCAGGCCCTTCTGGCCCTGGGCGAGGTTGCGCCGGTAGAACGCGTTGGAGTCCTCGGCGGTGGAGAACCCGGCGTACTGGCGGATGGTCCACGGCTGGTTGACGTACATCGTGGGGTAGGGGCCGCGCAGGTACGGCGGTAAGCCGGGGTAGGTCCGCAGGTGGTCGAGGCCGTCGAGATCCTGCGCGCTGTACAGCGGGGCGACGTCGATGCCCTCGGGGGTCTGCCAGATCAGCTTGTCGGGGGTTGATCCGGTGGCTTCGGCCACAGCCTGCTCCCAGGCGGCGCGGTCGGGGTGCGGGCTGCGCGGCGGCAGATCGATCTGGGTGAAGTCGGTCATCGTGCGGCCTCCGCTCGGGTGAGGACGTCGAGGGCGTCGACGCCGACGTGGATGTATTCGTCCACGCCGGCATAGTCGCCTTTGCCCGCCAGGTAGACGCGTCGAGCACCGGCCTGTCTGAGTGCGGCAGCAGTGTCCTCGGCGAGTTCTGCGTACACATCGTCGGAGGAGCAGATGCAGGCGATGTCCGCGCCGGACGCCTTGAACTCCTCGGCGACGTCGGCCCCGGTTCCGTTCACTGCGCGTACCCCACCGGTGGCGAACAGGTTGGTGGCGAAGGTGGCCCGCGCGGTGTGTACCGCGATCGGACCGAGGTTGGCCAGGAAGACCGTGGTGTCACCGGCGTTGGCGCGCAGGTCCTCGTACGGCTGCGCGAGCCGGCGCTGCGGCCACGGCGTCGCCTCGTGCGAGGGCCCGGTCAGCGGCACTGGCGGACGGTCGTCCGGCGCAGGCGGGGGCGACGTTTCGGGGCCTTGCTCATCCAGCAGCGGAAACTCGCTGACGCCGGTGATCGGACGCTTGCGGGTCGCGATGTCCTTGTCGCGGCGGGCGGCCACCACCGCGATGTCGGTGCCGATCTCATCGGCGGCGTCCACCGGGCCGTCGGCGGCTTCGATGCGCTGGAAGAACTTCCAGGCGGCTGCGGCCAGTTCGTCGGTGAACGCCTCGATGTACCAACTGCCGCCGGCCGGGTCGAGAACACGGCCGATGCCGGACTCGTCCTGCAGGACCAACTGGGTGTTGCGTGCCATACGTCGCCCAAGATCCCCGGGCAAGGATGTGGCGGAATCGAACGGCGCCAGGGTGACCGCATCGGCTCCGCCCACCACGGCCCCGAGCGTCGCTGCTGTGCCACGCAGGATGTTGACCCAGGGATCGGCCTGGGTCAGCCAGCGGTGTGCCGACACTGCCACTATCTGGGTGCTGTCGATCGGCTGGCCCATGTTCTCCAGCACGGTCGCCCAGCAGTGCCTCAGCGCGCGGATCTTGGCCACCGTCGCGAACACGTCGACGTCCGCGGTCACCTCCAGGGTGATCCGCGAAGCGGGGTTGTCCACCCCGTCGTCGATGAGCGCCCGCAGGTACAGCAGGCCCACCGAAAGCACGTAGCCGATCTCCTGCGCCTCGCTGGCGCCCGCGCCGGATGCCGGTGCCCCCGAGGCCAGGAAGGTCCGCACTCGGGGCGTGTTGGAGACCTCCATACCCGCCCGCATCTGGGCATCCATCGCCACTTCGCCGGTGCTGACCAGCGTTGCCACCGGATCCAGGCCCAGCGAGCCCGACGGTTCCACACCATGCACACCACGGGCGGCCAGCAACTCCCGGTACCAGTCCGCGGCGACCGCCGCATGCGTCCCCGCCCGCAGACTGACCGGCGCCGCTTCCAGCACCACGCCGTCGAGCACGCGCGCGAGTTCTTCCGGGGTACGGATGCTCACACCCTGGCCCCCGCCGAGGTCAAGTTGCACTTCGATGCTGGTGGCGCCGTTGGCCAGGTCCTCCAGGATCTGGGCGTTGGCTGTGGCGGGATCGGGGTGGACGATGCGAGTGCGGATGTCCCACTGACCGTCCTCTCGCGGGGCTGCATGGGCTCCCCGGGTCAGCGGGTCGAAACCGGGGAAGCCGGACTCGTCGCGTTCGGTCGGATAGCCGTCGTACAAAGGCTCGATCCGCAGGCCGTCCAGCGTGGTGGTGACCAGCGTGCGATCGAAGTCCTTGCCCTTGAGCACCCTGTCCACCGCGGTCAACCACTGTTCGCGGGTGGGACTGTAGTCCGACGCAAGATCCAGGTTCTCAGCCACGCTTCGAGGATAGTCCGACGCACGTCCACGGCCCCACGCGTTCCCCCCGACTCACATCTTGGACCGGACATGACAGAGGGACGGCAACCGCAGCTGCCGTCCCCCTAGTCAATCAATCCTCAGGGGCGAACCTTCCAGGTCCTGGTCCAGGAATTCTTCTTCCAGGACTTCTTTTCCCTCTTCGGCGTCGCTCGCACCTTTGACCGTCACCTTCAAGCGGTCGTATCCGGTGGAGCGGACAGTGACTCGGCCCTTCTGCTGACCGTGACGTCGCAGAAGCGGACCTCGCCAGCAGCCGACGATTTGGCTGGCCGGCATTGGTGCCCGGCACGGCGGTCTTGCCTTCGTGTTCGTGCGGATCTTCTTCACGAGGACCAACTTGTTGTCCGGGCCCAGCGAGACCGGGGACTTCTTCACGCCCTTGACCTTGATCGGCAACTGCTTCTTCTTCGTCGGTTCCGGTTCCGGTTCCGGTTCCGGTGTTGAAGCCCACTGCACCGTCGCACTCGCCGAAAGCGTTGAATATGTTGCCGTGAACGTATCTGTTCCCGCCGCTGTGCTCGAGTAGCAGTACTGATAGGTGCCAGCAGAATCTGTCAACTCGGTCTTATCCACCGTGTTGACCCCGCTCGCCTTCAGGTTCACCTCGATACCCGGAAGGCCCTTGCCGTTCTTATCCGCGATCTTGGCAGTCACGCACGCCTGCTTGTTCACCGTGACCTGCTGGCTCGGCGGGGTGAGGGTCAGCGATGCCACCTCGTTGATCGCCGCGTATGCCGCACCACCGGGGTAGCCGTACGAATCGGCGTCGTCGAACCCGCACACGTAAATCCCTACCGGCCTAGGCGAATTGACTGTGTGGCTGCCCAGCGCCAGGTCCACCTGCGCACCCGAGAACCCGCTTGATCCGATCGGGGTGAACGCAGAGGCCGGGATCGCCGAGCCGTCCACCTTCACGTCCCCGACTACCGCAGAGGGGGCCACGATGTTCACGTAGTTGCCGGAGAAGCCAGTAGCCGGGGTCGTGAACGTGTAGTCGCTGAGAAACTGTTCGGTGGGCGTCGTCAGCATCATGAACGGGTCCGAAGTGACGTTGTCGTATCCGGTCCCGTTGGAGTACTGAGCCATCAGGATCGGTTTGTCCGCTGTGACCGTCGACTGTCCATCGATGATCTGCTGATGCACCTGTCCCTTGTTCAATGTGGCCACCACGGCACCGTTGACTGTCACGGCCGTGTTGTCCTCCTTGGCTACGAACCGGAAAGTCTCGCCGTTCAGCCTTGTCTTCAATGGCACGGTCATGAATGACTTACCCCCGGTCCCCGTCCCTGGGAGCTGCTCCACCACGAAGTCACAGGCCACGGTGGAATTATTGGGAACGTTGGCGCACTTGTGTCCGCCAAACACGGAGACCGGTTTGCTCGAGGTCACCATCGACCCGCTCAGGTCTCCTGTGGATGACTGCACGGGTAGCGCTTCGCCCCGGTTCAGAGTTTTGGTCGTGGCCGTACCAGCCGTCACTCCGGAAGTCGTATCAGCGGTCGGCACAATAGTCACGTCCGTGCCGTCTTCGGTAGCTACCACGGACAACTCAGAGTTCAAATCGTTGGCAACACCGGGAGCAGGCCAGCCAAGAGCGATGTACTCGGTGGTCATGACATCGACCGGCAAGCCCAAGAACGCATCGGTGCTGGCGGATCGGCGATTCAGCCCGTACACCGAGACCTCCTCGGCGGCGGTTACGCGGACACCCTTGTTCTCCGGATCACCGGATGAACCATCGCCCAACTGTGCACCACTGGGTATCGACACGGTAGTCACTGAACCAGGTACGACACTGAAGTTCTCAGAGAAGCCAATCCCCGGTACGGACACCGTCCCGCTGGTGGCCGTTGGTCCGCTGATGAACAGGGACAACTCTGGGTTGACCAAATAGTTCTGAGGGAATGCCACCCAGAAGTCCTTCCCCAGACTATCTGGTCGTTCTGCGGCACTGGCTGTCGAAAGCCCGATCACCGGTGCTAATGACACGGCCAACGCTGAGGCTGCCAGCCCG
>JADKAV010000033.1 GCA_016719135.1 Micrococcales bacterium | reverse complement strand
TCAACCACCCTGGTTCCCAGGCGAGTCGGTGGCCTCTAGAAGAGGTTTCGGACTGTGTGGGAGTTGCTCTTTCGGGCAACAGAATTAAAGATAACAGGCGTTTTGGCGGGGCGGAAGAGGGGGTGGGCTCATTACGCGAAATACCTGATCAGAAGGTGATTTCGTGGGCGGATTTGGACCCATCACCGGGCGAATGTCGCTCTCACGGTCTGCCGACCGTCCCGCTAGTTGCGCGATAGCCGGCAAGCTACGGGTCATTTCGCAGCTACGAGGCTACTTCGCGAGGCGATGTCACGTGTTCCCTCACCTGGACGGCGCCCACCTGAGCCTCAGCCAACGACATCCACCACAGCGATGGACCGCTTACCGCGCCGCAGCAATAGCCACCTGCCGTGCAGCGCTCGGTCAGCCGGCAGAGCCGTCTCGCCGTCGGAAACCCGTTCGTTGTTGATGTACGCCCCGCCCTCTTTGATCGCGCGCCGCGCGGCGGACTTGGAGTCGGACAGCCCTGCGGCGAGGAAGGCATCAACCACTGAGGTTTCCGCGGGCAGTCCGACCGTGGGGACGTCCTGGGTCGACTCCCGCAGGATCTGCGCGGGCAGCACCTGCAGATCCCCCCGCCCGAACAGCGCGGCGCTGGCGGCCTCGATGTGCTCACGCGTTTCGCGTCCGTGCACCAAGTCGGTGAGCTCCGCAGCAAGGGCTCTCTGCCCGGCGCGGGAAGCGGGCCTGCGCTCCCCCTCGGCGATGACCTGCTCGATATCCGGCAGCGGCCGCAGACTGAAGTACCGCAGCATCGATGCGATGTCACGGTCGTCGGTGTTCAGCCAGAACTGGTAGAACGCGAACGGCGAGGTCTGCTCGGCGTCCAGCCAGATCGCGCCGCCGGCGGTCTTGCCGAACTTGGTGCCGTCGGCCTTGGTCACCAGCGGGACGGTCAAACCATGCGCATGGCTTTCGGGCCCTTCCACCCGGCGGATGAGATCGAGTCCGGCGGTAATATTTCCCCACTGATCGGAGCCACCGACCTGCAGCGCGCAGTCGTGATCGCGGTAGAGGTGCAGGTAGTCCATCGCCTGCAGCAGCATGTAGCTGAACTCGGTGTAGCTGATGCCGTCGCCGTTCAGACGGGCAGCGATCGACTCCTTGCCGAGCATGGCGTTGACGCTGAAGTGCTTGCCCACGTCGCGCAGGAACTCGATCGCGGACATGGGTGCCGTCCACTCCAGGTTCGACACCAGGGTCGCTGGATTGTCCCCATCGAAGTCCAGGAAATGCTGGAGTTGACCCCTGACACGTTCCACCCAGGACGCGACGGTGTCGTCGGTGTTGAGTGTCCTCTCCGCGCTTCGTCCGCTCGGATCGCCGATCAGCCCAGTGGCGCCCCCGACCAGGGCGATCACGCGGTGGCCGGCCTGCTGGAACCTGCGCAGCAACAGCAGCGGGACCAGATTGCCCACGTGCAGACTCGACGCGGTCGGGTCGAAACCGGCGTAGACCGTGATCCCACCGGCCATGGATTCGGCCAGGGCGCCGAGGTCGGTGGACGAGGCGACGAGGCCGCGGGCTTGCAGGTCGGAGAGCAGGTCGGTCACGTGGACCATCTTGGCAGGTACCGCAATGGTGCGCGTGGGTCCGGGAGCCCAGCTGCGGCGCAACCTGAACAGCGGCCGATTCTAGGCTTCAGCGTGGCGCCAGTACCGATACCCGATGATTACCGTCATCGCGCACATCGCGGTCGAGGGGATCTCCCCCACCACGGCGTACAGGATCGCCGCGACGAATGCCGGCCCGGCGGGGACGAGCACCAGGTTCAGCCACGCATCCCCGAGGAACAGGACGATGCCGGCCGAACCACAGAAGATCGCGGCGGCCGGCCGGTTGCTCATCAGCGCGAGTCCGCTGCCGCCCAGCGCGACCACTTCGGCGGTGTCGAGCAGTACCACCAGCAACCGCAAATGGCTGGCCGACAGTTCGGCTCCTGTGCTGTCGAAGGTGATGAGAAGTCGCACCACCAGCAGAACCGCCAATGTCACAAGCAGCACCGCGAAGACCCGGTCCCGGCTGCGCCCCGGCTTGCGGACAAGGGTCCGATAGGACGCGACGAACGCAACTGTGGCACCGGGGACTGCCATCGCGAGCAGCGTGATCGAACGGTTCAGTCCCGCGTAGTCCGGCAGGTCGACCGCGAGCGCGCCCGCGACCCCGCCGCTGAGCAGAATCGTGCCGGTGATGGTCGTCGCGATGGGCGTCCACGGCGAGCTGCGCCACAAACCGCGGGCCGCCACCACGCAGCCGACAACAGCCCCAACCGTCACCCCGGCGGCCGCCAGATGTGTGTGGTACACCGTTGCTGATTGGATCTGGAAGAACGCCAGATACACCACCCACGGGATCTCCAGTGCCGCGAACGCCAGCAACAGCAGCGCGAGCCATCGCGGCCCGATACCCGCGTAAGGTCTCGACACCCGCCTGATCCTAGGCCTCAGCGGTACTGTTCGAGCGCCTCCCGGGCTTGTTTCAACTGCCGGGCCACGGCTTCAGGCGCGGTACCTCCCGGGTGCCCGCGCGCCGCCAGCGCCGCATCGACGCTGAGCGCCTCGACCGCGCGCGGCGTCAAGGCCGGATCGACGGCCGGCAGATCCACCTCCCACAACTGCACACCGGCCTCGTCTGCGGCCTTCACCGCCCGCCCGGAGACCTCGTGGGCCTGCCGGAACGGCATCCCCTGTCGCACCAACCAGTCGGCCAACTCCGTGGCCAGGGAGTGCCCGTCGGCCGTGCCAGCCCCGGCCACCTCCGGGCGGAACCGCAGCGTGGCCACTGTGCCTGTCATCGCGGGCAGGACCAGGCGCAAGGTCGCGATCGCGTCGAAGACCGGTTCCTTGTCCTCCTGCAGATCCCGGTTGTAGGCGAAGGGCAGGCCCTTCAGCATGGTGAGCACGGACACCAGATCCCCGATGAGCCGGCCGGACTTGCCGCGCGCGAGTTCCGCGGAGTCCGGGTTCTTCTTCTGCGGCATGATCGAGGAGCCGGTCGAGAACTCATCGTGCAGATAGACCCATCCGAACTCCGAGGTCGCCCACAGGCAGATCTCCTCCCCCAACCGCGACAGATGCACGCCGATCATTGCGGTGATGAACAGGAACTCCGCCACGAAGTCCCGGTCCACGACGGCATCGATGGAGTTCTCGAAGCTGCGACTGAAGCCCAGGTCCGCAGCAGTGGCAACCGGATCCAGGCCCAGGCCGTTACCGGCAAGGGCGCCGGCACCCATCGGCGAGACAGACGTTCGCTGCTGCCAGTCCCGCAACCGGGACAGATCGCGCAGGAAGGGCTGGACGTGCTTGCCGATCTCATGTCCCAGCGTTACCGGCTGCGCGTGCTGCAGGTGGGTGAAACCCGGCGCCGGATCCGCGTGATGCCGCTCAGCCTGCGTGAGCAGCGCACCGCACAGATCGACAAGCTCGGCGGTGACGGCGTTCGAGACGTCGAGCAGCAGCAGCCGCAGATCCGTGGCGACCTGATCGTTGCGGCTGCGACCTGCCCGCAGTCGACCTCCCACGTCCTGGCCCACGATCTCGATGAGTCGGCGCTCCAGCGCCCCGTGCACGTCCTCATCGGCCTCAGCAGGCTGCAATTGCCCGGAGTCCACCTCCGCAGCCACCTGCTCCAGTCCTGCAGTCAGCGCCGCATGGGTCGGCTCATCCAGCAAGCCCGCCCGCAGCAGCGCGTTGGCGTGCGCGGTGCCCTGCCGGATGTCGTAGGGCGCAAGGGCCCAGTCGAAGTGCGTGGACTTGCTCAACTGGGCCATCGCAGCCGCGGGCGCAGCCCCGAAACGCCCTCCCCACAGACTGCCCTGCCCGGTGCGTCCTTCAGCCATGGATGCGGTTGTCGCGCGCGTATGCCATGCGGCTGGGCAGGCCCCAGAGTTCGATGAACCCGTGCGCCAGCGACTGGTCGAACGTGTCACCGGAGTCGTAGGTCGCCAGGCCGTAGTCGTAGAGGCTGGCATCGCTGCGACGGCCCGTGACGACCGCGCGCCCGCCCTGCAACGTCATCCGCACCTCGCCGGACACCGACGCGTTGACGTCCTCCAGCAAACCGTCCAGGGCGTTGCGCAGTGGGCTGAACCACAGTCCGTCGTAGACCAGTTCGCCCCACCGCTGGCTCACCCCGCGCGAGTAGCGCAGCAGTTCGCGTTCGACAGTGACGTTCATGAGTTCCATGTGCGCGGTGATCAGCGCCATCGGTCCCGGGCTCTCGTAGATCTCGCGGCTCTTGATGCCGACCAGCCGGTCCTCCACGACATCGATCCGGCCGATGCCGTGCGCGCCTGCCCGGGCGTTCATGATCTCGATCGCCTGCAGCATGGTGACGTCCTGGCCGTCAATCTTCACCGGGCGTCCGCGGTCGAACGTGATGACCACCTCGTCGGCCTCACGCGGGACCGCCGGGTCCTGGGTGTAGGAGTACAGGTGCTCGGTCGGGCCGTTCCAGATGTCCTCCAGGAAACCGGTCTCGACTGCGCGGCCCCAGACGTTCTGGTCGATGGAGTACGGCGACTTGCTGGTCACGTCGATCGGCAGACCCTCTCGTTCGGCGAAGTCGATCGCCTTGTCGCGGGTCAGCGCCAGGTCGCGCACGGGCGCCAGGCAGGTGAGATTGGGCGCCAGGTTGCGGATACCCACCTCGAAGCGGACCTGGTCGTTGCCCTTGCCGGTGCAGCCGTGGGCGACCACGTTGGCGTTGTACTTGTGCGCTGCTGCGACCAGATGCTTGACGATCACCGGTCGGGACAACGCCGAGACCAGCGGATAGCGGTCCATGTACAGCGCATCGGCCTTGAGCGCCGGCAGGCAGTACTCGTCGGCGAACTCCTCACGCGCATCGGCCACCTCGGACTCCACCGCGCCACACGCGAGAGCCCGCTTGCGGATGACCTCCATGTCCTCCCCGCCTTGGCCCACGTCCACGGCCAGCGCGATCACCTCGGCACCGGTCTGTTCCTTGACCCAGCCGATTCCCACCGACGTGTCAAGACCGCCGCTGTAGGCGAGCACCACTCTGTCAGTCATTTCATTTCTCCTATCGACGGTTCTTGATGAGTTGTTGGAGGCGTTCGGCAACTACCGCGCCTGAGCTGTGTTCGGCGACCACGAGCAGGATCGTGTCGTCCCCGGCGATCGTGCCGATGACGTCGTCGAGGTGACTGTGGTCGAAAGCGCTGGCCAAGTACTGTGCGGCACCCGGAGGTGTGCGCAGAACGACCAGGTTGCCACTGTGCGCGATCGAGACCATGGTGTCCTCGGCTACGCGAATGAGCCGGGCGTTGATGTCCTCGAGCTCGTCAGCCTGCAGCCGGTCCTCGCCCCCCTCGGCCGGTACCCCATAGAGCAGGCGGCCGTCAGCGGACAACGTCTTGACCGCGCCGATCTCGTCGAGGTCACGGGACACCGTCGCCTGCGTGACGTCGATCCCGCGCTCCCGCAGAATCTCCACCAGGTCGGACTGGGACGCGACCGCGCCGCCCCGGATGATCTCGATGATCGTCTCGCGGCGCGCTGCCCGGGTGTTCAGCATGGTCATGACGTGATCGCCTCTCCCAGGACGGTGCACGCCTGGTCGGCCTGTTCGGCAGTCAGGATCAACGGCGGTGCCAGCCGGATGACGTGATCGCCGATCGCATTCACCAGTACGCCTGCGTTCCGGCAGCGGGTCTCGATCACCTTGGCCTGACCACTTTCCAGAACCACACCGAGCAGTAAGCCCCGACCGCGCACCTGCGCCACGCCTGGCACTGAGCGGAGCTGGGATTCGATCCGCCCGCCGACAGCCGTGACATGGCTGAGCAGGTCGTCGCGTTCGATCGTGTCGATGACCGCCAGGGCAGCTGCGCAGGCGACCGGATTTCCGCCGAACGTGGATCCGTGGTGCCCGGGCCGCAGGAGGTCGGCGGCGTCCCCGAGACTCAGCAGCGCCCCGATCGGCAGGCCACCGCCGAGCCCTTTCGCCAGGGTCACCAGATCAGGCTGCACGTCCTCGTGGGCGAACCACGACCCCGTGCGTCCCATCCCGGTCTGCACCTCGTCCACGATCAGCAACGCGTCGGCCGCGGCTGCGGCCAGTTCACCGAGATAACCCTCGTGCGCCACGACGACCCCGGCTTCGCCCTGGATCGGTTCCACAATGAGGCCCGCGGCGTTTTCGAGGTCCGGGACACTGCCGTACTCGAAGAACTCGACGTCGGGGACGAGCGGTTCGAAGGGGGCACGTTTGGGGCTGCCCGGTCAAGGACAGCGCGCCCATCGTCCGGCCGTGGAAACCGCCCTGCGCGGCGTACACGGTGGTGCGCCCAGTCAGGCGTGCGACCTTGAACGCGGCCTCGTTGGCTTCGGTGCCGGAATTGCAGAAGAACACCCGTCCGGGTCGGCCGGCCAACTCGATCAGTCGCTCTGCCAGTTCGATGCCCACCGGGTGCATCGCCAAGTTGCTGACGTGGCCGTAGTCGCCGAGTTGCTTGGCCACAGCCGCCTGGATCGCAGGGTGGGCGTGGCCAATGGCGTTGACCGCGATCCCCGCGACCATGTCCAGGTACTGCTTGCCGTCGGCATCCCAGACCAGGGCACCCTGACCGCGCACGATCGCGACCGGCGGTGTGCCGTAGTTGTCCGACATCACCGTCTGCCAGCGCCGGGTCAGCATCGCAGTGGTGTTCATGATGGGTCCACCACCATTGTCCCCACCCCGGAATCGGTGAAGACCTCGACCAGCACACCGTGCGGGATCCGGCCGTCCACCACATGGGCCCGTCGCACCCCGCCATCCAGCGCGGCCAGGCAGGCTTCCATCTTCGGCAGCATCCCGGAATCCAGCTCGGGGAGCATCGAACGCAGCTCATCGGGCGTGATCTGGTGCACGAAGTCCTCGCATGTGGGCCAGTCGCGGTACAGGCCCGCGACGTCGGTGAGTACGACGAGTTTGACCGCGCCCAACGCGACGGCCAGAGCCGCGGCAGCCGAGTCTGCGTTGACATTGAAGGTCCTGCCGTCGTCGCTGCGACTGACGGTCGAGACGATCGGGATCAGGTCGTCTTCGAGCAGAGTGTGCACGAATTCGGGACGGACCTCGGTGATCTCACCGACGAGGCCGAGTTCGTCGCTGCGGGCGGCGGCAGTGAGCAGATGCGCGTCCTCGCCGCTGACCCCGACCGCGTGCGGGCCGTGGGCGTTGATCAGACTGACCAGTTCCCGCTGCACCTGGCCCACCAGCACCATCCGGACGACATCCATGACTTCGGGAGTCGTCACCCGGCGGCCCGACACGAACTCCGTCGGCACGTCCAGGCGCGCGAGCATGTCGGTGATCTGCGGGCCTCCCCCGTGCACGATCACCGGCTTGATACCCGCCAGTTTCAGGAAGACGACATCCTCAGCGAATGCCTGCCGCAACGCGTCGTCGGTCATCGCATGGCCGCCGTACTTGATGACAACTGTCTGGCCGTGGAAGGCCTTGAGCCAGGGCAGGGCGCCAGCGAGGACCCCTGCGATCTCGATGTCCTTCATGTCGAGTACGCCGAGTTCTCGTGGACGTATTCGGTGGTCAGGTCGGTGGTGACGATCGTGGCCTCGTCGGATCCTGCGTGCAGGTCGACGACCACGGTGATCTCGCGCGCGGACAGATCCACCGATTCGCGCGGTTCGCCGGGTCCGGAATCCCGGCAGACCATGACCCCGTTGATCGTCACGTCGACGTGCAACGGGTCGAACTGCGCATCAGTGGTTCCCACGGCCGACAGGACCCTGCCCCAGTTCGGGTCCTCGCCGAACATCGCACACTTGAACAACGCGCTGCGCGCCACTGCGCGGGCGACATCCACGGCCTCGGCCTCGCTGGCTGCACGAGTCACCGTGACGTCGATGAGCTTGCTCGCCCCTTCGGCGTCCGCGGCCAGTTGCCGCGACAGATCCGCGCACACCTGCTGCAACCCGTCGGTGAAAGTCGCGTCGGCAGGCAGCCCGCTCGCGCCGCTGGCCATGACGATCACCGTGTCGTTGGTCGACATGCAGCCGTCGGCGTCAACCCGGTCGAAGGTGGCGGCGACCGCTGCCCGGAACGCCCGGTCCAGAGCCTGCGCTCCGATCACCGCATCGGTGGTGATCACCGAGAGCATGGTGGCCATACCCGGGGCGAGCATGCCCGCACCCTTGGCCATCCCACCGATCCGGTACCCCGCTTCGAACGTGGCCGTCTTGGGCACACTGTCTGTGGTCATGATCGCTTCTGCCGCGAGCTCTCCGCCGGCTGGATCCGCCCCTGCGATGGCTTCCCGAACCGCCGGCAGCAACTTGGGCATGTCCAGGCGTTCGCCAATGAGGCCGGTGGAGCAGATCGCCACATCGATCGGCCCGACGCCCAGCGCCTCCGCGGCAGCTTCCGCGGTGTGATGGGTGTCGGCGAAACCCTCGGGGCCGGTGCAAGCGTTGGCGCCGCCGGAGTTGAGCACCACTGCGCGCAACCGGCCGTCCATGATGACCTGCTGGGACCACAACACCGGGGCGGCGGCGATCCGGTTGCTGGTGAAGACCGCGGCAGCGTCCTGGTCCGGACCGTCGTTGATGACCACGGCGACATCCGGGGTGCCCGAAGCCTTGAGCCCGGCGACGACCCCGGCGGCACGGAAGCCTTTGGCGAAGGTGACGCTCACGGCGCGACTCCGTTCAGCGGCAGGCCCGCGGTCTCTTCCAGCCCGAGCATGATGTTGGCGTTCTGGATGGCCTGACCCGCTGCGCCTTTGCCCAGGTTGTCGATCGCCGAGCAGACCACCACCCGCCCGGCATGCTCGTCATAGGCCCACTGCAAGGCCGCGGTGTTGGTGCCTTTCGTCATCTGGGTGGCCGGCCACTGATCGGCGGGCAGCAGTCGGATGAACGGTTCGTGCGCGTACGCCTGGGACAGGCAGTCTCCGATGGCTGCGGGGTCGACACCGTCGGCCAGTGGGGCGGTGACGGTCGCCAGGATGCCGCGTGCCATCGGCGCGAGCAGAGGCGTGAAACTCAGTCGGGCGCCATGGCCCAGAGTCTGTTCGATCTCGGGAATGTGCTGGTGCACTCCACCCACTTTGTAGGCGCGCACACCTGAGGTGACCTCGCTGGCCAGCAACGGCACCGAGGGTGATCGGCCGGCACCTGTGGTCCCGCTGGCGGCAACGACCACCAGTTCACGTGCGTCGATCAGCCCGGCATCGACCAGGGGGGCTGCGGCCAGGGTGATCGCGGTGGCGTAGCACCCGGGGTTGGCCACGGTCTTCGAGGCTGCGATCTGCGTGCGCCGTCCGGGCAGCTCCGGCAGACCGTAGGTCCACGTCCCCGCGTGACCGGTGCCGTAATACCTGCGCCACGCACTGGGGTCGTGCAACCGGAAGTCCGCCCCGAGATCCACCACCGGCGTGGACAGCGCATCGGCGTACTGAGCCGATTGTGAGTGCGGCAACGCCATGAACACGAAGTCGACGTCCACGTCCCCGGGCTCGAAGGTGGTCACCTCGAGGTCGGCGAGGGTCGCCACGTGGGGGTGCAGTGCGCCGACGGTCTGCCCCGCCGAGGCGTTGGCCCACACCCGAGTCACCTGCAGATCCCGGTGGTCGGCCAGCAGGCGCAGAAGTTCACCACCGCCATAGCCGGATGCCCCCAGGACGCCCACGGAAACCATGAGCAGACTCTATACGCATACACGCATAGACGTGGAGCGGGGGTGAGATGCGGTATGTCGGCGCCGCGCGCGTCACAACCCGGGCACAGCTGTCCGGCAGGCGACTGTCAGCGGTGCCAGACGCCCGGTGCGAGCAATCCGGTCGCGCGGCATCGGGTGCTGTCCGACAAGATGGGAGTATGCGCCCCCTGGACCCGTTGCGCGCCGTGGCCGATGCCGCGGACATCGCCAAGGCCGGATCATTCGGGGTACTGCGCTCCGGGTTGGCCCGGCCCCGCAACCCCTGGGTCGCCGCCGGCATGCTCTCAGCGTTCCGCAAATGGGGCACGACACCTGCGCTCGGTTTCGCCCTCGGCGCGGTCCGGGACGCCGAAGCCACGGCGATCGTGGACGTCGACGATCCCATGCAAGAGGAGGTTTCCTTCGCCGAGGCGGAGTACCGCACGACGGTCCTGGCCAATTCGCTGCTGGACCGCGGCGCCCAGCCCGGCACCACCGTGGGAATCCTGGGCCGCAATTCACGCGCCTACGCTGAGACGATCGTCGCGGTCTCGCGCACTGGGGCGGATCTTGTCTACCTCAACACGGGGTCCAACGCGGAGCAGGTCGCGGCAGCGTGCGCCGCCCACGACATCACGATGCTGATCCACGACCAGGAGTTCGCCGGCATCTGTCCCGGAGCGGTCCTGTCCCTGGGACTCGACGACCCGGCCGGCATCCCGCTGCTGGACTCCATGCCCGACAGCGGCGACGTGGGCGCTCTGCGCACACCCTCCAAACATGTGATCCTCTCCAGCGGCACCACCGGCGGGCCCTTGCGCGGCGCGGCACGCACGACCGCCCCACTGGACTCGGTAGCAGCACTCCTGCACGCATTCCCGACCCGTTTGGGCGCGGTCACCCTGATAGCAGCTCCGATGTTCCACGCCTGGGGCTGGAAGCATCACCGGATGGCCACCGTCATGGACAACACCCAGGTACTGGTGCGCCATCCCGATCCCGAACGCATCCTGGCGTTGGTGCAGGCCTACGAGGTGGAGACGGTGATCACCGTACCCGTGGTCCTCAAACGCCTCGTCGAACTCCCGCAGGCGACCAAGGACAAGTACGACTCCTCGTCGCTGCGTTGTGTCGCCGTGTCCGGCTCCGCGATCCCCGGCGACCTCGCCACGCAGTTCATGGACGATTTCGGTGACGTGCTTTACAACCTCTACGGAACCACAGAGGCGGCTTATGCGACGATCGCCGCCCCGGCTGACCTTCGTGAGGATCCTCATACTGCCGGACGCCCGATGCCCGGCGTTCGAGTCGCGGTGTTCGACCGGAAGGGGCGACCGGTGCCGCAGGGGACGGATGGCCGGGTGCACGTACGCAGCCGCACCTCCATCGACGAGTACGTCGCCGACGGCACCCGCGGAACCGTCAAGGGGATGGTCGCGACCGGCGACATCGGATGTATGGACGAGCAGGGCCGCCTGACGATCAAGGGCCGGGCCGACGACATGGTTGTGACCGGCGGCGAGAACGTCCACCCGACCGAGGTGGAGGAGGTGCTACGCAAGCACCCGGCCCTGGCCGATGTTGCGGTCACCGGCCGACCCGACCCGGTCTACGGTTCGGCGCTGGTCGCCCACGTGGTCCTGGCCCCGGGTGCGGAGTTGAGCGACGAGGAACTGCTGACCTGGTCGCGCGAGCACCTGGGACCGCACCACCGACCGCGAGAGGTCATTCGGGTCGACGAACTCCCCCGCAACGCCACCGGCAAAGTCCTGCGACGGGTGCTCACCGGTGAGGTGCGCATGGAGGATCTGGATGAGGAAGAGTTGCTGTAATAGCGGTTCGCTGTCGTACGGCCGTCCGCCCGCCTACCCCCGCAGTTCAGCGCCCAGCTGCCCGGCCGAGGCCAAGGCGGCCCCCCGCACCGTCGCGATGTCCTCGTCAGTGAGAGTCCGATCGGTGGCCCGCATGCGCAGCGCGAAGGCCAAAGACTTCTTGCCCTCGGGTACCTGTGGCCCTGAGTAGACGTCGAACAAGCGCACACTCTCGAGCAACTCGCCTCCGCCGTCTGCCAAGGCACGCCGCAGCGACTCAGCACTGGTCACCTCATCTACGACCAGCGCCACGTCCTCTTTGGCGACCGGGAACGTCGAGACCTCAGGGGCGGGCACGACCGGAGCGGCTTGTCCAAGAACAACCGAGAGGTCGAGTTCGGCCGCGGCACTGCGGGCAGGCAGGCCGTAGGCACTGACCACGTCCGGGTGCAGTTCGCCCGCGTGGCCCACCACAACCCCGTCGGCCGAAAGCCGCGCACAGCGGCCGGGGTGCCAGGGTGCGTGAACGTCGGGTTCGACCTCCAGCGTGACACCCACGGCATTTGCGATCGCCTGGGCCAATCGGATGGCATCGGACCAGTCGACGGGTCGGGCCGCACCCCACCAACCGGCCTGCGACCAATCACCGCACAGCACCAGGCCGAGATGTTCCGGCTGCCGGGGCAGCGCCGACAGCATCTCCTGGATCACGGGCTCCGGTGGCCGACTGCCGGCGGCAGCGACAGGAGCGCTCACCTCGGCGAGGTCACGGAAAACCTGCCCGTACTCATACAGGTGAAGCGATTCCGAACCCCGCGAGACGTTGCGTCGAGCGATGGCCAGCAGGCCGGGGAGCAGGGTGGTGCGCATCAGTGGCTGCTGGTCGTTCAGCGGGTTCGCCAAAGCCACCGCCGTGCGGCGGGGGTCGTCGTCCGGCAGGCCCAGCGCATCGAGGTCCGACGCACCCAGGAACGGATAGCTGAGCACTTCCACCAAGCCCAGTTCCGCGGGACGGCGCCGCACCTGCCGCAGAAGGCGGTCCTGGGTGCTCAACCCGACCCCCGTGCCCATCGCCGGCCCCCG
This sequence comes from Micrococcales bacterium, assembly GCA_016719135.1. GTDB lineage: Bacteria > Actinomycetota > Actinomycetes > S36-B12 > UBA10799 > JADKAV01. The sequence continues at coordinate 6,918 of JADKAV010000033.1, read as the reverse complement.
CGACGGGATGGTCTCGTAGCCCACCACGCGGGCCACCTCCTCGACCAGGTCGATGGGGGCGGTCAGATCAGGACGCCAACTCGGCACATCGACCCGATCACCGTCGATCGTGCAGCCGATCCGGGTGAGGATGTCGCGCGCACGGTCCGCGGGAATGTCCACGCCCACGATCCGGGTCGGTAGGTCCATCGGCAGGCTGATCGCAGTGACCGGCTGGCGGTGATCAATATCGACCAGGCCGTCCACACGCGCGCCCGCGAGTTCGGCGAACAGGGCTGCTGCCCGGTCCGACGCGATCCGCGCGAGGTCGGAATCGACACCGCGCTCGAAACGCTTCGAGGCCTCCGACGACAACTTGTGCCGCCGCGAGGTGCCCGCAACCTGGGCGGCGCCGAAGTGGGCAGCCTCCAAGACCACATTCGTGCTGTTCTCATCGATCTCGGTGGTGAGTCCACCCATCACACCAGCCAGGGCGACCGCGCCCGAGCCATCGGCGATCACGACGTCGTCGGGGTCGAGGATGCGCTTGACGTGGTCCAGAGTTTCGAGCTGCTCGCTGGAATCAGGGCGGCGAATCTGGATCGCACCTTGGACCTTGTCCGCGTCGAAGGCGTGCAGCGGCTGCCCGAGCTCGAGCATCACGTAGTTGGTGATGTCCACTGCGAGGCTCACCGGGCGCATGCCGCACTGATTGAGCCTGCGGACCATGTAGTCGGGGCTGGCTGCGCCCGGATCGATTCCGGACAGCGCGCGAGCCGTGAAGCGGTCGGCGCCGTATCGCAGGTCGATCGGGTGCTGCGGGCCGTCGGCGGGCAGCTGCGAGACCAGCGAAGCGGGATCGGTGAATTCGACCCCGTAGGCCAGGGCGGCTTCCCGGGCGATCCCGCGGATCGACAGGCAATAGCCACGGTCCGGGGTGACGGCGATGTCGAGGACCGCATCGTCGAGGCCCAGTATCGGCCGAGCGTCCTGCCCGACCTCACCGTCAGCCAGGACCAGGATGCCGTCGTACTCGTCGTTGATCCCGAGTTCACGACCCGAACAGATCATGCCGTCGCTGACGTGACCGTAGGTCTTGCGGGCGCTGATCTCGAAGCCGCCGGGGAGCACCGAACCGGGCAATGCGGCAACGATCAGGTCCCCTTCGGCGAAGTTCGTGGCACCGCAGATGATCCCGCGAGTCTGGTCGCCGAGATCGACCTGGCAGAACCGGATCGGCTTCTTGAACTCCGTCAGTTCCTCGATCTGCGTCACACGACCGACCAGCAACGGGCCAGTGATCGCGCTACCGAGTTCCTCGACGGTCTCGACCTCCAGGCCGATCGCGATCAGCCTGTCCGCCAGCTCACGTGCGGATACTCCCTCGGGCAGAGCAGCGTATTCCTTGATCCAACTCAGTGGTGCGCGCATCAGCTGTCCATTCCGAAGGCGGAGGTGAAGCGGACGTCGCCCTCGACGAGGTCGCGCATGTCGGTGATCCCGTGGCGGAACATCAAGGTGCGTTCGATACCCATCCCGAAGGCGAAGCCGGTGTAGACATCAGGGTCGATGCCGCACGACTGCAGGACGCGGGGATTGACCATCCCGCAGCCGCCCCACTCGATCCACCCTTCGGACGAGCACGTGCGGCAACTGCGGTCAGGGTCACCCACGCTCTCACCCCGGCACGCGAAGCACTCGAGGTCCACCTCGGCGCTCGGCTCGGTGAACGGGAAGTAACTCGGGCGCAGGCGAGTGACGATGCCCTCGCCGAACATGGTCGAGGCGAACCAGTCGAGCGTCGACTTCAGGTCGACCATGCTCAGCCCCTTATCGACGGCCAGGCCCTCGACCTGGTGGAAGACCGGCGTGTGCGTCGCGTCGAGTTCATCAGTCCGGTAGACACGGCCCGGGCATACGACGTAGACCGGCGGCTGCTGATTCAGCATGGTGCGGATCTGCAGGGGGGAAGTGTGAGTTCGCAGGACTGCCCCACTGTCCGGCGTGCCCACGAAGAAGGTGTCCTGCATGGTGCGAGCGGGGTGGTCGCGGTCAATGTTCAGCGCATCGAAGTTGAACCACTCGGATTCGAGTTCCGGACCTTCGACGACGCCGTACCCGATCGAGACGAAGGCATCGGCGATGTGCTCACTGATGGTGTGGATCGGGTGGCGTGCCCCGATCGGTTCCCGGTCGTTGAGCATGGTGACGTCCACGCGTTCGGCGGTGAGAATGCGCTCGCGTTCGGCCTGTTTGAGGTCGGCTTCGCGCGCCTTGAGGGCCTGGTTCACCTGACCACGGGCGGCCCCCACCGCCTTGCCGGAGGCGGCCTTCGCACTGGGGGGTAGGGCCGCGATCTCCCGGTTGGCCAGGGCCAGCGGGGAGCGGTCACCGGCGTGGTCGATGCGGGCCTGCTTCAATGCGGCGAGGTCCGCTGCGGCAGCGATGGCTACAAGGGCCGCGTCGACGGCCACCTGCAGGTTCGCCGGATCGAGCGCGGCGGGCATCACGGGATCGAAGTTCTTGTTGGGTGCGGACACTCCTGGATTCTACGAGGAGGCCTCAAGTGAGTTTTGAGGTGCACGATGGGGTTATGCACGCTGACACTGTCGACCTCGGCAACGACGTCTTCATGATGGACACCCGAATGGGCGGTTACGAGTCGATCACCTCGTCCTACCTGATCCGCGGGTCCAAACCGTGCTTGGTCGAAACCGGCACGGCACGTTCGGCGCCGGTGGTCGTGGAGCAACTGGCATCCTTGGGGATCGGCGCCCAGGACCTGGCGACGAGCGTCGTGACCCACATCCATCTCGATCACGCCGGTGGAGTCGGCGATCTGGCACAGGCGTTCCCGAACGCACAGGTCGTGGTGCACGAACGCGGGGCCCGACACCTTGCTGACCCCTCACGACTGGTGGCCAGCGCACATCGGGTGTTCGGGGAGGTGATGGACCGCTTGTTCGGAGACCTGCGGCCCACCGACGCACATCGGCTGGTGGCGGTGGGCGAGGTCGGATCGGTGGACCTCGGCGACGGACGGCACCTGTCCGCCTTCCACAACCCCGGTCACGCATCGCACCACATAGGACTGGTCGATTCAGCGACCGGCGACCTTTACACCGGGGACGCCGCGGGCGTCTATGTTCCTGAGACGCGCGACGTCCGGCCGGCGACTCCCCCGCCGGACTTCAACCTCGACCTGACGTTGAGCTCTTTGGCTGCGATGCGGGATGTGGGTCCGACCCGGTTGTTGTTCAGCCATTTCGGACCCGTCACCGACATCGAAGAGACGCTGGACGCCTCGGTGGACGAGTTGCACGCGTGGGTGGACACGGTTCGCGCGGCGCGTGAGGTGTCCCCCGACGCGGATCACGCCGTAGCGATGGTCCGCGAGAAGGACCGCGCCCGGCACCCGCGGATGTACACCGACGAGGCGCTGCTGGCCAAACAGGAGGCCTTGTCGGGAACGGAGGCCAACGTCGCGGGCATCATGCGATGGCTGGATCTGCAGGACAAGTCGTAGATCAGCCGCGCTGGGCGAAAGCGCTGGCGTACAGGCACACAGCCGCGGCGGATGCGAGGTTGAGCGATTCCGCAGATCCGAAGATGGGGATCGCCACGGATTCGACCTCAAGCTCTGGTAGACCGTGAGCCTCGTTGCCGAAGAGCCATACGGTGGGCTTCGTCAGGTCGATGTCCTGCAAGTCCCGGGCAGCGGTGCCCGAGGTGGCAAGAATCTGCAGATCCATCGCCAACACATCGTCCAGGTCCGTCTGCGTGAACGGGATGTGGAACAGCGAGCCGGCCGTGCTGCGCACCACCTTGCCGTTGTACGGGTCCACAGAATCGCCGGTGAGGTACACGGCATCCGCACCGGCGGCATCGGCAGTGCGCAGAATGGTGCCGGCGTTACCCGGGTCGCGCACATCGTGCAGAACCACGACCAGTCGTGGATCGTTGGGAGTGTGGAAATCCAGGAACCGGCACACGGCGGCGATCCCCTGGGGGTGCACGGTCTCGCACATCGCGAGCAGGACCTGCTCTGGCACCTGCGTCACGCGCACACCGGCGTCGTTGGCCGAATCAGCGATGTCCGACTCCCCGACGACGAAAATCTCGTCGATGACCTCCGGGCGATGTGCGACGGCTTCTCGCACGCCCTGCGGGCCCTCGACCAGGAAGCGCTGGACCTGATTGCGGAACTTCCGGTTGGCCAGACGGCGAACGGCCCCAACCCGGTCGGACTTCACGGAGGTGGGGCCGTTCGAGGTCATCGGCTCAGGCCGCTGAAGGCACAGCCGCCTTGGCGGTCTCCACCAGCGCGGCGAAGGCCTTCTCGTCGTTGACCGCGAGCTCGGCGAGCATGCGACGGTCGACCTCGACGCCAGCGACCCGCAGGCCCTGGATGAACCGGTTGTACGTCATGCCGTTCGCGCGGGCGGCGGCATTGATCCGCTGGATCCACAGACGACGGAAGTCGCCTTTGCGGTCCTTGCGGTGGTCGTAGGCGTAGACACCCGAGTGGAGCAGTTGCTCCTTGGCCTTGCGGTATAGCCGCGAGCGCTGCCCGCGGTAGCCACTGGCCTTGGCGAGAGTCTCGCGTCGCTTCTTCTGCGCGTTGACCGCGCGCTTCACACGTGCCATTTCGTCACTCCTTCAGTTCAGCGCAGGCCGAGCAGGCGCTTGGCGGCCTTCTCGTCGGCCTTGCTCAGCGGCTTGGTCAGGTTCAGGCGTCGCTTGCGGCGCGAGGACTTCTGCTCGAACAAGTGCTGGTTGTTCGTCTGCTCGCGCATGAGCTTGCCCGAGCCCGTCTTCTTGATGCGCTTCTTGGCGCCACTGTGGGTCTTCATCTTCGGCATGTTGTCTCCTCTAGCCCTCTGTTGCGTGCTCGCGGGCGCCGGATTTCTTCCGATGCGGTGCCAGCACCATGATCATGTTGCGCCCATCCTGCTTGGGCGATGCTTCAACGAATCCCAGCGATTCAACGTCATCTGCCAACCGAGACAGCAACCGGAACCCCAACTCGGGCCGGGACTGCTCGCGACCGCGGAACATGATGGTCACCTTGACTTTGTCGCCCTGACCCAGGAACCGCTCTATGTGACCCTTCTTGGTCTCATAGTCGTGGTTGTCGATCTTGGGCCGGAGTTTCATCTCCTTGATGACCGTGTGGGTCTGGTTGCGGCGGGCTTCACGGGCCTTCTGGGCAGTTTCGTACTTGAACTTGCCGTAGTCCATGAGTTTGCAGACCGGGGGTTTGGCCATGGGGGCCACTTCCACCAGATCGAGGTCGGATTCCGCTGCCAGTCGCAGGGCATCTTCCACTCGGACAATCCCAACCTGCTCGCCGTTCGGTCCGACCAAGCGGACTTCCGGGACCCTGATGCGGTCGTTGACGCGTGGTTCTTCGCTGATGTGGCGCCTCCTTCGTTGCCGGTTGGCAAGCGGAAGGCGCACCTGAATGACTCAGGTTGCCCGCAGACCACCGAACCTCAAGAGTTCGGGAGGTGGGAACGGTTGTTCCGCTTGCACAGGTGTCGAGGTTTCGACTCCATAAGGGTAGCAGGCCGGTCTTGCGCACGGGGGCCTGCCAGCGCACAGCTCGGTGGCACGCGGACTTTGGACGGATCGGGTCGCCTGTTGACCTCATGCGTCCAAAGTCCCGGTTGTGAGGCGGCCTACTCCTTGGTGAGTGCAACCAGATGATCGCCCCGCTCATGAGGCCTGCACGCCGAGAAAGGTTCGACCAGCTTTTTCCCAGCGATCAGCAGAGGCTGAGGAGGCGTCGCTAACCGACACTCCCCGGACCTAATCAGCCCGCGATACGCCACTTCGACCAGTTGCCGGCGCCGTCGCGCACGCGAACGAAGAGCCGGCCAGAACCGGCGACCTTCAGGCTCTTGCGGTACTTGACGACCTTCGCCTTCTTGCGGGGTTTGCCTTTCGAGACCTGCATAGACGCGATACCTGATTTATTGTCCTTAGCCCGCACTCGCAGGGTACGCTGAGCAGCCGCAAGGGTGACTGCACCAGATCCACCCACAGTCGCTGACACTACCTTCGGTTTCACAGTGTCCAGGATGATGTCGTCGGTGTACGTCTGCTTCTGCCATCCATAGGCCACGTAGTGCAACTTCACGTACACGGTGCGTGGAATCCGTTCCGCCGCCAGTTCGACGAGCGTCCAGTCGAGTGAACCGTCCTCGCGAAGTTTGATCTCTTTGGTCTTCGAGGGAGCAAAGCCCCCGTCGTTGGAGACCTTGACCCTGTCCAACAGGCCATCCCAGCCGAGATGAAGCTTTACCTTGGCGGAGTTAGTGAAGTCCGCCCCATCGTCGATGGAAACTCCCGGTTCCCGGTTGGCAGGCGCCGCCGGCAGCACCACGATCGGCATACTCCAAGCCGCTGTTCCCAGGGCGCCGCAATCCAGTGCCAGGTCCGCCCTGCCAGTGCCAACCTTCGAGGTGACGCTGGTGAGTGGCGAGCCTTCAATAAGCGTGCCGCCGTTCGGCAGGTATAGGGGCATCAGCAGCCAGTCGCCCCCGCCACCGCCGGGAAGGGCGGGTCCCGAGTAGGCCTGCTGGCCGTTCAATCGCACAGGACGGCTGGCAACTTCCACTAGTGCCGAACGGCGCACACGATTTCGCCGCCCACACCAAGCGAGCTGATTCAAGACCCTTAGCCATGTACCAGCCGATCTCATCGGCGTCTTTGAGTGCCTTGGGGTTGGTCGGCAGTGTGCCGATCACAGCGAGAGTCTGGTCGGGTTGCGCATCCAGATACGCCTCGGTGATCGTGCCCGTGTAGACCGGGGGCGGCTCTGCGGCTTGGGCGGTCGAAGCGACCAGCCCGTACGCCAATGCGAATCCCAATCCTCCGAAAATACCTGAGCGCATCGGCTGGGCCTTCCTCTTCCTCATCACGCCACTCCCTTCC
>JADKAV010000032.1 GCA_016719135.1 Micrococcales bacterium | reverse complement strand
GAAGCAGGTGATGTGGACCGTCGATCCGCAGGACTGGGCCCATCAGGACGCGAACTACATCGCTGGACACGTTCTGAGTCATGTCCGTGACCGGTCGATCGTGCTGATGCACGATGGGGGCGGTCCGCGCGCGGCGACGATTTCGGCAGTGAAGGCCATGATCCCGCTGCTCAGACTCCAGGGCTACGAGTTCAGGACGGTCCCCGCCTGTCGGGTGCCGCTGGGAGGAACCGTGATCGGCGCGTCGGAACCGGTTAAGCGCGCTCGACCACCCGACCCCTCCGTCCCAGTGGACGGACCCGCGGAGCCCGTGACCCCGTGACGCAGCGTGAGGTTGGTCGAGTGACGTGCGCCGGGGTGGGCGTGCCGACCGGGTCCATGCCTGTTGGAATGGGGTCGTGAGCGATGACCGGACCAAGCGGGGACTGCGCGATCTGATCCTCAGCCTCGCTGTGGTCGGGGTGTTCGTGGCGTTCCTGTTCGTCGTGGTCTGGCGTCCGTCCCCGGATCCGGTCCGCCCCGTCGATCCGGTTCCCATGCTGCAAGCAGCCCGTGCGCAGGCCGAGTATCCGGTGCTGGCGCCCACGGGTCTGTCCGAGCAGTGGCGGCCGACGTCGGCCCGGTTCGACGCCACAGACGGCTCCTCGACGTGGTTCCTCGGATACGTGACACCTGAGGGCCAGTACGTCGCCGTGACGCAGACCGACGGGGACCCGGCCGACTTCATCAGCGAGCAGACTGTGCAGGGCGTTCCGGACGGCGAGCGCACCATCGAAGGCCGGCAGTGGCAGCAATACGCCTCCGGAGACCAGCTCTCCCTGGTCCTCACGGACGACACGTCGACCACGGTTGTGACCGGCACGGTGTCCTTTGAGGCGCTGGAGCAGTTCATAGGAAAACTCTCGACGTGACCACGCCGACGCCGCAGGACCCGTGGCCGCTTCGCGTCATGCTCCAGAACTTCCGGGACTGGGTCGACCGCCTCGGACAGGTCTGGGTCAGCGGGGAGATCAGCAAGATCCGCAGTTCCCGGGGCCAGACCTACTTCACGCTGCGTGATGAGCAGGGGGCGGTCAGCGCCGACGTGATGATCCATCCGAGCAGATTCGCCGATCTTCCCAGGACCCCGGCGCATGGCGATCGGGTGGTCGTCCTGGTCAAGGCGCAACTGACCCGGTCGACCGGGATCCTGCTACGCGCCTCCCAGATCCAGATGGCCGGTGTGGGCGACCTGCTCGCGGAGATCGAACGCCGGCGTCGACTGCTGGCCGATGAAGGCCTGTTCGCCGAACACCACAAACGCCGGTGGCCGTTGCTTCCCCGTCGGGTCGGCGTGGTCACCGGGCGTGACTCGGACGCCCTCAAAGACGTCCAGCGGATTGCGACGGTCCGCTTCCCAGGGGTGCGGCTGGAGGTCCGGCAGACCGCTGTCCAAGGGCGCTCGGCGGTCTCCGAGGTGACTCGGGCGCTGCTGGAACTCGATGCCCATCCCGACGTGGACGTGATCATCGTGACCCGTGGTGGCGGTTCGCTGGAGGATCTGCTGCCCTTCTCCGACGAAGGACTCGTGCGCACGGTGGCGGCCTTGCTGACCCCGGTGATCAGCGCGATCGGTCATGAAGCCGACCGGCCCATCCTGGATGATGTCGCCGACGCGCGTGCCGCGACGCCGACGCATGCCGCGACTCTGGCGGTCCCGCAGGTCGCCGACGTCGCGTCGCACATCGACACGCTGCGACGGCGTATCCGCTCGCGCATGCAGGCGAAACTCGTCCACGACCGCAAGCTTCTGCAGAGTTGCCGCAACCGTCGGGTGCTGCAGGATCCGCACGTTCTGCTGGGTCCGCCCAAAGACTCTCTCAAACGCGCACGTGTGCGGTTGTTGCCCGCCCTGGTGAGGTTCACCGAACGTCAGCGGACCGATCTGGGAAGCCTGGATCTGCAGTTGCGCGCACTGTCACCGCAAGCCACCCTCGATCGCGGCTACGCGCTGGTCGTCGACGAGGCCGGAAAGCTGGTGAGGGCAGTGCCTGCGCAGGGCACACATGTCGACATCCGCGTCCAGAGTGGGCGGTTCGGGGCGGTCGTCGATGTGATTCCGCCGACACAGGAAGGTAGCGGTCATGAGTGAGCCTCAGAAGGAAGACCTCACGTTCGAGGTCGCCCGCGACGAGCTCGAACGGATCGTGCGTCAACTCGAGGACGGCAATGTCACGTTGCAGGAGTCACTGGACCTCTGGCAGCGAGGAGAGGAACTCGCGGCCCACTGCGACCGGTTGCTGGGCCAGGCGGAGAGCCGGATCGAGGCGGCAAAAGCGGAGATGGACGAACCCACGTAGCATTGACGAATGGGCAAAATTCTCTTGGCAGCACCCCGCGGCTACTGCGCGGGGGTGGATCGTGCAGTGGTGACGGTGGAAAAGGCCCTCGATCTGTACGGTCCTCCGATCTACGTCCGCAAACAGATCGTTCACAACGTCCACGTGGTCGCCGACCTCGAGCGGCGAGGAGCGATCTTCGTCGATGAGACCGATGAGGTCCCCGAGGGGTCCCGGTTGGTGTTCAGTGCCCATGGCGTATCACCGTCGGTGCACGACCAGGCGCAACGGCGCAATCTGAAGGCCATCGACGCCACCTGCCCGCTGGTCACCAAGGTGCACCACGAGGCCCGCCGATTCGCGAACTCCGGCTACCAGATCCTGCTCATCGGCCACGAAGGCCATGAAGAGGTTGAGGGGACGGCTGGAGAGGCCCCCGAGGCGATCACCGTGGTGGAGTCCCCCGAAGACGCCGACCGCATCGAACTGGATCCGGATCGGCCCGTCGCATGGTTGTCCCAGACCACGCTGTCCGTCGATGAAACCATGCAGACGGTGGACCGTCTGCGCCAGCGCTTGCCGTTGTTGATCGACCCGCCCAGCGACGACATCTGCTACGCCACCCAGAACCGGCAGGCTGCCGTGAAGACGATCGCACCGCGGTGCGACGTGGTGATCGTGGTCGGGTCGGAGAACTCGAGCAACTCGGTGCGGCTTGCCGAAGTCGCAGAAGAGGCCGGCGCCCGCGCCTATCGGATCGACGACGCAGAGCAGGTGGACTGGTCCTGGGTGCAGGGGGCTGAGACCGTGGGCGTCACCTCCGGCGCCAGCGTTCCCGAATCATTGGTGGACCAACTACTGGAAGCGCTTTCAGTGCACGGCTTCGACGACGTCGAAGTGGTCACCGAGGTCGAGGAGAGCGTGATCTTCGCGTTGCCCCCCGAATTGCGCAAGGACCTGAAGGCAGCTGCTGCTGCCGCGACCTGATCAGCGGTGCAGGATCCAGCGCCTGACGATCACAATGAGCGCCGCCGCGCCGGTGCCCGCGAAGATCCACGGTGCGTTGAATGCCAGACCAGCCACGACCATGGCGCCTTCGCGGATCAGCAGGTTGTCGGTGACGCCGTCGAGCAGATCGGGCTGACCGGCGATCAGGATCGTCGTGAAATAGGCCAGCGGGGGAGTGATGATCGCCGTCGACAGATCGCGATAGTTGATGGTCGCCGCCGAAATGACCGAGATGACCACGAAGACCGCACCGGTGATGTACGTGATGCTGCCGTTGATGGCGGTATCACCGAGTCCGGCCAGAATCGTCACGGTGAAGACGAGCAGGACCATCATGCCGACACCGAGGCCGCCTGAAGGCCGCTCTTCGGCGTCGTTGCGACTCACGTTGGCCACGGTAGTGGGGGTCGGTCCGGGCTCGGGGGCAATCTGCACCGACACCCCGGCGGGGGCGCTCGGCTCCTGGGTGCTCACCATCCAACGGTAACCTGCCGTTACCCGTTGACCCGGTATCCCTATCCGGTGTCTTCCAGTACGTCGGGTTCTCCCACACCTGGTTGCTCGGCCCCGGCGGCCAGGGCAGTGCTCGTTCGTGGACGCAGATCTATCTCCGAGGGTTCGGCTGGGCTGCTCTCCGGAGCGACCATCTGTGCCAGGCGCCGAGCCGAGGGCATCACCCGCGTGTCCAGCGAGCCGACGAACTGGTTGTAGCCGGTCACGGCGTCGGTGAGACTTTTGCCGAGCCGGGTGAGGTGAGTACTCATGGTCGACAGGCGGTCGTGGACCTGCTGTCCAGCCAGCAGAACCGCTTGTGCCTGATCGGCCATCGCGGCCTGCTGCCAGGCCCAGGACACGCTGCGCAAAGTGGCCATCAGCGTCGATGGCGTTGCGAGGACGACCTTGCGGTCGAACGCTGTCTGCAGCAGGCCCGGTTTCGCCTGCAGCGCCACGCCGAGCATGTGTTCGGCGGGCAGGAACATGATGACGTACTCCGGGGTGCCCACGGACTTCCAGTACTGCTTGCCGGACAGGCGCGTGATGTGGTCGGCGACGGCGGCCGCATGGGACTCGGCCTGCGTTTGCGGGTCGAGGTCGGGATCCAGGAACGCGTCGAGGGTCACCTTGGCATCCACCACCACCTGTCGGCCGTGGCCCAGCTCGATGATCATGTCGGGCCGCACGTGACGGTCATCGTCGTGCACCGTCGTCTGTTCGGTGAAATGGACGTGTTCGAGCATGCCGGAGGCCTCCACGATGCGGTGCAACTGCATCTCGCCCCACGTGCCCTGGTTCTGGGTCCTCGACAATGCCTGGGTGATCCGGTGGGCCTGCTCCCGGACGTCCTTGGTCGCAGCCCCCACCTCGCGGCCCACACCCAGGACCTGTTCGGACAGCCCACTGATGGCGCTCACCCGCGCACGTTCTGCCGATTCCACCTGATCGGCGAGGGTGGACATCGCGTGCTGCAGTGGCTTGAGGGTCTGATCCATCTGCGCGTGGGCGTCGATCTGGGCGCTCAGCGTCTCGCATTTGCCCTCCAGCGCGGCGATCCGGGGTTGGGTGGATCGTGCGCCCATTCGGTAGGCGAGCCAGGTCGCGAGCACCGCGAACAGCAGCGCCAGGAGCAGTGTTGGCGAGTTGAGGGTGATCATGTGGACACTGTGCCCGAGGGGTACGACATTTTCGTCTGCGACCTAGACTGCACCTCGTGTCCCTGACTATCGGTATCGTCGGTCTGCCCAACGTGGGCAAGTCCACGCTGTTCAACGCACTGACCAAGGCCGGTGCGCTGGCGGCCAACTACCCCTTCGCGACCATCGAGCCCAACGTCGGGATGGTCGGGGTGCCCGATCCTCGGCTTCAGCGGTTGGCTGACCTGCACGGATCGGCCAAACTCGTGCCGGCGACCGTGCAATTCGTGGACATCGCCGGCATCGTGCGCGGCGCCAGCGAGGGTCAAGGGCTCGGGAACAAGTTCCTGTCGCACATCCGCGAATCCGATGCGATCTGCCAGGTTCTGCGCGCGTTCCATGACCCTGACGTGGTGCACGTGGAGGGCCGGGTCTCGCCGGCCGAGGACATGGAGACGATCAACACCGAGCTGATCCTTGCCGATCTGCAGACGCTGGAAAAGGCGCTGCCGCGCCTGGAGAAGGAAGCCCGGCTGCACAAGGAGCGGGCCGCCGTGGTGGAGGCCGCCCAACAGGCTCGGGACATCCTGGACTCGGGCAAGACCCTGTTCTCCGCGGGCGTGGATCCGGAACCGCTGCGAGAGCTCTTCCTGCTGACCAACAAACCCTTCATCTACGTCATCAACTGCGACGAGGAGGAACTGGCTGACGAGACGTTCCGCGCCGAGATGACTCGACTGGTCGCCCCTGCCGAAGCGGTCTTCCTCGATGCCCAGGTGGAGGCCGAACTCACGGAATTGCCCGAGGACGAGGCGCTGGAGTTGCTGCAATCGATCGGCCAGACGGAGTCGGGCATTCAAGCCTTGGCGCGGGTGGGTTTCGCCACGCTGGGCCTGCAGACCTACCTGACGGCCGGGCCCAAGGAAGCCCGGGCCTGGACGATTCCGCAAGGAGCGACGGCCCCCGAGGCAGCCGGCGTCATCCACACCGACTTCCAGAAGGGCTTCATCAAGGCCGAGGTCATCTCGTTCGACGAATTGATGGCGGCAGGATCCATGCAGGAGGCCAAGGCCCACGGCAAGGTCCGCATCGAGGGTAAGGAATATGTGATGGCCGACGGCGACGTGGTCGAGTTCCGCTTCAACGTGTGAGTGGGCGCCACACCCTGGTGGATTGCTTGAGTCGGCACTTGAAGTGCGAAGTCATCCCTCGGCGAACTCACAGATCTTTGCACGCTCGGCTGGCGACGACGTCGTCGCGGCGGACAGCCACAACAATCCGGTTACTTCCGGTCTGCGGCGCAACTTCGGGACTCGCTAGGAGGCGATTAGGACCTCCAGGGGCGCCACACGTGCGACCCGTGCGACCTTGGCCGCTCGTCGCGCGTCAATCGTGACGAAAGCGTCGGCCTGCAACCGGGTGATCGCAGCGTACTCGGCATCTCGCAGCGTCCCCCAGTCCTGTTCGATGGCGATCCGCCACGCCAACCCGCGCGACACGCGGTCGCCAAGCAACCGGATCTTCAATCTGGTGATGCGCTCGTGAGTGTCCAGAACGTCCTTGTCCGTGCGCAGGCCCCGACGGACATCGTTCAGCAGCAACTGCATCGCATCGGAGCGGATCGCGTTCGGGGCGACCAGTTGGTGATCCGCATGGACCACCACCTCGTCGTTCGCGAGGCACAGAAGGGTTGGGGCGTCGATGACGAAGCGGGCCATCTGCCAATTGTGACTCAGTCCAGTTCTTGGTCAGGATGGTTACGGTGATGAGCGTGGAACCGCGGCTGAACTTCGTGACACTGGTTGTCCGTGACCTGGACGCCAGCCGCCGGTTCTACGTCGACGGGCTTGGCTGGCCGGTGGAATTCGAGGCACCGGGCGACGTGATCATGATCAGGGTCGCAGACACGGTCATGTTCTCGCTCTGGCAGGAGAGTGCCGCGGTGGCCGAGCTCGGGCAGATCGGGCGTGCCGATGGGGCGCCTCAATTTACCCTCGCGCACAATGTGGCCACGCGTTCCGACGTGGACCGCATCATGGGCGAGGCTGCGGCAGCCGGAGCCACCGTTGTCCATACGCCGACTTCGCGGGAGTGGGGTGGATACTCCGGGTACTTCGCCGATCCCGACGGCTTTCGCTGGGAGGTCGCCTGCAACCCGGGCCCGATCGGGCAGTCGGTTCTTTGATGGCGCAAGCCGCTGCTCAGAGAGAGGATGCCCGGATGGGTGAGGAGACAGACCGCTGGCAACGTCACGACTGGTGGGGTGTTGTACTCGATACCGACGACGTCGAAACGCTGACGCGGTTCTATGCCGCACTGCGGGGCTGGCGGGTCCATCACCTCGAGGAGACGGACGGCTCATTGGACCCGGGTGAGGGCGTCGCCTACCTCAATATTCAGCACAACCGGGAATATGTACGGCCTGCCTGGCCCACGCAGTCAGGGGAGCAGCAGATGATGCTGCATCTCGACTTCGAAGTGACGGACTTGGACAGCGAGGTCGTAAGGGCGGTGGATCTGGGGGCCGAACTATGTGAGCATCAGCCGCAGGAGAACGTTCGCGTCCTGCTCGACCCGTCAGGGCATCCGTTCTGCCTGTATGTCAGTTGATGACCCCAGGCCCCGGGCGCTCCCGGAGCACCGCGGGTGCCTCACCGAAACGCTGGACTTTGGACTTACATGGTCACCTGGTGACGCTTGGCGTCCAAAGTCGGCGGCGCGCTGGAGGATCTCACCCTTTTGGCCCTCGTGACGTCACCACCCGTCGACAGCGCGTCAGCCCGTTCTACCCCTTCAGGCTCTTCAGGAACGTCATCGTCAGTTTTGTGAACGTGAACAGATGCACCCGGGGACGATCCGGATAGCGTTCCTCGATCGTCTGCAGACTGTCCTGGGATGTATGCCAGAAAGAGCCGAACTGCTCGGTCTGGGTGTACCCATCGAGATCGCCGATCTCCCAGTTGGTCGATTCGAATGCGACAATCGGGATGCCCGCGCGGTTGAACGATGAGTAGTCGCTGAGGCCGTTGGGGGTCAGTCCGGCCGGGTAGGCGGGATTCCATCCGGGCTGGGTGTCGATCGGAAGCCGGAACTTCTTCGAAAGCCGCACCATCCGGTCGCGCGCCCAGGTCTTCTTGTTGAATCCGGCGTGCACATACATGTGGTCGCCGACGATCAGTGAGTCGTAATTGATCATGACCGCGGCCCGTTTGATGTCGCGTTTGCTCAAGGATGCGGCGAAATGTTCCGAACCCCTCTCCGCGGCCGGCATCTCCTCAGCGCCGAACGCGACGAACTTCAGGTCGTAGGAAGTCTTGACGTTGCGCATCCGATGTGCGACTTCCAGCATCACCGCGACCCCCGAGGCGTTGTCATCGGCGCCCCATCCCTCTCTACGGGCGTCATAGTGTGCGCCCAGGATCACCAGGGGCCGGGACGGATCGGCCTTCGTCGCACGGCCCTTGCGAACCGCAACCACGTTCTGCGACGAGTGCTTCTTTCCCTTGGCCACGTACGTGAACTTCTGCCGCTTCGCGCGGTAGCCCGACTTGTCGAACCAGCCTTGAATGCTCGTGGCCGCGCGCACCTCGCCGATCGTCCCCTGCGTGCGCAGAACGCGTGTGAAAGTGCCGTCGGGGTTCTCGATCCGGGTCAGAGCCTCGATGTACCTGTAGGCACGTTCACCGAGGGGTTTGGGATCTTTGGCCTGTCCGGGCGTGACCACGCCGAGCGACACAATAAGTGCCAACGGGACACCGACGGCCAGTCGCAGGTTCTTCGGCGGCAACATCAAGGCTCCCCAAGCCGCACGCGGGTCGTGCCCTTGGCGGCGATCCTTGGGGAGATCATCTCTTCTTTTTGACCTTCTTGACCTTGACCTTGACGTCTTTCTTCGGAAGGCTCTGGGCCTTGCCCTTCTTCGCCTTCTTCGGAGCCGGCGGCGCACCTTCCTGGCTGTCGACCCAGTCCGAACTTGAGGGCTTGAGCTTCTTCGTGGCTGTGACGCCGACCATCCAGGAGCGCTCCGGGATGTAGCCGGCCACGATGTCTTCACGCACCCGCACGGTCAGCGAGAATTCGCCGCGTTTGTCGGTGCGGAAGTTGCGCCTCAGATCGGTGACGTCCTCGCCGCGCCCCCTCAGCCAGGCACGCGAGTTGCGCAAAGGCACCCACTTCTTGCCCTTGAGACGCTCCGCCAGGCCGACGATGCGCGTCTTGGCGTCGGGAGAGACATATGCCTCGACGCTGCGCACCCGCGTCTTCGTGGGTGGCGCACCGTAGGCCTTCACAACCGTGGTCGCTCGGGTGAACGCATCATCGCCCAGGCGCCCGCGGCCGGGGTCGAAGCGCGCCACGGTGATGTCGGCGGCTTTGGCGTCTGCCATTGCGAAGGAGGCCGAGGTGCCGTTCGTCCACACCGTCGGCGCTTCCAACGGATCGCCGAAATCGAACGTCACCGCGTAGTAGGAGCCGGGGACCGCGTTCCAACTCACGACTGCGTTGCCGTTATCGACCCGGCTGATGACCCCGGCTGGCCGATCGCCCACACGCTGGCGGTTGCGAACGTCCACGCCGAGGTCAGGGAAGTCCGTGATGACGCCGTCGGCGCCGATGGCCGCTGCTTTGCGGTAGGCGTCACGACTGCCCCGCAGGGTCCAGACATGCACGCCGAGGTCGGCTGCGTGTGCCTGCTGGACGAGTTGGCGCCGGGCGCGGGTCGTGGGCACTCCTAGGACATCGGCGAACTGCCTGAACGTGGGGAACAGCCCGACGTCTTCCGGTCCCACGTCGCGAGTCAGATAGACCAAGCGATTGGCGACCTGCGGTCGCAGCGCCTGCAGGTCGGCGGGGTTGCTCGACTGGATCCAGAACGGCGAGCCGCGCTCAGCCAGGCCCCGGGCGCGCAGGGTGTTCACCAATGTGGCCACCGGATCCAGCCCGCGGGCTTGGAAGTAGGCGGATTCCTTGATCTCCAGATACAGGTTCGCACCACGACCCTGCGCGAAGGAGATCAGGTCGTCGATGGTGGTCAGGGTCTGCCCGTCCCACTTCTGCAACGTCTGAAGTTCGGCGACGGTGAATTCGTCCACCCAGAATCCGGTGTAGTCGATGCCGTTGAAGTTGCGCACGGTGGCCCGGGCTGGGAACTTGACCGCCACGTCAGTGATCCGGCTGAGGTCCAAGTCGTGGCATAGGACCAGGCGCCCGTCCTTGGACATGACCAAGTCGCCCTCGAGCAGATCGGCACCGAGGTTCGCGGCCCATGCGTAACTGCCCAGCGTGCTCTCCGCGGCGTACACCGGTGCGCCTCGGTGACCAATCACCAGCATCCCAGTGTTCGGGCGGCCCTCCAAAGCATGAACCACTGGCGCCACGCCAGCCATCAGTGCAAGGGATAGTAACCCCGCCGTCGTACGCCTACGCATGCGTACTGCTCACCTCCGCCACAGTGGACCGCCGTTTGGCAACGTGCCTCTGAGACACTGTGCCACGAACAGTGTGACGCAGTCGGCATCCAGGTCGTTCCGATCGTTGGTGACACTCGCGAAAGAAGCGACTCTTTGCCCGATCTCCGGTCGAAGTGGTCCGCTGTGACTACCACGGATATAACGATTTGGCGACCCAATGGTGACCATCAGGCAAATGCATTGGCAGAATGGGCACGAAATCGCACGAAAACTCCATGTTCGCACTCTGCGGCGTAACCCGTCCGGCGTGTGGGCACGGAGGTGCTGGGATTCCTCACAGAATCCGAACACAATGTGCTCAACAAGAAGTGAGCACCCATTAGGAAGGGATAGTCCATGCGTGGACTCAAGAAGGCCGCCCCGGCGGTGATCGGTGTCAGTGTTTTGGCACTGACACTCGGCGCCTGTGGCGGAGACAGTGGTTCCGGCGACGGGGGTGACGCCGCCCGTTACGTGACCGTCAACGGTTCCGAGCCCCAGAACCCGCTGATTCCAGCGGCCACCAACGAAACCGGTGGCGGCAACGTCATCGACAACATGTTCACCGGCCTGGTGACCTACAACCAGGAGACCGCTGCGCCGGAGAACGCCGTGGCAACCTCCATCGAGTCCGCTGACCAGCAGGTCTGGGACATCACCATTCGTGACGACTGGACGTTCCAGGACGGCACCCCCGTGACCGCGAGCAGCTTCGTGGACGCGTGGAACTGGGCCGCATACGGCCCCAACGCTGCGCTGAACTCCTACTTCTTCGAGCCGATTGAAGGCTTCGCGGACGTGCAGGGTGAGTTCGATGACGAGGGCAACCCGGTCGGCAAGCCCAAGGCCAAGGAGATGAGCGGACTCGAGGTCGTCAGCGACACCGAGTTCAAGGTGACTCTCTCGCGTCCGAACTCGCAGTTCCCGGTGATGGTCGGATACTCCGGCTTCGCCCCGATGCCCACGTCGTTCTTCGACGACCCCGAGGCTTTCGGCGACAACCCAGTGGGTAACGGTCCGTTCCAGTTCGAGAGCCAGGACCCCAAGGTCTCCATCAAGCTCAAGGCATGGCCGGACTACCCGGGCGACACCAAGCCGAGCATCCCCGGTGTCGAGTTCAAGATCTACCAGGATCTTGACGCGGCATGGGCCGACCTGCAGGCCGGTAACCTCGACGTGCTGGACACCATTCCCGACTCCGGTCTGGCCGGCGGGCAGTACAAGAGCGTGCTCGGTGACCGAGTTGTGGAGCAGGCGGCTGGAGTCATCCAGACTGTCAGCTTCCCGATCTACGAGAAGAAGTTCGACAACCCCGAGCTTCGCAAGGCCATCTCGATGGCCATCGACCGCCAGCAGATCATCGACAACGTGTTCAACGGCACGCGTGAGCCCGCCACCGGCTGGGTCTCCCCGGTCGTGAACGGCTACAAGGCCGGCGTCTGCGGTGAATCGTGCAACTTCGACCCGACCAAGGCCAAGGAGATGTTCGATCAGGCCGGTGGCTTCGATGGCAAGCTCACGCTGGCCTACAACGCCGACGGTGGACACAAGGGCTGGGTCGACGCCACCTGCGTCAGCATCAGCAACGCGCTCGGTGTCGACTGTGTCGGCAAGCCGACCCCCGACTTCGCGACTTTCCGCACGGAGGTCGTGAACAAGGAGATGACCGGGATGTTCCGTACCGGTTGGCAGATGGACTACCCGTCCATCGAGAACTTCCTGACCCCGCTGTACAAGACCGGCGCGTCGGCCAACGACGGTGACTGGTCCAACGCAGACTTCGACCGCCTGGTCGAGGAGGCTGCGGCACTGCCCGGTCAGGACGGCATCGCCAAGTTCCAGGAGGCCGAAGGCGTCCTGGCTCAGGACATGCCGGTGATCCCGATGTGGTACGGCTCGGTTGTTGCCGGCTACTCGGACACGGTGAGCAACGTGCAGTTCACGCCGTTCTCGCGCGTGAACCTGCTGACCATCCAGAACGCCTAGTCAGCACACCGCACTGCGGCCCCACCACCCTCACGGGTGGTGGGGCCGCAGTCGTTGGGGGTCCTCCCATCACTTGGGGGCGGGCGCGCGCGCCGAGCCCTCGCTGTGGCCCTCATGTGATGGGCGATAGGGGACAGAAGCCCTGGAAAGTGCGTCGTGGCCATCACTTGGGGGCCGCGCGTGCGCGCGAGCCCCGCGGCCCCGGGAGCCTGCCCATTCCAGCCCTCGCTGTGGCCCTCATGTGATGGTCGCGGACCCGACATCCGGGATAACTCGGGCGTTCGCAGCGATTCGCGGGCGAAGTTCGCGAGTCGTCTGTGCAACAGGGGGCGCGGGTGAGTATCATTCGAACGTCGCTGATGAAGATGGGAGGTGGTTGCCGTGGGGCGTTACACCATTCGCCGGCTCCTGCAGATGATCCCTGTCGTCATCGGAACCACGTTCATCATCTACGCCATGGTCTGGGCACTGCCCGGCGATCCGTTCGTGGGCAAGTGCGGTGACCGGCCATGTCCGGCTTCCTACATCGCGGAGATGCGGGCCAAGTTCAACCTCGACGACTCTTTGCCCGTGCAGTACGGCAAATATCTGTGGAACCTCCTTCAGGGCAATTTCGGTGAGAGTTTCTCGGGACGCACGGTATGGAGCGAGATCGCTCAAGCGTTCCCCGTCACCTTCCGACTGGCCCTGATCGCCATCATCATCGAGATCGTCATCGGGATCAGTGCCGGTGTCCTGGCAGCCCTCAACCGCGGTGGTTTCTGGGACAACCTGATCCTGGTAAGCACGCTGATCGTCATCTCGATCCCAGTCTTCGTGATCGGCTTCCTCGCCCAGTTCACATTCGGTATCAAGCTGGCCTGGTTTCCGCCGACGGTCGGGCCGAACGCGACCATATATGAGTTAATCTTGCCGGCCTTCGTGCTGGCGTCGCTGTCCCTGGCCTACGTGGCACGCCTGATGCGCGGCAATCTCGCGGAGAATCTGCGCGCGGACTATGTGCGGACCGCCACCTCCAAGGGCCTGTCGCGTCGCCGCGTGATCGGCCGCCACGCTGTACGCAACTCCCTGATCCCCGTTGTCACCTTCATCGGTGCGGACTTCGGTGCCCTGCTCGGTGGTGCGATCGTGACCGAGGGCATCTTCAACATCCGCGGCATCGGCGGGTTGTTGTACCTGTCGATCCGCACCCGCGAGGGTGCGACGGTGGTTGGCGTGGTGACGGTCCTGGTCCTCGTCTTCCTGCTGGTCAATCTGCTGGTCGACATCCTGTACGGTGCCATCGATCCGAGGATCCGTTATGAGTGATCCGAACGCCTCCGTCTCCGCAGCAGCACCGGAGACCGTCGAGACCGAGACCTATCGCGGCTCCAGCCTGCCTCCCGAGGCGAGTACTGAGAAACCACGTTCTTTGTGGAGCGACGCGTGGCGGGAACTGCGCTCCAGCAAGATCTTCATCCTCTCCGCGATCCTGATCTTCTTCTTCCTGATCATGACCTTCTTCCCGAATCTGCTGACATTCGGCAAAGACCCGTATACGTGCGACCTGAAACTGTCACGGCAAGGCCCCTCCAGCACGGCGTGGTTCGGGTACGACAACAACGGGTGCGACGTCTACACCCGGACTATCTACGGGGCCAAGGCATCAATCCTGGTCGGTGTGTTCGCGACCGCCTTCGCCATGCTGGTGGGCGGTTTCGTAGGAGTTATTGCAGGCTTTTTCGGAGGCTGGGTCGATTCGATCCTTTCGCGAGTGACCGATATCTTCTTCGGAATCCCCCTGCTGCTCGGTGGAATCCTGGTGCTGAGCTCCTTTCCCTCCACGGATAACGCCAACCTGTACAGCGAGGTCGGCAAGGTGGTTCTGGCGTTGGGAATCCTCGGCTGGACCTCGATGACCCGCATCATGCGTTCATCGGTGATCCAGGTCCGTAACGCCGACTTCGTGATCGCCGCCCGCGCCTTGGGCGCCACCAGCGGCAGGATCATCCGCAAGCACGTGGTCCCCAACTCATTGGCCCCGTTGATTGTGGTCGCGACCATCTCCCTGGGCGGGTACATCGGCGCCGAGGCCACCCTGTCCTTCCTGGGCCTGGGCCTACAGCCGCCGGTCATCTCCTGGGGAACCATGATCAACGACGCCCAGCCCTACATCCGGGTGGCCCCGTTCATGCTCTTCTTCCCCGCGATTTTCTTGTCGGTGGCCGTGTTGAGTTTCATCATGCTCGGCGACGCCGTGCGTGAAGCCCTGGATCCGAAACTCCGGTGAGGTCATGAGCGAGCATCTGCTGGACGTCGACGACCTGTACGTGGAGTTCCGTACCCGCGACGGAGTCGCCGAAGCGATCAACGGTGTGAGCTATACCCTCGACGCCGGAGAGACGTTGGCCGTGCTGGGCGAGAGTGGCTCAGGCAAGTCGGTCACAGCCCAGACGATCATGGGGATTCTGGACATGCCGCCGGGCTTCATCACCGGCGGACGCATCCTGTACAACGGCAAAGACCTGCTGACCATGCCGGAATCGGAGCGGCAGAAGATCCGCGGGGCCGAGATCGCCATGATCTTCCAGGACTCGCTGTCGGCCCTGAACCCGGTCTTCACTGTCGGCGACCAGATCGCGGAGATGTTCCAGGTTCACCGTGGCATGTCCAAGAAGGAAGGTATGGCCAAAGCGGTCGACCTGATGGAGCAAGTGCGGATCCCGGGAGCCAAGGAGCGGGTCAAGGACTACCCGCACCAGTTCTCGGGTGGCATGCGGCAGCGCATCATGATCGCCATGGCCATCAGCCTGGACCCCAAGGTCCTGATCGCTGACGAGCCCACCACAGCCCTCGACGTCACTGTGCAGGCGCAGATCATGGACCTGCTGCAGGATTTGCAGCGCGAGCGCAACATGGGAATGATCCTGATCACACACGACCTCGGTGTGGTTGCCGGCGTCGCCGACAAGATCGCGGTGATGTACGCCGGGCGGATCGTTGAGAGCGCGAACGTCTGGGATCTTTACGCCAAACCCGCTCATCCGTATACCCAGGGTCTGCTGGACTCGATGCCACGTGTCGACTCCAAAGGCGAGGAACTGTACGCGATCAAGGGACTGCCGCCTTCACTGCTGGCCCTGCCACCGGGCTGCAACTTCAACCCGCGCTGCCCACATCGGCGCGACAAATGTGTGCACGAGGTCCCGCCCACCGAAGAGGTCGCGGAAGACCACACGGCGGCATGCTTCTTCTGGAAAGAGGTGGCCCGTGGCTGAGACGATCATGCAGGTCAAGGATGTCGTCAAGCATTATCCGC
Source organism: Micrococcales bacterium (assembly GCA_016719135.1). Classification (GTDB taxonomy): domain Bacteria; phylum Actinomycetota; class Actinomycetes; order S36-B12; family UBA10799; genus JADKAV01. The sequence goes on along the minus strand of JADKAV010000032.1, from coordinate 14,645 downwards.
TCACCCGGGGCATCGTTTTCAAGAAGACCATCGGTCAGGTGCGCGCGGTGGACGGCGTGTCCTTCGACCTGCACAAGGGCGAAACCCTCGGAATCGTCGGTGAGTCCGGCTGCGGCAAGTCCACCCTGGCCCGGTTGATCATGCGACTGGAAGACCCGACGGCCGGGGAGATCTGGTTCGAGGGTGAAGATATGGCGCACCTGGGCTCGAAGGCCCTGCGCAGCAAGCGCCGTGACATCCAAATCGTGCTGCAGGATCCGTATACCTCGTTGAACCCCCGGATGACTGTCGGCGACATCGTCGGGGAGCCGTTCGAGATCCACACGTCAGTGGCGCCCAAGGGCGACCGCAAGAAGGCTGTTCAGGACCTGCTCGAAGTCGTCGGGTTGAACCCGGAGCACATCAATCGCTATCCCCACCAGTTCTCCGGCGGCCAGCGCCAGCGCATCGGGATCGCCCGCGGCCTGGCATTGCGCCCCAAGATCATCGTGTGTGACGAGCCGGTGTCAGCGCTCGACGTGTCCGTGCAAGCGCAGGTGATCAACCTGTTCGAGCAACTGCAGGATGAGTTCGACCTGACGTACATCTTCATCGCCCACGACCTGTCGGTGGTACGCCACATCTCAGACCGCGTGGGCGTCATGTACCTCGGCAAGATCGTCGAGATCGGTGACGAGGCCTCGATCTACGAATACCCGACCCACCCATACACCCAGGCGTTGCTGTCGGCGGTTCCCGTTCCGGACCCGCTCGGCCGCGAGGGTCGCCGGCGCATCGTCTTGCAGGGAGATGTCCCGAGTCCGGCGAATCCTCCGTCGGGCTGCCGTTTCCGCACCAGGTGCTGGAAAGCGCAGGACATCTGCGCCGAGCAGGAACCACCCTTGCTGCAGATCGGGACGAAGGGCGGCCAGTACTCGGCGTGTCACTTCCCGCAGGTCCGCGACATCCTCGACAACGATGTGCCTACCGGTGCCATTGACCTCTCGAACATGCCGAAGGAGTAGCGGCTGTCACTGCGAGACGAAATGTCCCGCTAGCTGCCCGATGACCCGCAAGCTGTGGGTCATTAGGTAACTAACCGGCTAGTTCGGGGTTCGCGCCGGACTAGAGGCGAGATGTTCACCCCACGCCCCGGCGGAGCAGCGCCTGTGGGGAGGCTGCGACCAGTGACAGGTCGCCCCCACATTCCTGGCCGGGCCGACCGCATCACCCAAGATGGCGGCGAAAGAAGTCGACCTGCAGCAGCAGAAGGTTTTCGGCCACCTCGGGTTGCGGAGTCATGTGGGTGACCCCGGACAGTGGCAGGACTTCGTGCTGGCGTCCGGCGCGCAGCAGATGGGTCGACAGTTCGAGAGTGTGGGCGGCGAACACGTTGTCGTCGGACAGTCCGTGGATCAGCAGCAGCGGCCGGCGCAGGTAGGTAGCCAGTGGCAGCAGGGAACTGTGATCGTAGGGCGCGGCGTCGACGCTGGGATTGCCCAAGTAGCGCTCGGTGTAGGCGGTGTCGTACAACCGCCATTCCGTGACCGGCGCGCCCGCTACTGCGGCGTGGAAGACATCTGGGCGTCGTAGGACGGCAAGTGCCGCGAGGTAGCCGCCGTAGGACCAGCCCAGGATGCCGACCCGATCGGGATCCAGCCGGTCCCTGAAGTGCTCCAGTACCGATTCAAGAGCCGCGACCTGATCCTCCAGAGCCGGGTCGCGCAGATCGCCGGCGACCGCCTGTTCCCATGCTGGTGACTGCCCGGGGGTGCCCCGGCCGTCCGCCACCACTACGCAGAATCCCTGGTCGGCCAGCCACTGAGCACTGGCATATGCACCTCGGGCGGCGAGGACCCGCTGGGCGTGGGGGCCGCCGTATGGATACATCAGGATCGGTAGGCGCTGTTCCGACGGCTGGGTCGGCCACAACACCACTGTCTGCACCGCATTGGCAGTGCTCGGCAAGCGGAGCGGTGCAGCCGCCACGGTCGGTTCCTCGGCCAGGTTCTCGATGATGGTGAGCGGCGTGTAGTCGGCGTCGCGGATCGTCACTTCTGCGCGGTAGTCATCCCAACTGACGTCGCTGGTGACCAGAAGCCCCGATTCGGCGGTGGCAGTCACGTAGTGCCCGGGCTCGGACAGCCATCGGAATCCGGCATCTTCCACCACCGCAAGCCGGCTCTCCGCCGGATCGGTGCAGGCGGTGACGTACACGCGCTGCGCATCGACGCCCACCAGGGCGCGCAGTTGCACGTCGCCCCGGATCGGCTCGCCATCGATGGTCAGCCGTCTCCGGTCGTCGTCGGTCCAGCCGAGCAGTCGTCCGGCGGGGTCGATCCGAGGCAGGCCGGGAACCAGGTCGATCCACGGCTGCTGATGCTTCTGCGCCAGAACGGCTCCTGCGTAGTCGCACACGGTGAGTTCGGTCTGTTCACGGTTCAGCAGGGTCACCACGCCGGCCCCAACGCCGGCCAGGTACTCGAAGTCGGGCAGCCCGATCCGCTCGCCCTCCCCGGCCAGGTCGAAACGCCACAGCTCGACGCGTGCGTTGTTCGCGCCGGCGTGCGGGTACCGCTGGGCAACGGGCGCTTTGTGAGGATGGGCGGGATCGCTGCGGTACCAGATCGGGACCGGCGACTCGTCGGTGCGCTGCACCAGGATGCCCGTGGAGTCCGGCAGCCACCAGTACCCGCGGCTGCGGGACAACTCTTCGGCGGCGATGAAATCTGCTACCGCCCAGGACTCCTCGCCCTCTGGTCCCACCAGGATCGACGGCTGGGTGCTGTCCCAGGCCCGCAGGTGAAGACCTCCTGGTTCCACCCACGTGATCCAGTTGCCGTCGGGGCTCAACCGTGGATCGAAAGCGCCCGCCGCGCCGGGAACCTCACGCGCGCCGTCCGCGTCGTCCCACACCAGCAGGGACCCGCCCGCAGCGGCCACGATGCGGTCGTGACGCACGTCGTAGGCGGTGATCCCGGAGGCGGTCTCACGCAGGCGTTCGCGCATGGAGCGTTCCTCGTCGCTCATCGACGAGGTGGTCCGGCCCGACAGGACCGTGGACGTGGCACCGGTTGCGCGGTCCCACCGATGCAGCTCCAAAGAGGAGCTTCGACTGTCGCTTGACCGCAAAGAAGTAGACCGCGGATCCGGTGACGCGGAAGCTGCGCGGCTGCCCGTGGCGGAACTGTCCGGTGGCCGCCGCTTGCCGGGGAAAGGTCTCCATCCAGCCAAGGCTAGATGCCCGGCACGCCCTGTGCTTAGGCTATGGGTCATGGCCGACAGACGATTGCTCATCGTGCATGCGCATCCCGACGACGAAACGATCACGACCGGGGCGCTGATGGCCGGATACGTCAAGCAAGGCGTGCAGGTCACGCTGGTGACGTGCACCCTCGGCGAGGAGGGGGAGGTTCTGCTCGAGGACTCCCAGCACCTGGCATCGCACAACGAGGACCGCCTGGGCGAACACCGGTTCACTGAACTCTCCGAGGCGATGCAGGTGCTCGGCGTGACGGACTGGCGTCTGCTCGGTGAGCCGCACAAGTACCGCGACAGCGGCATGATGGGCATGGACTCCAACAACCGTCCGGACTGTTTCTGGCGGGCCGATCTGCTCGAGGCGGCCACCGATCTGGTGGCGGTGATCCGCGAGGTGAAGCCACAGGTGGCCGTCACCTACGACGACTTCGGCGGCTACGGGCACCCCGACCACATCCAGGCCCACCGGGTGCTCACCTATGCGCTGTCGCTGGCTGCCGTGCCGTCCTTCCGCACCGACCTTGGGCAGCCTTGGCAGGTCCAGAAGGTCTACTGGACGGCAATGCCCAAGGGTATGATCCGCGATGGCATCCGGGCCCTGCGTGCTGCCGGTCAGGACACTGGTTTCGCCGCGATGGATCCCGAGGCCATCCCCTTCGGTGTCGAGGATTCGCTGGTCACCACGTCGGTGGACTTCTCCGACTTCCTGGATACGAAGATGGATGCCCTTGCCAGGCATGCCTCGCAGGTACAGACCGACGGCGGTTTCTTCGCGCTGTCGAACAATCTGGGGAGCAAGGCGATGGGAGTCGAGCACTTCCGGATCGCCGCGGGTGCCGTGGCCGGTCCCTTCGACGAGCAGGGACGCGAGACGGACCTGTTCAACGGGGTGTCCGAGTAGGTCGCGAAACTGCGACGTCACCCGATCGGGTTCTCTCGGTTATCGATTCACCCAGAGGAGTTAGCCCGTTCGTACCGACTCGATCACCGGAGGTACCCATTCGCTTCACCGTGACGCACGCTGAGTGAGCGGGGGCGTAGGGAGAAGCCGATGGAGACCGAGATCCTCGGCCAAGTCGCGGACGGTCGTCTGCGCGCCTCAGACGCCGACGTCGGACGTGCACGCGAACGCGGCAGGCAACGCCGACTGTTGCTCATGGCTGCAGTCCTGTCCGTGCCCGCCGGCTGGCTGTGGTTGCGCATCCTGACCGGCAACGGCGTCGACCTGACCCGATTGCGTCTGCCCGCGGTGGACCCGTTCCTGCTGATCGTGGGCATCTTCTTCCTGGTCCTCATCGGCACGCTGCTGGGAACCACCGTCGTGGCCGGGCGCTCACCGCACCTGACCTACCGGCCCGAACAGATCGGCACGCGCTTCGACGACGTGCAGGGCATCGATGCGGTGAAAGCCGAGGTGATCCGTTCGCTGAACTTGTTCCTGGCCCATCATTCGTTCGCCAAGCAGATGGGCGGGACTTCTCGCCGGGGTCTGCTGTTCGAAGGGTTGCCCGGCACGGGCAAGACCTACGTGGCCCGGGCCATGGCCGCCGAGGCGGAGGTCCCGTTTCTGTTCGTCAGCGCGACGTCGTTCCAGTCCATGTACTACGGGGCGACGGCTCGAAAAATCCGGTCCTACTTCAAGGCCTTGCGCAAGACCGCTCGCAAGGAGGGCGGTGCGATCGGCTTCATCGAGGAGATCGACGCCATCGCCACCGCGCGCGGCGGTCTCTCGCAGAGCACCCAGGTCTCACATTCGGTGGCCCAATGCGGAGGGCTTGTCGGCCTGCCCAGTGTGGGTGGTGACCTCGCCGGACCGGTGGTCCACACCTCGGTCGTCAGCGAAGGCACCGGGGGTGTGGTCAACGAGCTGCTGGTGCAGATGCAGTCCTTCGACGAACCCACCGGATTCCAGAGGTTCATCAGTTCGATCATCGGCCGGATCAATCTCCTGCTACCCGCTCACCGGCAGATTCCGCGCCCCAAGCCGCCGTCGGACAATGTGCTGCTGATCGCTGCGACCAACCGGGCTGCGGCGCTGGATCCCGCGCTGATGCGCCCGGGCCGGTTCGATCGTGTGCTGACTTTCGAGGCCCCGTCCAAGAAGGGGCGGCGCAACCTCGTCGACCTGATGCTGGAACGCCGCGCCCACGACCCCGAGTTGGACGACGAGCTGGTTCGCGACCACATTGCTGCACTGACCACCGGTTACACGCCGGCCCGCCTGGAGAACCTGTTCGATGAGGCGCTGGTCGAGGCACTTCGCAGAGGAGCATGGACGATGAACACCCGTGACGTACACGCAGCCCGGCTGGTCGCCGACGTCGGACTCGGTCAGCCGGTGGCGTACACCGACCATGAAGCGCGGCTGATCGCCACCCACGAGGCGGGACATGCTGTTGTCGCGCACATCGTCGCCCCCCAGCGCAGGCTGGAGGTGCTGACAATCATCAAGCGCAAAGAAGCGCTCGGGCTGCTGGCACACAACGACACCGAGGACGTCTTCACGCGCAGTCGTAGTGAACTGTTGGCACTGATCCAAATCGCGTTCGGAGGGATGGCGGCCGAGGAACTGTTCTTCGGTGAGATCTCCACCGGGCCGAGTTCGGATCTGAACTACGCCACGACGGTCGCGGCGCAGATGGTGGGTGCGGCCGGTATGGTCGGCTCGCTGATCAACATGTCGGCCGCTCACGGGTCGGCCACGTCCGACACCAACTTCGTGGGCCGGGTGATCGCAGATGCCACCAGTCGGGCAGCGGTCGAGGAGTTGCTGGACACCCAGAAGCAGATCGCACGCCAGGTCCTTGAACAGCACCTGGACAAGGTTGAGGCCCTGCGGGACGCTCTGCTCGCACGGCACGAACTGGTCGCCGATGAGATCCTCGACGTGCTGGGATCCGATGTGATCGACATCCGGGCCACCGCCGATGACACGACGGGGTGAGGCCGTACTGCGACGGGCAGATGAGGCACGCGGGGCCCGTGGGCAGTAGCGTTTCCGGAGTGGACGACTCCATGCTGGACCGCACCGCGCGGTTCCGCAGCCTCATGGCACGCTGTGCCACGGGCGTAGTGGTTGTCACGACGGTGGTGGACGGCTTCGACCATGCCATGACCGCCAACTCCTTCACCTCGGTGTCACTGGATCCCGAGATGGTCCTGTTCTGTGTGCAAAAAGACTCCCGCTTCCATGAAGCCATCAGCGTCGCACCGCGTTGGACCGTGAATCTGCTCGCTGCAGATCAAGCCGACGCCGCGCGATGGTTCGCCGAGCGCGGCAGGCCCCTGGAGCGCCAGATGCAGGTGGTTGAGCACACCCGTGACGAGGACGGAATACCGGCGCTGGACGGTTCGCTGGGCTATTTGAGTTGCACCACCGAAGCCATCTATCCCGGGGGCGACCACAGCATCGTGGTCGGTCGTGTGGATCGGATCGTGCAGGGCGACCATGCAGCTGAGGCGCTGGTCTTCTTCGAACGCCGTCTCACCGGGTTGTAGGCAGCAGGACTTCGGGGCGCAGGCCGGCGTCAGTGCCAATTCCCGTGCCAAAACACCACAAAACCCCCCTGTGCCTGACGACAGCCGATGCAGGGTGCCCACGATCGCCGAGAGCGCTATAGCCTTGAGCCAAGGGTTCGTTCTGATGCGAGAAAGGTTCAGCCGTGACGTACATCATCGCTCTGCCGTGTGTCGACCTCAAAGACCGTGCATGTGTCGATGAGTGTCCGGTCGACTGCATCTACGAGGGTGAGCGGATGCTCTACATTCACCCCGACGAGTGCGTGGACTGCGGGGCCTGCGAGCCGGTCTGCCCGGTGGAGGCCATCTACTACGAGGACGACGTCCCGGAGGAATGGTCGGAGTACACCCAGGCGAACGTGGACTTCTTCAAGGACATCGGATCTCCCGGCGGCGCGACCAAGATGGGCAAGATCGACCACGACGTCGACCTGGTCGCGAATCTGCCACCGCAGCAGCACGACGAGTAAGGGCGTGCAACTGCCCGATTTTCCCTGGGACCGGTTGGCGGGTGCGAAGGAACTGGCATCGCGGGTACCGGGAGGAATGGTTGATCTGTCGGTGGGGACGCCGGTAGACCCCACTCCCGAGATTGTCCGCACTGCACTCGCGGACGCAGCCGACGCTCCCGGCTACCCTACGGTCCACGGAACCGATGCGGTGCGGGTCGCCGTCACCGACTGGCTGTCCCGAAGGCTGGGGGTGGACGCGTCGCCGGCAGATGTACTGCCGCTGATAGGGACCAAGGAGTTTGTCGCCTGGCTGCCGACACTGCTGGGTCTGGGCTCCGCCGATGCCGTGGCCTCGCCTGCGGTCGCCTATCCCACTTACGTCGTGGGTGCACTGATCGCGGGCTGTCGCACGGTGGACGTCGGACAACCCGCAGCTCTCACGTGGTTGAACTCACCGGCGAACCCGACCGGGGAGGTGATGTCGGTGGAACAACTGCGGGACGTGGTCGCCTCAGCTCGCAAGCAGGGAACCGTCGTTGTCAGCGACGAGTGCTACATCGAACTTGGATGGGATGCGCAACCCGTATCGATCCTGCACCCCGATGTGTGCGGAGGCGACCACCGCGGCCTCCTCGCCGTCCATTCGCTGTCGAAGCGCTCCAACATGGCCGGCTACCGGTTCGGTTTCGCGGTGGGGGACCCTGACCTCACAGGCCGCTTGCTGGCAGTGCGCAAGCACGCCGGGATGATGGTGCCGCTACCCGTGCAGGCCGCGGCGACGGCTGCGCTGCGCGACGATGCGCACGTGCAGGCCCAACGCGAGCGGTATGGCCGGCGGCGGTTGTTGCTGCGGGACAGTCTGACGGCCGCAGGCTTTCACATCGACGGGTCCGAGGCCGGACTCTACCTCTGGGCCACGCGCGGGGAGCGCTGCTGGGACACCGTCTCCTGGTTGGCGCAGCGCGGGATCCTGGTGGCGCCCGGGGATTTCTACGGCGAAGGCGGACGCGAGCACGTCCGGGTCGCCCTGACGGCCAGTGACGCGGACGTGGCGCGGGCAGCCACTCGGCTGTCCTGACTCACCTTTGTGCGTGGGCTCTGGGAGATTCAGGCTCCGCCGGATTTTCCAGACTCGGCTGAAGGCTTCCTCCGATTGGCTCTGGAACGAACTGTCCGCAACCCCGGCCCAAAAACGCCGAGCCCTTCTGCATCCTGCCTCCGTCCCCGGCGTAGGCGTCGGCGTTGTGTACGGACGTTGGACAAGCGCACGGCCGTTGGAGTTGCGCGGCCGGTGGATCTCCAACGTCTGTACGGTTCTCCAACGCGTGTACCTAAGTCTCACGTCTGTGGGCCGGCGGGAGCCCCGGCGTAGGCGTTGGAGTTGTGTACGGACGTTGGACAAGCGCACGGCCGTTGGAGTTGCGCGGCCGGTGGATCTCCAACGTCTGTACCGTTCTCCAACGCGTGTACCCAAGTCCAACGTCCGTGGGTCGGCGCGGCGCCCGAGCCTCCCGCTTGAGCTACGTGGTCGCGCCGTTAAACCCAAGCTGAGAACCGCCCCGCGCGTGCCGAAACCAGCTCTTCATGCAACAGAAAGGCGGCCACCCCGCCATCGAGACCGTCACCGATCGCACTGGCCCGACAACCACCAAGCGACCGGACGCTCTCAGGTCGGCGTTCGCGATCATGTGACCCGATTCCCTCCGGGCAATCGGCAGGCGGTGGCCGCGCGCCCGACGTCGCCCGACTAGCGTGGAGGGTGTGAGCGAATACGTACTGAACGGCCCAGATGTCCAACTGGATCTTCCTGTCGTCCCCGCCACAGATGGGGAATCCGGCCTGAGTGTCTCCAAGTTGCTAGCCACCACGGGGGCTGTCGCCCTCGACGAAGGATTCGTCAACACGGCGGCCTGCACCTCGGCGATCACCTATATCGACGGTAATGCGGGCATCCTGCGTTACCGGGGTTATCCCATCGAACAACTCGCTGAAAAATCTACTTACCTGGAGACGTCCTACCTGCTGATCTACGGGGAGTTGCCCACCTCCGAAGAACTGACGGCGTTCGACCAGCGACTGCGGATGCACACCATCCTGCACGAGGACCTGCGCAGGTTCTTCGATGGATTCCCGCGTGACGCCCATCCGATGCCCGTGCTGTCCAGTGCCGTGAGCGCACTGTCGACGTTCTACCAGGACAGCCTCGATCCGTTCGACGACGACGAGGTGGAGATCTCCACGCACCGGTTGCTGGCGAAGCTGCCGACCATCGCCGCGTATGCCTACCGCAAGTCGCTCGGACAGCCGCTGTTGTACCCGGACAACTCACTGAACCTCGTCGAGGGGTTCCTGCGCATGACCTTCGGCTGGCCCGCGGAACCGTATGTGAACGATCCGGTTGTCGCGAAGGCCGTGGACCTGCTGCTTCTTCTGCACGCCGATCATGAGCAGAACTGTTCGACCTCAACGGTGCGCCTGGTGGGTTCGTCGCATGCGAACCTGTTCGCGTCGGTGTCGGCCGGCGTCAACGCATTGTTCGGCCCCCTGCACGGAGGAGCGAATCAGGCCGCCCTCGAGATGCTGGAATCGATCCGTGACTCCGACGACAACGTCGACGACTTCGTCAACCGTGTGAAGAACCGGGAAGACGGGGTCAAGCTGATGGGGTTCGGGCACCGCGTTTACAAGAACTACGACCCCCGAGCAGCCATCGTGCGCAAGACCGCCGGCGAGCTCTTCGAGCACTTGAAGGTGGACGATCCGCTGTTCGAGATCGCGCAGCGCCTCGAAGAGGTCGCGCTGGCCGACGAGTTCTTCATCGAGCGCAAGCTGTACCCGAATGTGGACTTCTACACCGGCCTCATCTATCGGGCGATGGGCTTCCCGACCCGCATGTTCACCGTGCTGTTCGCGCTGGGTCGCCTGCCTGGCTGGATCGCTCAGTGGCGCGAGATGATCAAGGATCCGCAGACGAAGATCGGTCGGCCGCGGCAGGTCTACGTCGGGGCCACCGAACGGGACTATCTACCGATCGGACAACGCTGACACGGCGCTGCTGACCGCGTCAGTTCTTGTGCAGGTCGGCGTTCAGCTCGCCCCAGCTGCCGGACCTGCGAACCGCCTCGAGCGCACCGGTCACCGAGTTGCGCCGGAACAACCACCCGGGCTGGCCTGAAAGTTCGCGCGCTTTGACCACATCGCCCTCTGGAGTGGTGAGTTTGGATCCGGCGGTCACGTAGCAGCCCGCCTCCACGATGCATCCGTCACCCAGCGAGATGCCCACCCCGGCGTTGGCGCCGATCAGGCATCCCTGCCCGATGGTGATGACCTCGCTGCCGCCGCCTGACAGGGTGCCCATGATGGACGCTCCACCGCCCACGTCGGTGCCATCCCCGACCACGACCCCGGCAGAGATGCGGCCCTCGACCATGGATGCGCCGAGGGTGCCGGCGTTGAAATTGCAGAACCCTTCTTGCATCACGGTGGTGCCTGATGCCAGGTGCGCGCCGAGCCGCACACGATCGCCGTCGGCGATCCGCACCCCGCTCGGGACCACGTAGTCGACCATCCGCGGGAACTTGTCCACGCTGAGCACGGTGATGTGCTGGCGGTGGGACCGGGCGCGCATTCTGGTGGTGTCCAGTTCTTCCAGGGCCACCGGCCCGGCGGTCGTCCACACCACGTTGGGCAACAGGCCGAAGACCCCTTCCAGGTTGATGGACCGCGGGGTCACCAGCCGGTGGGACAACAAGTGCAGGCGTAAGTAGACATCCGCGGTGTCGACGGGCGGCTGCGACAGATCGTCGATCACGGTGACCACGGTCTCCACGCGAACGTCACGGATCTGATCGTGGTCGATCGCCGTGGAAAGATCGGCCGGATTCTGCGGCAGAGCGGTCAGTCCCGGCTGCGGGTACCAGACGTCGAGGACGGTTTGACCGCTGATCGTGGCCAGGCCGATGCCGCTTGCGGCGGAAGTGTTGAGCATGGCCCAAGCCTGCCACTGCCACCCCATGAGCGGCCCCACCCACCCGCCTGTTCCACCGTCCGACTTGCCCGCTCGGAGCGTGGATCGGGACATGCCCGCACGGGTCACAGCAGGTGCACCTACTGTGGATTGATGCTGAATCTGAGTGCCGATGTGGTCGACCTGACGGCCGCCCTGGTGGATATTCCCAGCGAGTCCCGCCACGAGCAGCGGATCGCTGACGAGGTCGAGGTCGCGCTGGGCGCCTGCTCACATCTGAGCGTCACCCGGTTCGGCAACACGGTGGTCGCCCGTACCCAGCTGGGGCGTGACGAGCGCGTTGTTCTCGGCGGTCATCTGGACACTGTGCCGGCCGCTGACAACCTGCCGCACCACATCGCCGACGGCAACCTCTACGGCCTTGGGGCCAACGACATGAAGGGCGGCGTCGCGGTGGCGCTGCGCTGCGCGTACGACCTGGTCGCCCCATCCCGGGACGTCACCTACGTGTTCTACGAATGTGAGGAGATCGACGACGAGGCCAACGGTTTGCGCCTTCTGGCACAAGCCCACCCCGAGTTGATCGAGGCTGATTTCGCCGTCTTGATGGAACCGAGCAGCGCCGGGGTCGAGGCGGGCTGCCAGGGCACGTTGCGCGCCTACGTGCGGACCTCGGGGGAGCGTTCCCACTCCGCGAGATCGTGGTTGGGCAGCAACGCGATCCACGCTGCGGCGGACATCCTCAACCGGCTCAACGCCTACGAGTCGCGCAGCCCGCTCATTGACGGCTTGCAGTACCGGGAGGGGCTCAACGCGGTCGGCATCGAGGGGGGCGTAGCGACCAATGTCATCCCCGATGCGTGTGTGGTGACCGTCAACTACCGGTACGCGCCGGACCGCTCGCCGGAGCAGGCCCATCACCACATGCAGGAGGTGTTCGACGGTTACCCGATCGAGATCGTCGACAACTCCCCCGGGGCATTGCCGGGCCTGTCGCACCCCGCGGCGGCGGCCTTCCTGGCCGCGACCGGTTCGCAGGTCCGTCCGAAGTTCGGCTGGACCGATGTCTCCCGCTTCTCGGCACTGGGGATTCCGGCGGTCAACTTCGGGCCGGGGGATCCCTCACTGGCCCACACCCGAGGTGAATACGCTGCCGATCGAGCACCTGCGCCGGTGTGAGCAGCAGATGATCGAGTGGTTGCGGTGAAGCAGGCGCTGATAGGCCTGGGCGTGGCCGGACTGACCGCAGCCGTGACGGTGACGGCCTACGCCCCCGGCACGGCTGTGTGGAAGCCCAAACCGAAAGCGACGTCCTGGGCCCACCAGGGTCTGACCCAGATCCGCGGAGTCGATGTCTCCCGGTGGCAGCACATCGGCCCTGGTCGGCTGGACTTCAGGAAGCTTCAGCGCAAGGGTGTCCGGTTCGCCGTCATCAAGGCCGGCGACACGTCCCGCTCGGCGCACGCCGAAGCAGGCTACTGGTACTGGCGGGACAAGCGGGCCGCCAAGCGGGCAGGCGTGCTGGTCGGTGCCTACTACTACGCGACGCCGACCAGCGACCGGCGTCGCGTCGTGCGTGACGCCCGAGCCCAGGCGCGTAAAGCCGTGGCCCGGGTCGGAGGGCGGCTTCGTCCCGGTCACCTGCCACTGGCCCTGGATCTGGAAACAGAAGCCACCCGTTTGGGCAAGGCGGATCTGACCCGCTGGTCGATCGCGTGGTTGCGCACCGTGGAGAAGCGCACGGGGCGCACACCGTGGTTCTACTCCTACACCCGCTACATGGAACGTCGTCTGCTGCCCGACCCGCGGCTTCTGCGCTTCCCGCTGTGGCACGCCAACTGGGGGCTGTTCCTGAAGGATCGGCCCATGCAGGTCAGGGGCTGGCCGGCCGACCATGCGCGGATCTGGCAATTCACGTCCACCGGTCGATTGCCCGGGTCCGGGTCGCGCGATCTGGATCTGAACGTCTACCGCGGGACGGGTCAGGAGCTACTGGCTGAGGCAGGTCTGAAACCGAAAGCGGCCGAGCGCTACGACATCCCGCTCACCGAGCAACCGCCGTCGCCGTCTCCCACGGCGTCCGCGCCGTCTGCTGGCTAGGAGTTCCAGCCGACGCTGTGCCGCTACCGGTGCTGTTGTGGGACCGGTGGTCCGTCCTACGGTTGTGAGCATGAACAGTTCCTCAGGCGACCGGCATCCTCCGCCCTCACCGCAACGCCACCGGGGTCCAGTGGTCTTGCGTGGGAACCGTGCCAAAGGATCAACCACCGACCAACGATTGCTGGACAGCCGCGCTTCCGGGGACTGGGTTCACACAGATCCGTGGCGCGTCCTGCGCATTCAGGCGGAGTTTGTCGAGGGTTTCGCGGCCATGGCCAACGTGGGCCCGGCGATTTCGGTGTTCGGTAGCGCCCGCACCCCGCGCGACCACCCGGAATACGCCACGGCCGAGGACGTCGGTGCGCGCCTGGTTGGTGCCGGTTATGCGGTCATCACCGGCGGTGGCCCGGGCATCATGGAGGCCGCCAACAAGGGCGCCTTTGAAGCCGGCGGGACCAGCATCGGCCTGGGTATCGAGCTGCCGTTCGAGGAGGGCATCAACCAGTGGGTGGAGATCGGAATGAACTTCCGGTACTTCTTCGCTCGCAAGACCTGCTTCGTGAAGTACAGCCACGGTTTCGTCGTCTTTCCCGGAGGGTTCGGCACCCTGGACGAACTATTCGAGGCGCTCACGCTCGTCCAGACGCAGAAGGTCACCTCCTTCCCGATCGTGCTGGTCGGCACGAAGTACTGGGCCGGTCTGGTGGACTGGATCCGGCAGACCGTGGCCGTCGAGGAGAAGATCGCGATCCAAGATCCCGAGTTGCTGCACGTGACCGACGATCCAGAAGACGTGATCGCAGCGATCCGAAGAGTCGACCGGGGCTGAGGGGCTCGGCGTGGCGGTTTTTTCGGGCCCGGCCCGGCGTCAGGCCAAACCGCGGCGGTTCACCGCTGGTTGCCTCGTGCCTTGAATCGCCTGCACCATATGCAGCACATCGAAGGTCTCCTGCACCTCGTGGACCCGGTAGACACGCGCACCGAGCCAGGCCGACACCGCAGTGGTGGCCAGCGTGCCGGTCAAACGCTCGCCGACGGGCCGGTCGAGTGTCTCGCCGATGAAGTCCTTATTGCTCAACGAGACCAGGACCGGCCACCCGGTGGTGACCATCTCGGGCAAGCGGCGGGTGCATTCCAGGGAATGCCGGGTGTTCTTGCCGAAGTCATGCCCGGGATCGATCAGGATGCTCGACGATGACACGCCCAGCTCGACGGCTCGACGGGCCTGCCCCACCACGTCATCGACGACCGCAGCCATCACGTCGGGGTACGCGACCCGGTGCGGCCGGGTCCTGGGGGCCAGCCCACCCGCGTGGGTGCACACCAGGCCCACGCCGTGTTCGGCGGCGACCTCCGCCAGTTGTGGA
>JADKAV010000031.1 GCA_016719135.1 Micrococcales bacterium | reverse complement strand
AGCCAGCGGCGCCGTCGCCCATGAGCAGCACAGTCTGTGAACTGGGCTTGGCGATCGCCGAAGCCATCGCGTATCCGAGCCCGGTGCCGAGGCATCCGTAGGGACCGGGATCCAGCCAGTGGCCGGGCTTGCGCGGTTCCACGAACTTGCCGGCGAAGCTCACGAAATCACCACCGTCGCCGATCACGACCGCATCGTCGGCCAGTCGCTGGTTCAACTCCCCGTAGATGCGCGCTGGGTGGATCGGATCGACTGTGCTGTTCAGGACGTCGCCATCCTTGACGATCGCTGCGTGGACGGCCTCCTGCAGCCCGCTGAGCCACTCGCTGCGCGCGAGGTGCTGAGGGTGGGACTCCCAGGCCACGGTGATCGCGTCCAGAGTCGTGGACAGGTCGCCGACGACCGAAGCTGTGGGTGAAGCGTGGTGGGAGACCTGGTCGGGGTGGTCGACCACATGCACCACTTCGGCCGGGGCGTCGGTGGGACCGAACTTGCCGTAACCCAGTCGGAAGTCCAGCGGGGTGCCGACGACCACGACCAGATCGGCGTTCTTCAGGGCTTGTGAGCGTGCTCGGGTCACCAGCAGTGGGTGGCCGCTGGGGATCACACCGCGGCCCATGCCGTTGGGGATCACCGGCACTTGCAAGGTCTGGGCGAGTCGAACGGCGGCCTGCTCGGCGAAGTCGTTCCACACGTCCGAGCCGAGGATCAGCACCGGGCGTTGCGCCCTGCGAGCATGCCGGCGGCCCGAGTGACCGCCTCCGGATCGGGGGTGCGGTCAGGGTCCACGTGCCGCACCGGGTCGGGGGCCTCCACCGGCGCGTAGAAGATGTCCATCGGCACATCCAGGAACGCCGGACCGCGATGTGCGGAAGTGGCGGCCTGGAAGGCGGCGGCGGTCATCGCGCCGATCTGGGCGGGGTCGTGCGCGGTCTTCGCGTACTTGGTGACCGGCGACACGATCGGCAGGTGGTCCATCTCCTGCAAAGCACCCGATCCCCAGCGGAAGTCGGGGGAGCGCCCACCCATCACGACCATGGGCACCGAGTTGAACCAGGCGCTGGTCAGGCCGCTGAGCGCGTTCGTGACTCCGGGCCCTGCGGTGACCGCGGCGAAACCCGGCGTCCGGGTCAGCTTGGCGGTGCCTTCGGCGGCGAAGACCGCGGTCGCCTCGTGGCGCACGTCGACCAGGCGGATCGGTCCGCTGCGTTCGGCCACGCGCGGGTCGCCGGCGGCATCCACCGCGTCCTTGCCGCCGACCGCCGCGTCGAACAGCGGGAAGATGTGCGCGCCCGAGAGGGTGAACAGGGTCTCGACGCCGTACGCCTTCGCAGCTGCGATGGCGTGCCAGCCACCGTGACCGCTGGTCATCAGAACAGCCCGATCAAGATGCCCCAGACGAGGCCGACGATCAGCAGGATGGCGACGACGGCCACGACCGGGCCCTTGGTGTTCATCATGAGTTGGCTCCTTACAGGGAGTCGGACAGTGCCTTGATCGGCATGTTCAGTTCGGACAACATATCGAGGTCGGAGTCGGCGGTGCGACCCAGCGTCGTGAGGTAGTTGCCCACGATCACCGCGTTGATGCCGCCGAGCAGGCCGTCGCGGGTGCCCGGGTCGCCCAGGGTCAGCTCACGTCCGCCGGCGTATCGCAGGATCGTGCGGGGCAGGGCCAGGCGGAACGCGGCGATCGTTCGCAGCGCCTCGCGGGTCGCCATGACCGGCAGGTCGCCGAAGGGCGTGCCGGGTCGCGGATTGAAGAAGTTCAGCGGCACCTCGTAGGGGCCCAGCTCGGCGAGCTGGGCGGCGAACTCCGCGCGCTGCTCAAGACTCTCGCCCATGCCCACGATGCCGCCGCAGCAGACCTCCAGGCCGGACTCCGCGATCATCTGCAGGGTGTCCCAGCGCTCGTCCCAGGTGTGGGTGGTCACCACCTTCGGGAAGTGGGAACGGGCGGTCTCGAGGTTGTGGTTGTAGCGGTGGATGCCCATCGCCTTCAGGTCTTCGACCTGCTCGCGCGTGAGGATGCCCAGGCTGGCGGCAACATTGATGTCGACGGCCTCGCGGATCGCGGCGACGGCTTCGCGCATCTGGGTCATGAGTTTCTCGTCGGGTCCGCGCACAGCGGCCACGATGCAGAATTCGGTGGCGCCGGTGGCCGCGGTCTGCACGGCCGCGTCGACAAGTCCCGGGATGTCCAGCCACGCGGCCCGCACCGGGGAGGGGAACAGCCCGGACTGCGAGCAGAAGTGGCAGTCCTCGGGGCAGCCGCCGGTCTTCACCGAGACGATGCCCTCCACCTCGACCTCGGGACCACACCACTGCATCCGCACCTGGTGGGCGAGGTCGAGCAGGGCGGGGATCTGGTCGTCGGGCGCCTGCAGAACTCGCAGGATGTCGGTCTCGGCCAGCCCCTCGCCGGTTTCGAGCACGCGCTCGGCCAGTTCAAGATGCCGGTCTCGGGGTCGCGTCTACTGGTCACAGGAGTCCTTCTCGCGTCTGCCACAAACCTAGCCGCATCGAACCGCCCCCCGAAGCGTGGGGAGAGGCTGCGCGCAGCCGCCTCCTCGAACGCCCGGGGGCAGGCGCTGGCGATGTCTTCGGGCAGGACTCCGGCCAGGGGTTCGCCGATGAGCAGTTGCAGATCGTGCAGGTTGCTCACACTGGCGAGGTCCGGAGTCCGGGGCCAGGCGCCGATCACCACTCCGGCCAGTTCGATGCCCCGGTTCTGCATGGCTTCCAGAGTCAGAGCCGTGTGGTTGAGCGTGCCGAGTCGGGGCGTGACCACCAGGACCGCGGGGGCCTGCAGCTCGACCAGCAGGTCCGCGAACGTCAGCACGGGTTCGTCGCTGAAGCGCACCAGCAGGCCACCGGCGCCTTCGATCAGCACGAGATCGGCGTCCGCCTCCTCGATCCCCTCGGCGACCTCGTCGACGCCGAGGGTCGGGATGCCGCTGCGGCGCGCGGCGCTGGCCGGTGCCAGCAGGGTCGGGGTAGCGCACGAGTTCCAGGGTCTCGACGTGTGGGACCAGCGCTTTGACCACGTCCACGTCCCCGCGGCCGTCCAGCGGCAGTCCGGTCTGGGCGGGTTTGAGCACCGTCACGACGTCCGGGCACAAGGCGGCGATCGCGGCAGTCACGATGGTCTTGCCGACCTCGGTTCCAGTTCCGGTGATGGCCAACACACTCATGCGGCCACCTCATCACGTGCCATGGTCAGGGCCTTCTCGACGGCGTCAAGGTCCGACGGCAGGGTCGGCATGGCCGGTCATCCGCAGGCGCGCGATGCCGTCGGGGACCGAGGGGGGCGGAAACAGCCGACGTCGACGCCCGCGTCCGCACAGACCCGTTGTGCCAGCAGCGCATCCTCGGAGCGTCCTACCGGGATAGAGGCGACGGCCGCGTCGTGATCGTGCACGGTCCAGCCTGCTGATGCCGCACGGGCGGCCAGCGTGCGGGTCGCGGCACGCGCTTGTTCGGGCAGTTCGGGATGGGACAGGACCTTGCTCGTGGCAGCGAGCGCACTGCCCACCGCGGCCGGCGCCAGGCCGGTGTCGAAGATGAACGACCGGGCGGTGTTGATCAGATGCTCGACCACCGGGCCGGTTGCTGCGATGGCGCCGCCCTGCGAGCCCAGCGATTTCGACAGGGTGAAGGTTCGCACCACGTCACCGGCCAGGACCCCGGCCGCGGAGCATGCACCGGCTCCTGCATGGCCCAGCACCCCGATGCTGTGCGCCTCGTCCACGACCAGCAGGGCCCCGAATTGCGTAGCGAGGTCGGCGAGTTCGGCAAGCGGCGCCAGATCACCGTCGACGCTGAACACCGCGTCGGTGACGATGACCTGCCTGCGGCTGGGGGCTGGCGAGCGCCCGCCGACCGCGGCGACGTCGCGGTTCGGTAGACCGTCACCGCTGCTCGGGACAGGCGGCAGGCGTCGACGATCGAGGCATGGTTGTAGGCGTCGGACAGCAACAGGGTGTTCTCGTCGGTGAGGGCGGTGATGGCCGCGAGGTTGGCCAGGTAGCCCGACGAGAAGACGAGGGTGCGTTCGGCGTCCACCAGGTTGGACAGTGCCGATTCCAGTTCCGCGTGCAGGGCGGTGTGGCCGCTGACCAGCCGGGATCCGGTCGCGCCGGCCCCCCACCGTCGCAGCGCCGTCACCCCGGCCTCGATCACATCGTGGTCGCGCGCCAGGCCCAAGTAGTCGTTGGGGCGATATCGACCTGGCCGGACACGCGCGGTCGCAGTGTGCGGTGCAACCCCGCGGCACGTCGCTGCTCGGCGTGCTGCTCGAGCCAGCTCACGACGCGGCGCCGTAGACCTGGTCCAGGCCGTGGTTGAGGGCTGAGGCCATCTGCTGCAACTCCGGTTCGGCGATGCCCAGCGGCGGCATCAGGATGACGACGTCGCCCAGCGGCCGGGTGATGACTCCCAGGTCGCGCATGGCGGTGCAGATCCGCAGCCCGGTGCGATCCCCGTGCGGCCGGACCTCGATGCCGGTCATGGTGCCGATCCGGCGGATCTCGACCACCCGCTCGTCGTCGTCCAGCGGCTTGAGCAGATCACCCAGCGTGCGTCCGATCCACGCGGCGTGGTCGACGGTCGCGCGTTCGTCCATGAGTTCCAGGTTTGCCAGCGCGGCCACGGCGCACAGCGGATTCGCGGTGTACGAGTGGCCGTGGAAGAACGTCCGGTCGCCAGCCCCCAGAAAACTGCTGTAGATCTCCTCGGTGGCCAGCACCGCCGACAGTGGCAGCACCCCACCGGTCAGGCCCTTGCCGCACGTCAACAGGTCGGGGCTGATGTCAGCATGCTCGACCGCCCACATGCGCCCGGTGCGGCCGATCCCGGTGGCTACTTCGTCGACCATCAAGTACGCGCCGAACTGCGTGCTCAACGCCCGGACCCCCTGAACGAAGGACACGTCGTGGGTGAGCATTCCTCCGGCGGCCTGGACCAGCGGTTCGATGACGATCGCGCACACCTGATCGCCCACCTCGGCCAGCAGGATCCGCAGTTCGTCGAGCACCTGCGCGGCACGCTCCTGTGCGGTCTGCCCGGGTTGGCGCACGCCCGGTGACGACACCATCCGGGTACGCAGCAGGATCGGGCGGTAGGTGTGGTGGAACACCTCGATGCCACCGACGGACACCGCGCCGAGGGTGTCCCCGTGGTACCCCTGCGCGACGTGCACGAACAGCGGCCGCCGCTGGCCCTGCTGCAGCTTCGCCTGGTAGGCCATCTTGATGCCCGCCTCGACCGCCGACTGGAGCCGTCGCCGGCGAAGAAGACGCGACAGCAGGCTGGGGGGCTGCGCGACCAGTTCCTCGGCCAGGCGGATTCCCGGCTCGTGGGTGAAGCCGAGGAATGTCGAATGGTCCAGCGTCCGCGCCTGCCGGGCGATCGCCTCGTTGATGGCCGGCTCGTTGTGGCCGTGCACGGTGACCCACAGCGACGAGAACCCATCGATGTAACGCTGGCCGGCACTGTCCTGCAGCCAGACCCCCTGGCCCCCCGTGATGACCAGCGGATCGTCGTCGGGCCACCAGGCATGCTGGGTGAAGGGATGCCATACGTGTCGTTGGTCTGCCTGGAACAGATCGGTCACCACCCAAGTGTGCAATGAGGTGATCGGGCACCTGCCGCGCGGTCCTCGTCGTTAGGGTGCAGGCATGGTGGATCTGGATCGTCTGGCACGCGAGCGCACGGATCTGACGTCGGCGGAGATCGCCCATCTACACCTGGTCACCGCGGACTGGACGCTGCTGTCAGACCTGTCATTCTCAGATCTCGTCATGTGGCTTCCGACGTGGAACTCGGCCGGATTCGTGGCCGCCGCACAGGTCCGTCCGAGCACCGGGCCCACTGTTTTTCCTGAGGACATCGTCGGAACGTTCGTGGCCAAAGGCAGGCTGCCGGAAGTAGAGCGGGCCTTCCACGTCCCAACGGGTCGTGCGCAACGCGCAGCAGCCGGATTCGATGCTCCCGGGAGGCACTGAATCCATTCCGGTGCTGCACGGCCAGCGGGTTGTCGCGGTGATCGCACGGCGCAGTGGACTGGCGCCGCGGGAGGCCGGCGATCTGGAGCGGACCTACCGCGAGGTGGCCGATCAGCTGGGCCAGATGTTGAGCGCCGGGCAGTTCCCCACCCAGGGAATGCAGGACTCGTCCACTCCGCCGCGGGTGGGCGACGGTCTATTGCGCATCGATGCCCAGGGAGTCGTGGAGTTCGCGTCCCCCAACGCACGTAGCGCCTTCCGCCGCATGGGAGTGAAGACCGATCTCATCGGCCAGGTCCTGGAGCGAGAGGTACGCAGGCTCGCCGCGCGCACCGGACCGGTCGACGAGGCGATCGCAGTGATCTCCGCGGGTCGTGCGGCGGCAGCGTCGACGTGGAAGTGGGCGAGGCGACGGTATCGATGCGTTCCATCCCGCTGATGAACGAGCGGACGCGCAGTGGTGCGGTCCTGCTCGTTCGCGATGTCACGGACCTGCGCCGCGGCGAACGTGCACTGCTCACCAAGGACAACACCATCCGCGAGATCCACCACCGGGTGAAGAACAACCTGCAGACGGTCGCCGCGTTGTTGCGAATGCAGGGCCGGCGCCTGTCGGACCCGACCGCACGCGCGGCGCTCGACGAATCGGTGCGTCGGGTCAGCGCGATCGCGCTCGTGCACGAGACGCTCTCGCAGGCCGACGCGGACGCCGTCGAGTTCGACGAGGTCGCTGATCGCGTGGTCGCGATGGTGTCGGACTTGAGTCCGGACGTCGTCGTGGAACGCACCGGGCAGTTCGGGGTGCTGCCCGGGTCCATCGCCAGTTCGCTGGCATTGGTCGTCGCGGAATTGCTGCAGAACGCCTTAGAGCACGGCTTGCAGGACCGCGGCCACGGGCGCATCACCGTCACAACCGAACGCCGTGGGCGCCGACTGCAGGTCTGTGTCATCGACGACGGGGCCGGGCTGCCGGCCGGCTTCGACCCGGACCGGGACGCAAAACTCGGTTTGCAGATCGTGCAGACCCTCGTGCGTGACGACCTCAAGGGTTCTTTGAGTTGGGAGCCGGGGGAGTCGGGGGTGGGGACCACCGCCACCATCGACCTGGTTGTGCCGGGTCGCGCAGGGCAGGCTGTCCAGGCCGGGGATTAGCAATCCTCGATGACTTGGCGGCCACGTTCTGATGCGTGAAGTGTTGGGCTCCGACTGACTTCTGTTGTCTGGGCCTCGCGGGTGTGGATTCGCGCGTCGCCGGCCCACAGCCGTGAGAGTTGGGTACGTGCGTTGGAGATCGGTACGTGCGTTGGAGATCGGCGGGGCGTGGATCTCCAACGGCTGTGCGTTTGTCCAACGTGCGCACATAACTCCAACGCGTGCGCCGGGGCGGGAGTCGGACTCCAGCGTCTGCGCCGGGGCGGGAGCGTCGGGCTGCAGCGTCGGCGCCGGCCTCCAGCGTCGGCGCCGGCCCACAGGCGTGAGAGTTGGGTACGTGCGTTGGAGATCGGTACAGGCGTTGGAGATCGGCGGGGCGTGGATGTCCAACGGCTGTGCGTTTGTCCAACGTGTGTACGTAACTCCAACGCGTGCGCCGGGGCGGGAGTCGGGCCAACGCCTGCGCCGGGACGGGAGTCGGGCCAACGCCTGCACCAAGGCCGAAGAGTCCGAGCGGCCCGTCGTGTTCATCCAGACATGAAAAAGCCCGCTACCTGCGTTCTGGCCCGTAAGGAAAGGCCACGTCGCAGGTAGCGGGCTACTTCAACGTTTCCGTAGTGTTCGGGAACCTCAGTGCTGGTAGCCGAGGGCCACACCGGTGCGGGCTCCGCGGCGGCGCAGGGAGCGGCGCTCGGCCTCGGACATGCCACCCCAGATGCCTGAATCCTGGCCGGACTCCAACGCCCAGCTCAGACACTCACTCACCACGTCGCAGTGGGAGCAGACGGCTTTGGCATCCTCGATCTGCAGGAGGGCCGGGCCCGTATCACCGAGGGGGAAGAACAATTCCGGGTCCTCGTTACGGCAGGCAGCGTTCGCGCGCCAGTCCATTCAATTCCTCCTAGCTCGTGGCTTCCCCCCGGGTAGCCGTCCGGAGGCCGTAGCAGACACGCACACCCGATTCGGCGGGGGGTGGTGCTCTTCGGCCTTTTGCTGTGGCGTATCTTGCGCTCCAGCGACTTCAGATTCACACAACGTGCACGGATTCACAAGGGTTCTCGGGCATAAGTCACATCACAGCGGTGTGTTCTGCATCACATTCGATACCCGGCAGCGCGGATTCCGTCACTTTCGCCCGAATCGAGTGCGGAATGTAGTTGTCCGGGGACGATTCGTAACTGCTTGACTACGGAACGTAAACCCTCAATGCTGACCGCACAGACCGGAAGGTGACGTCCGTAACGTCGCCGACCAGCTCCCCGTCCACCTGCATCGGAGTCGGGCGCACGGCGGTGATCCGGAACTCGTCGAGGTCATGCCAGGCCACCATCGACTTGGGGTTTCCCCGTTGTCGGCTGAAAACGATCCGCGTTGAAAGCCTCACCGCTTGTGCGGTTCGCATGGTCTTCGTGGCCCACAGATCGAGGCCGGTGTCGAAAGACGCCCGCGGGGACGGGTTCACCGGGTGGGCGCCGATGTAGGTCCAGGGGGAGGTGTTCTGCACGATCGCCAAGAACACACCGTCAATCGGCTCCTCGCCCTCCCGATGCAGGAGCAAGGCCGGCTGTTTGCGGTCGCTGCCGGTGAAGAAGTGACGGACCGTCGTGGCCAAATATCGGGTGGGGGTCGCGCTCTTGCCCTTGGCCCGGGCCTGCTCCATGCGTTCCATGATCTCTGCGTCGAGTCCCAGCCCGGCGGTAAACGTGAAGTAGCGGTCCTCCACCTGTCCGAGGCCGATGGTGCGGGTGTGACCGTCGCGCATGGCCCGCAGCAGAAGCCCGGTGGATTCGACCGCGTCCTGTGGAAAGCCCAACGCACGGGCGAAGACATTGGCACTGCCGCCGGGCACGGTGCCGAGCACCGGCAGGGACGGCTGTGCGCCTTCTGCGAGCAGGCCGTTGACCACCTCGTGGACTGTGCCATCGCCGCCGAGGGTGAGGATGCAGTCCATTGCCTCTTCGCGGGCCCTGGCCCCCAATTCCCCCGCATGACCGCGATGTGTGGTGGTGACGACCTCCAGGTGGAACTTGTCAGCCAGTGCGCTGATGAGTACGTCACGCGTCACGTCGTTGGTGGTGGTCGCTTTGGGGTTGACCACGAGTAGGCCTCGCACCCGACCAACGGTAGCGACAGATAGATTCATGACGTGGGACAGGGACTTTCGCCGGCTCGACAGGCAGCCGTTCTGGCTGGATTCGAAGCCCTCGCGATTGTGGTGTTCGCTGCTGCTCTGGGGATCGCGTCGCTCAACACGCAGGGTACGAACACTGGCGCCTCGCCGGTGGCAGAAGTTCTGGTCTATCTGCCCTTCGCGGGCTGTATGGGTCTGGTGGCGCGCGGGCTGTGGCGGCACAGTCGGTTCGCCCGCACGCCCATGGGCTTCGCACAGGTCTTCGGGCTGATCAGCGCCTGGCTGCTACTGGAGGGCGACGGGTGGGCGGTCTTCGCCGGAGCGTTGGTCGCTGCTGTGTCGGTGCTGGGGTTGTACCTCACGATGCGCCCCTCTACCGGAGCAGACCTCGAGGACTGATGTCAGGCGTCGACGCCCATGCCGCCGCGCAGCGTCGCCAACGACTTCACCAGCAGCCTGCTCACATGCATCTGAGAGACCCCGACCTCCTGGGCGATCTCCGACTGCGTCTTGTTGTGGAAGAAGCGCAGCAGGATGATCTGGCGTTCCCGCTCCGGTAGCGCAGCCAGCAAGGGGCGCAATGTCTCGCGGTACTCCACGTTCTCCAACGCCTCGTCGTCGGTGCCCAAGGAATCCACCAGCGCCGGGGCCTCGCTCTCGGCGTCACTGGCGCCGTCCAGCGACAAGGTGCTGTAGGCCTGGGCCGATTCGATGCCGTCGAGCACCTCGTCCTCCGAGACTCCCATGTGTGTGGCCAGTTCCCGAACCGTAGGCGCCCGGCCCAGCGTCTGGGACAGTTCGGCGGTCGCCTTGCTGATGGCCATGCGCATCTCCTGCAGACGTCGCGGGACGCGCACGGACCAGCCCTTGTCACGGAAGTGCCGCTTGATCTCGCCCACCACCGTGGGTGTCGCATACGTCGAGAACTCAACCCCACGCTCAGGGTCGAAACGGTCGACGGCCTTGATCAGTCCGATCGTCCCGACCTGCACCAGATCATCGTGCGGCTCGCCACGGTCGCGGAATCGGCGTGCCAGGTAGTGCACCAACGGCACATGCATCGTGACCAGTTCGTCGCGGACGACCGCACGTCTGGGATCACTGACGTCGAGTCCGGCGAACTCCGCGAGCAGCACCCGCTCGCGGTCGCGGTCCTGACTGCTCCACGAGGAACTGCGTTGGGGCGGTACCCGCGATGTCGGTTCCGAATCGCTCACAGCGCCACCGACTCGACACCGCTGGCTTGCATCCTGATCGACAGCGAACCGTCGGACACATCTGTCGAAACCTCGTCGACCAGCGCTGTCAGGACGGTCCAGGCGAACGTGTTCGTCGCAACCGGCAGTTCACGCCGGCTCGGACCCTGCACCACGATCGTGATGTGGTTGCCCTCGACCGTCAGCACGACCTGCAGGTCGGCGCCGTCGGGTGCATCCGCGATCACCAGCGCACAGGCCTCGTCCACCGCCAGTCTGATGTCGTCGAGTCGGTCGAGCGGGAAATCAGCCTGAGCGCATGCTGCTGCCGTGGCTGCCCGCGCGAGCGTGACGTACGCCGACTGCGCGGGAACCGTGAGCACGATGTCGGATCCCATAGGCGCGAGGCTAGTGCGACTCGCGTGCTCTTGGCCAATGCGTGGCAGCTGGTCGTGCTACTCCTGCGTGGGAGAAACCGTCGGCTCCGGTGGCGGTGTCGCAGCGGGGAACTGCTCGGTGGCCAGCGGTGTTGGTTCCGGGATGTCCTTGCTGGTCAGGATCTCAGGTTCACTGATGGCCCCGGATGCGATGCCCCACTGATCCAGGATGGCCAGGTACGTTCCGTCCTCCATCATGGATTCCAGAGCCCCGTCGATGGCCCTCGCAAGTTGTTTGCGGTCATCGGCCACCGCGATCCCGTAGGGAGCACTCTCGAAAGGTTTGCCGTTGGTGACCAGTTGGCCGTTGGACTCCCTGACTGCGTTCTCGATGATCGGTGAGTCGGCGAGGGTTCCGTATGCCTTGCCGTCGAGGACGGCCTGGGTCGCCGGGGCCTGGCTCTGGAACGTCAGGATGCGGATGGGTTTCTTCTGCTGCTCGATGCAGTTGGCCGATTTCTCGACGAGCTGCGCGTACTGCAGGCTGCCATCGAGAACCGCGATCTTGCGCCCACAGAGGTTGCGTGGGCCGAAGCGCTTCTTGGCCGGCGGCCGGACCGCCAGCTGTGAGCCGGAGGAGTAGTACGTGACCATCCGGGCGTTCTGCAGGTCGTTGTCGTCGACCGACAGCGCTGAGATGGCGGCTTCGAACCGGCCGGCGGCGACGCCTGGTACCAGAAGGGCATAGGCGTCCTCGGAGAACTCCACCCGAAGGTCGAGCCGCTTGCCCACTTCCATCATCAGGTCGAGGTCCGCGCCGACCGCCTGACCCCGCTGGAGGAACTCCATCGGGGGGTAGCTCGGGTCGATCCCGACCAGCAGCACCCCGTCCTCGCGGATCTTGGTGGGCACCTTCTCCGCCAGAGCGCTGATCGCGGCGGTGTTGGACGGCGTCGGCTCTGAAGTGGCGCCGTTCTGGCACCCAGCCAGCGCACCCGCTGCAATTGCCGCCCCACAGGCCATACCGACGAGCGCGGAGCGGCGCAGCACCATGTGGGATCCCTCCAGAAAGAACTGCCCACCATTGTGCCGAAGGGCTTGTGGAAAGATGACACCGCATCGCACAGAACGAGGATCACTTGTGGACTTGGACAACGACCCGGCCTTCCCCCTGCACCGACGAGGCAAGATCGAGGTGCGCCCGACGGTGCGCATCCGCGACGGCGCGGGCCTGGCGCTGGCGTACACGCCGGGGGTCGCCAGGGTGTCCCAGGCGATCGCGGCACAGCCCGATCTCGCCTTCGACTACACCTGGAAGGCGAACACGGTGCTGGTGGTCACCGACGGGACCGCGGTCCTCGGACTCGGCGACATCGGGCCGAAGGCGGCGCTGCCGGTCATGGAGGGCAAAGCCCTGCTGTTCAAGGAGTTCGCCGGGGTTGACGCCGTCCCGATCTGCCTTGACACCAAGGACACCGACGAGATCATCGAGACCATCGTGCGCATCGCCCCGGCGTTCGGCGGGATCAACCTGGAGGACATCTCCGCACCCCGGTGTTTTGACATCGAGGACGGGTTGCAGCAACGACTGGACATCCCGGTGTTCCACGACGACCAGCACGGGACCGCGATCGTCGTCATCGCCGCACTGGAGTCCGCAGCGAGGCTGACCGGACGTGAGTTCGCCGACATCCGGGCCGTGGTGTCTGGCGCGGGGGCCGCCGGTGTGGCCGTGTCGAACATGTTGCTGTCGGCGGGTGTCAAGGACCTGTGCGTGTGCGACTCGCAAGGGTTGCTGGGTCCGCATCGCGAAGGGCTCCGCGGGGTCAAAGCCGATCTCGCCGCGCGCACCAACCCCCGCGCGATCTCAGGTTCCATCGAGGAGGGCCTGGAGGACGCCGATGTGTTCATCGGGGTCTCCGCCGGTCAAGTATCGGAGCGGGCACTGTCCGGAATGGCCGATGACGCCATCCTTTTCGCCCTTGCCAACCCGACGCCCGAAGTCGATCCGGCGGTGGCCGGCAAGTACGCCGCGGTGGTCGCGACCGGACGCAGCGACTTCCCGAATCAGATCAACAATGTGCTGGCCTTCCCCGGGGTATTCCGCGGGGCGCTGGATGTGCGGGCCTCCCGAATCACGTCCAACATGCAGCTGGCCGCGGCCGGTGCCTTGGCCGACCTTGTGGGCGACGACGTCGCGCCGGACTACATCGTGCCCTCGGTGTTCGACAAGCGGGTCGGTGGGCACGTGGCAGAGGCGGTAGCGGCGGCAGCCCGGGCCGACGGGGTGGCCCGGCTGTAAGCGCTGTTCTTGGGGTTTGCGGGCGGCGCCTGGCAAACGCGGTCTGCTTTCGCGCGATGCCGCTCGCCTGCACCGGCTACCGCTTCTCCGGGCCCAAGGTGTCCACCAGATCGGGGGTCAAAGCCAACGGATCTCGGACGAGCAGGTGCTTGCGGACCGGTCCGTGTCCGGGCACGGCGCTGCTGGGCTGCCCGAGGGCGGGCGTCGGGGTTGCGGGCGGCTGCGCGGCGCTCCCCAGCACGACCTCCGGGACCAGACCTTTGCGTTCCAACGCCGCCTGCACCTTGGGGTGGGCGAGTTCGGAGACGGCGACGGTGTCGGAGATCGGCCTCAATTTGGCGGCCTTCACCGAGCACGCCGTCACCAGGTCGACGGGATCGCTGACCACGACCACCGTGGGTGCCGAGATCAGCCGGATCCTTCCTGCCCGCCCGGCAGCGTCCCGCACCAGCCACTCGATGTTCGCGGCCAACGGAACCGATGAGAGCTCGGTGAGGAACTCCAAGATCGATTCCGGGGTCTTCCCGGCTTGTACGGCCACGGTGAGCAGGTGCGGATCGAGTCGGTAGATGAACGCGCCGGCGTCGCTTTCGAGCACTGCGATGGACGCCAGCCAGGCAGCGACGTCGGCACGCAGATCGGGCGGGGCGATGACGGTGTGGTCAGCCTGCACGATCGCCTGCGTCGAACCCCCGACCTCGATGTCGGCCGCGGCCACGGGATCTCGCAAAGCAGCCGCACCGAGTTCGGTCAGGCCCGCCGGACCGGATGAGGCAATCACACCGAGGTGACGCAGATCGTCGACCGCCTCCAGCGCTTCGGCCTTGTCGCCCTCTGGTGCGTAGTGATGGGCGACCCACTCGGCGAACTGATCGGGGTTGGTCCAGCCTGCTGCCGGCTCCAGATTCGCCAACTCCCACAGCACCAGGTGTCGATTGATGACCTGTGGCTCCGAGAAGTCACCTTGGGGCCGGCACCATTCGGCCAGTAGTCGCAGCCATTGCTGGCTGGGCGTCAAACAGTTCCACTCGGCGATGAGTTGCTCATCGGGGTTCCAGACCTCGTCGATCGTTTGATTGCGGCCACGACCGGACTTGGACACGATCTTGGCCCGAACAAGCCCGATCCCCATGGCCAGCCGTCCCAGCAGGTCGATCGCCTGCACCGGACTTCCCAGTGACTTCGCCAGGCTCCGCACGTTGGTCTTGGCCAAACGCATATGCCCGCTCTTCAACGCCGCAGGTGGATGCGCGCGCCAGACCTGTAGCGCCCGATCCAGGTCGGCGACCACCCTCGGAATGCGCGCCGGGGTGAAACTCACCTGCTGCGTGGCAGGCTTCTCGGGCACGCTCCAGTGGGTGAAGAACGGGCGGTCCAGTACCGGCCATGCCTGTTTCCACACCCACAGTCGCGAGTCCCAGCTGGCCCCGATGAGGCCACGGCTCATGAGCTCGTCGAGCACGTCGATACGGGGATCGTGACGCAAGTGGTTGGGACGGTAGTGGACCATCCGGGCAGCGAATGCGTATTCGTACAGGTCGTCGTCGTGAAGATCTGCGTCGGCGATGCGCAGCAGAAGGTCCCAGGCCTCGCCCGACAGCTCAGCACGGATCCGCACGGCGTTGCCGGGGTCGGCGAAGAAGTCGGCGATCGCGTCGATCCGCTCCTGCTTGCGCATCGGTGGTTTGATTCCCAGGGTCCGGCAGATGCCCGCCAGGGCATCGCTGGTGATCGGCGTGTGGTCCGAGGCCATCGACGGCGCGACCTCGTGCACGAGGTTTTCGGATTGCGGCCGAAGCGCTGCTGCCCCGTCGGGCCGCAGAACAATCAACTCGCCGGCCGCGAGCCGGGACAACTCCCGGTCCAGGTCGTCGGCCCCGAGCCCCGGTGTCTGCTTCTCGATCTGAGCTCGGGTCGCCTCACCGCCAAGGGTCGCGATCACCTGCAGCAGTTGAATCCCCGTGACCCCGGCGGTCCGCGCAGCAACCCATGCGGCCTGACCGCCCAGACGCCACTGTCCAAGCCTGGTGGCCGGATTCTCCAGCCTCGGTCCGGACGCGATCCCGAATGCGTGTATGCCCAGCAGCGGAACAGCACGCAGGTGTTCCACCATCGATTGCGTCATGTGGCAACGCTACGCAAGCAGGCGGTTCTACCCGACCGGGACCTCCGGCAGAGTCTCCAGCGCGTGGGACAGCCGAGCGTCGGTGACGTCCTCGTCGACCATCCGGCCGTTGAGGTAGGCGTCGTAGGCCGGCAGGTCGAAGTGGCCATGTCCGCACAGTGCCGTGAGGATGACCGTTTCCTCGCCGGTTTCGCGGGCCTTCTTCGCCTCCCGGATCGCCAATGCCAGTGCGTGGGTGGGCTCCGGCGCGGCGACGATGCCCTCCGTGCGCGCGAACTGCACGGCGGCCGAGAAGCACTCGGTCTGCGGCACCGCCTCGGCGGTCATCAGACCCTGGTCGTAGACGTGACTGATCAGTGGCGCCATGCCGTGGTAGCGCAGGCCACCGGCGTGGATCGGGTCCGGGACGAAGTCGTGGCCGAGGGTGTGCATCTTCATCAGCGGGGTCATCCCCGCGGTGTCGCCGAAGTCGTAGGCGTACACCCCACGGGTCAACGACGGGCAGCTGGCAGGTTCCGCCGCGACGATCTCCGGAGAGATGCGCCCGGCCAGCTTCTCGCGCAGGAATGGGAACGACAAGCCCGCGAAGTTCGACCCGCCACCGGTGCAACCCACGATCATGGTCGGGGTGTCACCGGCCATCTCCATCTGCAGCAGCGCTTCCTCACCGATCACTGTCTGGTGCAGAAGCACGTGGTTGAGCACCGAGCCCAGCGCGTACCGGATATCGGGATTCTGGGCTGCGACCTCGACCGCCTCGGAGATCGCGATGCCCAATGAACCCGACGCGTTGGCCGGGTCCGCCCCGAGCATGCGACCGGCTTCGGTCAGCTCGGACGGCGAACGGTGCACCGTACCCCCGAACGCCTCGATCATCAGCCGGCGGTAGGGCTTGGAATCATAGGAAGCGCCGACCTGCCACACCTCGCACTCCAGGCCGTAGAGAGCGCAGGCGAAGGCCAGGGCCGTGCCCCACTGCCCGGCACCGGTCTCCGTGGTGAGTTTCTTCACGCCCTCCAGAGCGTTGTAGTACGCCTGGGGCACGGCGGTGTTCGGCTTGTGCGAACCGGCCGGTGACACGCCTTCGTACTTGTAGTAGATGCGCGCGGGCGTGTCGAGGGCCTGCTCCAGACGGTGCGCGCGGAACAGCGGAGTTGGCCGCCACTGCCGGTACACGTCGAGCACACCACCGGGGATCTCGACGAAACGTTCCGAGGTGACTTCCTGCTCGATCAAGCCCATCGGGAACAGCGGGGCGAGGTCCTCGGGGCCGACCGGTTCTTTGGTGCCGGGATGCAGCGGCGGCGGGGGAGCAACCGGCAAGTCCGGGATGATGTTGTACCAGGTCGTGGGGATCTGGTCCTCGGTGAGCAGGTACTTGTGCTGGCGTACGGTGTCATCCATCCGGAAGGCCCTTTCCTCGTTTGATCGGCACGCTACCGAGGGGTTGGTGACAACCCGAGTCCGGGGTCAGTTGCCCGGGCGACCCAGGCGGTCCGGTACGGCCACGACCTGCGCTCAGGCGGCGAGAGCAGCCGGCATCGGTGCCGCTCGCAACTCCGACAGCAGCCCATCAAGTAGTGCGGCCGGGACCACCAACAACTGTCCGAGGGTCGTGCTGATCTCCCAGCTCAGAGAACTGTTCGGGTCGGGTCGACCCTGTACGCGGGCTCGTAAGGCGCTCAAAGGGATCCCCATCGCGTTGCCCCACATCATCGTGCGGGTGGCGAGCAAGACGCACAAGGCTTGTTCAGCGCCGTACTGCTCGACGATGCGCTGCCAGGCGCCGGCATGCGGGTGTCCTCGCGTATCGGCGTAGTGCTGTCCGAACGCAATGGCAGGCAATTGGTCGTCGGGGACGCCGCGCGTTATGCCACCGAGCAGATCGCGCACCTCACTGGAGTCCATGCCCGCCTCAAGTGCGAACTTCGCATGGCCGTAGGCGCACAATTCGCAGCCGTTGACCTGCGTGACGGCCAGTCTGATCCGCTCCGCGAACTGCTGATCGCACTGGACCTGCCCCCTGAGTGCCCGCACGACGGTACGCGCGGCCTGCGCAGTGATGCGGTAGGTATCGCGCACTGAGTAGCGGTGCCTGGCGACCATTTGCATACTTCAGGCTCCCACGTACGGCTAATTGCCGGACATGAGACCGACGGCTGCGATGAAATCCTCGATGTCTGTGTCCGTGGTGTCCCAGGAGCACATGAACCGGTATTCATCGGCCGCCAACCACTCGTAGAAGTGGTACTGCGCCTGCAGTTCGCCGGGCTCGGGCAGGATGGCGAACACCGCGTTCACCTCGACGGGCTGGGTCAGCGCGACGCCCACTTCGACCAGACGCTCACCGAGCTGCCGGGCCATCGTGTTGGAATGCTCGGCGTTGCGCCGCCACAGGTCGTCGGACAGCAGTGCGATGAACTGCGCGGCCAGATAGCGGTGCTTGCTCATCAACTGCGTGGTGGCCTTCCGGATCCACTTGGCCTGGTCGCCCAGACCGGGATCCACGAACACCACGGCCTCGGCGCCCATCAAGCCGTTCTTGGTCCCGCCCATGCTGATCACGTCGGCGTCGAACATAGCGGCTGCCTCACCGAGACTGATCCCGAGCGCTGCCGCGGCGTTGGCCAAGCGGGCACCGTCTACGTGGATCTTCATCCCCAGCCGACGGGCTTCGGACACCAAAGCACCGGCTTGCTCGGCGGTATAGACGGTCCCGTACTCCGTGGATTGGGTCAGGGACAACACCTTGGGTTGCACGGCGTGCTCATCACCGATGCGTTCGCAGGTCGCGGCCAACTGCTCGGGCACGATGCGCCCGTCCGGGGTCGGCAGACCGATGAGCTTCGACCCCAGGATCCGCTCAGGCGCGCCCCCCTCGTCGACGTTGATGTGCGCGACGTCCGAGCAGACCACCGCGTCCCAGGGACGCAGGCAGGACTGCAGCGCGATGAGGTTGGCGCCGGTTCCGTTGGCCACCAGGATCGGCACGCTGTCCGCGCCGAACTCCTGACGCAGCAGATCCTCGGCCTCGCGTGTCCAGGGATCGTCGCCGTACGCGCTGACGTGCCCCTCGTTGGCCGCGTGCAACGCTGCCATGACCTCGGGGTGCACACCGCTGTGATTGTCGCTGCCGAAAGAGACCATGTGTCCATGGTGTCCGACGGGCGTGGTGGGTGTCCATGAGCCCGGCTATAGGCCCCTGACCTTGGCCACCCGAGTCGTCTTGGCCTTGGCGCTGTCAGTGGCTGGCAACCTCAGTCGGTACCGCACCACGGTGCCCTTCTTGGCCCGGAGGGTCTTTCCGCTTCAGGCTTTTCCAGGTGTACCGGTGGTACTTCTTCCAGTGTCCCTTGGCCTTCTTCTGGACGGTGCCCTTGGCCGCGAGCCTCCTTTGCCCTTGCGTGCGACTGTCTTCTTGGGCCAGCCTTTGACCGTGGTCTTGGACTTGACCTTCGGCTTCGGAGGGGCCAGGTAGGTGAAAGCGGAGGACAGGGGCCCGCGCGGTGTTACGCCCCGCCCGTGGGTGCGCGCCCCGCCCCCACTGGACGCGTCTGCGGGCCTTCGTGACCGGCATTGTCCCACATGCGGGCTGAACGCCCATCAGGGGAAAGCACCAGGCCCGGCCCCTTCGAGTCCGCGCTCTGTGCGCTGAGGGTCACGTCCGGCGACCAACTACCACCGCCATCGGAACTCCACGCGCTGCGGACCTCGTATGTCGGATCCGGGTTCACGTACCGACTCCAGGCCGCAACCGCACGCAGGCCGTCGGAACTCACCGAAACCACCGGGTACTCGCCGTACTGGCCGCTAGGGCTGACGCGGGTCGGGGCGTTCCAGGAGGCGCCACCGTCCGAGGAGGTCGCGGCGGCGATGTACCGGTCGACGCCGGGGCTGCCGTCCCACACGATCGTGGCCCGCAGCCCGTCGGCGGAGATTCCCAGGCTGGGGTGGTCTCCGGATTCCGCCGGGTCCGATATCGATACGGCGTCGGACCAGGTCTTGCCGCCGTCGGCTGTGGCTGACGTCTGCACGCCGCGAAACGCGATCTCGTACTGGCCCCAGGCCACGATCCCACGCAAGCCATCGTCGGACAGGCCGACGCGTGGCACCCCGCTGCTGAAACCCTGCGCGGACAGCGACCGGACCGGGCTCCAGGTGTGTCCGGAGTCCGCGCTGCTGGCGACCTGCACGTCGTAATGCTCGGAGCCATCGTCATGGCGCCAGGCGAGCAGAACACGAGTGCCATCGGCTGAGCCGATCACCTGCGGCAGGAAGTCCTCCCGGTCGCCGGACACCGCGACCGGAGCGGTCCAGGTCGTCCCGGCATCGGTACTGGTGACCGAGCGGATGCCTCCGGGCTCGGCCCGAAGCGCGTAGACCACGACGATGGTGCGCCCTCTGACGCAAACCTTGAGATCGTTGACTGCACCAGCGGGCGAGATCGGGCGCGGGGTTGTCCACAGGCGGCCACCGGTGTGGCTCGTGCTGACCTGGATCGCTTCGGACCGCCACACCGCGGCCAGCAGCGACCCATCCTCAGAACTTGCGACGTGTGAGTGGGTGCCGGAGTCGGTGAGAACCTGGGGAGGGGCCCACAGATCAGCGCGGGCCGGTGGGCCCCAGCAGAGTAGTCCTGCGCACGGGGCGAGGGTGATCATCGAAGACCGCAATAACCTCAGCGTCGGCATAGTGATCATCCCCTTCACCGCCTCGCCGATTCCAGTCTACTCCCGGGCGGTCTCTGCCGGTCCGTCATCGCGCTGAGCAGCGGTGTTCTAGCGTGAAGCCATGCTCGCGGCTTATGTGTCGGACTTCGACTCCGACGATCCGGTGTCGGCACTACAGGTCGGGGAGCGCCCCGCGCCACAGGTTCCCGAGGGTTGGGTCGAGGTGAAGGTCAAGGCGGCCTCGCTGAACCATCACGACTTGTGGAGCCTGCGAGGCGTCGGCCTGTCCGCCTCGGCGCTGCCGATGATCCTGGGCTGCGACGCCGCGGGAATCGATGCCGAGGGCCGGGAGGTCATCGTGCACTCGGTGATCGGATCGGCGCAGGCCGGAGGCGGTGATGAGACGTTCGATCCCGGACGCAGTCTGCTGTCCGAGCGACACCAAGGCACCTTCGCGCAATGGGTCGCCGTCCCGGCGGTGAACCTCATTCCGAAGCCACGGGCGCTGTCCTTCGCCCAAGCCGCCTGCCTTCCGACGGCGTGGTTGACGGCCTACCGCATGCTGTTCACCCGGGGTGCGTTGCAGCCCGGGGAAACGGTGCTGGTGCAGGGCGCAGGAGGCGGCGTGGCTAGCGCGGCGATCATGCTGGCGCGGCACGCGGGCGCCCGGGTCTGGGCGACCACGCGCGACAAGTCCGACTTCGCGCTCGAGATGGGCGCGCACGCGGTGTTCGACTCCGGTCAGAGGTTGCCCCACCGGGTCGACCTGGTGATCGAGACGGTGGGCAAGGCCACGTGGTCGCACTCGATCCGCAGCCTGCGGCCGGGCGGGCGACTGGTGGTCAGCGGAGCCACCACCGGGGGTCAGCCGCCCGCGGACCTGAACCACGTCTTTTTCCGTCAGTTGAGCGTGATCGGTTCGACGATGGGCACCGCGGCCGAACTCCGGCGATTGATCGACATGTGTGAGGCGACCGGTCTGCGCCCGCCGATCGACGCCGAGTACCCCTTGGCGGATGCCCGCTCGGCGTTCGAGCGACTTGCCGCCGGTGAGGTGCGCGGCAAACTTGTGCTGACCGTCGAGTAGCGGCGTCCACCGCCGCAGGCGTTGGACTTATGTACACGCGTTGGAGATCGGTACCGGCGTTGGAGTTGCACGCCCGTTCCTTCTCTCACGCATGTGCCGATGTCCAACGCCCGTACCCAACTCCAACGCCTGCCGGGCACCTTCAGGAGGGGCAACCATCACAGACCGCGACGCAGGCGCTTTTGCTCGTACATCCGCGCGTCTGCCTGTGCCACAGCCTCGGCAACACTGACGCCTGTTCCGCTGACAGACCAGCCGACCGAGGCTGCGACATCGGCATCCACCAGTGCCGCCTCCAGTCGTTGCACGAACTGAGCCGGTTCCAAAGCGTCCGGTTCCTCGAGCAGGATTGCGAACTCGTCCCCGCCGATCCGGGCAACGACGTCGGCCCCGCGGGTGGATCCACCCAGGGCCGCTGCTGTGCGTTGCAGCACGTCGTCCCCCGCGGCGTGCCCGGCGGTGTCGTTGAGGTTCTTGAGACCGTCGAGGTCGACGATCACGACACACTGCCTGATGCCGAGCATCGTCAAGTTCTCCTGGGCCTGCGTAACAAGGCGTTCCCACCCGCGCCGGTTGAGCAGGCGGGTCAGTGGGTCGCGATGTGCGCTGTCCATGAGTTCCGCAGCCATCTCCGAGAGTTGAGTGGCGTGCAGCTGTGATTCCAGCACTGTCGACAACAGGCGTGCAAGCAGCCGGATCAGAGGTTCGTCGTCTGATCGGTCGGGCCGAACCTGCGGATCGATCGCGCACAGTGTGCCGAACAGTTGCCCATCGGCCAGCAGTGGGTAGCCGATGTACGCGGCGATGGGGATGTCCCGGCCGATCGGGGCCTGCGCGTAGGCAGGCACAGATGATGAGTCCGCTGCCACGTTGGGGCCCTCGCCGCGCACCATCCGGTAGCAGAAGGAGTCGCTCCAGCGGAAATGGTCGCCGCCGGTCACCCCGTACGAACGGTCCGAGGCCTGTAGCACCACCCAGTCGTCTTCGACGGTGCGCGTGACCATCCACAGTCCCATCGGGAATCTGCTCTGCAACAACGCGAGCACCGCGTCGGAGGCTTGCTGGAAGTCCTCGAACGGCGCAGTGGCAGCCAGTGCCAGTGCGCTGTCACTGGAGTCATTGACTGCGCCATCGTCGAGGGGGCGCGGTCCGCCCACCACGCTCATTCGTCGTCGTCTCGTGCCAGCCAGGTGGCCAACCGCTCAACCACATTCTCGTCGTGGGGGTGAAGATCGACGTAGACGCGTAGTTGATCGGCCAGCCAGTCCACCGTGAACTGCTCACCCTCGCGGCGGCGCAGCAGCTCCTCGATCCCGCGGTCGCTGTCGTACATCAGGCACCGATGGCCTTCGCGACCACCTGCGCCTGCTCCGCCTCATGGGCTTTGTGGGAGCCGGTCGCCGGCGAGGCTGATGCGGTACGCGAAACCCGTCCGATCGTGCGTCCGTCGAGGAACTCCGGCAGGTTGATCGAGATGTACTGGTAGGCACCCTGGTTCATCGGCTCCTCCTGGACCCAGATCAACTCGGCGTCCTCCGGGAACTGCTGCAAGGCTGCCCGGATCTCCTCACCCGGAAGCGGGTAGAGCCGTTCCAGTCGCACGATCGCGACGTCCTCGGAGCCGGCCTTCTGCCGCCCGGAGAACAGGTCCCAGGTGATCTTGCCCGCACACAGCAGCACGCGTCGTACACCGGCCGGGTCAACAGTGTTGTCGGTGATGACCGGCTGGAAGTAGCCGTTGGTGAAGTCGCTGGCCTTGGACGTTGCGGCCTTGAGCCTCAGCATCGACTTGGGGGTGAAGACGATCAGTGGCTTGTGATGCGGCGCCTTGGCGTGCCAGCGCAACAAATGGAAGTAGCTGGCCGACGTGCTGGGCATGGCCACGGTCATGTTGTTCTGAGCGGACAACTGCAGGTAGCGCTCGACCCGTGCGGAGGAGTGATCGGGACCCTGCCCCTCGTAACCGTGCGGCAACAACATCACGATGCCCGATAACTGCCCCCATTTCTGCTCACCGCTGGAGATGAATTCGTCGGTGATGGTCTGCGCGCCGTTGGCGAAGTCCCCGAACTGGGCCTCCCACAGCACCAGGGTTTCCGGGGCCTGCACGGAGTAGCCGTACTCGAACCCGAGGGCCGCAAACTCGCTGAGCATCGAGTCGAAGACGTAGAACCGGCCCTGGTCGGCCGACAGGTTGTGCAGCGGCACGTACCGCTCCTCGGTCTCCCGGTCCACGATCACCGCGTGCCGCTGGCCGAACGTGCCGCGCGCGCTGTCCTGGCCGGTGAGGCGCACGTTGCGGCCTTCCAGCAGCAGCGAGCCGAAGGCCAGAGTCTCGCCCATGGCCCAGTCGATGGTGCCGTCCTGGACCATCTGCGCGCGGCGCTGCAACTGCGGCTGCAGCCGGGTGTGCACGGTGAGCCGGTCGGGGAGAGCGGCCTGGGAGTCGACGATGCGTTTGAGGGTCTCCTCGCTGATCGCGGTCTCCACGTGCGCCGGGTACTCCACGACCGTGAGGACCTTCGTCTCCTCGGGGTGTGCCATCGCTTCGCGCGTCTCCGAGAAGACCCGTTCCAATTGCGACTGGTAGTCCTGCAGCGCCTTCTCGGCATCCTCTTGGGACAAGTCGCCGCGCTCGATCAGCGACGAGGTGTAGAGCTTTCGCACCGAACGCTTCTGGTCGATCAGCTTGTACATGTTCGGGTTGGTCAGCGACGGGTCGTCGGCCTCGTTGTGCCCGCGGCGCCGGTAGCAGACCAGGTCGATGACCACGTCCTTGTTGAACGCCTCGCGGAAGTCGAAGGCCATCCGCGCCACCCGCACACACGCCTCCGGGTCGTCACCGTTGACATGGAAGATCGGGGCCTGCACCGTGCGTGCCACGTCGGTGGCGTACACCGAACTGCGACTGCTCTCCGGAGGAGTGGTGAAGCCGACCTGGTTGTTCACGATGATGTGCAGCGTGCCGCCGGTGCGGTAGCCGCGCAACTGCGAAAGGTTCAACGTCTCGGCGACCACGCCTTGCCCGGCGAACGCGGCGTCGCCGTGCATCAGGACCGGCAGTACCGGGAACTCCTCACCGCGGTCCAGCGAGTCCTGCTTTGCCCGGACGATCCCTTCCAGAACCGGATTCACCGCCTCGAGATGACTCGGGTTGGCGGCCAGCGAGACCGTGATCACTTCGCCGCTTTCCGCCTCGTACTCCCCGGTACTGCCGAGGTGGTACTTGACGTCGCCGGATCCCATGACGGAGTCGACGGTGCCCCCCTCGAACTCCCGGAAGATCTGCGCGTACCGCTTGCCGGCGATGTTGGCCAGCACGTTGAGGCGGCCACGGTGGGGCATCCCGATCGCGACCTCCTCCAGGGTTTCCTGGGCGGCGGCTTCGAGGATCTCGTCGAGCACGGCCACCGTGGACTCGGCGCCCTCCAAGGAGAAGCGCTTCTGGCCCACGTACTTGGTCTGCAGGAACGTCTCGAAGGCCTCCGCCGCGTTGAGTCGGCGCAGGATCTGCATCTGCTGTTCGCTCGTGGGCGAGGTGTAGGGGCGCTCCACCTTGCTCTGGATCCATGCGCGTTGCTCCGGGTCCTGGATGTGCATGTACTCCACGCCGATGGTCCGGCAGTAGGAGTCGCGCAGAATGCCCAGGATCGTGCGCAGCTTCATGAACGGCTGTCCGCCGAACCCGCCGGTGGCGTACTCGCGGTCGAGATCCCACAGGGTCAGCCCGTGCCTGGAGATGTCCAGGTCGGGGTGTGAACGCTGCTTGTACTCCAAGGGGTCGATGTCGGCCATCAGGTGTCCGCGCACCCGGTAGGCGTGGATCAGCTCCTGGACGCGGGCGGTCTTGGAGATCTCGTCGTCATGGGCCAGCGCGATGTCCTGGGCCCAGCGGATCGGCTCGTACGGAACGCGCAACGAGCGGAACACGTTGACGTAGAAATCATCCTCGCCCAGTAGATACTGGTGGATGCGGCGCAGGAACTCCCCGCTCTGGGCGCCCTGGATGATCCGGTGGTCGTAGGTCGAGGTGAGAGTCAGAGTCTTGCTGATGCCCTGCCGGACGATGGTGTCCAAGGCCGCGCCCTGGAACTCCGCCGGATACTCCATGGCCCCGACGCCCAGGATGACGCCCTGACCGGGCATCAGCCGCGGCACGGAGTGAACCGTACCGATGGTCCCGGGGTTGGTCAGGCTGGCAGTCGTCCCGGCGAAATCATCGACCCCGAGCTTGTTGTTGCGGGCCCGGTGGATGAGGTCCTCGTAGGCATGTCGGAACGCAGCGAAGTCCATGTCCTGCGCTTCTTTGATGCTCGGAACCAGCAACTGACGGGTGCCGTCCGGCTTGCTCATGTCGATCGCTATGCCCAGGCCGACCGACTCATGCTGCACGACCGCCGGCTTGCCGTCGATCTCGGCGTAAGAGGCGTTCATGCTGGGGATCGCCTTCATGGCCTGGACCATCGCGTAGCCGATCAGGTGGGTGAAGCTGATCTTCCCCTGCCGTTTGCGTCCGAGGTGGTTGTTGATCACCACTCGGTTGTCGATCAGCAGTTTCGCCGGCACCGCGCGCACGCTGGTCGCGGTCGGCACGCCGAGGCTGGCCTCCATGTTCGTGACCACCCGGGCGGCCGGTCCGCGCAGCACGGTGGCTTCCTCGGAGGTCACCTGGGGTGCCGCCGGTCTGGACTCGGGCGCGGCCTTCGCCGGGGTCCGGGCGGCCTTCGCCTGATCGATCCTGGTCTTCAGCGCCGCGGCGCGGGCAGGGTCCGACGGCACGTAGTCCGCGAAGAAATCCCACCAAGCCGGGTCGACTGAATGCCGATCCTGTAGATACTGCTCGTACAACTCGTCAACGAGCCATTCATTGGCTCCGAAGGAGTTCCCTGCATCAGTGGTCACGTGTGCCCCTGGGGTCGATTCGCATGCGCCCTCCAGCCTAGTGACCGAACGGCGGACACGCATCGGTCGGTCATGGTGGGTACCGGACCGTTACCGCAACGTGTCCGACGGCTTCCCGGCAAGATGGTGAATCGACCTTGACGGTTCGCGCCGGATCTACTTGACGGTCAACGCCCGGGAGATGACCAGCAGTTGGATCTCGGAGGCGCCCTCCACGACCCGCAGCATCCGCAAATGGCGCAGCACGCGCTCGATCGGCCCGGACTTCATCAGGCCCATGCCTCCGAATACCTGCAGGCATCGGTCGGCCACGGCATACGCCCGTTCGGTCGAGTAGTACTTCACGATCGAGGCGTCGAGCATGGGGTTTTGACCTTCGTCCACGGCCCACGCGAGGTGATAGACAAG
Organism: Micrococcales bacterium; assembly: GCA_016719135.1. Taxonomy (GTDB): domain Bacteria; phylum Actinomycetota; class Actinomycetes; order S36-B12; family UBA10799; genus JADKAV01. Next base: position 3,335 of record JADKAV010000031.1, on the reverse strand, counting down.
CCAGCGCATCGCCTCGATCTCGACTTTGCTCTCGGCCAGCGGGAAGCTCGCCCCCTGGAACGCGGCCAGCGGCTTGCCGAAGGCGGTGCGTGCTTGCACGTGGGCGGTCGCGGCATCGAGGCTGAACTGCGCCAGCCCGAGAGCCTGCGCGCCGATGAATGCGCGCCCGGCGTTCAGGAACTCCATCGCGGCGAAGAACCCGAGGCCCACTTCACCCACGACGTGGTCGTCAGGCACCCAGGCGTCCTCGAAGAACAACTCGCCGGGGTGGGTGTCGGAGATGTTCCACTGCGTCGGGCCCCGACGGAACTGATCGGCGGGCACCAGGAACGCCGTGATGCCACCGGCGGCCCGCTTCTGCGCATCGGTCACCGCGAACACGACCGCGAAGTCGGCGTGTGAGGCGTTGGTGATGTAGTGCTTGTGCCCGTTGATCCGCCAACCGTCGCCGTCTTTGGTGGCCTTGGTGCGGATGGCTTGGGCGTCCGACCCGGCCTCCGGCTCGGTCAGCGCGAAGCACACGGTCTTCGTGCCGGTGACCACTGGTGTGACCCATTCCTTGATCAGGTGGTCGGGGAGCTTCAGCAGCAGGGAACTGGGTCCGGCCGGGTTCGGCGGTGAGATCGCGGTCATCGCCAGGCGCGAGCCGCTGCGTGCGGCGTCCTCGACCAGCGCGGTCATCCCCAGCGTGCTGAGCCCCTGGCCGCCGACCGATTCGGGCATGTGTGCGGCGAAGAAACCGGCTTCGACGGACAACGCCCGGACGCGGTCCATCGCCTCGACAATCCGCTGTCGATCCGGCGAGAGGCTTTCGAACTCGCCGGCGAGTTCCTCCTCGAGGGGCATGATCTGCCGCTTGACGAAGTCGGAGAAACTTGCGCGCAAGGCCGTGATCTCTTCGGGAAACGTGAAGTCCATGACCGCATCGTTACATGAGGATCAGCCAAACCAAGCCGCAGTCCACGTGAGCGCCACGCCGAAAGTCGTCAGCCCGAGGCCAGTGGCAGATCCCGTTGCTCCACCGCCGAACGCACCCGCCGCAGAACTACCTCCATGGCCGCATCAGTGCTGTGCAGCGTGCCGGTCACAGCCACCGCGCCGGAATTGCGGGCGGCGGCAGCGATGCGCTGCGACATGACGCCCGGGGCGATCAGGAACGGGGCGACGCAGATCTTCTCGTAGCCGCTGGAGCGCAGATCGGCGACGGCCTCCTCGACCTTCGGGCCGGTTCCCGACGCGAAGGCGACAGCTGATGCGCCCCACCCGTGCGTGCGCCACTGCAGTGCCAGAGCGGCATGCCGGCTGCGGGCTGCGGCGTAACTCGACCCGGCCGATGCCAGCACGACTGCCGTCTGCGGGTCCGGGCGATGGCCCGCGGCCTTCAGCACCGCGTCCAGGCCGTCGAGCAGGTGCGGGTCGGCGCCCATGGGGTTGGCCATCATGATGTGCGTGTGCGGGTGGGACGCCTGGGTCGCCGCCGCGAACATCGGGACGTCCGAGGTGGCGTGGTACGCCGTCGTCAGGAGCATGGGTACCACGACCAGGTCCCGGATCCCCTTTGACTCCAAGTAGGCGATGGCCCCGTCCAAGCGCGGTCGGTCCAGGTCCAGGGTCGCCTGCGCGACGAACGCCCCGAGTCGGTGGCCCACCCGCCGGGCCAGCAGGTCGCAGGCAAGTCGTGCCCGAGGGTCGGCGCTGCCGTGCGAGAGCAGCACTACGCCATAGTCGGCCGGCGGTGGCGGCAGCGAGATCGTGTCACGGGACGCTCGACTCATCAGTTCTCCTTCGTTCCGCAGCGCAGGTTAGCGCCGATCTGCGATTTCGTCTCGTCAAGTCCGATTGCGCCGGTTGGGCGATGGGCTTTTCGGGCGGTTCCAGCAGGTCCGATCGGCCCTCGCCGCCTACCTCAGACGTGCAGACCGCACTCGGTCTTGCCCTTGCCGGCCCACCGACCAGCTCGTGGGTCATCACCGGGCGCGGTCGGGCGCGTGCACGGCGCGCAGCCGATGGATGTGTATCCCGACTTCCGAAGCGGGTTCAGCAGGACGTCGTGATCGCGGGCGTAGGCTTCGGTCTGCGCCTCGGTCCATGTCGCCATCGGGTTGATCTTCACCATCGACCGTTTGGTGTCCAGGGTCACCACGTCGATATCCGAGCGGGTCGGCGCATCAACGCGGCGCATGCCGGTGATCCAGGCGTCCTTACCGGCCAGCGTGCGTTCCAGCGGCTCCACCTTGCGCAGTGCGCAGCAGCGATCGGGGTCGCGGTCGTGCAGTCGGGATCCGTAATCCGCGTCCTGCTCGGCGACCGACTGCAGTGGGCTGACGGTCAGTAGCGACAGCGGCTGCGTGGCGGCGTACGCGGCGGCCGTGCCCAACGTCTCGGGAAAGTGGTATCCGGTGTCGATGAAAGCGACCTCGATGCCGGGGGCGGCCCGGGCTGCCAGGTGGACCAGTACCTCGTCGCCCATGCTGGACATCAGTACCAGGGAACGGAAGTTCCGTGCAGCCCAGCGGATGGCGGCGGTGGCCACATGTACATGGTCCACTCCGGCTCTGTGCAGGTGTCCGATGGTGGCGGCGCCTTGTGCCGCCAGCTCACCGGGATCGGCGCTGCGCGCCACCGGTGCAAGGGTGTCGATGCTCACTTCTTCTCCTCGGGTTTGACGATGCGGACGGTGAAGGTGCGGGTGCACGCCCGACATCGCCATGCACCGTGACCCGGCTCCGGCCACAGGTCCTCTTCGCCGCAATAGGGGCAGAAGTGCACGACGTTCATCGCAGCGACTCCTCGTCAGTGCGCTGCACCCAGTCGGCGAAGGGTTCGGAGTCCTCGCGTTGCTCGGTGTAGTTGGTCAGCACGCGCTGGACGTAATCGGGGACATCATCAGCGGTGACCTTCAACGCCCGCAACTTGCGCCCGAAACCGGCCTGTGGGCCCAACCGGCCGCCGAGGTGGACCTGGAAACCCTCCACCATCTCGCCATCGGCGTCGGGCACCAGAGAACCCTTGAAGCCGATGTCGGCGATCTGGAACCGCGCGCAGGAGTTCGGGCATCCGTTGACGTGGATGCTCAGGTCGGTGCCGTCGAGTTTTTCGCCGAAGTGCCCCTCCAGCCGGTCGACCAGGTCGGCGGTGCGGGCCTTGGTCTCGACGATGGCCAGTTTGCAGAACTCGATGCCGGTGCAGGCCATGGCGCCGCGTCGGAACTCGGTGGGCCGCACTTGCAGGCCCAACGTCTCCAGACCGGTCGCCAGGTCGTCGGGCTGCGCGACATCCAGGATGACCAGCTTCTGCTGTGCGGTGAGCCGCAGCCGCTGCGAGCCGGCCTGATC
>JADKAV010000030.1 GCA_016719135.1 Micrococcales bacterium | reverse complement strand
GGGGTGGGCGCGGCCTGTCCGATGGTGGCCCCGGCCAGGTACACCACGGCGATGGCCGCCAGCGGCGCCGAACCGCCGAAGGCCCACACGCAGGCGATGAGGCAGGCGCAATAGCCGAGGTTGAGCAGCAGGATTCCGCCCACGCCGAGCGCCAGTTTGCGGGGCTGTTGCAGCAAGGTGAGAAGGCGCGGTCCGACCTGTTGGAAGATCGGGCGGATGCGTCTAGTGATCCATCGGCGGGTCAGCGGCAGCAGCAGCAGCATGACGGCGGCGACCAACGCGATCAGTAGCGCGAAAATCGCCCAGGACGGCGGCGTGAACTCGTTCTCCTGGCGGGTCCCAGCGATCACCCCGAAGCCCAGCAAGAGCACGATGTGGACGACGAACGCCATGACTTGAGAGACGCCGACGCTTGCTGCTCCCAGGGCCGGGTGCACGCCGGACCTCTGCAGATACCGCAGATTGACGGCCACCGCGCCCAGAGTGGGAGGCGAGATCAAGGTGGCGAACGATGCGGCCAGTTGCGCCTGGAACGTGCGCAGGAAGTGCAGTCGCTCCGGCACGAAGCCCTCTAGGGCCATGGCCGCGGCGATGTAGGTCAATGCAGACAACACCAGTGCCACCAGCGCCCAACTCCACGATGCATCCGCGACCAGAGTCGCCAGGTTCACCTGGGCGAGTTGGCTGAGCAGGATGTAGCCGGCGACGGTCCCGGCGACCACGGTGAACAACATGCGGGGGCGCAGTCGCTCGAGTTCGACCTGTTCCGGATTCGGATTGGGGGACATCTCGAGCAGCAGGTCTCGCAGGTGCACCAGCAGGTCACGACGCTTGCGTATGGCCCGGCGAGTGGTGCTCGACAAGGCGATGGGCTGCAGGACCCCGAGCGCCTTGGCCAGCCGCAGAGGTCCGAGGACGCGCTGACCGGCGGCGACTGCGCGGTCGGGTCCGATGAGCAGTGACAGGGTGCACAGCAACTCGGCGAGGTCGACCCGGGCGGCGATGTCGCTGGCCGCGATCGCCCCCTCCTCCGCGTTGAGCAACCAGACCTTGCCGTCGTCGTCGCGCACGAGATTCGCGGCGGTGAGCGTGCGGTGGGTGATCCCCCGGTCATGCAGCGTCCGCACGGCACGCCAGGCTTTGTCCAGATCTGCGTCGGTCAGTTCGTCGCCGATCTGTTCGAACGTCCTGCCGTCGATGCGCGGGAAGGCCAGCAGGACGGCGTCCTCATCGACCTGCACCGCCGCCAACAGTTCCGGGGTCGGCGCGCCCGCGGCCTGACTGGCGTACGCCTGCAGCGCCGTGCGTTCCAGGCGCCTGCGCATGCTCAGCCGCGACGGTGCACTGTCGTCGCGCACCCGTAGGGTCCGCCAGATGCTGGCAGCCACCCCGGCGCCCTCGAGATCGCGGTCGAGCACCAGCACGTCCAACGTCTGCCGGGCACGGGTGGTGGCCACGTACCGGCGGCCAGCGCTGAACTCCCGGTGCGCGCGCAGCACGGTCACCGGATAGCCGACCTCCTCCAAGGCGGTGGCCACAGCCAGTCCGCTGGGACGGGTGGTCGGCGTGCCCAATGCGTAGCGCATGGCCAGGCCGATCGCCCAGCCGAGCAGGATCGACAGGGCCAAGGCGGTGGCGGTGACGCCGCCGGTCACGATGTTCGCCAGGACGATCGCAACGACCACCACGATGGAGATGGGGCCGAACCGTGGACGTTCGATCAGACGCGCGATGGTGACGAACGCGACGAGACCGGCCAGGATCGCATTGAGCGGCGGAAGCTGTCCGGGGTTCTCCTGACCGGTCAGGGTGAGCAGCAGGCGCGGGTTCGGGTAGCGGGTGATCAGCCACGCGATGACCGCCGTGAGCACGACGGCGACGATCAGTCCGCCCAGGGCCTCGGCGAGCAAGCGCCCGCGCCGCCGGATCATGAGGTCGAAGGCCGCAGCGATGGGCAGCGCGAGGACCCCGAGCAGACCGATCACGTTCGCCGCGACCACGATCACCCCGGGGATCTGGTCGGAGGCCTTCGTGAGATCGCTCTCCAGGCCGGCAGCCGCGGCAGAGGCGAAATAGGAGATTGCCAGGATCAAAGCTGCCGACGCGAACGCCGTCAGCATCCGCAGCAGGTCGATGGGCCGGCGCAGCCTACGGGGGATGACGTCGGCTTCGATGACGACGGTCTCGGTGTCAGGGTCGCGGAGGTGCGCCTCGCGGCGGGGGGTTGTGGTCGCGTCGCCCAGGGTCACCGGGTCGGTGGTGTGCGGATCCGATCCGTGGCCCGCCGCGAGATCCGCCTCGGAACTTCCAGCGCCGTCGGACTCCGGAGGCGGAGCGAACGCTTCGTCGGCGGGCGTGGCCAGAGGGTTTGGGGGAGCAGGACGGCCATCGTTCGGGTCTGTCGGGGGAGGGGCGAACGCGTCGTTCGGGTCGGCCTCGGTGGGGCGGGTCGGCGGGGCGAAGGCAGCGTCGGCGTCGCTGCGTGGATCGGCCACCGGGGGTTCCAGTCGGGCCGTCGATTGCAGGTGCTTGGTGACGTCCGGGTGCGGTTGTCCGAGGCTGTCCAGGCGCAAAGTGGGGTGCGCGGAGGTTTCCTCGCGTTCCTCGGCGGACCGGCTCGGAACGTCCGGATCCGGCCTCTCTGAATCGCCGTTGGTCACCATTGCATGGTGTCAGATAGTGGCCGAGAACCAGGCTTCGCGCCCGCGTGTGCCCGTATCCACATGCCCCTGACAGCGGTCGACCGGTTGTGTCGTACCCATGTGATGTGCTGTTGCCATGGCCCAGATGATCCACCTCAATCGGCCGCGGACCGGGGATGAGACGTTCAGCCCGGATGCAGCCCAGCGTGCCGTCATCACGCACGCCGATGGGCACCTGCGGGTGCTCGCCGGACCGGGCACCGGCAAGACCAGCGTGATCGTGGAGTCGGTGAAGCAGCGACTCCGGTCCGGCCAACCGGCCGGCTCGTTGCTGATCCTCACGTACGGGCGGCTGGCTGCGCGGGAACTACGACAACGCCTGACATCCGGTGGCCAGGCCGTGCCCGTCGCCACCACTTTCCACTCGCTGGCGTATCGGCTGCTGGCGTCGGCGGATCCCGGCTTGCGCCTGATGGGAGCTCCGGAGCAGGAGACGATGTTGCGCGAGATCCTCGGCAAGTCGTCGCACCTTCCCCCGGAGCTGGAGTCGGCCCGGGCCAGCCGTGGACTCACCGACCAGATGCGCTCCTACATCGCAAGGGCCCAGTCCCTTGGTCTGCCGCCGCAGGCGCTGCCCACTGCCGATCCGATGACGGCCTCGGCCGCCGCGGTCTACGCGGAGTATCTGGACATCATGGGATTCGCCGGGCTCATGGACTACGCCGAGTTGATCCGACGGGCCACGGTGATGATCGCGCAGAGCCCGCCGGCGAATGTCCTGGAGCTCCGAACGATCTACGTGGACGAGTACCAGGACACCGACCCGGCGCAGGTGCAGTTCTTGCAGCAACTCGCCGCTCATGGGGCACAGGTGATCGCAGTGGGTGATCCCGATCAGTCGATCTACGGATTCCGGGGGGCGGATGCCCACGGCCTGTTGAGTTTCAACGAGGTCTTCGCCCAGCCCAGGTGCAGCACCGTCGCGCTGGAGGCCACACGTCGGTTCGGGCCGGTACTCGCCGACCTCGCGCAAAGGGTGGTTCCGCACAACGCGTTGCCGGGTATCCCCGCGCAGGCGGTCCAAGCGCACCGCCGGCCCGCCGCGCTGGGGCCGCAGGGTGGTGACTACGCGGTGCGTGTCTACGAGTCTGAAGCGGCGCAGGCCGACCACATCGCCGATCTCCTGCGCCGGGTTCGCTCCGGCGCCTCGGAGGTGTTCCCGGGACTGCGCCTGGACTGGTCCCAGATGGCCGTGCTGGTACGGTCCGGGCGCCGTGACCTGCCGTCGCTGCAGCGGGCTTTGCTCGCCGCCGGCATTCCGACCGAGATCGCGCGCGACGACATTCCGTTGGCACTCACGCCCGCGGTCCGGCCTCTCTTGGACGTCCTGCGGGCGGCGGCCGGAGTCGACGGTGGCCTGACGGCTGAGCGAGCCGCAGACCTGTTGTGTTCGCCGCTGGGCGGACTGGACGCTCGCCGACTGGCCCGCCTCGGACGATTGCTGCGCCGCCACGCGACGTCGGACGGCCCGCCCGCATCCTCCACACAATTGGTCGCGGACAGTCTGCGAGATCCCGACCTGCTGGGTCCCATCGAGGCCGATCTGGCACGGCCCGTGGCCGACCTGGCGTCGCTGCTGGAGAAGGCGACCGCCTGGGTCGCAGCGAACACGCAGACCTCGCGGGTCTTGGAGCTGGTGTGGCGGGGCACCGGTTGGCCGCAGCGCCTGCGCAGGGATGCGCTCGGGGGCGGTCGTCGAGCCCGCGAAGCCAATCAGGCGCTCGACGCCGTGATGGAGTTGTTCGATCAGGCCGAGCAGATGGACCGGGCCTTCGAATCCGTGCGGTCGGTGGCGGAGTTCCTGCACCAACTGGATGCTCAGGCCATCCCGGCGGCCCCCACCGGGCAGAAGGCGTGGAACCGCGATGCGGTGCGGCTGATGACCGCCCACCGGGCGAAGGGCAGCCAGTGGCCGCTGGTCGTTGTCGCCGGCGTGCAGCAGGGACTGTGGCCGGACCTGCGGGCGCGGGCAGACCTGTTCGACGGTCCAGGTGAACAGCCGCAGGGTGCGGCATCGCGCGAGGAACAGATGCTGGAGGAGCGGCGACTGTTCTTCGTGGCGTGCACGCGCGCATCCCAGGCGCTGCTCATCACCGCTGTCAGGAGCACGACCGAGGATGGCCCGGCGCCGTCTGCTTTCGTGACCCTGGCCGCAGGCGACAAGCCCCTTGAGGAGGTGTCAGGTAGGCCTCGTCGGCCGTTGACCCCCGTCGGGGTGGTGGCGGGACTGCGGCAGGTGCTCGTCGACGCGCAGTCGTCCCCGGCGATGCGGCACGCAGTCTGGCGAAGGCTGCAGGATCTCGCCGATACCACGGACTCGCGAGGTCTTCGCATGTTCCCCTGGGCCGATCCGCGCACGTGGTGGGGACATCGCACCTGGACGTCCAACGACACCCCCTGGTACGACGCGGACGCTGCCCTGCCGATGTCCGCCTCAGCTGTCCAGAGTTATCTGCAGTGCCCGCGCAGATGGTTCCTCGAGCGTCGGGTCCGCGCCTCGGACGCCGCTTCCACCAGCCTGGCGTTCGGCAACATCCTGCATCTGTGCGCCCAGGCGATCGCTGCCGGAGATCTCGAAGCCGACGCGCAGCGGATTCGCGAGGTGCTCGACGGTGTCTGGCACGCGGTCGGGTACGAGCCGGGGTGGCAGGCACGCTACGAACGTGAACAGGCGCAACAGGCGACCGAGAGGCTGCTCACATGGATGCGCAACACCCCGGGGGAGTTCGTGGGAGCCGAGGTGCCATTCGACGCCGAGTTGGTCCTGCCCTCCGGCGAGGCACTGCGAGCGGTGGGCAAGGTCGACCGGCTCGACCGGGACGGGGACGAGTTGGTGATCACCGACTTCAAGACCGGCAGGCCATCGACGGGGGCCGAGGTCGCCTCCCACGTACAGCTCGGCCTTTACCGATGGGTCGCTGAACTCGGTGGACTCGGCTCCCAGGGCCAGGCCGTGGCCCAGTTGCTCTTCCTGCGCAAGGACCCACCCCGAAGTCAGCCCGAGGACGGGGCCAAAGTGATGCGTCAGGAGACCCCGGATGTGCCTGAGTGGCTCGGCCCCGTCCTGGAATCCGTGGCCGCGGGCATCCGTGCCGAACTCGCGGTGGCGCGTCCCGGCAGCGGATGCCGGACATGTGTCGTGGCCAGTTCGTGTCCGGCCGATCCGCAGGGTGCGGAGGTGCGCCCATGAACCGCGAGCAACTGACCGGCCTGCTGGGATTCGCCCCGAGCGACGAGCAGTGGGCCGCCATCAGTGCGCCTTTGGATGGTCCGATGCTCGTGCTGGCCGGTGCAGGGTCCGGCAAGACCGCGGTGATGTCGGCGCGGGTCGTATGGCTGGTGGCCTCCGGCCTGGTCGCCGCGGATCAGGTCCTGGGCCTCACGTTCACGAACAAGGCGGCCGGGGAACTCTCGAGCCGGATCCGCGCGCTGCTGGCACTTCTGCGTGAGCCCGGCCAGGATGACATCGCCGAGCCGACCATTTCCACCTACCACGCCTTCGCCATGGACCTGCTGTCCCAGTGGGCGCTGCTGATCGGCGGGGAACCCTCTGCGGCTCTGCTCACGCCGACGGATCTTGCGGTCGACACCTATCGCGCGGTCGCCCGCAGCCATGTGAGTTGTGAGGACCTGGGGACCGCGACCATCAGTACGGTCAGCGAGCGTGTGCAGTCGCTGGATGAGGAATTGTCCGAACATCTGATCACCCCGCAGGATCTCCGCACGCACGATGCACGTCTCATCGAAGCCCTGCAGGCCGAGACCGGCGCCGATGCCCGGGACGCGATCGTGGCCGCGCGCAGGCGCATTCTCATCTCGCACGTCGTCGAGGAGGTCCGCGCAGACCGGGCGGCGAAGGGGGTGGTGAGTTTCGCCGATCTCATGCGCCTGGCGGTCCTGGTCACCCAGACCCCGCCTGTTCGCGAGCAGATGCGGCAGCGCTACGCCGTTGTGCTCGTGGACGAGTACCAGGACACCTCGGTGGCGCAACGGCTGATGCTGCAGAACCTGTACGGCCAGGGCCACCCGCTCACGGCCGTGGGCGATCCGTTGCAGGCCATCTATGGCTGGCGCGGAGCCTCGGTGGCGAACATCGACGGCTTTCCGGAGCATTTCGGATCCGGCGGGGTCACCGCCCGGACATCGACTTTGAGTATCAACCGTCGATCCGGTTCCCTGATCCTCGATGTGGCCAACGAGGTGGCCTCCGACGTGCGCTCGCAGCACCCTGGGGTGCAGATCCTGCGCCCGGGTACTGAAGCCGCCGGGGAGGTGACCGCTGCGTTGTTCGACACCTGGGTCGACGAGCTCGACTGGCTGGTCGCGCAGGTTCTGGCCCAGATCCACCAAGGCCGGTCCCTAGACCAGATCGCGGTGCTCTGCAGGACCAACGACTACGTGCGCATGGTGGGGCAGGCGTTGCGCGACGCCGGAATTCCGACCGCGGCCGCCTCGCTGGGTTCGGTGTTGCACCTGCCCGAAGTCGTGGAAGTGCTCAGTCTGCTGCGGGTTCTGGAAACCGCAGACAACGGCGCGCTGGTGCGCCTGCTCACCGGTCCGCAGTGGCGCATAGGCCCATCGGATCTGGCGCTGCTCGGTGCCAGGGCCCGCGAGCTCGTCGGGTCGTCCGACGACGGTGAGCCGGATTTCCAGCAGGCATTGCAGCAGGCGGTCGCCGATGTCGACCCGGTCGATGTCGTGAGCTTGCTGGAGGCCGTGTACGACCCGGGTCCGGCGATCCGCGACGAGGCCCGCTCCCGGCTGCGCGAGTTCACCGCGGAACTCGACGCGATGCGTCCCGCCCTTGCCGCGGGGGTGGAGGAGGCCGCGCACCGCGTGGTGGAGATCAGCGGGCTCGGGGTGGAGGTCCGGCTGGGGCCGAACGCCGCGTCGCGCATCGACGGGCTCGCGGCCCTGTTCGACGTCATCGCCGGCTACCGCAATGCCCACGACGACCCTTCGGTGGGAGCGTTCCTGCGGTGGCTGAACTTCGCCATCCGACTCGACGAGACCCCTGATACGGACTTCCCGATTCGGGGAGATGCCGTACGGGTGATGACCGTTCACCGGGCCAAGGGGCTGGAATGGGAGTGTGTTTTCACCCCCGCTCTCAGCGACGGGGTGTTCCCGTCGTCGCAAGGCCGGTCTGTGTGGACCAGGAACTACAAGTGCTTGCCATATCCGCTGCGCGGCGACCGGTCGCGGCTGCCGGCGCTGCCTGGGTGGAGTTCGTCCGAGGGTGCCTTCCCGAACGGTTTCAAGGCGGCCGCGGCCGATCTGAAGGCGCAGTACAAGCAGCAGGATGGCTGGGAGGAGAACCGCTTGGCCTACGTCGCGCTCACCCGGGCTCGTGACGTCCTGTTCACTTCGGGTCACTGGTGGTCGGCGTCGAGCAGCAAACCCCGTACTCCGAGCCCCTATCTGCTGGCGGTCCGCGATGTCCCGGGCGTGCTGATGGACACCTGGGTCGAGGAACCTTCGCCAACCCCGCCGGTGCTCGACGCGGGGGACGTCGATTGGCCGCGGCCGGACGAAGTGTTCGTGTCGGTGGCGGCGCCCGAGGGCGTCGACGAGTCCTTGACGTTGGCCGAATCCGCGCGTTTGGACCGTATGGATGCAGATATCGAGGCGGTCATCGCGCGCGAGTACGAACAGTCCTTGCCCACCACGCAGGTCGATCTGCCCCCGGTGGTCAGCACCTCGCTACTCATGCGTGCGGCCAGCGATCCGCAGTCAATGGCCCTCGACCTCGCCCGGCCGATGCCGTACGTGACTCCGGACGCAGCGCGGCGGGGAACGGCCTTCCACGAGTGGGTGGCGGCCTCCCATGAGCAACTGTCGCTCCTACCCGATTGGGACCTGGCCGTTGACGCCGAACGTGCCGGTGACGATGAGTTGGCCGAACTGATCGAGGGGTACCGGCGGACCGTGTATTCCGAGATGGTTCCGGTGCATGCCGAGACCGAGGTTTCGGTGCGGATCGCGGGACTGGTCGTGCGCGGCGTCATCGACGCCGTCTTCCAGCATCCCGACGGGACGTGGGAGGTCGTGGACTGGAAGACCAACCGGGAGCAGACCGCCGATCCGGTGCAACTGGCGATCTACCGTGTGGGCTGGGCGCAGCGCGTGGGGGTGGAACCCGACGAGGTCCTTACGGCCTTCGTGTACGTGCGCGACGGTGAGGTCGTGCGTCCCGCCCTGCCGTCGATCGAGGACATCGCGTCCAGGGTGGGTGCGGTCAGCGCAGTGGTCAGTGGTGGTTCACAGTGAGAAGTCGGCGGTCACCGCGCAGTGATCCGAAACCGGCAGTGCGTGCACCGCCGCCGAGTGCGCGGCCACACCGTCGGACAGGATGTGGTCGAACTGCACGCGCGGCTTGAACACCGGATAGGTCGCCCCGAGTTCTGCGGCGCTCCATCCCGTCACTTTCGCCGGAATCCGGCCGGGGAGGTTGAAGTCGCCGGCGAGGATCAGCGGTCGGGGGAGGTCGGCCAGCCAGGTCTTGATTCGTCGAAGTTGATTGATGTTGAAGACCGGCACGAAGGACAGATGGGCGGTAGCCACCGTCACGGGCGTGGGCAGATCGAGCACAGCGGCAACCACCGCGCGGGGTTCGTCGGGTACCCGCAGGACCTTGGGTCGCGGGTTTCCGGGAATCAGCAACGGCATGGTGATCTTCGCCGGATCCATCAGGAGGTGGTGCCATCCAAGGACAGGAATCCGGCTGATCAGGCCCACCCCGTACAGCGGTTCGCTGCTGCTGCCTTGTTGGGCGGCCTCGATGTCGGCAGGGGTGCTGGCGCGGAAACTTGCGCCCGGACCGGGTGTGCCGACCACCGTCGGGACGAAACGCCAGTGCTCGGCTCCCATGGCCCGCGCTACTGCGGCAGTCTGGTCGACCATGCCGCTGCGCTCCTGCGCGGCATCCACCTCCTGGATGCCCAGGACGTCCACGTCCAACTGCGCCACGCTGGCGGCCAGGGCGGCCTGGTCGCGCTCCTGCGCTCCGCCGAGCACCTTCATGCCGTGCAGCAGGTTGTAGCTGCCGACCCTCAGATTCTTCATGGTCTCAGCGGGCCTGCTCGCCGGCTTCCTCGGTCGGAACCTTGCGAACGCCGATCTTGGCGCGCATCCATTCCCGCGCGGGTTCCTCCACCCGATGCCACATCAGGTACGCCAGCCCCACGGTCGCCGCGATCAGCAACAGTGTGCTGAGCAGGTACAGGGGACCACTTTCGATCCCGACGACCTTCATCCCCGCGCGCCACAGCCCGTACCACACGATGTGGACGAGATACAACGAGTAGGAGATGAATCCCCCGACGACCAGGGTGTGGGTGCTGAGGAATTTCGACGGGCGGCCGTTGCTCAGGGCCAGGGCTCCCAGCCACAGGATGAGCAGCGGGATGATGACCACGTAGCCGCGCGGCGCCTCGTCGGGAAGGCCCTCCCACTGCAGGGCGTCGATGTTACCCATCACGACCGCAATGACCAGGATCGCCGCTGGGACGATCCACGCAAGAGCTCGGGCCGCCTTCGCCGCGGTGAGGCTGTCCTGCCACTTGCGCACCGCCAGATAGGTGATGCTGCCGGCGGTGAACTCGGTGGCGATGCGGATGGTGCTGGCCCAGCCCTGCACCAGGAACGGATCGTCGTCGCGGGTCAGCCCGATGTACAGCAGCGGGGTCAGGGCCAGGAATGCCAGGCCGGCCAGCGCCCACGGTCCGAAGCGGTCGCGCAGGCGCCACAGCAGCAGCACCAGCAGCGGGAAGAACAGGTACGCCAGCCACTCCATGGACAGCGACCAGGCGGGGAAGTTCCACCCGCGCTGCGGGTCGGGGCCCCATTCCTGCACCATGAAGACCTGCTGGAGGTAGGACGGGAACGTCATCCAGTCGCGCCGGCCCTCGCCGGTGACCACACCCTCGGCCAGCGCGGCCAGGCCGGCCACGTTGAGCATCAGGAAGTAGACGGGGTAGACGCGCGCCAGTCGCAGCCACCAGAAGTTCAGGCTGCCCGCGCCGGTCAGGCGTGGTCCGAGCCGCGTCAGATACGTGTGCGTCAGGATGAATCCCGACAAGGCGAAGAACAGGTCGACCCCGACCGACCCCAGTCGGAGGAATTCGTGCAGGACAGGCACGAGCAACCCGCTGGCCGCCAGCGCGGGTTGATAGTGGTACAGCATGACCCAGGCGGCTGCGAGGAAACGCACGCCGGTGAGCTGCCGGATGAAATCGCCCATGCCCGCCAATCCTGACACAGGCGTTACGGTGGGCGGGTGTGGCCCACCGCCGAACCGGATCTCTTCGTGCGAGACGACGAATCTCGCAATGATCCACAGCTCTTGCTCGAGATGTGGAACAACCCCGATCGGCGCCTCATCGCGGTCTACAAAGGCCACGTCGACGTCCACCCGGCCGGGCGTTTCCACGTGAACGACTCCCTCGTGCTGGGCACGGTGGACGGCGTGCCTTGGTTCGCGGTGCGTACGCGCACCGACAACACGCAGGAACTACGGGCAGTGGCTGATGACCTGGACGCTCTGGAACGCTCTGCCGCGCTCACAGCGGTGGCCTTGGACAACTGGCATCGGGCGCACACCCATTGCCCGCTCTGCGGATCGACGACCGAGGCTGCCCGGGGCGGCTGGGTCAGGCGGTGCCTGGCGGACGGGTCCGAGCACTTCCCGAGGACCGATCCGGCAGTGATCGTGTTGGTGGTCGACGACCAGCAGCGGGCACTGCTGGGACGACGTTCGATCTGGCCCGAAGGGTGGTACTCCACACTGGCCGGTTTCGTGGAACCAGGGGAGACCTTCGAGCAGGCGGTCGTCCGCGAGGTCCTCGAAGAAGCCGATGTGCAGGTGCCCGTCGATCGTGTGGAGTACCGCGCAACCCAGCCGTGGCCGTTTCCCTGTTCGATCATGATCGCGTTCACGGCGCACACACATGCGCAGACGTCGGTGCCCGACGGTCAGGAGATCGCCGAGACGATCTGGGTCAGCCGGGAGGAGTTCCAGGAGGCGGCACTGGCGGGCAGGCTGCGGATCCCGCCACGGATCTCGGTGGCCCACCGCCTGATCGCGGACTGGTTCGGCGAACCCATCCCGCACACCTGGAGCCGATGAGTCGTCGCTGGTGGTGGACCAGGCTACGCCGGTGTCCTGGGTGGGTGTGAGGATCGACGGGTGGAGCCCGAGGAGATCCTGGAACCGCTGGACCCCGACCAGCGGGCCGTGGCCGTGGCCACGACCGGACCGGTCGCGGTGCTGGCCGGTGCCGGTACGGGCAAGACGCGCGTGCTGACACATCGCGTGGCCTACGGCGTCGCCACTGGCGTCATGGATCCGCGGCGGACACTGGTCGTCACGTTCACGACCCGGGCGGCCGGGGAGTTCAGTCGCAGACTGCGTGCGATGGGTGTGAACGAGGTCCGGGTCCGCACGGTGCACTCCGAAGCCCTGCGGCAACTGCGATGGATGTGGCCGCACGCGGTCGGCGGTCAGATGCCACGAATCCAGGCTTCCAAGATCGGTCTGGTGTCGGCGGCCTTGACCCGGGCCGGCATCAAACTCGACGATGCCGGACGCCGCGACGTGACCAGTGAGATCGAGCGTGCCAAAGCGATCGGTCTCGGCCCGCAGGAGGTGGGTGCCCAGGGTGTCCTGGCCGAGCGACTCGAGGAGGTCTACCAGGGATATGAGGACGCCAAAGCAGCCGCTGGACTGGTCGACTTCGAGGACATCTTGCTGCTGAACGCCGGGCTGATCCGGGACAACCTTGCCGTGGCCGAACAGGTGCGGCAGTGGTGCCGCTGGCTGACCGTTGACGAGTACCAGGACGTCTCGCCCTTGCAGCAGCAGGTGCTCGAGGGATGGCTCGGCGGCCGTGATGAGTTGTGCGTGGTGGGCGACCCGTCTCAGACCGTCTACACTTTCGCCGGCGCCACCAGTGACTACCTGCTCGGCTTCCGCAATCGGTGGCCCGAAGCGACACTGCTACAACTGACGCGGTCGTACCGTTGCTCTCCGCAGATTATCGACCTGGCCAACGCGGTGCTGGCCGACGGCGATGTCCGGCAGCGCCTCTTGCTGAAGTCACAGCGCGCCCCGGTGGCCGCAGTGAACACCCGCGTGTACGAGACCGAGCAGGCCGAGGCCGCCGGCGTCGCCGATGCCATCAAACGTCTGATTGCGAAGACACCTGCCGAGCAGATCGCCATTCTGGTCCGCATCAACTCGGCCACGGCCCGGTTCGAACGCGAGTTGCAGGCAGTGGGCATCCCCTACACGGTCCGGGGCAGTGCGCGTTTCATGCAGCGCCCCGAGGTCAAGCGTGCGGTGTCCTTGCTGCGGGTCGCGGCCAAACAGCCGGGAACCGGCGACGTCGCCGAACGGGTGGCCGCGGCCCTGGAACCCGTCGGCTACACCCCGACCCCGCCGCTGGGTCAGGCGCAACGCGAGGAGTGGGAGTCGCTGGCCGCGCTGGTCGGCCTGGCCCGCAGTCACGACAGTCTCGAGTCCATGGTGGCCGACCTCGACGAGCGGGCCGAGAACGACGACGCCCCCGTGGCGGCTGCGGTGACCCTGGCATCTCTTCACTCCGCCAAGGGACTGGAGTGGGACGCGGTCTTCATGCCCGGCCTGCACGAGGGTGGACTGCCCTTGCGCTATCAGGGGGAGATGGTCGACGTGGAGGAAGAACGGCGACTGTTCTACGTGGGGGTCACCCGTGCCAGGGACATCCTGGAACTGTCCTACGCGCAGGCGGGCTCCCGGCGCGAGAACCGGCAGCCGTCGCGATTCCTGCCCGAAGGTCACCGGCCCCAACCCGTCGCCAAACGTGCCGCGGCGAAGTCGCCTGGCTGCCAGGTCTGCGGTAAACGGCTCGCCGCCGGGCTGGAACGCGCGCGCGGCACATGTGGTACATGTCCCAGCGACTTCCCCGCTGATCTGTTCGAGGATCTTCGTGGCTGGCGCAGTCGTGTCGTCGCGCAGCGCCGGGCAGCCACCGGGAAGGCGACCCCGGCCTTTCTGGTCGCAACCGACGCCGTCCTGGTGGGGATCGCCAGGACCCGCCCTGCCGACCGGAAGGCGTTGGCCTCGGTCAAGGGGATCCACAAGTCCGTCGTGGCCGAGCATGCTGATGAACTGCTGACAATTGTGGCCAGAAACCCGCTTGCCCAGTGAGGCTGAAACACGTACCCTGACCGAGGACCTACTTCAGAGGAGGCGGCGATGGTCAAGAACACATTCTTCGTGGCGGCCTTCGCGGCTGCC
The DNA here is from genome assembly GCA_016719135.1 of Micrococcales bacterium. Lineage (GTDB taxonomy): Bacteria > Actinomycetota > Actinomycetes > S36-B12 > UBA10799 > JADKAV01. The sequence continues at coordinate 18,916 of JADKAV010000030.1, read as the reverse complement.
GATTGTGCGGTGCGTCCCGGGTAGATTCCGTTCCAGATCTTCAGGCCGCGGCGCACGTACCGCGGCCTTTTTGTTTGTCCAAATGGAGGTGAGAAATGACTGTTGCCATTCCCTGTGCGACGGGTCCGGCAGACCTGTGGTTCTCGGACGTCGCCGACGAGATCGACCGTGCCCGGGCACTATGTGTGGACTGTCCGATGCGCCGTGAGTGCCTCCGGGGGGCACTGGAGCGCGCAGAGACCTGTGGTGTGTGGGGAGGGGAGTTGTTCCTCGCCGGCTTGCCGGTGCCCTCACCGAAGCGCAACGGTCGACCCCCCAAGAATGCGGCAGTGCTCGATGCGCAGCTGCAGGTCCAGATGCGGCACAGGATTGACGCGGTCCTGATGTCTGTCTGAACGGACGCGGCGGGGCTTGGGTTCCGAACGGCGAACGGAGCTGGCGCGTATCCAAGTGCTGCTGTTGCGGTGTCCTGAGCCTCGATCCACGGCGAAGCGACAAGGTGGGGGAGCGATGAAGTTGCGCATGCAGGGGACGTACATAGCGACCGATCGTCAACCTCCCGCAAAGTCGCTACCGCCTGGTGTTCAAAGAAGGGTCCGGCCTGAATGCGGAACCTGTCGGGTGGCGCGACTTTGCCGGTAGGTGGCTCACTGCTGCGCGACACCACGTCGGGAAGATGACAGACCACCGTTCTTGCCTGTGAGCCAGCGGTTGACATCAGGATCAACGGTTTTGTCAGGGGGTCGTTTTATGGTGTCGATTGGTGGGCCGGGGAAGATGTCAGAGGCTCGGTCTAGGGTTCGAACAGGTGGCTCGGGGAAGATGTCGCACCCCGGGTTTACGGTTCGAAACAGGTGGCTCGGGGAGAATGTCAGACCCCGGGATTACGGTTTGAACAGGTAGTCCGGGAAAGATGTCGCACCCTGGGTTTATGGTTCGAAACAGGTAGTCCGGGGAGAATGTCAGACCCTGGGTTTATGGTTCGTAACAGGTAGTTGGTAGTTGGTTTTCGTCAGCTCGTGGAGCGACGTCGCGGTGGGGCACCGGCCCTTCCGATACGACATTCAAGTCTTGTCGATCGGGGGTGTCCTATGGCCGTTACGTCTACTGCTGCTTCTTCGTCTTTCTTTGATGTGTCGCGGGCGGCGCACCGCCGGGCCCGGATCCGCGCCTCCCTACCCACTGCCGCCCCGGCCGGGTTCGACCAGATCAACGACGATATAGATGCGCTGCCGGACCCCGACCTGCTGTGTGCGGAGGAACGCGCCGCGGCGATGGCACACACCGCACGGTTGCGGAACCGCATCGAGGCGTATCTGACCGGTCTGGCCGGTGCCGCGGATACTGCCGGGGATTCCCGGGTCCTGGGCGCAGGCACGTCTGGGTCGCTGGTGGCGATCGCGACCGGATCCCCGGTAGCGGTGGGGTCGGGGATGGTGAACACCGCCAACGCCCTGCACGACCTGCCGGTCGTGAAGGATGCCTGGGCTGCCGGGAGTATTTCGGGGTTGCATGTGTATCAGATCCTGGCCCACGCCCCCGCGATCGATGACTTCACCAGCAAACAGGCCGCGATCGTCGGCCTGGCGAAGTTGACCGATGCCTCGGAGGTGCGCCGGGTGCTGCAGGTCGCCGCTGAGGCCGACAACCCCACCCACCTGGACCTGAGCCTGGATCAGCAACGCGCCAAACGGTCCCTGCGCCTGTCCGCCCGGGCGAATGGGATGTGGGCGATCACCGGAATGCTCGACGAGGTCGACGGGGCGATCCTGGCCGAAACCCTGGCATCGTTCACCCGCCCCCCGGACACCCACGACACCACCACCCCGGCCCAACGCCGCGCTGATGCCCTGACCGACATGTCCAAGGCCGCGGCGGCCAACACCCACCCCGGCGGGGTGTCCGCGGTGTCCATCCTGGTGGATTTGGAGAACCTGCCCACCAGTGACAACGCGACCCTGGTCGACGGCACCCCCCTAGGTGCCGGCAGTTTCGACCTGTTGTCGTGCGCGGCGGTGTGCACCGTGATCTTCGGGATCAAACGCAAAGGCACCTTCATCCCCCTAGCGCTGGGACGCCGGCGACGCCGGGCCTCCGCGGCCCAATGGGCGGCGCTGATCGCCCGCGACCGCGGCTGCATCCGCTGCGGACGGTCCCCGCGGCACTGCCACGCCCACCACATCATCCACTGGAAAGACGGCGGCAGAACCGACCTGTCAAACTTGGCACTCTTATGTTCGAGATGTCATAACGACCTGCACCACGGCCGGTACACCATCACCATGGACACCCACACCATCCCCGTCATCACCCACACCAGAGGACCCCCCTGAGATGGAGGGGAGGGGGCGGCTAGATCACGAACCCCGGAACCCAGCGCTCGATTTCGGATCGCGATGCGACGTTGGCGTCGAGTTGGCACAGAACACCGACCGAACCGAGCCACACGCGGTGGATGAGCAGGTAGTTGGGAGGCAGGTTCAGTTTGAAGCCGATAGTGAATTCCTCGCTGCGCGGATCCTTCATCCGCATGAATTCGCCGCGCAGCCACTCACGGGTGTAGTGGAAGGTGTCGTACCGGGCGGGTTCCACCAGGGGCGTCAGGTAGTCGAGCAATGCCTGCGCATCGAGGGTGATGTTGGGTTTGACGAAACCTTCTTCGCGTAGGCCCTCGAGCACGCCACTGGCATCCTCGAGCATCGCGATCCGAAGGAGTTGACCCAATGCTGACGGGAGCCCATCGGGTAGGTGCGAGACCGCACCGAAGTCGAGCACAGCCAGTTTGCCGTCCTCGGTAATCCGGTAGTTGCCAGGGTGAGGATCGGCATGCAGGAGCCTGGCTCGGGCAGGTCCGGCAAGTAGGAACCGGTTGTAGAGGGTTCCATACCGGTCGCGCTCCTCGCGAGTTCCGTCGGCGATGATGTGCGACAGTCCGATGCCGTCCACCCACTCGCTCACCAGGACCAAGGGAGCGGCCGCGAGGATGTGCGGGATCCGGAAGTCGGGGTCGCCTTCGAACGCGACCGCGAATGCCCGTTGGGACTCGGACTCCCGAAGGTAGTCCAGTTCCTCGGCGACCCGCGCCTTCAACTCGTCGAGCAACGGCTTGATGTCCATCCCGGGCACCATGCCGGCGAACAGCCGTCCCATGCGGGACACCTGGTTGAGGTCTGCCATGAGCGCTTTGCCCGCACCGGGGTACTGGATCTTCACAGCCACTTCGCGGCCGTCCCGGTACACCGCCTTGTGTACCTGGCCGATCGACGCGGCAGCGGCCGGATCGTCGTCGAACTCGCTGAAGCGTTCACGCCAGTCGGACCCCAACTGGTCGGCGAGGACATCATGCACGGTTTGGGCGGGCATCGGTGGTGCCGCATCTTGCAGGCGTGTGAGGGTGGCGCGATACGGGCCCGCCACTTCCTCAGGCAGGGCCGCCTCGAAGACGCTCAGAGCCTGGCCGAACTTCATTGCCCCGCCCTTGAGCTCGCCAAGCACCTTGAACATCTGCTCCGCGGTGCGCATCTGGATCTCGGTAGCGACTGCCTCGGCCGGTTTGCCACCGATACGTTTGCCAACCCCCAACGCGGTGCGACCGGCGTAGCCGAGGGGTAGTGAGGCCATGCGCGCGGTACGCGCGACAGCCCGCTTGGGTATCGCGCCGGGGTCGTTGGCCATACATGTGATTCTGCCCCGCATCGGTGGGGAGCACCACCGGCCGCTAGCACAGATGCCCTGTGGAGCGCGGCAACGATCCACAGGGGGCTTGCGCGATCATCTCGGTCATGAATCCGAAACTGATCGGGAATCCACTGGTCGCATGGCGTGAGCAGACCGTGTTGCAGATCGGTTGGGGTCTGCACGCGGTGAGCCTTGAGGGCGCTCACGACGCCGTACCCGGATGGTTGAGATTGATCGATGGCCGCAGCTCTCGTCGGTCACTGATAGAGGCTGCGGGACGGGTCGGCATCCCGCGAGCGCAGGCTGCGGAGCTGCTAGATCGATTGATACGTGCCGGGCTGGTTGAGTCTTGCGAAACCCCTCTCACCGTACGGATCCATCCGTGTGGACTCTTGGAGGAACCATTGGCGAACGCGCTGGAAGCCGCCGGTGCGAGAATCGATCCGGACGCGGAGGTCGTGGTGTTCGCGCAGGGGCAACTGCCATCTCTGCTCGAAGCTCCTGACCCGGTTCACAGGCTGATTCCGGTGTGGTTCGAAGCCCATGCCGTGCATGTGGGGCCGGTTCTGGACAGCACCCGCGGGCCGTGCCCACAATGCATCGACCGCGCCTGGTCGCAGATGGATCCGGCGTGGACGACGCTGGTCGCGCAGACGACATCCGTGCCGACGTGGTCAAACACAGCGCAACTGATCCAAACGGCGGGAGCTATTGTGCTGATCGCCACACACGAGGCGACGGTCGGGCTCGAGATGATCTATGACCCGCTGAAGCCGGGTCCGATGTGGAGGGTGTGGTCGGTGAACGACCAGTGCGACTGCAGACTGCCGCAGGTTCGCGAGCAACCGCACCTCAGTGGGCCGGCGCTTCCGCTACAAACAACAGCGGGCCCCAGTCGTACTGGGACCCGCCGCTGAATGTCTGTGGTGCTGCCTCAGGTGGCCTTGCCAAGAATGCGGGTCACCGTGGTGCCGCACACGGGGCACTTGCCCTTGGCGATGCGTCGCCCGTTGGTCTCGTGGACCTCACCGTTCAGCGGCCGCTTCTCCTTGCACTTCACGCAGTAGCCTTCGCCCTCGTACGTCTCCATGTTCTGCTCCCTCTCGGCCCACTGTGCGCGTGGCCTGTGTCCTTGTGTAGCCGAAATGCTACGTGGCTAGGGTGCGCGTATGACACTCACCCCACCCCTTGCGGGCCTGACCGCAGCAGAGGATCATCTCGTCGTCCGATGGCACGAACCGGGGATCGCGCACGTGGTGCTCTCGAATCCCGACCAGCGCAATGCCATGTCCGCAGCCATGACTCAGGCGTGGTCCTTGGCCATGTCCGAACTGGCCGAACTCCCCGGCCTGCGGGCGGTGCTGGTGTCGGGAGAGGGCAAGGCCTTCTGTGCCGGCGGCGACTTGGGCTGGCTGGCCGAGGGCGGGTCCGAAGGTATCGCGGTGTTGAGCCGCAGGATGGACGACTTCTACTCCCAGTGGTTGAGCGTGACCGAACTGAGCGTGCCCACGATCGCTTATCTTGACGGCCCCGCTGTCGGCGCTGGGGCAGCCGTCGCACTCGCGTGTGACATCCGCTGGGCCGGTCCGCGGGCTCGGTTCTCCGTGCCCTTCACCCGACTCGGTCTGCATTCCGGCATGGGGACGACCTACCTGCTGCCACACGCGGTGGGACCGGCGATGGCGCGCGACTTGCTGCTCACCAGTAGAACCCTGGATGTCGATGAGATGCTCGCGTGTGGTGTGGTCACCAGGCACGTCGATGCCGACCAGGTGCTGGGCGACGTGGAGCAGATCGCGGCCAACGCGCCCATCGCCACCCGGTTCACCAAGCGCGGGCTGACTCCACGTGCGCCGCAGAGCCTGGCTGAGGCCCTGCGCTGGGAGGGTCTGGCGCAGCCGGCGACGATGACCACCGAAGACGTGCAGGAGGGCTTGGCAGCCGCGCGGGAGCGACGATCGCCCGTCTTTCAGGATCGCTGATCGCACTGTTTCAGTCGCTGGCGTCGTCCGGCCACGCTTCCAGGATCGCCACCAGGACAGCGATTCCGGCGGGGATGAGGAACGCCGTGTTACTCAGGACGTCGAAGACGGGTGTCTGCGTGGCCACCGCCAGGAGCGCACCCACGGTGATGGCTCCGGCGACGGTCCACCCTGCCCGAGCCGCGACCCTGACCACCGCAGGTCGCGATTTGCTGCGGGCGTCCTCGTCGGGTGCCAGCACGGCCAGCGAGACCAGCGCGATGGTGGCTCCTTGGACGACCCAGAAGCCGGGTTGCGTGAGCGCCTCGACGAATGACCCGCCGGTGAACGCGATGATCACCCACAGGACGCCAACGGTGACGATCGCTGTGATGATGGCCGTGACGGCAGCAAGCGCGAGCCGGTTCATCCAGCAACTCGGCGCATGAGCCACTCGACTGGCCCTCGCGCGAAACGCCGGCGCCACGCCCAACTGCCGAGGATGGCGAACACGGAGAACACCAAGCCGGTGCCGACCGCCCAGGTCAACGATTGGTCCTCCAGGCGGCCCGTCGCCTCCAAAATCCCCATTCCTACGAACACGTGGGCGAGGTAGATGGTCAGTGCCAGTTGTCCAGTCGAGATCAGCGGCTCGGCGACCCGCTCGGGGAGGTGTTCACCGAGCCAGATCGAGCCCAGGATGACCAGGACCGCAGTGCCGCCTCCCGCCGCGAGGTAGAACGGCATCGGCGGGATGGGCTCCACGGAGAACAGCCAGCGCCAACTGTCGTCCGCGAGCTGATCCAGACTCGTGCCCTTCGGCCCCACCACGATCCAGGCGGCCGTTTCGGTGACGGCGACGACGACCGCGGCACGGATTGCCAGGGTGCGTCGCCAGGCGTGGCTGCGCAGGTCGGTGCGGCCGAGCCACATGCCGAAGAGATAGAACGCCACCCAGGGAAAGACCGGATGGAATCCGTCGAAGAAGAGGTTGCGCAGGAAACCCGGCACGGTGGTGATGCCCTCGTAGGCGTAGGTGTCCAGATTCCAGTTGGCGAAGTAGTCGAAACTGACGATGAACACGAAGGACACTGCGACTGCGGCTGCTGCCAGGGCGAGCAGGGCCCGGTCGCTTGCGAACAACACGATGGCGCCGATCGCGAGGTAGAGCCCGTAGTAGTGCAGGATGTCCGCGGGCCAGATGGGAAAGAATGCCCATCCGATCACGAACAGGAACAGCGCTCGTTTGGCGAGAGTCACTTGTGCGGCCCGGCGCTGGACGCTGTCGGTGCCCTCGCGGGCCCGTCGGGAGCCGAGGCTGGCGCCGATGCCGGCCAGGACGACGAACGTCGCTGCCGCGCGACCATCGAGCAGCGCGGCGACGCCCTGCAGCCACTGCGGACCGCTGTTCTCGGCGCTCATGGTGATCTTGAAGTTGACGATGACCATCCCGACCACCGCGAATGCCCGGGCGATGTCAAGCCCGACGATGCGCCCGCCCACTTTGATAGGCCGCGTCCCAGCGGTCGACTCGGTCATTTTGCGGGGTGAGGGTCGCGGCGAATGCTCTTGACGATCAAATACACAAGCCCGCCCGTGACGAGGACGATGAAGATGGGGCCAGTGACTATGTCCACAAGGGGCGTGCCGAGCAGAACAAAAGCGCACACGATCGCTGCGGTGATCAGCGCGTCCACGATCAACTCCTCGAAGAACACCCGGAGTCGACTTTTGACCTTGTGTTCTGCGGACATCTCACCACTATATCGGTAGTTACTTTCGATATGCTAGTGACTGTCAGTATAGTGGGGGTGTGATGTCCCAGCGCCTGACCCTTCGCCAGCGCAACCGTCTCCTGACGATGCGTTTGGTGCAATCGACTGCAATGGACATGTTCGAACGCGATGGATATGAGAAATCGACGATTGAAGATGTGGCTGCCGCCTGCGCTGTTTCGGCATCGACCATCTACCGGCACTTCACCACCAAGGAGAACGTCGTGCTCTGGGACGAGCGCGACTCTGTCATCGACGACGAACTGGGCCGGCTACTCGGATCGCTGCCGCCGGTCCAGGCGTTCCGGGATGCTGTCGTTGCTGCTCTGGCCGATCGGGAGGATGTGGAACTGTTCCGTCGTCGCTTGCGACTCATCTACTCCCAGCCGTCGATCTGGTCTGTCGCGGCCCTTCAGGACCGTCAGAATCGCTCGGAGCTCGCGCGCGCGTTCGCGCTCACAGCAGGACGCAACGCGCCCAGTCTGCGCGACGAATCATTAGCGGCGGTGTGTCTGGTCGCACTGGACATCGCCCTGGAACGCTGGCAGGGGGGCAGGGAGCGTGAACCCTTGGCCACTTTGATCGACCGCAGCCTCACGTCGGTTTTCGAATCCCGGTGACCGGTCCGCCCCGAGCCCGGACATAGAGCGAGGCCCCCGTTTGTTCGGCTTCCCGCCTTCCCCTGCGGTCCGCTTCCCTTTCGGGGGCCTCGTTCAGAACTGACGTTATGGACCCGCCGTGGACCGCGTCCAGAGGAATCGTGGACGAGCTTTCCACCGCTGTGGATCACCCTGTGGATAGCCGGGGGACGGCCTGTCGATGCCGCTGGGGGAAACTGGGGACAAGTCCACAGCCGCGTCAAACGTGTCGTCGTGACCCGCCGTGTGACCTGCACTTATGGTTATGCACCGGCTGTTGACAACGTTTTGTTGATAGCTACTCGCCGAGTTCCCCGGTTGCTTCCAGCCAGGACGTGGGATCTGTCAGATCCTCGGCGGTCGGGATCAGGTCGGGGTGGCGCCACACGCCATCGCGACCTTCGATACCGCGCGACTCACGCAACTGTGTCCACAGCGCCGATGCCTCGCGCAGAGCACGCGGTCGCAGTTCCAGGCCGATCAGGGTCGCGAACGTCTTCTCCGCAGGCCCGCCCGAGGCGCGACGCCGGCGCATCGTCTCGCCGAGACGCGAAGCCGAGGGCATGCGATCGTCGATGGCTGCGGCCACGACGTCCTGCACCCACCCCTCGATGAGGGCCAGCAGTGTCTCCAGACGGGACAGGGCTTGCTTCTGCTCCTCTGTCTGAGCAGGTTCGAACACTCCGGACGACATCACTTCCTGCATGGCCTCGGGGTCGTTCGGATTGATCCCTTGCAAAGCTTCCTGGATCTTGTCGGTGTCCACCGAGATCCCCGACGCGTAGGCGCGAACTGCGGTCTCGACCGCGGTCCGCAGCCAGGGCACGTGGGCGTAGAGCCGCTGGTGCGCCGCCTCGCGCAGCGCCAGGAACAGGTACAGGTCTCCCAACTCCACGTCCAGGTCGGCGCCGAAGACCTTGACGTTCTCGCTGACCAGGGCCGGTCTGCCGTCGCTGGTCAGCGGAATCGTCACATCACTTGCGCCGAGGACGTCGTCGGCCAGTGTCGCGAGCCCGTTGCCCACCTGTGCCCCGAACATGGCCGCGCCCATTCGCTTGGCCATGTTCATGAGCGGGCCGGCGAGTTCGTTGAGATCGGGCATGCCTGCGGGCATGTTCTCCTGCAGCCCGGGAATCCCGAGGTCCTCCAGGTTGATCTGCCCCATGTCGGGCATCGTGGTCAGGGTCTGCTGAACGCCCTCGGCGATCGGCTCGATGATCTGCTGCCATGCCGGCCAGGTGGCCTCGAGCCATTCGCTACGACTCCACGTGGCCGGGGCCGCTGAGCCACCGGCGGGGAACAACGTCGCGGCGTCCAGCCACACCTGTGCGAGGTCGAACGCTTCGCCGATGCGCCGAACGTCGTTGTCATTGACCGACGGGTCGCCCTTCTGGCTGATGGACTGCCGGGCAAGGTTGTGCGCCAGATCCCAGTCGACGGGCCCACTGACCTCGTTGCCGCCGCTTTGCAGCATCGCGCCGAGTTGCTGCAGCATGGCGCCGAGCTGCGACATGTCGAATCCGCCCGGGCCTTGGTTCGGGTTGTTCTGGTCACCCGGGTCGCCCGAGAAGCCGAAGGGAAGGTTGCCGCTCATCAGTTCCGCCTGTTCGTGTCGACACTGCGCCAGTCCTAGGCTACGACGATCCGGGCGCCCCGCCCCACTGAGCGCGTTACGCCCTCGGTGGAACACCCCTGCCGCGACGTTGTCATGGAAGTACGTGTCGCGGCGCGTACTCTGTTGGGCATGTCCGTGCTCCTGTGGTGGGTGCCTGCCCTGAGCGTGGTGGGGATCGCCTGGTGGAGGCTGCGCCCGGCTGAGCGCCCGGTGCGCGAGAAGGACCTCGCCAGACTGCAGCAGGTCCTGCGCGGTGATCGGTGAGGCGCTGGGTGGACACGCCCCGCAAACGCGTCATCGTGGTGGCTCTGGTGTCCTGGCTGCTGGTCCTCAGCGCTATGGAGTTCATAAGTGTTCCGTACGTGCGGCTTTCGCCCGGCCCGTTGTTCAACGTCCTGGCCGAGTCTGACGGCAAGCCGATCATCTCGATCGACGGTGCCGAGGTGTTTCCGGTGACCGGGCAACTGGAGATGACCACTGTTTCCGAGCGGGGTGGTCCTTATGGCGATCTGACCCTGTTCGAGGCCTTCACCGGATGGATCGACCCGTCGGTCGCCGTGGTCCCCACGTCGCTGCTGTACCCCCCGGACACCAGCGGGGATGCGGCCCGGCAGGCCGGCTCCGACCAGTTCAGCGACTCCCAGGAGCAGGCGCGGATCGCCGCTCTGCAGGAGGTCGGGGAGCCGGTCGAAACCCGTCCCCTGATCCTGGAGGTGTCGCCTGATTCGCCGGCCGAAGGGATCCTCGAACACGGTGACGTCGTGCTTGCAGCACAAGGGCGTGCGGTGCGCAGCCCGCAACGTCTGGCGAGAATCATCGCCGCCGCCGGGCCGTCTGCGGATGTGGTCCTTGACGTCCGGCGCGGTGACGAGGACCTTTCGGTGACCGTGGTCACCGTCGCCAACCCCGATGATCCGCAGAAGGGTTTTCTGGGGGTGACCCTCGGGATCGTGGCCGACTCGCCAGTCACCGTCGATTTCAACCTCGATGACGTCGGTGGCCCGAGTGCGGGGCTGATCTTCTCGCTGGGGATCGTCGACAAACTGACGCCGGGTGACTTGGTGGGTGGACGCAAAGTGGCGGGGACGGGGACCATGGACTTCGACGGCCGAGTCGGTCCGATCGGCGGGATCGCTCAGAAGTTGGCCGCTGCCCACGACGATGGGGTCACCTTGTTCCTCGCGCCGAAGGACAACTGCGACGAGGTGCTCGGCGCGACCCCTCCCGGTCTTGAGGTGGCGGCCGTTGAGTCACTCAGTGAGGCCCGTCAGGCGCTCGAAGGAGATCTACCGCCTCCCCCGTGTCCGGTCGGCTAGGCAGGGCGTGCGCGACTCCACCGATCACCGACCGGATGGCTGTGCAATGCCACGCACCCTTACTGGACCTGCAGGGTGTCCCACACCGCCCGCTCGAGCCGCGGCATGAGCGTGGGCGCGACGGCCACCTCTTCCTCGGAGTCGTGGGCGCGGTACCGGATTGCCGTGCCGACCTCTTGGTTGCGCAGGGCCGCGACGGTCACACGTACGTCATGATCGGGTTCCAGAACGCGCTGCACGCTCACGGCGGCCCCGCTCACGTCCTCCGGCCAGCTGATCCGGGCCAGATCACCGATCAGGTCCTCGCCGTCGCTGTCCCAGGCCTGCTCCACCACCGAGACACCTTCTTGTTCAACGACCAGCGCGAACAGGCGGGGCGGCTGCGCCCATCCGTCGCGTGCGACGTGCCGGTCGAGGTCGCGGATCACGGTTTCGAGGTGCGGGGTCGGGTGCATGTCACCATCGTCTCGTAGTCTGAAGGCGTGACGTTCGATACCGCCACGAAACCCACCGCGAACCGTGGGCCCAAAGGTCGCGTCCTGGCGATGACCCTTGCGGTCCTTGCCGGCCTGCTGGTCGTGTTCCTCATCTTCACCTCGATCTACACCGACCTGCTGTGGTTCCGCTCGGTGGATTTCACCAGTGTGTTCACCACCGTCATCGGGGTGCGATCCCTGTTGTTCGTGGCCTTCGGCCTGCTGATGGGCCTGATCGTCGGGGCCGGTATGTACATCGCCTACCGCACGCGCCCGGACTACGACCCCCGCCTGTCCGCCAGCATGGAGGGCTACCGGCAGAGCGTCGAACCGATCCGCAAGTGGCTGTTGCTCGGCATCGCCGGCTTCCTCGGAACTCTGGCTGGTCTGTCGGGTACCGCCGAGTGGAGCCGCTGGATGTTGTTCCGCAACGGCGGCACGTTCGGCACCCAGGACCCGCAGTTCGGCATGGATATCGGGTTCTTCGTCTTCAAGCTGCCGTTCCTGCGTTACCTGACCGGGTTCGGCTTCATGGCCTTGTTCCTGACGCTGATGCTGGTTGTATCCGTGCATTACCTGTACGGCGGAGTGCGCCTGCAGAACGGCGTGCAGGCCTCGGAGGCCGCGCAGGTCCAGATCTCACTGCTGCTGGGCCTGATCTGCCTGCTGAAGGCCGTCGCCTACTGGCTGGACCGCTTCGCGCTGTCGCTGAAGCAGGAAGACTTCGTCGAAGGCTTCACTGGCCTGAAATATCGCGACGTCGAAGCGGTGCTGCCCGCGAAGACCATCCTGACGTTCATCGCCCTGGTCTGCGCGGTGCTGTTCTTCCTGAACATCTTCCGCCGGACCTGGACCTTGCCGCTGGTCGGTCTGGGGCTGCTGGCGGTCAGTGCGCTGGTCATCGGCGGGATCTACCCGGCGATCGTGCAGCAGTTCCAGGTGCGGCCCAACGAGCCCGGCAAGGAAGCGCCGTACATCAGCCGTAACATCCAGGCCACGCGCGATGCCTACAACCTGTCGAATGTGCAAAGCGACGAGTACTCCGCGGTGGCCCAGCCGAACGAGGAGTCCCTGACCGCTGACAAGGGGACTCTGGACAACATCCGGCTGTTGGATCCGGCCATCGTGTCGCCCACGTTCCGCCAGTTGCAGCAGATCCGTACCTTCTACTCGTTCCCCGACACGTTGGACGTGGACCGGTATCAGCTGCCCAATGGACGCAGCGGTGCGATCGTGGCCACCCGTGAGGTCGACCTCTCGGCAGTCCCGCCCGCGCAGCGCAACTGGGCCAACGACACGCTCGTGTACACCCACGGGTACGGCCTTGTGGCCGCCTACGACAACCGCGCGAACGCCGAGGGGGAGCCGGAGTTCTTCGCCAAGGACATCCCGCCGGTGGGCGAGTTGGAGATCGAGCAGCCCCGCGTGTACTTCGGTGAGAAGTCCCCGACCTACTCCATCGTGGGCGGACCCGGCGACCCACGGGAACTGGACTTCCCCGACGACACCAGCCCGACCGGTCAGCGCAACAACACCTACACCGGCATCGGGGGCGTCGACGTGGGTTCGCCGCTGAACCGCATGATGTACGCGGCCAAGTTCTCCGAGCCGAACATCCTGCTGTCCAGCCAGATCGGCTCCGGCTCGAAGATCCTGTACGACCGCGACCCCCTGACCCGGGTGCGCAGCGTCGCCCCCTGGATGCGGGTGGACGCCGATCCATACCCTGCGGTGGTCAACGGCCGGATCGTGTGGCTGGTCGACGGTTACACGACCAGCGACTCCTATCCCTATTCGGCGCGCCTGCGGTGGTCCGACGCGATCAGCGACTCGCTGACGGTAAGACGCGGCGTGAATGTGGATCAGGACTTCGTCAATTACGTACGCAACAGTGTGAAGGCGGTCGTGGATGCCTACGACGGCACCGTGAAGCTGTATGCGTGGGATTCCTCGGACCCGATCCTGCAGGCCTGGAACAAGGCATTCCCTGACACCGTCCAGCCGGCCAGTGAGATGCCGGCCGAGTTGCAGGCGCACGTGCGCTATCCGGAGGACATTTTCAAGACCCAGCGCCTGGTCTACAGCCGTTATCACGTCACCGATCCGGGCTCGTTCTACTCCGGGCAGGACTTCTGGTACGTCCCGACCGATCCGACACAGCAGGCCGCGGGCAAGCCGCAACCGCCGTATTACCTGACGCTGCGGATGCCCGATCAGGTGTCCCAGGAGTTCGCTTTGACCACGACGTTCTCGCCGGTCAGACGCCAGACCCTTGCCGCGTTCATGAGTGCGAGCTCCGAACCGGGGCCGGGATACGGGAAGTTACGTGTGTTGCAATTACCGCGCAACAGCGTGATCCCGGGGCCGCTGCAGGTGCAGAACACCTTCGAATCCAACCCAGAAGTGGCCACGGAGCTGTCGTTGCTGCGTCGTGGTGGCTCCGAGGTGGTGCTGGGTAACCTGCTGTCCCTGCCGGTTGCGGACGGTTTCTTGTACGTGGAGCCGGTGTATGTCCGGGCGGCCCAGGACGGGTATCCGTTGCTGCGGCGGGTGCTGGTGTCCTTCGGCCAGGAGGTCGCCTTCGAGCGCAACCTGGAAGATGCGCTGGCGAAGGTGCTTGGCGCGACCGTCGCCGAGCAGGACAACCAGAACGACAAGGGTGGCAAGAAGCAGACGACGCCTGCTCAGGATCTGACGCGAGCCCTGGCCGATGCCGACGCTGCGCTGCGGGCCTCCGAGCGCGCCCTGCGCGACGGAAACTTCACGGCCTACGGCAAGGCGCAGGACGATCTGCAGGACGCCATCAACCGGGCGATCGACGCGCAGCGCCGCATCGCGCGTTCCGACACGGGCAACGAGGTCGAGCCCTTGCCGGAGGCCTCACCCACGCCTGAGGAATCTCCGGCCCCGGATGCGCCGCTGGATGCCGGAACGCCGGCTCCAGAGCCAACCGCCGCGCCGGCGGCTGACACTCAGCCCGCCGCCTAGGAGTTCGCTGTCGCGCTCGGGTGGTGGCGCACGTTCGAGGAAGGCAGGCACGCCGATCCGCGAATGGCCGCACGGCCGTTGCTTCAGGGCTCGAGGTGCAGTTCCAACGCCTACCCCACCCGGTAGCCGTTGGAGTTAGGTACGGGCGCTGGATATGGGTAAAGGCGTTGGAGGAAGAACGGCCGCGCAATTCCAACGTCTGTGCGGATCTCCAACGTCTGTTTCGCGGGGGTGCGTGACCACCTGGCCGGCCAATTTGCCCGACAGCGCGTCCGGTCTTCAACTGGGCCGGAACCCTGATGCTCGCACTCTGGCGCGATTGTGGGAATAGTTGTACTCTCAACTATGTTGTACCGGCTGTAAAGGAGGCCATCATGCCCGCGATTCATGTCGACGACCTGACGGTGCTGCCGCGCGTAGCGACGTCTACGAAGCAGCCCCGAGAGGTCATGTCCATCACCACCGCACCTCGTGGTTTCGAAGGCGAGGGGTTCCCCGTCCGGCGCGCATTCGCCGGTGTCCCCCTGGAATTGACCGACCCGTTCATCCACATGGATCAGATGGGTGAGGTCGAGTACGCCGCCGGTGAGCCGAAAGGCACGCCCTGGCATCCCCACCGCGGATTCGAGACCGTCACCTACATCATGGACGGGACCTTCGAGCACGCCGACTCCCACGGTGGCGGTGGGCTGATCACCAACGGTGACACCCAGTGGATGACCGCCGGTTCGGGCCTGCTGCACATCGAGCGCCCCCCGGAGGATCTCGTGGCATCAGGGGGACTGTTCCACGGTGTCCAGTTATGGGTCAACCTGCCGCGCACGCAGAAGCTGGCCACTCCGCGCTACCAGGATCTACGCGCCAGTCAGGTCGGTCTGGCGACCACCTCGGATGCGGGTGCTCTGATCCGGGTGATCGCCGGTGACGTCGGCGGCATCTCCGGGCCCGGATCCACGACCACACCCATATCGATGGCACACGTCTCGGTGTCGAAGGGGGCCCAGGTGAATCTTCCGTGGCGCCCCGACTTCAATGCGCTGCTCTATGTGCTTGCGGGCCGGGGAACCGTGAACGGGACCCCGATCCGCGACGGTCAGCTTGCGGTCCTCGGTCACGGTGACGAGATCCGGTTCGGCGCCGATGTCACGCAGGACTCCCGGACCCACGAAATGGAGGTTCTGCTGCTCGGTGGGGCGCCGATCCGCGAGCCGATCGCCTGGATGGGCCCGTTCGTGATGAACACCCGGTCGGAGGTCCTGCAGGCGTTCGAGGACTTCCAGGCCGGTCGGCTGGGAACCATCCCGGCCCACGAGGGGCTCGGCGGGGCGTCCGGTCAGTAGCCGAGCAACTACGCGCGACTGGTGTCGAGCCGCTCCGCCTCCCGGACGGCCCAACTCACGAGTCGGATGGCGTTCTTCTCGACCACGGCGGGCACCAAGCGATGGATCCACCACGCCATACGCGCACGTCGAGGTGCCACGATGTAGGACTTGTTGGCTGCGATCCCCGCAACCAGTTCGGCGGCCAGATCCTCTACTGGATAGATCTCGCCGGTGGCCTTCATCAGCAGGTCCCGGGCGGAGAACACGTCGTTCGGGGGAAGGCCTTCCGGGCCCTTGCTGTCCAGGATCGGCGTCTCCGTCGGACCTGGACACAGGGCGGTGACCCGTACGCCGTGTCGGGCTGCCTCCGGGCGCAAACTCAGGGACAGTCCGACCACCGCGTGTTTGGTCATGGCGTAGGGCGCGAGCATGGGGCTCGGGACCAGCCCCGCCAGTGATGCGGTGTTCACGATGTGCCCATCGCCCTGCCGGATCATGTGCGGGTACGCGGCGCGGATGCCGTTGACCACGCCCATGATGTTCACGTCGACGATCCGCTGCCAATGCTCGGCGGTGAGGTCCTCGATCGGCCCTCCGACACCGATCCCGGCATTGTTGAAGATCAGGTCGATCCTTCCGTGATCGGCCACCACCCGGTCGACGAGAGCGGCGAATGCCCTACCGTCTCGCACGTCGAGGGCGGCGGATTCCGCTTTGCCGCCGGATGCCACGATCGCGGCCGCAACGTTGTCCGCGGCCTCGACATTGATGTCGGCCAGGATGACCGTGTCCCCGTTTTCCGCCATGAGTGTGCCGGTCGCCGCGCCGATGCCCGAGCCGCCGCCGGTGATGAGTGCAATCGCCATGACCCCACCGTAAGCCGAATCCTGGAATGCTGTGAGGATCCCGGCGCAGACTACCCTGCAGGCCATGGACTCCTTCGAGGTGAACCGGCGCAACTGGGACGAGCGGGTCGGGTTGCACGCCGCCTCCCCAGACTACGCATTGAGCCGGTTCCGGGAGGATCCTTCCTTCATCAGCGACGTGGTGCGTTTCGACGTCCCTCGGCTCGGCGACATTCGCGGCAAGCGTGGTGTGCATCTGCAGTGCCACATCGGCACGGACACGGTTTCGTTGGCCAGGCTGGGCGCGCGGATGACGGGGCTGGACTTCTCGCAGCCCGCTGTGGACGTCGCCCGCACGCTCGCGCGTGATCTGGGTCAGGACACAGACTTCGTGCACAGCGACGTCTACGACGCGCCTGATGTGCTCGAACGCAACGGATTCGATTTCGTGTTCACCGGGATCGGAGCATTGTGCTGGCTACCCGACGTCGACCGTTGGGCGCAGGTGGTAACGGATTTGCTGGACGATGGTGGACGCCTGTTCCTTCGCGAAGGACACCCCGTGTTGTGGTCACTGGACTATGAACAGACCGATCGACTCGTCATCGACTACCCCTACTTCCAGACCGGCGAACCCCTGGTGGAGACCGTCGAGCAGACCTACGTCAGCGCATCGGCGGCCTTGACGAACTCGACGACCCACAGCTGGAACCACGGGCTCGGTGAAATCGTCACGGCGCTGCTGGATCGCGGCATGACCATCACGCAGCTGGTGGAGCATGCCAGCGTTCCGTGGGACGCGATTCCCGAACAGATGGTCAAATCAGGCGCGGAATGGGTTCTGGCTGAACGTCCGGAGCGTCTCCCGCTGAGCTACACGCTGCAGGCGGTCAAGGCCGGCTGATTCGCCTCAAGGACTCCCGCGTCGAGCAGATGGTGGGGATGCAGCGGAACCCGAAGCGCCGCTAGGCGTTCTGTCCCTGCGCCACCAGGTCGCGCCACTCGGGGTGCTTGCCGATGTACTTGCGAACGTAGGCGCAATCCGGCACGACCTGTTCACCGCTGTCGCGTACGTCGGCAAGGGCCGCCTGGACGAGTCTGGCCGCGAAGCCCTTGCCGCTGTGATCATCGGAGATTTCGGTGTGCGTCATCGTGACCACGCAATCGTCCTGCGTGTAGTCGATGACACCGATGCGCTCGCCGTCGAGCAGCATCTCGAAGCGGTGGGCGTCGGGGTTGCGAACGATGTCGAGGTTCTCCATGTCCACATACTGCCCGGCTGCTCGGCGCCGATACCGGCAAAGGGGTGCGGTGGGCTGAGAAACCCTGCCAGCGAGCCATGCAGCGAGCCCCGAGGCTGGAGGCCCGGCCGACCTGTCGTGCGGACCGGGACTTCAGTACCCGTGGCGGCCGCGCGACGGCATGGGCTCCACCGAGGGCGCTCGCTCGATGGGCGGTTGGGTGCGCTTGGCCCAGGCGCCGTACCGCGCTGCCAGCGGCGCCGCGCTCATCCCGTGGGCGAACACACTGAACAGCACCGTGAACACGATCGTGCCGGCAATGTCATTCATCACGGCGTTGTCGGCACCCAGTTCCTCGACCGCCAGCAGGCCGAACACGATGGTGGCCAGCCCGCGCGGGCCGAACCAGCCGAGGAACGCCACCGTCGGCCACCGGAATTCCGTGCCCAGCAGGCTGATCCAGACGGGCACGATGCGCAGGACGGTGAGCACCGCCAGTGCAAGGGCAACCCACTGCCAACGGAAGCCGTCACTGAACACCGCAAGAACGATGCCCCCGGCGAAGAACCAGACGACGAAACCCATCAGGTCTGCGGCGACCTCGAGCAGTTCCGAGGTCTCCTGCTCCTTCTCGATGGTCTTACTCGCGGCGCCGAACGTCAGCCCCCCGACGAACGCGGTGATGAAACCATTCGCGCCGACCACCTCGGCAAGCCCGAACAGGAACAGGGGCAGCACCAGCGTGGCGATCGCCCGGCCACGGTGTCCGCTCAGGTGCCGCTGCCGGGACCGGTCCATGAACCAGGCCGTCACCAGTCCGATCACGACCGCGATGATCAGGGCCTCCACGACGGGGATCAGTCCGACGCTGAGCACCGAGGGTTGGGTGGCGCCCTCCTCGTCGGCCAATGCGGTGAGCGCCAGCAGGACCAAAGGGGTCGCCAGGCCGTCGTTGAGTCCGCTTTCCACATTCAGGGCGCGGCGCACCCGCTTGGGCACCACGGGGTTGAGCATGGTGGGCGCACCGAGTCCCGCATCTGTGGGTGTGACCGCAGCGGCCA
>JADKAV010000029.1 GCA_016719135.1 Micrococcales bacterium | reverse complement strand
TTTTCCGCATCCGCGGGGAAGGCGCCCCGCGCAAGGACGGCACCAAGGGTGACTTGCTCGCCACCGTCAACGTGCAGGTGCCCTCTGATCTCAACGCCGAGGCCCGTGAGGCCATTGAGCAGTACCGAAAGGCGATGAGTCATGGATGAGAACTTCCCGGCATACGTGATCTCCATCGCAGCTCAACTGTCCGGGCTGCACCCGCAGACTTTGCGGCAGTACGACCGGCTGGGCCTGGTCACGCCGCAGCGTTCGGGGCGGTACCGGCTGTACAGCGTGCGCGACATCCGGCGCCTGGAGAAGGTCCAGCAGTTGACCTCCGACGGGTTGAACCTCGAGGGGATCCGGCGGGTGTTGGATCTCGAAGAGGAGTTGTTGGAGCTACGTTCGCGGCTGCAGAAGTACGAGAGCGAGGAACGCTCCACCGCACTGGTCGTGTGGCGCCCGCGTAGGGCGTGAGCGGCAGGGCGAGATCACGTCGTAGCCAGCAGCAGCTCCCACACTGGACCGAGGGCGCACTGCTGGTTCCACAACACCACGATTGTGAGGTCGCGGCTGGGCCAGTGACGCGCCATGGTCTCGATCCGGATCCCCGGATCGCCCCCACCGTGTCCGAATGAGCCGTCCTCATGCACGAACAGGCCATAATCCATCCAGACTTCGTCGCTCACGCGGACATGCCGGGTCTCCATGAGCCGTGTCATCTCGTCCCCGAGCAAGCGTCCGCAGGCAACCGATCTCAGGAAGCGGTCAACGTCTCGCGGGGTCGAGAACGCACCGCCGTCCCCGCTGCCGACCACGGGTATCGAGAACACGTTGGTCCGCCACTGGTCTTCAGGCTGCCTAGGCAGGTATGCGGTGGCGACATCGACGCGTGCCTCGTCCAGTCGGAAGTAGCCCGAGTCGGCCATCCCGGCCGGCGTGAGCACCCGATCGGCGATCGCGTCGATCACCGGCTGCCCAGTCACCTCCTCCGGTATTTGGCCGAGCAGGACGTAGCCGGCATTGCAGTATTGGAACCGGAACCCCGGCTTCATGATTGGTGAAAAGACCCGTACATCGGCAGGTAGTCCAGCGGATGTCGTGCGGTAGGAAGGCCGGTCGGCCCACAGCGATCCGTAGTCCTCGACGTAGTTGTCGAGGTCCTCGTCCTCCCCGGCATAGTCGCCGATCCCGGAGGTGTGAGTGAGCAGGTGGTGCAGCGTCGCGTCGGCGGCCATAGGGGGAGGTCGTCGCGGCGCCGGAACCAGGTCGACCACCCGGTCGTGGGGGGACAACCGGTCTTCACGTACACATGACAACACAGCGGCAGCAGTGAACATCTTCGACAGCGAGGCAAGCCCGAACCGGGTCTTTGTGGTGACCGGCGCATCATATGCCCGGTCAGCCCAGCCCGCCCCACATTCCAGCAAGCGTGCGTCGCCCTCGGTGACCAGAACGCTGCCGGAGAACTCATCAGCGGCGGCCAGCCTGTGCAGCTCCCGCTCCACATCGACCCACCCACCGTCCGTCATGGAGGAACAGTAGCCCGCATTGCCGAGATAGACCCGGCCCAGCGCGGCGATCGCCGACCCGTACCGACCCACTCAACCCCGGTCACCGCGTCCGCATGTCTCGGCCAGTGGGAACGCAACAAGGACCGAACCCGGTCGCCCGCCAGGGCCCGAACAATGCCCGTTTCGGGACCAGGCTCTACGGAGTTCCTGGCAGAAGATCGCCTGCGTCCCGTTGGCGTGGTGGGCATCTATATCGACCACTGCCACCCGGTCGCTCCCGCGGAGCGGACGCCTGGGCGGCGATGGCGGGCTTGTTCAAGTAGCAGGAGTCGCCGAACGCGTCGCATGCGGCCGGTTCTCCCGCTAGCACCAGATCGATCGCGGCAGAGCCGCGCTCAGCCGACGCCCGCGCAGCCCGGTAGGTGTCCTGGCCCCGCCCACGTCCTGGTGTCGTAGCAGAAGCGCCCCGGTGGCGTGGGCAGGTGTGGGCGTCCGCATCGGAAGCCCATAGCTGCCCGGGGGTGGGGAACAGGTAGCCAACCACCCGATCTCTGCCGGGTCCGCCGGGGAAACGCAGGGCACCACTCGGCCCTACCGTGCTTCCAGGAAGTCCAGCAGTGCGGCGTCGTGCACGGCCTGCACGGAGTTGTGACCGTGGGCGGTCGCCGGGACATACTGATGCCCGCGTCGACAAGGGCGCCCAGTATGACCTCGATTGGCTCGGACACTTCGGTCCCCGCTGCCATCACACCCACCCACATCCCCCACCGGCACATGGAGCAGGCAATCGTCCGACCAGACCACAGGGCAATGTCATGTGCGGCTTGATGCCACCATGGCGCCTACCTTCCCACGCCGCGCCATTCGGCCACTTCCACTTCGGGCCCACTGATTCCGGTGCTCGGTGTCCCCGCGCGAGTCTGGGGCACGCCACGATCGTGCGGAACGAAGCCGATCCGACCGCGGCCACGCCTTAGCCCGAGAATCCACCACTACCAGGACGTTGTCGACAGACGGCACCTAAACGCCCGATAGCATCCGTTCATGAATGCTCTCCCAGCAGAAGCCTCGCAGCTTCGTTGGCGCTGGCTGATTCCCTTTTACCTGCCCCCCGCCCGGCGGCTGGCATGGACGGACCAAGAGATGGTGAGTGCACTCGAGGAACTATGCCCCCCGTCGAAAGCGAGAAAGCACCCTCTGCATCCCTCTGAGCTCCTTCGCGAGATCGTCACCCGGAGCGGTTCAGGCATCCCGACTGCTGTGAGCATCCACGTAGCCATGGACCAGACCATTGTTCTGACAGACGGCGGAGTCGGAGCGTTGGTGACCGATGGCGAGGGGTCGCTCGAGGACCTATTGACAACGTCGACCTCTGAGGCAGAGATGACCATGACGGCTGCTGGCCTGTCGAACCGTCTCACTAAGGCCCTTGACGCTGCCTCGCCGCCGTCGAACGCACCACTTATACCCCGCGGCGAACCGCTTTGGTGGCATCGGATATTGCTGGATTGCGAGAATCTCGAACAGGTCGAAAGCCTGCAAGTAGCTAACTCAATTGGGGTGCCAGGCACCACGATCCGAGTGGGACATGGGTACTCCAGTTCTCCCAGCGCGGTCGTCGAACAGGTGCAGATGGGAATCCTTCTAGCGCTCGAGGAGTGGCTCGCCGTCCACGACGTCGCTTCGCAAGCCAGCCGCGTCACGAACGATATCTGGATGGAGGTATCTGAATCGGGCGGCAGAAGTGTCCGGCAGTTGCGTCCGCGCCTCGTTCTGCTTTCTGCGGGAAGTGGCCGCACGATCGGCGTCTTTGCGGAACGTAAGCGGGTGGTGCCGGACCTGCCTCTTGCGGTGTGGGAAGCAGCGGGTGAGGCGTGGCGAACTTCGAAGAGACCTCGATAGTGCGCTCGCGCGGATTCGAGGTCTGATGAACTGGCCCAGGGAGTCAATGAGCAGTTCTCCGCTGCGAGCGCCTTCAGGCGCAACACACTCCCTTTCGTGATCACCGCACTCTCACTGCTGTCGCTGATCCCAGTTGCCGGGGATTTCGCTACAAATCCAGACGACAGCGTCGACAATCTCTTGCGGCTTGGGGTCGCTTTGGCTGTGGTGTTAATCGCAATGCTTGCGCTCGGGGCTACCTTGTGGATGACTCGGGCAGATCGGCGAAGACCACCGGTGGAATAGCTCACCGTTCAGGCGGTCCGATCGAGCGGCTTGTGACCTCGATGTCGTTTCCGGGCAAGAGGGTTCCTCCTATGCCGAGTTCGCATGACCGAGTCTGGGCCGGGGCACTGGATTGTGGCGTGGTCTGTCGACCTGACCGGCGCCGAGTACTCGTGGCGTCTTCAGTAACCTGGCGCCCAGTCAGGACCTGCCGGACGAGATGCTGCGGACCTACTACACGGCGCCTGTGACGCCACGGCCGCCGCTGTTGGAACGCGGGGTGGTGTTCGCCCATGCACACGTGCGTGGCGGCGGCGAGATGGGCCGGGACTGGTGGGAGCAGGGCAGGTTGTTGGGCAAACGCACCACCTTCGACGACTTCCGTGGACGTCGCGGATGCACTGGCGCACGACGGTGCGCTCGGCCTGGTGGACGGGCGCCGGATCGTCAGCCGGGGTTGTCCGCCAGGGGCTGCTGAAGGGCGCGGTGTACTCGCAGCGCCCTGATCGATGGCGGGCCGTTGTCGCCGAGGTTCCGTTCATCGATGTCGTGACCGCCATGTCGGACCCTTCCATACCGCTGACGGTCAACGAGTGGGACGAATGGGGCGACCCGCGCGAGCGTGAGTTCCTGACCTACATGACCGGCTACTCGCCCTACGAGAACCTGCCGTCGGTGGGTGCCCGGCCACCGCTGCTCGTGACCGGCGCCTTGCACGACCCCCGGGTGCTGGTCCGGGAACCGGCGAAGTGGGTGATGGCGCTGCGGGCCAGCGACCCCGGCTGGGGCGAGGGCGCGGATCCGGGCGATCCGACGTCGCCGGGCACGGTGCTGTTCCGGGTCGAAACGGCGGAAGGTTCCCACTCCGGGCCGGCGGGACGTTTCCCGGGCACCTGGATTACGAGGCCGAAGTGGCTGCCTGGATCGTTGCTGCCCTGTCGGCGTAGTCGCGGATTGGGCGTCACGCGGTGCATTCGATGGGGTTCCGGTAGTCCGATGGGGTTCAGCGCGTCCCGAACCCCACCTAGCCGCCCGAACCCCACCTGGCGACCCGAACCCCACCTGGCCGCCCGAACCCCACCTGGCGACCCAAAGCCCACCTAGCGTCCCGAACCCCATCCGCAGCGGCTCTACCCCTGCGGCACCAGCACGATACGGGCACCGTTCTCGACTGCGGGGTCTGCCATGAGGTCGGCCACGGTGGCGCCGACGACGCTGGTGTCGGTGAACGTCGTGAACGCCTTGTCAGGATTGCGCGCACGCATCTCGTCGTTGACGAGTGCGCGTTGGACCGCGAGGATCACCGCCCGTGCCGGCGTGTCGGCGAAACTCGCCCCGAGCGCTTTGGTCCATGTCTCGGTCGCCGCTTTGATGCTGGCGTAGGCGGCGTTGCCGGCGGACGGCGACTGAGCTTGAACGCTCGACAGGATGAAGAAGCGGCCTGATGGAGCCGCGATCAGCGCCTCCCGGAACACCGCACTGGCAATCCGCAGCGTGCCGAAGATGCCTGGCTCCAGGGCGGCGAACTGTTCAGCAGCCTTGCGGTCCACTGTCTTCGAACCCTGCCAGCCGCCGACCAGGTGCACGACCGCGTCGATCCGGCCATGCCGGTCGAGCAGGTCGTCACGAAACGCCTCCACGGCATCGAAGTCGAGCAAGTTCACGGTGCTGGCCTCGGCCGTGCCGCCAGCCGCGATCACGGCTTGAGCAGCGGCTTCGGCAAGGGTTTCGTCGCGATCAACGACGATGACGTGTGCTCGCCCGGCCAGCGCCAGCGACACGCCTCGCCCCCCCATGCCCGCTCCGAGGACGATGGCCACGGGGGTCGATGTGCTCATCCACTGACTCCCGTGATGCCGCTGGTCGAGTCGATGACGGGTGCAAATTTCTCGCGCCGCGCCTCGTAGAAGACGTTCAGCGGGACCTCGTCGGGCAGAACCTCATCAACTGCGAGGCGGGGTTCGGTCGGGAGGGCCTGCGCTGCCTGCGCCCAGACCGACGCCGGTGCTGGGGGGACAAGACCACTGACAAAGGTGTGCGCGGCCATCCAGTGGCCCATCCGGGAACGATCGATGCCTTCGTTGTAGAGCGTCTCGACCTCGCCGCACAACTCGCTGACCGAGTCGTACACGCTGGGCCAGTCCAGGCTCAGCGTGTTGTCGGTCCACCGGAGCACACCTTTGCGGTGCAGCCAGGCGAAGAGGATCTGGCCGCCCAGTCCGTCGTAGTTGCGGCTCCGCTCGCCAGTCGTCGGGAAGCGGAAGAGCCGGTCGAACAGGATCGCGATGCGCACGTGCCGGGCGAGCGCGTGGCCCCTTTGGCTTCAAGGCGGGGGGTCTCCCGGAACGTGGTGTGGTCGCAGCGCAACTCCTCGAGCCCATACATCCAGTACGGCATCCGCTGCTTGATCATGAACGGGTCGAATGGCAGGTCCCCGTGGCTGTGTGTGCGGTCGTGGACGAGGTCCCACAGGATGAAGGTCTCCTGCGCCAGTCGCTGGTCGGCCAGCAGGCGCTCCGCGTCAGGCGGCAGCGACAGTTGCAGGACATCCGCTGCAGCAGCCGACACGCGACGGAAGCGCGCAGCCTCTCGATCGCAGAAGATGCCGCCCCACGTGAATTTGGCGGTCTCGCGGGTCGCCACCGTCTCCGGGAACAGGACCGCCGAATGGGTGTCGTACCCCTTCGTGAAGCCCACGAACTCGATGGGGACGAACGCCGGGTTGTCGTAGTCGCCGGCCTCCAGCTCTGCGATCCAGTCGGGCCATACGGTCCGGGTGACCACGGCCTCGACGTTGCGGTTGGGGTTGCCGTTCTGTGTGTACATCGGGAACACCGCCAAGTGCTCCACGCCGTCTCGACGCTCCTGCTCGGGGTGGAACAGCAGAAGTGAGTCGAGGAAGTCTGGCACGCCCAAACCCGCGTCACGCCAGGACATCAGGTCGGTGACGGTCGCCTCGAGGTGGGCTTGCTGCTGCGGGAATCGAGGACTCCGTGCGGTGACTGCGGCGGCAATCTCGTCTACCAACTCGGACGCACGCTCGCGGTGCTCCTCGCCGACCGAGCCGTCTTTGGCCTGCAACGGGCGCAGTTCCTCAACCGCTGCAACCAGCTCGTTCCACGCCTGATCCTGCAGTGCTCCGGAGGCATCGTCCACGCCGGAGGCTGAACCGGCGCTGCCAGTCCCGGCCCAAGTCACGAGGTTCAGCCACAGCCTGCGGTGCTCGAGGTCTTCTATGGAGTCGTCGCCGAACAGATCCGAATCCGCAGCGACCACGACCCTTCCGGATCCGCTGGTAACGGCGGCGACCACAGGCGCACTCGGGATGGTCGCCTCCGGGGAGGTCACAAGCACTGAGAATGCTTTGAGGTGCGGTCAGCCGCAGCACGCCGGCGCGGTAAAAGCAGGCCCCGGAGACTTCGGCAAGCAGATCGTGCTCGGTCTTCGGACCGGCTTGGCCCAGCACCCAGGTGCTGACGTCCTTGAACCGATGCACGGGATCCTGAACGGTGGTCGACACCACGTCGATCCCGAACAATGACGCGAGGTCACCCAAAACGTTTCCGTACTTCTTCTGCTCGGTTTCCGCGAGCACGATCAAACCGCCGCCTGCGTCGACGAAGGCCTCGATCGCAGCGAGTTCATCGGGGGTGTGGACCGGCGACCCGACGCCGGTGGTGGTTTCCCATTCCTCCTCGGAGCAGTGCGGGATCACCAGCACGTCGATCTCGGCCAGCGCCTCGGGCGTCAACAGACCGTCCTCGTGGGCGCGCACCTCGTAGCCCGCTGTTCGCAGGGTCTCGGCGGCGGTGACATATCCCGCGCGTCGGCTGGAGCCTGCGGATTCATCCGCGCCGCGATCTCCGGGGCGGTCGACCAGGCCTGCCGGTGAGCTTCATCTACAAGTACGACACCCAGGTTGCGCATGCAGCCAGTGTCTCACCGTTGCAGAAGGAATTTGGGGGCAATTGGAGCGGATCGTTCTTGCCGCCGCGGGCGCTGGCTTGCGAAAGGTCCTGTTGGTTGCCAAGTGACCCGAAGTTTGGCGGTCATTTGGCAACCAACCGGTCATCAGCGCAGATTGAGGAAGTCGAACGTTCCGCACCTCAGCGCCGTTTCCATTGCCGCAACAGATGTCCGGCTAGAGTCATTCAGTGAACGAGTGCGTCTCGTATTCAACCCAGGGTCCGATAGCCTCCGTGCACCTGGACCGGCCGCACCGTCTCAACGCCGTGGTACCTGATTTGGTCGACGGCATGCTGGCGGCGTTCGAACAGGCGCGCACCGACGAAGTCCTTGTTGTCGTTCTGGCTGGCCGCGGTCGGGCGTTCTGCGCCGGGCACGATCTGAAGGAACCGGCGCCGGTGGAGGACGAGGCAGCGGCCCGGCAACGCCTGCAGCGGATCCAGGACGTCACCCGCGCGATCCGGTCGTTCCCGGGCCCGGTCATCGCCGCCGTCCACGGTTACGCACTCGGTGCCGGCGCCGAGTTCGCACTCGGGTGTGACCTCGTCGTGGCTGGACAGAACGCTCGATTCGGCTTCCCCGAAGTGGGCGTCGGGTTGAGTGTGACCGGCGGCATCTCGGCGCTGCTGCCCCGCGCAGTGGGTTCGGTGCGGGCCAAGGAACTGCTGTTCTTGGGTGAGCACCTGTCCGCCGATGAGGCACATCGGCTTGGACTGATCAACAGGGTCGTCCCGACCGGAACCCACGAGCAGGCCGCACACGAACTCGCGCAGCAGCTGGTTGGGCAGCCTTCGGCAGCCCTTTCGCTGGCCAAAACGCTGCTCGACCACGGAGTTGATTCCACCGAACCGGAAGCGCTCGACCGGGAAGTGGACGCCGCCATCGCGACGATGGCCACCGGGGAGGCTGAGTCGGCCGCGCTGGCGTTCCAGGAGGAAAGTGGTGGGTGAGCGGGATCTGGTCGCCGCCGTTGACCGTGCCGCCCGCGAATGGCCGGACCGTAGAGCCTGGACGTTCGACCCCGGCGAGTCCCTGACGTTCGCGGACGTGCGCCGTCGATCCGCTGGCCTGGCAGCGACGCTGGCCGATCGGGGAATCGCCGCCGGTGACCGGGTGGCGGTGATGATGCACAACCGGGTGGAGTTCCCGCTGACGTGGTTGGCGCTCGCACGACTCGGAGCGGCGATGGTCCCGCTGAATCCCAACTACCGGGGAGAGGACGCCGGACACATCCTCGAGCACTCCCGCGCCGCCGCTGTGGTCACCTCGGACGACTTGGCCGAACACGTCCACGAGGCGCTTGGCAGCGCGGCTGCGGATGTGCCCGTCCTCGATGTCGAGCAGTTGCGGGGCACCGGGCTCCCGCCCGAGCACAGGGTCGCCGCGGAGGACACCGTCAATATCCAGTACACGTCCGGTACGACCGGTCGACCCAAGGGCTGTGTGCTGTCGCACCGGTACTGGCTCGAGATCGGGAAGGGTCTCGTGGAGGGCTTCCCGCACCTGAGTTCCGAGGACACCATGCTCACCGCGCAGGCGTTCTCCCCACATCGACCCGCAGTGGAACCTGGTCGCTGCGCTGATGGCAGGCGCCCACCTGGTGGTCTTGGACGCCTTCCATCCGTCCACCTTCTGGTCCCAAGGTGCGTGAACACGATGTGACGTGCTCCTGCCTGGCCGCGATGCCCACGCTGCTGTTGAAGATGCACCTGACCCGCTCGACCGCTCGCACCGGGTCCGGGTCGTCCAGTGCTCGGCCATCCTGCGTCCCGCCACCAGGAGTTGGAGCAGCGGTGGTGGTGTGAAGTGGTACGAGGCGTTCGGATGACCGAGACTGGCGCCGACTTGCGGGTGACCGACGAGGATCATGACGAACTTGTCGGCAGTGGCTGCGTCGGTGCTGCGGCGCGTGCCCGCGAGGTCCGGATCGTGGACGCCCACGACGTGTCGGTTCCTCGGGGCGAGATCGGCGAGGTGGTACTGCGCGCGACCGGGTCTCATGGACCGTTACGAGGACCGACCCGGAGGCGACCGCGGCAGCCTTCCGCGGGGGCTGGTTCCACACCGGCGACCTGGGGCGGATGGACGAGGCGGGCCGTGTATCTGGTGGGGCGATTCAGGACATGGTCCGGCGTGCCGGGAGAACGTATCGGCCCGGGAGGTCGAGGACGTCCTGCTCACCCACGCGTCCGTCCGGCTGGCCGCCGTGGTTGCGGTCCCCGACGAACTGCGCGGCGAAGAGGTGAAGGCCTTTGTGTCCATCTCCGGCGGCTCGGAGCAGGTGATCGTGTCCGAACTGGCCGAGCACTGCGGGCAACGGCTGGCTCGCTTCAAGGTGCCCCGCTACTGGGAGGTGTGCGACGACCTGCCGATCACCGCGTCGCACCGCGTGGCCAAGACCCGTTTGGTCTCGGTGCCCGGCCGGACATGGGACCGAGTGGATGGGGTGTGGCGATGACAACGTGGTCCGTGCCACCGCGATGGAGTTCACCGCGCCGTGACCTCTCCGGGGGTCATGACCGTCGAGGTGATCGCTGTCCGTCTGGGACGGACCAGTGCTACCTGGGGGTACCGCTGCGCCGTGTCCGGTGGTGCGCAAGAGGTCCCGGTGGCGCACGGGACGCGGGTGGTGGTCAAGGCGGACGCATCCGGACAGCCGAACGCGTGGACCGATTCGTTCCGGGTCCTATTCGACTGGCTCGCCGCCGGGGCACAGGGGCACGGCCATGAGCGGCCCCGTCGCGGATCTCCTGCTGACCGACGCGACCGTCCTCACGATGGCGCCCGACGGCCTCGCACCTCGCGCGGGGGCGGTGGCGCTGCTTGGCGACCGGGTCCTGCACGTCGGCCAAGACGATGCGGGGCTGACTGCCAAACGCACGGTGTCGCTCGGTGGGCGGTGTGTCGTGCCGGGCTTCCACGACGCCCACCAGCACATGGCCTGGTTCGGCGCCAGCCTCGATGAGATCGATCTGTCCACCCCGCCGATTCGCACCCTGGACGACGTCGCTGCCGCGGTCGCCGATGCCAACGACACCACGCCGGCTGACCGGTGGATCGTCGGGAACGGCTACGACGAGAACAAGATCGGCGGCTATCCCGATCGCGACCTGATCGAGCGAGCCGCACCCGGGCGGCGGGTCCTGCTCACGCACACGTCGGGACACATGGCCGTGGTCAGTACAGCGGTCCTGGAGGAGTTGGGCATCTCCGAGCATGGCCGCGACGTGCCTGGCGGAACGATCGCGCTGGACGGCTCGGGGCGACCGACGGGATTGCTGCAGGAGCAGGCCCAGAACCTGCTGACACCACTGCGTCGCCCGGTCCCGGTGGACGAGGTTGCGCATGCCATCGCACGAGCCAGTGAGGTGTGCATCCGGCAGGGGATCACGAGTGTGGTGGAAGCCGGCGTGGGTGGGGCTGGATCAGGCACCCCGGTCGAAGCGCTGGCCTACCAGCGGGCTCGCGATGCTGGTCGCCTGGCCGTGCGCGTCGAACTCATGGTGGTGTCGCCGGTCCTGCATGCACTGCGTGGCACCGGAGACCGACGAGCTCGGCAACGGCATCGACTTGGGTCTTCGCACCGGGTTCGGCGATGACCGCCTGCGCCTGGGGCCCGCGAAGGTGTTCTCCGACGGTTCGCTGATCGTGCACACCGCCGCGATGTGCACCGACTTCAGCGACGAGCCCGGGGTCCGCGGCTATCTGCAGGACGACGCGGACGCCCTGGTCGACACGATCATTTCCGCCCACCGCTCCGGCTGGCGGGTCGCCACCACGCCATCGGTGATGCCGCGATCGACCTGGTGCTGGATGCGTACGAACGCTGCGTACGAGATCACCCGCGGATGGGGTTGGGGCGGGCGCCCCGGCAACCTCGCGCCCGGCATCGGATCGAGCACTTCGGCGTCGCCAGGCCCGATCGAGTGGAGCGCGCGGCCCGCCTCGGCGTTGTGCCGGTGCCGCAGGGCGGTTCGTCGGCGAGATCGGTGACGGCATGCGCCGGGCACTCGGGCCGCAGCGTTCCGAGTGGGCCTACCGCCACGCGTCGCTGCTGGCCGCCGGACTGGTCGTTCCTGGCAGCAGCGACCGGCCGGTGGTCGATGGCCGGCCGATGCTGGGCATCAACGACATGGTGAACCGTCGGACCGCCTCCGGTGACCTGCTTGGGCCCGACGAAGTGGTCAGCGCCCACGACGCGCTGCGGGCCTGCACCTACGGGTCGGCCTGCGCCTCTTATGAGGAGGACCGCAGGGGTGGATCGGTCCGGGGCGCGCTCGCCGACCTCGCGGTCCTGTCCGACGACCCCACGCGCGTTGAGCCGAATGCGCTGGCGGACATCGAGGTGCTCGCGACGGTGGTCGGCGGCGAGGTCGTGTGGGACGCCGGGCTGGGAATTGGAGATCCGGCATGACCGAGCACGCGTTGGTGGCTTTCAGCGGGCTGGACGCCGCTCCAAGGTAGCGGTGCGCCATGTGTACGAGTCGTCGTTCCCGCTTGCCTTGCGCGCGCCGTGGGAGGAGATCGCCGCCGGCCGTCCGGACGAGCGGTTGTTGGTGCTCCTGGACGCGGGGGAGCCGGTGGGATTCGCTCTGATCCGCCACCTCGGCGACACGGCGATGTCCTTCATCCGCTACTTCGTGGTCGACGCGCAGCGCCGTGGTGGCGGCCACGGATCCGCGCTGTTGTCCGCACTGGTCTCCCATCTGCGTGATGCTGGACGCTCGATGCTGCTGCTCGATGTGGAGGATCCCGATGGCCGACCGGACGAGTCACCGGAACGTCGCGATGACCTGCGGCGCATCGAGTTCTACCGGCGACACGGCGTCGATCTGCTCGCGATCAGGGAGTACGCCCCGCCCGACCACGGGCAGGAGGGGGAGGAGCCGCGCCTGCTGTTGATGGGGGCCTCCCTAGGTGAATCGGACGTGGCCCTGCGTGAAGCGGTCATCGCCGTGTACCGGCACCGCTACGGGCTCGACGCAGACCACCCGGTTGTGCGGGCCACGCTGCGTTCGTCGGGTCTGTAGGCGGTGACCACTCTCCGGGCCCCCCCCCGGGGGTTCCCGGCCCCCCGGTTTTCTGCCCGTTTTTTCGGCGCCCCCCCCCGGCCGGCCCGGCGCCCGCGCCCCCCCCGGCCCCCCCCCGTTCTCCCCCGGCCCCCCCCCCCCCCGCCCCCCCGCGCCCCCCCCGGCGGGCCGGGTCCCCGTGGTTCCCCCCCCCCCCCCCCCCCGCCCCCCCCCCCCCCCGGCCGTCCGGGCCCCCGCCCCCCCCCCCCCCCCCCCCCCGCCTCCCCCCCCGGCGCCCCCCCCCCGCCGGCGGCCCGGGGGCCGCCGGGGCCCCCCCCCCCGGGCCGGGGCGGGGGGGCCCGGCGCCGCGCCCCCCGGGCCCCCCCCCGGGCCCCCCCCGCGCGGGGCCCGGCGCCCCCCCCCCAGGCCGCGCCCCCCGCCCCCCCCCCCCCCCCCCCCCCCCCCTCCCCCCCCCCCCCCCCCCCCCCCCCCCCCCCCCCCCCCCCCCCCCCCCCCAGCCGGCGAGGCCGTCCAGCGCTGCCGCCACGAGCTTTCCGAGGGTCGGCAGGTGGTAACCGCCCTCCTGGACGGCGACGACCGGAACCCCGAGGGAGGTCACCTGCCGCGTGGCGCAGCGGTACCCATCGGCAGTAACCCGCAGCGGGCTCTCGGGGTCGTCGGCGGCCGCGTCCACGCCGAGTGACAGCACCACTGCGCGCCTGGGTCGAACCGGCGCATCGCCTCGACAGCTGTCCCGACCGCGGCCAGCCACCCCTGATCCCCGGCGCCCTCGGGGAGCGGGAGATTGAGGTTCGCGCCCTGGCCGGCGCCTCGGCCCATCTCGTCTGCAAAACCGAGATAGTGCGGGAACCAGCCGGCACCCGGGTCGACGTGAATCGAGGCCACCATCACGTCCGGACGGTCGTAGAAGATCGACTGCGTCCCATTGGCGTGGTGCGCGTCGATGTCGATGACGGCCACCCGCTTGTGTCCCGTCGAGCGCAGCGCCTGCGCCGCGATCGCCGCGTTGTTCAGGTAGCAGGAGCCCCCGAAGGCCTCGCGTGTTGCGTGGTGACCCGGCGGGCGGCCGGCGGCGTACGCGGCGGGCGCACCCGCGCTCACCAGGTCGACCGCGGTCAGGGCCGCGTCAGCCGCGGCTCGGGCGGCGGTGTACGTACCCGGGCCGACAAGCGTCATCGTGTCATAGCAGAAACGGCCCGCGCGGGCGTGTGCGGCTGTGGGCGTACGCAGCGGAAGTCCGGACAGCAAACCCGGTGTGGGGAACAGGTACCCGACGACGCGGTCCTGACCCGGATCGTCGGGGAAGCCGGCGGCCACCCAGTCGGGGTACGCGTCGGCCAGATACTCCAGAAGTGCGGCGTCGTGGACGGCCAGTATGGGGTCGTCGCCGTGGGCGGTCGCCGGCACGAACGGATGCCCGGCCTCGGCGAGGGCGTCTCGGATGGCCGGAAGGCGCTCGGGCGCCTCGGTCCCGGGCGTCCGGACGCCAACCCAGACCTCTCCGCCCGGAACATGCAGCAGGCAGTCGTCGGACCAGACCACGGGGATCGTCATGTGCAAACATGTTGCCACCATGCCGCCCGCCTTCCTCGCCCAGTCCTTCGGCCGCTTCCCCACGGGTCCCAGCGACTCCGTGCTCGACGTGCCCGGCGCGGGGCTGGGGCACGCGACGATCGTCCGCGACGATGCCGACCCGCCGACCGGCAGCGGAATCGCCCGAACCGGGGTGACCGTCGTGGACCCCGGCGGCGATGTGTGGGCTAGTCCGGTACCGGCCGGGGTCGCGGTCCTCAATGGTGCCGGCGAGTTGACCGGCAGCCTGCAGATCCGGGAATGGGGGGTGACCGAGACCCCGGTCTTTCTCACCAGCACGATGCAGGTCGGCCGCGTTTACGACGCCGCCTGCCGGCTACTCATGGACGAACAACCCGAGATCGCCGATTCGGTCGTGATCCCGGTCGTGGGGGAGTGCGACGACTCGTGGCTCAACGATCCGCGCACGATGCATGTGACGGACGTGGACGTGGCCAACGCCATGGCACAGGCGCGACTGTCGGCCGGGGAGGGTGTGCCGACCGGGGGTCGAGCAGCACTGAGCGGCTGCGTAGGTGCGGGCACGGGGACCGTGTGCATGGGGTGGAAGGGCGGCATTGGGACGTCGTCGCGCGTTCTGCCCGACGGCACCACCGTCGCCGTCGTTCTGCTGACCAACTTCGGGGCGCCACACCAACTGACGATCCGGGGCCGGGTGGTGGGCGAGGAACTCGACGAGCCGGACTGGTGGGCGGCCCACCACCCCGAGCCGGCGGGCTCTTGCATCGGGGTCGTTGTCACCGACGCGCCACTGGATTCAGCTACGGCGACTCGCGTCGCGGCCAGGGTTGGCCTGGGGCTGGCGAGATGCGGCTCGGTCGCGCACCATGGCAGCGGCGAGATCTTCTGCTGCCTGGCCACCGGTCTGCGGGCGCCTCGCGGTGCCACGTCTGATCGGGCCGCCTGGCCCAGCAGCCGCCTGGACGACTTGTTCGAGGCAACGGTGGACGCGACGGAGTCCGCCGTGTGGGACAGCATCTTGTCCGCGACCACGACCACCGGACGGCGGGGCCTGACCGTGCCGGCCCTGCCCCGGGACCGTCTCGAGGCTCTGCTCGGGGCGACCTGACCTGCCCGGCGGCGCGACTTTGGACGTGGGGCGTCTCTCAGTGACCGGATTTGACCGAAGTCTCGGGGGTGCCGGGTCCGTCCTCGTGCGGTGGCGGGACGTGGGCGTCTTCGTGGCCCGACTTTGGACGTGCCGGGCGTCTTGGTGCAGCGACCGGTTGGACCGAGGTCTCTTGGCGGTGCCAGGGTCCGGTCCGCTCTGGTGCGGTGGCGCGACTTTGGACGTGGGGCGTCTCTCAGTGACCGGATTTGACCGAAGTCTCGGGGGTGCCGGATCCGCTCTGGTGCGGTGGCGCGACTTTGGACGTGGGGCGTCTCTCAGTGACCGGATATGACCGAAGTCTCGGGGTTGCCGGAGGCGCTCACGGCGGCGCCCGGGGGACAGGCGGCGACGCGGGACGGCAGGCGCAACCGAACGACCCACCTCGGCCTGAACATTGATACAAAGCGACTCATAGTTATTGACACATGAAGCCCGGATCCGGCACAATAGGACCATGGACTTCACCACTAAGGCCCAGGACGCCCTCGGAGCTGCGATTCGGCAAGCCGCAGCCGACGGCAACTCGGAAGTGACCCCTGCGCACCTCCTTCATGCACTGCTTGCCCAGGGCGAGGGGATCGCTGTCAGTCTGCTTGACACGGTCGGCGTCAACCGCCCGGCTCTCGATGCTGACGTGCGCGCCGCCCTGTCCCAGCTGCCCGCCGCCACCGGTTCGACCATGGGCCAGCCCACGCTGTCCCGAAGCATGCACGCGGTCCTGCAGGCGGCCCAAGACCTCGCCAACCAGCGCGGCGACGCCTACGTCTCCACCGAACACCTGCTCATCGGGGTCGCGGAGAAACAACCCGATCTGCTGCCCGTCGAACCGACCAAACTGCTCGACGCGCTGGGGCAGGTCGCCGGCGACCGCCGTGTCACCAACCAGGATCCCGAGGCCAGTTTCCAAGCGCTTGAGAAGTACGGTATCGATCTGACCGAGCGGGCTCGCGACGGCAAGATCGACCCCGTGATCGGCCGTGACGCCGAGATCCGCCGGGTCGTGCAGGTGCTGTCGCGGCGCACGAAGAACAACCCGGTCCTGATCGGAGAACCCGGGGTCGGCAAGACCGCAGTCGTCGAAGGGTTGGCCCAGCGCATCGTCGCCGGCGATGTTCCGGACTCCTTGCGTAACAAGACCCTGATCTCGCTGGACCTGCCCGGCATGGTCGCCGGCGCGAAGTACCGCGGTGAGTTCGAGGAACGGCTCAAGTCCGTCCTCGAGGAGATCCAGCAGTCCGAGGGCCAGATCATCACCTTCATCGACGAACTGCATACGGTCGTCGGCGCGGGCGCGTCCGGCGAGGGTGCCATGGACGCAGGCAACATGCTCAAGCCGATGCTCGCCCGCGGTGAGCTGCGGATGGTCGGTGCCACCACGCTGGACGAATACCGCGAACGCATCGAGAAGGACCCGGCTCTTGAGCGGCGCTTCCAGCAGGTGCTCGTCGGTGAGCCCAGCGTCGAGGACACGATCGGGATCCTGCGCGGTATCAAGGAGAAGTACGAGGCGCACCACAAGGTGGCCATCGCGGACGCCGCGCTGGTTGCCGCGGCGACGCTGTCCGACCGCTACATCACCGCGCGCTTCCTGCCCGACAAGGCCATCGACCTCGTCGACGAGTCCGCCTCGCGGCTGCGCATGGAGATCGACTCCAGCCCCGAGGAGATCGACAAGCTCCAGCGCCAGGTCGACCGCATGAAGATGGAGGAGATGGCCCTGGCCAAGGAGACCGACCCCGCTTCGGTCGAACGGCTGGAGAAACTGCGCGCCGACCTCGCGGATCACGAGGAGGAACTGCGCGCTCTGCGTTCCCGGTGGGACCTGGAGAAGGCCAACCTCGACCGCATCGGCGACCTGAAGATCCGCATCGATGAACTACGCAACATCGCCGATCGGGCGGTGCGCGACGGGGACCTCGAGCAGGCCGCCAGGATCCAGTACGGCGAACTGCCCGAACTCGAACGGGAGCTGGAATCCCAAGCCGGACCCGAGGGCGGGATGGTCTCCGAGGAAGTCACCGCCGAGGACATCGCCGAGGTCGTGGGCGCTTGGACCGGCATCCCGGCCGGGCGGCTCATGGAGGGCGAGACCGAGAAGCTTCTGCGCATGGAAGAGGAACTCGGAAAACGCGTCATCGGTCAGGATGAAGCTGTCCGTGCGGTCTCCGATGCTGTACGCCGCACGCGCGCCGGCATCTCCGACCCCGGACCGGCCAACCGGGTCGTTCCTGTTCCTCGGACCCACCGGCGTGGGCAAGACCGAGCTTGCGAAAGCGCTTGCGGAGTTCCTGTTCGACGATGAACGGGCGATGATCCGCATCGACATGAGTGAGTACTCCGAGAAGCACTCGGTCGCCCGACTGGTCGGCGCCCCTCCCGGTTATGTCGGCTACGAGGAGGGCGGCCAGCTCACCGAGGCGGTACGGCGTCGCCCGTACAGCGTCGTACTGCTCGACGAGGTCGAGAAGGCCCACCCCGAGGTGTTCGACGTGTTGTTGCAGGTGCTGGACGACGGTCGCCTCACCGACGGCCAGGGACGCACAGTGGACTTCCGCAACACGATTCTGGTGCTGACTTCCAACATGGGCTCACAGTTCCTCGTCGACCAGACGGTGCCGTACGAGCAGCGACAGGAATCCGTGATGGCGGTGGTCCGGCAGTCGTTCAAGCCGGAGTTCCTCAACCGGCTCGACGACGTGGTCATGTTCGCGCCGCTGAGTCCGGCCGAACTCACGAAGATCGTCGACATCCAGGTCGAAGCGCTGGCCGACAGGTTGGCGAGCCGCCGGATGACGCTGGTCGTCACCGACGCCGCGAAGGTGTGGTTGGCGGAGAAGGGCTTCGACCCGATCTACGGCGCGCGGCCGCTGCGCAGGCTGGTGCAGAAGGAGATCGGCGACCAGCTCGCCCGGGCCATCTTGGCCGGCGACGTGCGCGATGGAGAGACGGTCACAGTGGACGTCGTGGGGGACGGGCTGGTCCTGGTCTAGGACGATTGCGCCACGCGGGGAGCTGTCCTTTTGTAGGGTGACGGCCATGCGCACAGCACTCATCGCCGCCACCGCAGGTGCAATGGTCCTCACCGGAGTCGGAGCAGCTCAAGCAGACAGCCGGGCTTCCGGAGAAGTGGCCCCGGGCGTGGCCAAGAACGTGACGGTCATGACCCGCAACCTGTTCCTGGGCGCCGATCTCGGACCCGCCCTGGGTGCCACCGGCGGCGGGGAGTTCGTCACGGCGGCCGGGGCGATTTTCCGTCAGCTGGAGGCCACCAACTTCCCGCAGCGGGCCAAGGGCCTGGCCGACGAGATCCGGGCGCGCAAACCGGACCTGGTCGGCCTGCAGGAGGTCGCGCTGTGGCGCAAGGGCCCGGTGAACCTGAACGCGGTGTTCAATCAGGAGCCGACGGCCAAGAAGGTCTACCAGGACTTCCTGAAGATCCTGATGAAGCGCATCAACAAGGGCAAGATCAAGTACGAGGTCGTCAAGGTGCAGGACGAGTTCGACTTCGAGGCCCCCGCGGACACCGACAACAACCCGAAGACCGGGACGAACGGAGCCGAGGCCAACTACCGGCTCACCATGCGCGACGCCATCCTCAAACGCGCCGACAAGGGGATTGCGACCAAGGACCTGCAAGGGGCGCAGTACAAGAAGAAGAACAGCTTCAGCGTGAAGGTCGCCGGGTTCGTCACGGTGACCTCGCTGCGTGGGTGGCTGTCGACCCGGGCGAAGATGCGCGGCGGCAAGTGGTTCACGTTCGCGAACACCCACCTGGAAGCTTTCGATGACCGCACCCAGGTGCCCAGCATCCGTGCCAAGCAGGCCAAGGAGTTCGCCAAAGCGATGGGCAAGGTCAAGGGTCCGCTGATCGCGGTCGGCGATTTCAATTCCGACTTCCCGGGATTGGTGCCCGGCGATGAGCAGGCGTTCGAGGTGCTGCGCAAGGCGGGCTTCAAGGACATCGGCACGACCACGCCGATGAGCTGCTGCATCGCGACGTCCGACGACCTGCAGACCGGCGGCTCCATCGACGAGTTCGACCACCGCGTCGACCAGATCTTCACCACCACCCCGAAGAAGGTCAAGAAGATCAGGACCTGGGTCGTCGGCCGGGAGCAGTCCTACGGGTTCTGGCACTCCGACCACGCCGGGGTCGTGGGCAAGTACGTGCTCAAGTAGTCACTGCAGGGTCCGCAGCCAGGCACTGGTCTCCTGCCGCTTTTCGCGGACCCACTCGATGCGGGCGCCCGCGCCGATCAGTGCCGCACCTGCCAGGGCCAGTGCCAGCCAGCGCGGCAGCGTGTCCAGGGTGGCCCAGAGCTGGGCGGTCGCAGCGATCGAGACAGCCAGCGTCGCCGGAACGACAAGCCCCAGCAGGTGGGCGCGTACTCCCAGCAGCAAGCACACGACGCCGCCGAGCATCACGAGCAGAAACCGTGCCAGTGACGGCGTCGACCACGATTCGTCCCACACCATCAGCGCGCTGGGCAGCAGGGCGGCGCTCAGTGCGGGAGCGTAGAGGATCAAAGAGCGCCGTTCGCCGGAACGGAACTGGATCAGCCCCGCCAGCAGCAAAAGCCCCGCCAGGACGAGGGTCGGCACTTCGAAGAACGGCACTTCGTCGATCTGCAGCAGGAACGCCGTCTGGACGAACAATGCTGCGAACCACGCGAGCGGGGCTGCTGCCTTGCGCAATGAGAACGCGAACAGGCCGACACCCGCGACGCCGAAGAACCACCGCGCATCCGGCGGAGCCGCGCCGATGAGCCACACGCTCCACAACACACCGACCGCCACCGCAGCCAGCGCAATGCCCCAGCGTGCGAGCAGGAACAGCAGCGCGGTCCCGGCAACCGCGACCACCGCGGTCATCGCTGTGGAGTTCGGCGCCAGCAGCAAGAGCAGAGCGAGCCAGAAGCCGAACAGCGGCCAGCCGATCCAGGTCGAGGCGCGATGGCCCAGGACGTCCTGCAGCAGGAGAACGGCCAGCAGCGCCACTGAAACCACGACAACAGCGCCGGTGGGTGGGTCGTAGTCGAGCAAGGACACCGTCAGGCCGGCGGCGACGATCAGACTCAGCGATGCGGTCACCCGCACGGGCAGTCGGCCGGTCTGCAAAGGAAAAGCCACCAGGCCAGAAGCCAGCGCCAGGTACGCGATGCCGGACAACGTGGAGGTGAGTTCGGCCTGCAGAGGGTCGGTCACTATTCCCATGGCACTGGCCAGCAGGACCAGTGTGCTCAGCCAGCCCAGCCACAACCATGACCTGATCCCGAAGCGATGACCGATCCCGATACCGAACGCAACTGCTACCGCGCAGACGAACAGGGAGTAGAGGGAGTCGATGTTCCCCCACCGCTCGGGCAGGGCACCCAAGCCGGGTCCAGCGCCCGCCACGATGAGCCCCAGCGCGAATGCAACTACCACCAGTGCTTCAGCAGTCCGAGGGACACGTGTGCGCAGTCGGATCGCCGCGAGTGCGGTGACCAGCGCCGAACCGGCCAGGATCGCCAATTGCCCGAACGGCCCGAACAGTTCCCACGCGACCGCCACGAACACCAGGCCCGCGAGGATCAGCAGGCCGGCCCCGAGCGTGACCAGCAGTGTCTGGGCCGACCCCTTCCGCGGGGGTGCGGCCGATGGTTGTGCAGGAGTACCGGCCGGCCAGATGCCGTAGGCCTGCGCGGTGACTGTGTCCGGCGGCGGGGCCTGTTCGGCGATCCGATCCGCGAGCCATTGGCGGCGCTGCGTGAGGTACTCGTACTCGCGCAGATACCCGGCGTAGCCGCGAAACCCACAGATGCAGGTGAGCATTCCGTCGGCGTCCGGGGCCGGCAGGACGTGGCCGCACTGCGGGCATTCGCTCAGCGTCAACCGTACGCCGGGTTGAGTCTGGGGCGATTACTCCCGCGGTGGACCACCTGAAGTGGGCAACCACCGTTGGCGGATGCCAGGTTCACGAGGTCAATCTGGACAAATCACGCATAACGCCGCTGAAAACCTCCCAAAGATGGCAGATTCAGGAAACCGAGGTCGTGTGGTGCCCACTTGTGGAGGCCGTGTCCAGCTCGAACTGAAGCAACCACTGCTTCGCGTCGAGTCCGCCGGCGAATCCGGTGAGCGCGCCGGAGGCGCCCACCACGCGGTGGCAGGGCACGATGATCGAGATCGGGTTGCGCCCGTTCGCCGCCCCGACCGCGCGGGCCTT
The DNA here is from genome assembly GCA_016719135.1 of Micrococcales bacterium. GTDB lineage: Bacteria > Actinomycetota > Actinomycetes > S36-B12 > UBA10799 > JADKAV01. Next base: position 18,867 of record JADKAV010000029.1, on the reverse strand, counting down.
GGCGGGGTCGCCCAGTTGGGCCGCCTGTTGTGCGTAGGTCATGGTCTGGGCGTAGGGGATCGTGCGCAGCACGTCCCAGGCCGACCGCTGGAAGTCGGTGCCCGATGGGTCCAGCGGCACGTCGAACGTGGTGCGACGCCCCGCGAAGTACTCGTCGAGTTTCGGCAGCTGCCTGAGCAAGGACCGGATGGTCGGGCTGAACTTGCCGACTTCGGTGGATCGAGCGTCGTCAGGCCACCAGACCCCTTGCAAACCCGCGTCGGAGGCGACAAGCGTCAGGATGCCGACGGGGCTGGGGTACTCGCAGTAGGGCATGTCAGTTCTCCAGGTTCCATCGGCGAGTCTGGCGGCAGCCAGCTCGATGACCGTGGCTGCCCGGCGCCGCGGCATCGCGAAGACTGCCGAATCCATCTGCGCGATCTGTGCAGGAGCTGGGGAAGTGGGGTCCCCGACGGCCAGCCTGCCGGCGGCTGTGCACGCTGCCGCGACGCTGACCTGTTGGCCGAGAACCGCCCGGATCGCGGTTTCCGCGGGATCGAAGGCGGCCGGGCTGCGCAGTCCGGGAATGCGATCGACCGGCAGAGTCGCCCGCAGGGTGTCCGCGACGGCGACCGGGTCCGCATCCAGGTCGAGCATCCTGCGCAAGCGACTGACTGCAGGCGCGAGATCGCGCAGGTCGGACAATTGCAGCTCCACGCGGCAGTGATCGTCGTGGGCTGTGATGCTGGCTCGACCGTCGGCGTGCGGGAGGCGCAGATTCCGGCTGAACGTGGTCCCGTCCCAGGTCTCCACGCCGGGGATCGCACGCCGTCCCAGGAAACCCAGCAACACATCGCCGGCGAACGGGGTCCGCGTGGCAAGCCGCAGGCTGATCCGCTCGCCACCCGCCTGCGAGGAACGCAGCGCTGGGGTGTCACGGCGTACACCTCGCGGATCGTGTCGTTGAACTGCCGGACGCTGCCGAAGCCCGCGGCGAATGCGATGTCGGCGGCGCTCAACGATGTGCTTTCGAGCAGCGTCCGGGCGGTACGGGCGCGGTGCGCGCGTGCGATGGCCAAAGGTCCGGCGCCGAGTTCCTCGGTGAGCAGCCGCGTGACGTGCCGTTGGGTGTAGCCGAGTGCGCCGGCCAGCCCGGCCACTCCGTCACGATCGATCACCCCGTCGCGGATCAGTCGCATCGCGCGCGCACGAGGTCGGAGCGCACGTCCCATTCCGGGAGCCGGGGATGCGTCCGGCCGGCACCGCTTGCAGCCGCGGAAGCCCGCGGTCTGTGCAGCCGCTGCCGTGCGGTAGAAGTCGACGTTGCCGGGCTTCGGCGTGATCGCCGGACAGCTGGGGCGGCAGTAGATCCCAGTTGTGTGCACAGCGGTGTAGAACCAGCCGTCGAAGCGGGTGTCCCGGCTGGTCACCGCGCGGTAGCAGGCCTCGCGGTCCAGTCCGTCCATGGCTCGATTCTCGCCGCCGCTGCACGCGATGGCTAGCGGTTTTCGGACATCACGCTAGGCGCGTCCCTTGGTGGTACCGAAGCAGCCAGCGGGAGTGTTCGCGCACCCACACCGACGATCGTCGGGTGTCCCCGAAGTCGTAGGTGACAAGCGCGATGCCGTAGGCCAGTTCGGCCGCGCAGGCATTACTCATCTCCCCCGAAATCGCTGGATCCGCGACCAGAGCCTCGATCATCTCGGCGCGGGTCCAATGGCGGCCCGAGGCGCCCACTTCGGTGAAGTCCGGATGTAGCAGGCCGTCAAGCGCAACCGGATCGGCCCGCACGGCGGGATCGAGCAGGTGGCGCTCTACGGCCCAGGCGGGGTGTGTCACGGGCGGGACCCACGCCGACGCGTCACTGGTCGACGACACTGAAGTCGCCGCGGATGCCGTCGCCGGTCATGCCCGGCTTGCACGAGGTGACGTAATCCCCCGCTTCGACGTCCACCACCAGGTCACGCGCGACGCCCGGACCGATGTTCTCGACTTCTGCGACGACCTCGTCATTGTCACGCAGGAGGTAGAACTCGGTGGCCTGACCGCCGGTGTTCTGCACGGAGAACACGACCGTGCCGGCAGGGGCCTGCGTCGGCATGACCTCACACGCGGAGTCGCTGCTGGTCACGGCCACCGGGGTCGCATCCTCAGTGCTGTCGGGATTGCTGGTGCATCCTGCGAGAACCAGGACCGCGGCCCCTGCGACGAACAGATACTTCACGCTGCGTACTCCTTCACGGGGGTTGTCCTGGCAGGTTTGGGTGTGCGCACCTTCAGGATGAACAGGGTCATGACGATGCTGACGTAGGCGAGCCACCCGATGGCGCTCAGCACCGACATGGCCGGTGTGAAGTTGATCGTGCCCTTGAGCAGAGTCGCGTACCAGGTGCCCGGAGCGATCGTGTCGCTGACGTCGAACGCGAGAGTGTTCAGCCCGGGCAGGACACCCGCCTCTTGCAGGTCGTGGATCCCGTAGGCGAGGACACCGGCGGCCACGACGATCAGTGCGGCTCCGGTCCACGTGAAGAACGTGCCCAGGTTCAGCCGCAGCGCACCCTTGTAGATCAGGTAGCCCAGCGCCACCGCGGTCGCGATGCCGAGCAGGGCACCCAACAACGGGGTGGTGCCGGAACCTGTGGACCGTACCGCCGCCCACAGGAACAGGGCGGTCTCGATGCCTTCGCGGGCCACGGCCAGAAACGCCACGACCACCAGCGCTCCCACCCCAGCCTCGGCGGCTTTGGTCCATCTTCGAGTGCAACTTCACCTTCAGGTGCCGGGCGTTGGTGGCCATCCAGAAGATCATCCACGTGACCAGCCCGACAGCGAGGATCGACAGGGTGCCGCCGATGATCTCCTGCGCTTCGAACGTCAGGCCGCGGGTGCCGAACGTGAGCACCGCGCCGACCGCCAGCGACAACGCCACCGCCAGTCCGACACCGGTCCAGACGTGGCGACTCAGGTGGGTGCGTTCGGTCTTCACCAAGTACGCGAGCAGGATGCTCACGATCAACGCCGCCTCGAGGCCCTCGCGCAATCCGATGAGGTAATTGCCGATCACCGATCCTCCAAAGTTAGGTAAGCCTTACCAACTATAGGGGCGTGGCTCGGCGTTGCGATAGCCCCCCGGAACCGGGAGTTCGCCGTAGTCGGGCCGACTTCCACGCAGTTCGTCGCTTGGACTGCTGCGCCGCTCCCTACTTCCGCCCTGGCGCAGGCGTTGGAGTTGTGTACGTACGTTGGACAAGCGCACTTGCGTTGGAGTTGCGCGGCCCGTGGATCTCCAACGTGCGTACCGATCTCCAACGCGTGTACCGAACTCTCACGCCTGTGGGTCAGCCGCCCGCCCTGGCGCAGGCGTTGGAGTTATGTACGTACGTTGGACAAGCGCACGTCCGTTGGAGTTGCACGGTCCGTGGATCTCCAACGTGCGTACCGATCTCCAACGTGCGTACCCAACTCTCACGCCTGTGCGTCGGACTCCCGAGAGCCCTGGACGTAGGCTGAAACCATGGATCGCCCGGTCTTGCAGGTCGAGCAACTGGTACGACGATTCGGTGAGCACACCGCCGTCGACAAGGTCTCGTTCACGATCCGAACCGGCGAGACCTACGGACTGCTGGGTCCCAACGGCGCAGGCAAGACGACCACGATCTCCGTGATCGCCGGACTGCTGAGGGCTGATGAAGGCACCGTGACCCTACTCGGCGAACCGGTGACACCCGCACGCAAGTCGCTGATCGGGCTGGTGCCGCAGGACATCGCGTTGTACCCGGATCTGTCGGCCATCGAGAACCTGCAGTTCTTCGGCAGCCTTCAGAATCTCAACGGCAAGGCGTTGAGTGCCCGCGTTGCGGAGGTGTTGGACGTCGTGGGCCTGGCGGATCGGGCCAAGGACCGCATCGAGACCTACTCCGGGGGGATGAAGAGACGCGCGAACATCGCCGTCGGGCTCCTGCACGAACCACGGCTGCTGATCCTGGACGAGCCGACGGTGGGGGTGGATCCGCAGAGCCGCAACAGCATCCTCGAGGCCGTCGCAGAGCTCGGCGGGTCCGGAAACGGCGGTCCTCTACACGACGCACTACATGGAGGAGGCCGAGCGGCTGTGTGACCGCGTCGGCATCATCGATCAGGGTCGTTTGATCGCGGAGGGCTCGCGCGACGAACTGGTTCAGGGTCTGGGGGAGAAGGCCACCGTCAGTTTCCGAGTCGCCGGTGGGCGCGAGGACATCGAGGCCTGGCGTGCCGACCTGGAACGGCTCCCGGAAGTCAACGCCGTGCAGGACGTCGAATCCGGGCTGTCCGTGGTTGCCGCCAACGGTCCTGGTCTGATCGCTCCCGCTGTGCAATTCGCCCAGGCGAATCGGCTCGAGGTGACCGGAGTCGATGTCGTGCAGCCCGACCTCGAAGCCGTCTTCCTGGATCTGACGGGGAAAGCGCTGCGCGACTGATGTGGCGCACCACGTGGCTGATAGCGGCGCTCGGCTTGCGCCGGTCCTTGCGGGACCGGTCGATCCTCATCCAGGCGCTGGTGGCGCCGATCGTCATCGCGCTGGTGGTGGGGGCCGCGTTCGGATCGGGCTTCTCGCTCAACGTCACCATCGGGATCGCGGACGCAGATCGCTCCGAGATCTCCACACAGATCGCGAAGGGCCTCGTCGGTTCCGGCGGGGACGGCATCGCGTTCTCCGCTGTGGGTGATCCGCAAAGCGTGGAGGCCGCCGTCGAATCCGGTTCGTACGACGCGGTCGTGGTCATGCCCGCCGGGCTCGGTGAGGCGGTGCTGGCGGGCGAGGCCGCGCAGCTGGATGTCGTGGGGGCGGCCACCGATCCGCTGGCAACCTCGGTCGCGCAGGCCGTCGCCGGCGGCGTTGCCGCCGAGCTGCAGACCGCTCGCGTGACTGCGGTGGCTGCGAACCAGGCCGGCGTGGAGGATGTCACCGCGTCGATCCAGAAGGCCGTGGCGTCCCCGCCGGCGATCACCGTGGAGCAGGGGGAGGTGGACGGCACGTTCTCCGTGATGGCCTACTTCGCCCCGGGAATGGCAATGCTGTTCCTGTTCTTCATCATCGGGGACGGTGCCCGGTCGATCGTTGCCGAACGCAAACAGGGCACGCTGCCGCGCATCCTCGCAGCACCGGTGAGCCCGACGTCGGTGCTGCTGGGCAAGACCGCACAGGTGATGGTCGTGGGAGTTCTGAGCATGACCGCGGTGTGGCTGATCACGTGGCTGGGTTTCGGAGCCGACTGGGGTGACCCGGTGGGGGTCTTCGTCGTGATCGTGGCCGCAGTGACCGCGATTGCCGGCATCTCGCTGCTCATCACGGGGTTCGCGCGCACTGAGAACCAGGCCGACGCCTTGACCACCATCGTCGCGCTGCTGTTCGCCGTCGCCGGTGGGACGTTCTTCCTGGGGGCGACAGGTGTGCTGAACACGATGCGGCTGTTCACTCCCAACGGGCTCGCGCTATCGGCCTTCGTGGACCTGTCCGCGGCCCAGTCGGGACTGGCGGGGGTGATGCCGCAGGTTCTGCTGCTGCTGGCGATCGGGATCGGCACGGCGACCGCGGGTCTGCTCGCCCTGCGGAACAAGGTGCTGTCATGAGGGCGGCACTGGCCACGGCCCGGGTGGAGTGGATCCGCTTCTTCCGCGACCGGATCGCGATGTTCAGCACTATCGCGCTGCCCGTCGTGTTGGTTCTGCTGATCGGGCTGAGTTTCGGGCAGTCCAACTCGCGGCTGCCGGTCGGGTTGCTCAGCGAGAACCCCGGACCGCTGGGCACCAGTCTGATCAACGAACTCGAACAATCCGCCGCGGTCGACGTGACGCTGTACACTGACCGGCGCGACCTTTATCGGGACATCCGCATGGGGACGGTGGGGGGCGGCGTCGACGTGCCTGCGGACGGCTCACCCGTGCAGGTATACGTGCAGCAGGCGTCCAGCGGCGCGGGTGTGATCCTGTCCACGGTCAATGCCGCGGCGGCGCAAGTGAGTACGCGGGCGGTGGCCGTGGACGTTCTGTCCGGCGATGTCCCCGTTGCGCGAGCAGAGGCGGCTGTGGACGACGCGCTGGCGCAGGTCCCGCCCGTGACGGTCGCCGCCCGGTCCCTGGGCGCGGTCAACGAGATGGAGGAGAACCGGTTCGCCTCCGCCGTACCGTCGCAGTTGATGCTGTTCGTTTTCCTCAACGGGTTGCTCGGAGCGTCGGCGCTGGTACAGGCACGGCAGCTGCGGGTCTTCCAGCGCACCCTCGCGACGCCGCACGGCCTGGGGGTGTATCTGTCGGGACTCGGGGCGTCGCGGGTCGCGATCGCTTTGCTGCAATCGGCCATCCTGCTCGGCCTCGGGGTGCTGTCCTTCGGCATCGACTTCGGAAATCCCGTCGCCGTTGCGGTCCTGGTGGTGGTCTACTCCGTGATCGCCGGAGCCGCCGGAATGCTGCTGGGCGGCATCGCGAAGACCCCGGGGCAGGCCGTGGCCGTGGCCGTGCCCGCCGGCATCGTGCTGGGCATGCTGGGCGGGACGATGTGGCCGCTGTCAGTCGTCGGTCCGCTGATGTCGCGCATCGGTCACCTCACCCCACAGGCCTGGGCGATGGATGCCTGGAACCAGATCATCAACGACGGCGCCGGTCTGGCCGGGATCGCCACGGAGCTCGCGGTGCTCACCGGGTTCGCCGTGGGTTTGAGCGCGCTGGCGGTGTGGGCGCTCGGACGTCATGCCCGAACCGGTCGATGACAGACCGGACGGCCTATCCCAACCATCGCCGAAGCCTGACCAGGGCTTCGTCGAGCACCTCGGGCTGTTTGCAGAACGCCCAGCGCACGTAAGGGCCGGTCGCTTCGGGGTGATCGCTCAGGGCCGACTGCGGAATCGCCACGACACCGGCCTCGTAGGGCAGCTGTTGACAGAATTCCGCGCCGGTGGCGAACCCTGCCGGCCGCACGTCCGTGGTCGCGAAGTACGTGCCCTGCGGCGCGATGACTCGTAACCCCAGATCCGCGAGCCCATCGCACAACCGGTCGCGCTGCTGTGCAAGACCCTCGCGGAACTGATCGAAGTACACATCGGGCAACCGCAGCCCGGCCGCCATGGCGTACTGGAATGGTCCGCCGGACACGTAGGACAGGTGCTGGCGCACGACCCGCACGGCCGCGATCAGCTCGGCGGGTCCGGTGGCCCAGCCGACTTTCCATCCGGTGAACGAGAACGATTTGCCGCCGGACCCGATCGTCACCGTCCGGTCCCACATCCCCGGCAGCGAGGCGATCGGAATGTGCCGGTTGTTGTCGAACCACAGATGCTCGTAGGCCTCGTCGGCGATGACGAGCAGGTCGTTGGCCCGCGCGAACTCGGCGATGTCCGACAGTTCGGCCTGGTTGAAGACGATGCCGGTCGGGTTGTGGGGGCTGTTGAGCAGAAGCAGGCGGGTGTTCGCGGTGAGCGCTGCTGACATCGCCGCCACATCCGGGCGCAGGGTGTCCGCGACAAGCGGCACCGCGATGCGGCGGGCACCCGCCAGTGAAATGACCGCACCGTACAGGTCGAAGTAGGGGTCCAGCACCATCACGTCCGCCCCCGGCTCGACCAGTGCGAGCACCGCCGCGGCGATCGCTTCGGACGCGCCGGTGGCCACGACCACTGCGTCGGCCGCGTCGACCTGCAGGCCGTAGAACCGGTCCTGGTGTTCGCTGATCGCCGCTCGCAGGTCCGGCAAGCCGTGAGCCGGGGGATACTGATCGCCCAAACCCTCCCGGATCGCGCGCTCGGCGACCTGTCGGACCTGGGGAGGTCCGCCGGTGTCGGGGAACCCCTGCCCGAGGTTGATCGCCTCGAGTCGTGCGGCCAGCGCGGACATCTCGCCGAAGATGGTCCGCTCGTGGGAGCGCATTCTTGACACCAATCGATCCGGCATGCGTCCGATTCTGCGGCCTCCGGTGGCATGACTCGCGTTGGGGGAGGAAGATTCCCAACCGTGGGTGTTGCACTGGTAACTGGACCGACCGCTGGGATCGGGCGCGAGATCGCCTTTGAACTGGCCCTGCAAGGCCATGAGCTGATTCTGGTTGCACGCGACGAGCGGCGGCTCAACGACCTGGCCGACGAACTGGGCAACTGTCGGGTTCTGGCAGCGGACCTGTCCGATCGTGAACAACTCAAGCAGGTGGAGCAGGCAGCCACCGAGGTGGACTGGTTGGTCAACAACGCCGGCTACGGCATCACGCAGAGTTTTCTGGAATCCACCGTCGAGCAGGAGCAGGCGCTGCTGGATGTGCTCGTGGTCGCGGTGATGCGGCTGACCCATGCCGCCCTGCCCGGCATGGTCGAGCGGGGGCGCGGCAGGATTCTCAACGTGTCGAGTGTCGCCGGCTGGCTTCCGATGGGGACCTACTCCGCGGCCAAAGCCTGGGTCACGACGTTCACCGAAGGGCTCGCCGCCGGGACGCCGGCGGGTATCCACGCCACGGCCCTGTGTCCGGGGTTCACCCGCACCGAGTTCCACGAACGCGCAGATATGCGGGTCGACGGCCCCGGCTGGATGTGGCTGGACGCCGGTGCGGTCGCGCGGCAGGGTGTGCGTGACTGCGAGCGCGGCGTCGTACTCTCGGTGCCGAGCCGCCGGTACTGGGCCGCCGCGACGGCCGCACGCTACACCCCGCGCAGAATCCTGCGGGCCGCCACCAAGCCGAAGGAGTTCCGCTGATGCGTCTGGTTGTGCTGGGAGGCACGCGATTTGTGGGCCGGGCGATCTGTGCCGCTGCACATAAGCGGGGGTACGACGTCGTGGTCTTCAACCGTGGCCACAGCGGTCCCCCGCCGGCCGGGGCCTTGGCGGTACGCGGAGACCGAACGACGATCTCGGATCTGCGCGACCTGGCCAAGTTGGTCGACGAACGAGGCGGCGCGGACATCGTGATCGACCCTGCTTGTTATGCGCCTTCACATGCCCTGACCAGCGCCCGGATCCTGCGCGATGTCGCACCGAGTTACGCCGTGGTCTCCACGGTCACTGCCCACAGCCAGTGGCCTGCGCAACCGGTGAGCTCGTCGTCGCCGGTCTACGAGACGGGCATTACGCAAGGGCCCAGCGACGACCTCGAGTTGTACGGCAGGCTCAAGGCGGGGGTCGAACGAGCGGTGGAGACGATCTTCGGGGAGATCAACACGCTGGTCGTGCGGCCCGGGGTCGTGCTCGGCCCGCATGAGGATCTCGGCCGTCTTCCCGACTACCTGCGACGGGCATCGCGCGGCGACTTCGTCGTCGGGGGTGATCCTGCGCAGGCGTTCCAGTACGTCGACTCGCGGGATCTGGCCGACTTCATCTTGACGTGTGCGGAGACCGGGCGCCCGGGGCGTTACGACGTGGTGACGCGGACTGGGGAGTACACGTGGGGGGACTTCGCACAGGCCGTGGCCGAGGTCGCCGGCGGCAAACCTGTCTTCGTCGAGGATGAACGGCTGCTGGCTGCCGGCGTCACGCCCTGGCGGGGCCTGCCCCTGTGGTCCCCGCAGGGGCCCGATGTCGAGGGGCTGTGGTCGGTCGACGGATCGGCCGCCTACGAATTCGGATTCTCGGACCGCCCGCTGCGCGACACCGTGGCGGACACGTGGAAGTGGCTGCAGAAAGAAGACCCGGACTGGACCCCTTCGTCGCGGGCGGCCGTGTCCGGAATCGATCCAGAGGTCGAGAGGCAGTTGATCGCCAGCACCGGCTGAACGCTGCTGCTCACACCCAGCGGTCCGCGACCTGCCGGATTTCGCCCGCGATGTCGTCCCCTGGCAAGAGGTCCCACCCGCGCAATTCCGCGAGGTGCGACTCATTCGTCCCCAGGTAGGTGACCGGCGCGTCCGGCCAGTCCTGCACACCGGGCTTGGGCAACTCGCCGTCCACGAGTACGTACCCGACGACCCGGCGCCTCGAGGCCCGCTGGGCGAACCCGAGAGCGGCCAGCATTCTGCCGGCGGCGCCGTACGCGACCAGAAGCACAGGTGCGCGGTTGCTGCGGGCGGCGAGTTCGAGCGCGCAATGTGCGACCCAGGCGCCGGCCAGATCCAGGTCCCCGTTGATCGGCTGCGACGCGAGCTCCTCAAGGATTTTCACGTTGTAGTTGTACGCGGCCAGCTCCGCGGCGATCTCGCGCCGGGGCCAGGACTGTTCCGGCACCGGCGGCAGCAGGGCGATCAAGAGATCCGACACCCCTCCATGGTCAACTGCAATGGCCGATCGGCAAAGTGGGCGCGCCGGACGCGGTCAGTCCAGACCGAGGTCCGCGAGGCTCAGGGCGGCGCGGTACTCCAGACCTGCTCGGCGCACGGCCTCCCCGGCACCGCGATCGACGATCACCGCGACGGCGACCACCTCGGCGCCTTCTTCGCGCAGGGCGTCGACCGCGGCCAGGACGCTGGATCCGGTGGTCGATGTGTCCTCAACGGCGAGCACGTGTCGCCCAGCGACGTCCGGGCCTTCGATGCGGCGCTGCAGGCCGTGTGCCTTGCCCTGTTTTCGCACCACGAATGCGTCCAGCGGCCGGCCCTTCGCGTGCATCATCGCGGTCGCGACCGGGTCCGCCCCGAGAGTCAGCCCGCCCACCGCGTCGTAGTGCAGGTCCGCGGTGAGTTCGCGCATGACCTCGCCGACCACCGGCGCGGCCTCGTGGTCCAGCGTCACGCGCCGCAGGTCGATGTAGTAGTCGGCTTCCTTACCCGAGGACAGGGTGACCTTGCCGTGCACCACCGCTTTGTCCAGGATCTGCTGCTTCAAGTGGTCGAGATCGCTCACAGCCTCAGGCTAGTCCCGCAGGCGCCGTGCTCAGGGGCAGTGGCGAACATTGGATGGTCGCGTCGGCGGCATCCGGGCGGGTGCGGGGGCACAGCCGTGAGAGTTGGGTACGGGCGTTGGAGATCGGTACCTGCGTTGGAGATCCGCGGGCCGTGCAACTCCAACGGGTGTGCGGTTGTCCAACGTGGGTGCATAAGTCCAACGCCTGCGCCGGGGCGGGAGTGCAAGTTCGCGCGCAAGGTACCGTCGTATATATGACGCAAAGCTTGGCCCTGCTGGATTTCCTGCAGCCGGAGAACATCCTCACCTGGCTCGGGCCGCTGGCGCTGATCGGCGTCATCATCATCATCTTCGCCGAGTGTGGCCTGCTGATCGGGTTCTTCCTGCCCGGTGACTCACTGCTGTTCATCACCGGCCTGTTCATTGCGCAAGGCTTCATCGACACCCCGATCTGGCTGGCCGCGACGCTGCTGGCAATCGCCGCCGTGGTGGGCAACGCGACCGGCTACTGGATCGGCTACGTCGCCGGCCCCAAACTGTTCAGCCGCCCCGACTCGCGCCTGTTCAAAAAGGAGTACGTCGACAAGACCCATCAGTTCTTCGAGCGGTACGGAGCGAGGGCAGTGGTGCTCGCCCGGTTCGTTCCCATCGTGCGGACGTTCATCACCGCGATGGCCGGCGTCGGGCGGATGAACTTCCGCGTCTACATGATCTACTCGACCGTCGGCGGCATCCTGTGGGGAGCCGGTGTGACCCTGCTGGGCTACGCGCTGGGCAATGTCCCATTCGTCAAGGACAACATCGAGCTGATCCTGATCGCGGTCGTCGGCATCAGTGTGCTGCCGATCGTCTACGAGTACATCCGGCACAAGCGCGAGGTCGCAGCGGATCCGCAGACGCAGGGCGCACCCGACCCGCAGTAGTCGCACCTCACAGGTGCTGCAGCGCCCAGGCGTACATGGCGATCGCGGCGGCGGCCCCGGCATTGATCGAACGAGTCGATCCGTATTGCGTGATGTGCAGGACCTCCTGGCACAGATCCAGTGACTCGTCGCTGAGCCCGGGTCCCTCCTGCCCGAACAGCAACACACATGCACGGGGCAGAACCCTGCGTTCAATCGCGGTGGACCCCTCGATGTTGTCGATGCCGATGATGGGCAATCCCAGATCCAGAAGTCCCGCCGGATCACTATGGTGCTCGACGTGCTGGTAGCGGTCGGTGACCATCGCTCCGCGCCGGTTCCACCTGCGGCGCCCGACGATGTGCACGGCGGCCACGTTGAAGGCATTGGCGGTACGCACGACCGAACCGATGTTGAAGTCGTGCTGGAAGTTCTCGATCGCGATGTGCACCGGGTGCCGGGTGCTGTCGAGCTCGGCGATGATGGCCTCCCGGCGCCAGTAGCGGAACCGGTCCTCGACGTTGCGGGTGTCACCCTCGGCGAGCAGTTCGGGATCCAGTCGCGGATCATCGGGCCATGGCAGCGGGTGCGGGCCCACGGTCATGGGATCAGGCTAGCCAGTCGACGCGCGACGGCAACGGCCCGGTGGATCCTGCCTGCTGATTGCGTGCCGCACCGTTACGTGCCGGTAAACCGGATTGGTCGGACTCGGATTTGGTCGGGACCGGCTCGGTCGGACCAGTTCAAACCGGTGCGGATCGGACCGCGGCGGGTTTCCCGTGTGCCTCGCGCGGTTCGGCCCGACTCGCTACCCTTGGCGACATGCCGATTGCTACCCCAGAGGTTTACGCCGAGATGCTCGACCGCGCCAAGGCCGGTCAGTTCGCCTATCCCGCCATCAACGTCACGTCATCGCAGTCCATCATCGCCGCACTGCGTGGTTTTGCCGAGGCTGAGAGCGACGGGATCGTCCAGTTCTCCTGGGGAGGTGCGGAGTTCGCATCCGGGCAGTACGTCAAAGACATGGTGACCGGGGCGGTGGCCCTGGCCGAGTTCGCCTACGTCGCGGCGGAGAAATACCCCGTCAACATCGCACTGCACACCGACCACTGCCCGATGCAGAAACTCGACGGCTTCATGCGGCCGCTGGTGGACATCTCCATCGAGCGCGTCAAGTCCGGCAAGCTGCCGCTGTTCCAGTCGCACATGTGGGACGGCTCGGCCATCGCGCTGGAGGAGAACCTCGACATCGCCGAGGAGATGCTCGACAAGTGTCACCAGGCGAACATCATCATGGAACTCGAGATCGGCGTGGTCGGCGGCGAGGAGGACGGCGTCGAGGCCAAGCACGACGCCAAGCTCTACTCCACCCCGGAGGACGGACTGGCCACCGCAGCAAAGCTCGGCCTTGGTGAGCGCGGGCGCTACATGGTCGCCGCAACCTTCGGCAACGTGCACGGTGTCTACAAGCCGGGCAACGTGGTGCTCACGCCGAGCATCCTCAAGCAGATCCAGGACGCGGTGGGCGAGAAGTACGGCGTCGACAAGCCGTTCGACCTGGTCTTCCACGGCGGCTCCGGCTCCCTGCTCGAGGAGATCCGCGAGGCCCTCGACTACGGCGTGGTCAAGATGAACGTCGACACCGACACCCAGTACGCGTTCACCCGCCCGATCGCCGACTGGATGTTCAAGAACTACGACGGCGTGCTCAAGGTCGACGGCGAGGTCGGCAACAAGAAGCAGTACGACCCGCGCGCCTACGGCAAGGCCGCCGAAGCCGGGATGGCCGACCGCGTGAAGCAGGCCTGCGAGGACTTGCGCTCAGTCGGAACGAAAATGGCCTGAGCCAGCCTGCAGGACGGATCGGGGAGCCGAACGGGCGTCGTACGACTCCCCGACAGCTTCTTGGATCCCGCCTTGCGCGTCGCGAAGTCAGCCCTACCTAAGGTCGGGTTCTGGTATTCGGATTCCGTTGGACCCGCTCAGCGTGGAAGGATGCGGGCATGGACGTTCTCACCGATGAACAGTGCTGGGAATTGCTCAAGCGCAGCCAGATTGGACGGCTGGCCGTGGTTGTCGCCGGACGCCCCGATATCTACCCGGTCAACTACCTGGTGCACGAGGACCAGGTCATTTTCAAGACCGCCGAAGGCAGCAAGCTTGCCTCGGTGATGACGCATCACGAAGTCGCGTTCGAGATCGACGGCTACGACGAGGCGACGAATGAGGCCTGGTCGGTGGTCGTGGTTGGAATGGCGCGGGTCCTCAGCCGGGAGGCGGATCTAGACCTCGCCGACACCCTGCCTCTTTTCCCATGGAACCTGGATCCCAAGCACCATTACGTGGCTATCGATGCCGACTCTCTCAGTGGCCGGCGGTTCGTCGCGGAGGGCCGGCACTAGGGGGTTCCTTCGGCATTTCGCTGACGGGGCAACATGTCCGCGCTCGACCCTGACTCCCATTCGATGAGGTAGGTTCTTTGCGGGAGTGGGAGGGGAGGCAAGATGCCGGCGATCGTGCTCGTGGGCGCCCAGTGGGGCGACGAGGGCAAGGGCAAGGCCACAGACATCCTCGGTGAGCGTGTCGACTACGTCGTGCGCTACCAGGGGGGCAACAACGCCGGGCACACCGTTGTCATCGGCGACGAGAAGTACGCGTTGCACCTGTTGCCGTCAGGCATCTTGACGCCCAGCTGTGTCCCGGTCATCGCCAACGGAGTTGTCATCGACCCGACCGTGCTCGAGCGGGAGATGAAGGGCCTGCAGGCCCGCGGGATCAGCACCGACCGTCTGGTGATCAGTTCCAACGCGCACATCATCGCGCCGTACCACGTGGAACTCGACAAGGTCACCGAACGGTTCGCCGGGAAGAAGAAGATCGGCACCACCGGCCGCGGTATCGGCCCGGCGTACGGCGACAAGATCGCCCGCATCGGGATCCGGGTGCAGGACCTGTTCGACGAGGAGGGTCTGCGTGACAAGGTCGCCGGCGCCCTGTACCACCGCAATCAGGTCCTGTTGAAGATCTTCAACCGCCGCGCGATCGACGTGGATCTGGTGTGCGAACAGTTGCTGAGCTTCGCGCCCTGTTCGCTGAACATGTCCAGGACACCGGCCTATTGCTCAACGACGCCCTGGACCAGGGCAAGCACATTCTGCTGGAGGGGTCGCAGGGCACGCTGCTGGACGTCGACCACGGGACCTACCCGTTCGTCACATCGTCGAATCCCACGGCCGGCGGTGCGTGCGCGGGCAGTGGCATCGGCCCCACCCGCATCTCCCGGGTCCTGGGAATCCTCAAGGCCTACACGACACGGGTGGGTGCCGGACCGTTCCCGACGGAGTTGTTCGACGACGACGGCGAGCGGCTGCGCTCGGTCGGGGGCGAGGTCGGCGTGACCACGGGCCGCGACCGCCGTTGCGGATGGTTCGACGGACCGATCGCTCGTAATGCCAGCCGGATCAACGGGCTCACCGACATCTTCTTGACCAAACTCGACGTGCTCTCCGGGTGGGACCGCATCCCGGTGTGCGTGGCCTACGAAGTCGACGGTCAGCGCTTTGACGACATCCCCATGAACCAGCGCGACTTCGCCATCGCGAAACCGGTGTACGAGTACCTGCCGGGCTGGACGCAGGACATCAGCGTTGCCCGGGAGTTCGCGGACCTGCCACCGAACGCTCAGGCGTACGTGCGGTTCCTCGAAGAACAGTCGCAGTGCCGCATCTCCGCGATCGGGGTCGGTCAGGACCGTGCCGAGACCATCGTGGTGCACGACCTCGTCGACTGAACGGATCGGGAGCCCCGAGGCCTGAAGCACCCATCCCTGGCAGACCGCCGCACACCCGCGCCTACCCTTGAGAGCGTGCGCGTATTGGTTGTAGGTTCCGGAGCCCGTGAACACGCCCTGGTCACATCTCTGCTCGCCGATCCGGCGATCAACAAGGTGGTGGCCGCGCCTGGCAACGCAGGCATGGCGCAGCAGATCGAGACCCAGCCGCTGGACGTGTCCGACCCGGCAGCGGTGGCGACCCTGGGCCGCGGGTTCGACCTGGTGGTGATCGGTCCGGAGGTACCACTGGTCGCAGGTGCGGTGGACGCCTGTCGGGAGGCCGGAATCCTCGCGTTCGGTCCCACCGCCGCCGCGGCACAACTGGAAGGCAGTAAGGACTTCGCCAAACAGATCATGGTCTCCGCCGGCATCCCGACTGCGGAATCGGGAAACTGGTGTCCGACGCCGAAGCGCTGACCAGAGCCCTCGATCGTTTCGGCGCCCTACGTGGTCAAGGATGACGGTCTCGCCGCCGGCAAAGGTGTCGTCGTCACTGACGACCGGGAAGCGGCACTGAAGCATGGCCGG
Organism: Micrococcales bacterium; assembly: GCA_016719135.1. Classification (GTDB taxonomy): domain Bacteria; phylum Actinomycetota; class Actinomycetes; order S36-B12; family UBA10799; genus JADKAV01. The sequence continues at coordinate 2,837 of JADKAV010000029.1, read as the reverse complement.
GCATGTCTCGCGGCTGGCAGCCGGGTGCTTCTTTGAGGAGTACCTCGACGGGCCCGAGGCCAGCGTCTTCTGCATCAGCGACGGCACAACCGTGGTCCCGCTGCTGCCGGCGCAGGACCACAAGCGGGTGGGCGAGGGCGACACCGGCCCGAACACCGGCGGCATGGGCGCCTACTGCCCACTGCCATGGGCCGATCCAGATCTTGCGCAATGGACCGTTGAACACGTTGCCCAGCCGGCGCTGGACGAGATGGCCCGGCGAGGAACCGCCTATCAGGGCGTGCTGTACGTGGGCCTCGCGCTGACCAGCAAAGGACCGCGGGTCGTGGAGTTCAACGTCCGGTTCGGCGACCCCGAGACTCAGGCTGTGCTGGCACTGCTCGAGACGCCGTTGGGCGGGCTGCTTTCGGCGGCCGCCGCTGGAGACCTGGCAGACGTGCCGCCATTGAGCTGGCGAGACGGCGCCGCCGTGACGGTGGTGCCTCGCGGCTGCCGGATACCCGCAGTCCCCCGCACCGGCGACGTGATCCGCGGGGCCGACGCCCCCGGGCGTCCTGCATGCCGGCACCGCCATGCGCGACGGCGAGACTGGTGTCGTCCGGCGGCCGGGTTCTCAAGGCGTGGTGGCCACCGGCCAACCCTTGCCGACGCCCGCGAGCAGGCTTACGCCACCTTGCGGCGGATCGAACTCGCCGATGGTCACTACCGCACCGACATCGCTCTGGAGTCAGCCCATGATCCCCAATGTCCTGGCCACCCGTTACGCCTCGCCTGAGATGACCGACATCTGGTCGGCGCGCAACAAGATCGTTGCCGAACGCCATCTGGTGGCTCGCGGTTCTGCAGGCACAGGCCGATCTCGGGGTGGAGGTCCCGGACGGCGTGCTCGACGACTACCGTGCCGTCATCGAGACCGTCGACCTCGCATCGATCGCGGCGCGCGAACGGATCACCCGCCGACGTCAAGGCGCGCATCGACGAGTTCAGTGCCCTGGCCGGCCACGAGCACATCCACAAGGGACTGACCAGTCGCGATCTGACCGAGAACGTCGAGCAGATGCAGATCCGGCAGTCGCTTCTGCTCGTGCGGGACAAGACCGTGGCCCTGCTTGCTCGGCTCGCCCGGCTGGCCGCCGAGTACCAGGACCTCGCGTTGACCGGCGGGTCGCACAACGTCGCCGCCCAGACGACCACTTTGGGCAAGCGCTTCGCCAGTGCCGCCGACGAGTTCATGGTGGCATTACGACCGTTGCGGGCGCGATCGCCGACTACCCCCTGCGTGGGATCAAAGGGTCCGGTGGGCACGGCCAGGACATGCTGGACCTGCTCGCCGGCGAGGACGCGTTGGCCGAACTCGAGCGACGCTCGCTGGGCTCACCTGGGCTTCGAGCGGGTGCTCGCTTCCGTCGGCCAGGTCTACCCGCGGTCGCTGGACCACGACGTCGTCGGTGCGCTCGTCAGTTGGCGCAGCGCCCTCGAGTCTGGCGACCACCATCCGCTGATGGCGGGCCAGACTGGTGACCGAGGGTTCCAGGCGGGTCCAGGTCGGCTCGAGCGCCATGCCGCACAAGATGAACACGCCGTTCCTGCGAGCGGGTCAACGGATTCATGGTGCTGCTGCGCGGATATCAAGACCATGGCCGCGGACCTGGCCGGCTCGCAGTGGAACGAGGCGACGTCTGCTGCTCGGTGGTGCGCCGCGTTGTTCTGCCCAGACGCGTTCTTCGCCGACGGGATGCTCAAGACGATGCTGACCGTGCTCGATGAGTTCGGGTCTTCGAGGCCGTGATCCAGAGGAACTAGACGGTACCTGCCGTTCCTGGCCACGACGAAGATCCTCATGGCGTCGGTGCGCGCCGGGGTCGGCCAGGAGACCGCGCACGAGGTGATCAAGGAGGAACGCGGTGGCCGCGGCTTTGGATATGCGGGCGACCGGTTGCGATCCGGGCGTGCTGCAGCGACTGGCAGAAGACCCGAGGCTGCCCTTGGATGCCGACGAGCTGGCCGCGCTCATGTCCGACCCACTGCAGTTCACGGGGGCCGCCGCCTCTGGGAGTGCGAAGTCGGTCGACGGGTCGGCAGGTGGTCGGTAGTATCCGCAGGCCGCGGCCTACGTGCCGGGTGCGATCCTGTAGCGCCGCCACAGCAACAACGCCGTCACGGTGAGCACCCAGGCGCTGGCGTAGAGCCACCCACCGAGCACGTCCGTGGGCCAGTGCACGCCGAAGACGACTCGGCTGGGGCCCATCAACACGCCGAAGGCGATCAGCGCAACGCCGACGATCCGGTTCCAGGGTCCGCGCAGCGGGTACAGCGCGACGATGCCGAACACCACCCGCACGTGGATGCCGGCCATGGTGTGACCGCTGGGGAACGAGAAGCTATCAGGGCATCAGAACGGATCCAGCCACGCCGGCCGTTGCCGATCGATGGTGCGCTTGACCACCTGCGAGATGACCAAGCCACCTATTCCGCACGCTGCCACCCACAACGCCCACCACCGATGGTTGCAACAATAGCACCAGGACCACGACCACGGTGATCCGGGAAGAAACTGTCCGCTTCCCATCAAGGCGAACATTCTGGCCAGTGAAACGGCCCAAAGAAAATTTATCAGAGCCCATGCATGGACCGGGTCGGCGATGCCGGTATCGATCGCGGTGGCGGACGCGTTCGCGATCGCTATTGTCCAGCGCGATCATGGCGGCCCACAGCTGCAACCGCAGTGCCAGCGAGCAGAATCGGTTCCGGTGAAGGTGTCGATGCGGACAAGCCTGCCGATCCGCGACTTGGCAGCGTCCAGCCGCCGGGTATTGGAGCAGGTGAACGGCCGCCCC
>JADKAV010000028.1 GCA_016719135.1 Micrococcales bacterium | reverse complement strand
CAACGACTGGACACTGACCGCGACCGGGCCCAACGGTGCTCCCAACGTCAGCAACAAGGGCAGTCAGGGAAGCCCGACCCCCGTGTGGTCTAACGTGGACTACACCTTGGCCGAGTCCCCGAACCCGGGCACGAACTACACCGCCTCGGCGTGGACGTGCAAGGACGAGCAGAACGCCACCGTCGCCGTCGACGCGGGCAAGGTCAAGGTGAACAGCGGGCAGGACGTGACCTGCACCATCACCAACACCTACACGCCACCCGGCATCGACGTGGTGAAGACGGCTGATCCGGCCGGGCCGGTGGCGAAGGGCACGAAGGTGAAGTACAGCTACACGGTGACCAACACCGGGATCTCTCCGCTGAGCAACGTGACGGTGACCGACGCGAAGTGCAAGCCGGAGTTCGTGTCCGGTGACGCCAACGACAACAGCGAGTTGGACACCACCGAGACCTGGCTGTACACCTGCTCGGCCACCCTCGAACAGACCACCACCAACACGGTGATCGCCACCGGGTACGACCCCGAGGAGAAGAAGGTCGAGGACCAGGACGAGGTCACGGTCAAGGTGCTCCCGGCATCGATGTGGTGAAGAAGGCTGACATGTGCCGGGCTGGTGGCGCCGGGCACCGAGGTGACCTACACCTCGGGTGAGCATCCCCAGGGCGGCAACCCTGCCCGGCATCGATGTCGGACCCTACCGCCAGTCCCTCTCTCGGCTGGTCAAGGATCTGGCAACGACGAAGTGTGGTTGTGTGCCCCGAGTTCTGACTAGCTGCACTCCACGTTGAAGGTGACCTCTGTCAACACCGTCACCGCCACCGGCGAGACAAGGACGGGAGGAAGGCCACTGACACCGACAGCCAGACGGTCAAGGTGCTGCCGGGCATCCAGGTGGTCAAGTCCGCGCGCCGGCCGGGCCGGTGGCGCCGGGCACCGAGGCGACCCCTTCGCGGTGAGCATCCCCCCAGGAACAGCAACCCGCTGACCGGCATCGATGTCAAGGACCCGGAAGTGCCAGTCCGCGATCAGCGGGCCGGTCAAGGATCCTGGCAACGACGATGCGTGGCTGGAGTCCGGCGAGGTCTGGACCTACAGTTGCACGTCCACGCTCACGCAGACCACTGAGAACACCGTCACCGCCACCGGCGAGGACAAGGACGGGCAGAAGGCCACCGACACCGACAGCAAGACGGTCAAGGTGCTGCCGGGCATCAAGGTGGTCAAGTCCGCCGCGCCGGCCGGGCCGGTGGCGCCGGGCACCGAGGTGACCTACACCTTCTTCGCGGTGAGCATCCCCAGGGCAGCAACCCGCTGACCGGCATCGATGTCAGGACCGAAGTGCCAGTCCGCGATCAGCAGGGTCAGATCCCGGCAACGACGATGCGTGGCTGGAGTCCGGCGAGGTCTGGACCTACAGCTGCATCCACGCTGAAGCAGACCACTGAGAACACCGTCACCGCCACCGGCGAGACAAGAGGCAGAAGGCCACCGACACCGACAGCAAGACGGTCAAGGTGCTGCCGGGCATCCAGGTGGTCAGATCTGCGCGCCGGCCGGGCCGGTGGCGCCGGGCACCGGGTGACCTACACCTTCGCGGTGAGCTCCCCAGGGCGGCAAACCGCTGACCGGCATGATGTCAAGGACCCGGAAGTGCCAGTCCGCGGTCAGCGGGCCGGCCGGGATCCCGGCAACGATGTGCGTGGCTGGAGCCGGCGAGGTCGGACCTACAGCTGCACATCCACGCTGAAGCAGACCACTGAGAACACCGTCACCGCCACCGGCGAGGACAAGGACGGGCAGAAGGCCACCGACACCGACAGCAAGACGGTCAAGGTGCTGCCGGGCATCCAGGTGGTCAAGTCCGCCGCGCCGGCCGGGCCGGTGGCGCCGGGCACCGAGGTGACCTACACCTTCGCGGTGAGCATCCCCCAGGGCGGCAACCCGCTGACCGGCATCGATGTCAAGGACCCGAATGCCAGTCCGCGATCAGCGGGCGGTCAGGATCCCGGCAACGACGATGCGTGGCTGGAGTCCGGCGAGGTCTGGACCTACAGCTGCACATCCACGCTGAAGCAGACCACTGAGAACACCGTCACCGCCACCGGCGAGGACAAGGACGGGCAGAAGGCCACCGACACCGACAGCAAGACGGTCAAGGTGCTCCCGGGCATCCAGGTGGTCAAGTCCGCCGCGCCGGCCGGGCCGGTGGCGCCGGGCACCGAGGTGACCTACACCTTCGCGGTGAGCATCCCCCAGGGCAGCAACCCGCTGACCGGCATCGATGTCAAGGACCCGAAGTGCCAGTCCGCGATCAGCGGGCCGGTCAAGGATCCCGGCACGGGTGAGACCTGGACCTACACCTGCTCGGCCACCCTGGAGGAGACCACCACCAACACGGTGATCGCCACCGGCAAGGACGAAGCCGGCACAGTCGTCGACGACCAGGACGAGGTCACCGTCAAGGTGCCCAAGCCCGGCATGAAGGTGGTCAAGACCGCCTCGGCCTCATCCGTGACAGTCGGTGAAAGCGTCACCTACACCTACGAGGTGAGCAACACCGGTGACACCGAGTTGCTGAACGTGAAGGTCACCGACGACAAGTGCGCCCCGGTGGACTACACGTCCGGTGACGCCGACAACAATGGCAAGCTGGGCCTCAAAGAGGTCTGGACGTTCACCTGCACCACCACCTTGCAGGTGACCACCGAGAACACCGCGCTGGCCACCGGTAGGGACAACACCGGCCAGGAGGTCACCGCCACCGACAGCAAGACGGTCACGGTGACGCAGGTCAGCCCGGTGGCTGCTAAGCGGATCTGTCCGATCACGGTTACTTTGGTGAAGCCGAAGCCAACGAAGGTCGGCAACCGGGTGATCGTCAAGAAGATCAAAACTAATAGCAGTTGCGGCAAGGCTCAAGCCCGTCGTGCTGTGCCGGCCGCTGGCCAGCAACGCCGCCGGTGAGAAGGCCTTCTGTGACACGAAGGTCACCAAGAAGGGCAAGATCCGGGTGAAGACCCGCGGCTACGACAAGGTCAAGGTCACGGTGATTGTCCGGAGCAAGCCGAAGAAGGGTTACAAGGACACCTGGAAGCCGAACACCTGGCGCAAGTCCTGGATCCTCAGGTAACTAGCAAGGACTGAATCCACTTAGCACGGTGGGCCGCCTCGAAGGTGCGGCCCCCACCCATGTGCGCTCCACACTCCGATCCGCTCCCGTGCTGGTTCGCGATCATCCGCTCCCACAGATCCTCAGGAGACTCGCGGCGGCCGGGCTGGGACATCTGACCTCGCGTGAACGCTGGCTCGTCGGCACCCGATCACTCACCTCGACAGGATTCGCCGCCTCCCCCGGCGTCGTGTGATCTGGGCTGCAGTGAACGCCAGCCGCTCTGCGGTTCGGTGGGCACCCACCGCTTCACTGACCCATGTTGCGACCCGCAATGAGTCCAGTTCTACGCGTCGGACCTGGGGATGGTCGGAGGCTAATACGGCTCGCGCCACAAGCGGGTTGAGGGGTTCGGGGATCCCCTCGGCGTCGAAGGGACCGAGATGCGGATGAATCTCGCTTAGGACACGCTGCGCACGGCCGGACGCCTCGGCATCCCTGAGCATGCCAGCCCAGCCCTTCATGTAGAGATGCTCCGCCGCGAGGCTGGGGTCGAAGACGGCCGTCATTCCATGGCGCTTGGCCACCAGGCCCAGGTGCTTGTCCTCATGGGCGAACATGGTGTACCTCGGGATCTCGGTTGCATTGCCATCAGATCCGCCTCGGCATGGACACGTTGCTGGCTCCACAGACCGTCGAGGATTCCTCTGGGTTCGACACGTAGCCGGCGACGTCGGTCGCGTAGGCCCTCGTAGTTGCGGGCCACGACCCGGTCAAGCATGCGACGGCGTAGTCCGAGGTCCACATGCATGGATCCCACCACGACCAGGTGATCCCGCTGCTGCTGATGCGCGACATGTCCTGAGGCCAACCCGCGGGGAGCCGCACATCATCATCCAGCATAAGGACGATGTCACCTCTCGCGAGCGTGATGCCGTTGGATTTCGCACGCACAAGTCCCTGGTTCGGCTCCAGGACCGACCATCGCAACCTCCGCTGTACATTCGGCACAGCCTCGAGGACGGCCAAGGTCCGCGCGTCCAAACCGTCGACGACAATCACGACCTCGGTCACCGCCTCATCGGCGAGCAACGGCCCGATCATCTGCGCCAGGGTCCGCGCCCGGTGGTGAGTGGGTATCACGACGCTCAGCGTGGGCTGCACATCGGGACCGTAGCAGACACCTCTCGGCCAGCCCACCAATCAACACTCCTTTCCGATGAGCAGACCCACCTTCCGAAGGTGCTGGAACTACTTGTCTCGCACGTCCCAGGCATGATCCAAGGCGGCGCGGCTTTGCTTCTTATCCCCCGCATCGAGGTAGCCGACGCCAGCCCAGTACCAGCCAGCCTTTGGGATCGGCTTGCGCAGCGGCGATCTGGTCGTCCAAGGGCCGCTCGTCCACCATTTCGATGCGACCTGCGAGCTTCTGCATGCGGAACCCGAAGCGCACCTCCCGCCACACCAACCCACCGGACAGCAGCGGCAGGATGAGTACCGCCAGGCCGAGCCCGATAGCGGCAGGCTCCCCCGACGCGATGAAGTCCCACCCGCGCCATGCCACCAGCACGGCATAGACAGCGAACAGCCCAGCCATGACGAGCGTGACTCGCCGTGCGGTCATGCCAGGTCCACGAAGGCGTCCAGCCCGACGGTCAATCCGGGGTGCGTCCCGACGTTGCGAATTCCGAGCAGGACCCCGGGCATGAACGAGACGCGATCGAGGCTGTCGTGGCGGATGGTCAGGGTCTCCCCCGCCCCACCGAGCAGCACCTCCTGATGCGCCACGAGCCCGCGTAGCCGTACCGAATGCACCGTGACGTCATCAACCGATGCCTGCGGGCGCCGGGCAAAGTCTGCGTGGTGGCATCCGGGGAGGTGCGTCCCTGTCGGGCTTCGGGCGATGAGTTCGGCGGTCCGTACGGCAGTCCCCGACGGCGCATCCACCTTGTCCGGGTGGTGCATCTCGATGATTTCCACGGATTCGAAGAACGGGGCGGCGACTGCGGCGAAACGCATCATGAGCACCGCCCCGATGCTGAAGTTCGGCGCGACCAGGACCCCGCGCCGGAACCTTCGAGCATCGACTCGACCTCGGCCAACCGCGCCGCGTTAAAGCCACTCGTCCCGACGACTACGTGAATGCCCTTGGGGATGCAATGTTCAAGGGTGGTCATCACGACATCGGGTGCGGTGAAGTCCACGACCACGTCGCACTTGTCGAGCAGATCCATGGATTCCCCGAGATCCACCCGCGCCGACACCTGCATGCCGTCAGCGTCCGTCACCGCCTCGCACACCGTGCGTCCCATGCGGCCGGCCGCACCGACCACGCCTACCTGGATCATGGTTGCGCCTCCCATACCTACCGCTGCGGACCGACGACGACGTCCACCGCCGGACCAGAGAGAATCTCCTGCGCCAGGTCAGTCACTTCGACAGCGCTCACGGCCTCGACTTTCTTAAGCCCCTCGTTCAGCGCGATGATTCTCTCCCCGAACAGAGCCCGGGTTCCGAGACGCATCAGACGCATACCCGGATCCTCGAGATCCAGGACCATCTGGCCCTTGACCTGGTTCTTCGCAGCTGCGACCTCTTCCTCGGAGATGCCGGCGGGCTTCAGCAGGACGGTATCGATGACCCGCGGGTCTGATCCAGTTTTCCGGGGCGCAGCCGTGCACGCCGAAGATCCTGGCGTCGCTGTAGCTGGAGCGGAACGCGGCGACGGTGTACGCCAGACCACGCGACGTTCGCGCACTTCCTGGAACAGCCGACTGGACATTCCGCCGCCGAGGATCGGTGAACCGCCATGGCGTAACGGCGGCCTCGTTTCGGGCGATACCAGGGTAACCGCGCAAGAGGTTGGATCTGTTCAAAAGCCCGCGAGACGTGCGGCGGGACGGCTTGGCAGCGCGGGGGCTCTGTTTGGGTGGGCGCACCGGCGCCTCCGACTGGCTGAAGGCCCTGCTTGCACCAGCGACACGACGCGGCGGTGTGAAGCACTGCCCACCGCGGTGATCACATAGTTGTCCGGGGTGTAGTAACGCCGGTAGTGCCGCTTGATGGAAGCGCCGACCATCGAAATGACAGTGTCGACCGTACCCGCCACCGAAGTTCCGAGCGGATGTCCAGCGAACAGGCGGGCCCGAGTTCGGTGCGAGCGAGGTCGAGCGACGTCCTCGCTCATCGCGATCTCTCGAGCACCACGGCACGCTCGGATTCGATGTCGGAGGCCCGGAGCAGGGACTGCCCCAGCATGTCGGCGAGCACATCCACGGCCACATCGAGGTGCTCGTCGAGCAACCGCACGTGGTAGCAGGTGTATTCCTTCGTGGTGAAGGCATTGATCTCGCCGCCAACACTTTCCACGGCGGCGGCGATGTCCAGCGCCGACCGGCGTTCCGTGCCCTTGAACAGCAGGTGATCCGAGGAAGTGCGGCGCCAGAGGTCGACGGGGCTTGACGCCGCGAACCGACCGGCACCCACACACCCATCGTGACCGACCGGACGGCCGGGATGACCGGTGTAGACACGAGGCCCTGAGGGAATCGTCAGTGCGGTGCACCGTGATCCCCCCGGGGTCGCGCAGAACCACCTGGGAGCGGGGGCTCACTCGGAGTCTGACTCCTCAGCCTCGTCGAGTACCGGCGCCAGGCTCAGCTTGCCGCGGTCGTCGATGTCCTTGATCTCGACCCGGATCTTGTCGCCGACCTTCACGACGTCGTCCACACTCTCGATCCGCTTGCCACCGACCAGTTTCTTCACCTCGCTGATGTGCAGCAGTCCGTCCTTACCGGGGACCAGCGACACGAACGCGCCGAAGTTGGTCGTCTTCACGACTGTGCCGAGGTAGCGCTCGCCGATCTCGGGCATCTGCGGGTTCGCGATGCCGTTGATCATGGCGCGTGCCTGCTCGGCGGCGTCACCGTTGGTCGCACCGATATAGATGGTGCCGTCATCCTCGATCGTGATGTCGGCGCCGGTGTCGTCCTGGATCTGGTTGATGATCTGACCCTTCGGCCCGATCACCGCACCGATCTTGTCGACCGGAACCGTGATCGAGATGACCCGCGGTGCCAGGGCGTTCATCTCGTCGGGGCCGTCGATGGCCTCGGACATGACGTCCAGGATGGTCATGCGGGCGTCGCGGGCTTGCTCCAGGGCACCCGCCAACACGCTGGCCGGAATGCCATCGAGCTTGGTGTCCAGTTGCAGCGCAGTGACGAACTCGCGCGTGCCGGCAACCTTGAAGTCCATGTCGCCGAAGGCGTCCTCTGCACCCAGGATGTCGGTCAGCGCGACGTACTGCATCTCCCATCCACGTTGTCGGAGACAAGGCCCATGGCGATACCCGCGACCGGCGCCTTCAGGGGCACACCGGCGTTGAGCAGTGCCAGCGTGGAGGCACACACCGAACCCATCGAGGTGGATCCGTTGGACCCGAGGGCCTCGGACACCTGACGGATCGCGTACGGGAAGTCTTCACGACTGGGCAGCACGGGAACCAGCGCCCGCTCGGCCAGTGCTCCGTGGCCGATTTCGCGGCGCTTCGGGCTTCCCACTCGACCAGTCTCACCAGTCGAGTACGGCGGGAAGTTGTAGTTGTGCATGTAGCGCTTGCGCGTCATGGGGCTCAACGTGTCCAACTGCTGTTCCATGCGCAACATGTTCAGCGTGGTGACGCCCAGGATCTGGGTCTCGCCGCGCTCGAACAATGCCGAACCGTGTGCCCGCGGGATCACGTCGACCTCGGCAGACAGTGCGCGGATGTCCGACAGCCCACGGCCGTCGATGCGGACGTGATCGCGCAGGATGCGCTGACGCATCTGCTTCTTAGTGACCGCACGCAGGGCCCCGCCGATCTCCCCTTCTCACGGCCTTCGAACTGCTCGGCGAGCTGCTTCGGAGACGCCGGCCTTGATCGCGTCAAGGGCGGTCTCACGCTCCTGCTTGTCGACGATCGTCAGCGCCTGGGCCAACTTGTCGCTGGTCGCGGCTTCGACGGCCTCGTACGCGTCGTCCTGAACTCCAGGAATACCGGAACTCGTGGGTCTCCTTGCCCGCACGCCCGCGAGGTCGGACTGCGCCTCGCACAGCTGGCGGATGAACGGCTTGGCCGCATCCAGACCCTCCGAGACGACGGTCTCGGTCGGGGCCGGCGAACCTCCGCGCACCAACTCCACCGCGGACTCGGTCGCCTCGGCCTCGACCATCATGATGGCCACGTCGTCACCGACCACACGGCCCGCGACGACCATGTCGAACACGGCCTCTTCGAGCTGCGAGTGACTGGGGAACGCAACCCAGCGCTCACCGATGAGTGCCACACGCACGGCGCCGATCGGGCCGCTGAACGGCAAGCCGGACAGCTGGGTCGACATCGACGCGGCGTTGATCGCCAGCACGTCGTAGGGGTGATCCGGATTCAGCGACTGGATGGTGATGACGACCTGGACCTCGTTGCGCAGGCCCTTGACGAACGTCGGGCGCAGCGGCCGGTCGATGAGGCGGCAGGTCAGGATCGCGTCCTCGCTGGGGCGGCCTTCACGGCGGAAGAACGAACCGGGGATGCGCCCGGCTGCGTACATCCGCTCCTCGACGTCGACAGTCAAGGGGAAGAAGTCGAACTGCTCTTTGGGGTGCTTGCCGGCGGTGGTCGCCGACAGCAACATGGTGTCGCCGTCGAGGTAGGCGACGGCCGAGCCGGCCGCTTGGCGCGCTAGGCGCCCGGTCTCGAATCGGATGGTGCGGGTGCCGAACGGACCGTTGTCCAGAACGGTCTCGGCGCTTTCAATGTTGGAACCCTCCATGGGCCCTCCTTTTGTTGAGGGGGCCGCAGGCGCCGGTCTTCGATCGAGATGGTCCGCAGTGCGGGCCATCACCACCGAGGACCGAGGCGTGCAATGCGGCCCCGTTGGGTGGTAAGACTCGGGGGGAGCAGCCTGCGCCACTCCCCCCGATCAGGTTATCGACGGATACCCAGCCGCGCGATCAGCGCACGGTAGCGCTCGATGTCGGTGCGGGCCAGGTAGTCGAGCAGTCGGCGACGACGACCAACGAGCAGCAGCAGTCCGCGGCGGCTGTGGTGATCGTGCTTGTGCTCTTTGAGGTGTTCGGTGAGGTGGGAGATCCGGTGGCTCAGAAGAGCTACCTGAACCTCGGGGCTGCCGGTGTCGCCGTCAGCCGTGGCGTACTCGCCGATGATCTTCTGCTTGGTGGCAGTATCCATTGATGTTCCTTGGATCTACGCGGACGCAAAACATGGCGGCTACCGAGCGTCCGTTCAGTAGCCGTGGTCCCAGTGTAGCGGGTGGGGTATTTCGGGTGCGGTGAGAGGCAGGGTCCGGCTCTGACCGGTGGACCGCCGCCGACATGGCACGGTGGGGTGCGGACCGGGTTGACCACCCGGTCCTGGAGCGGGGAGTCGGACTGGCGGCTCACCATGCCGATATGGATCACGGAATTCGGCTGGTCCACCGGGGCATCTCAACCTGCCTCGAGCGTGCCGTGAGCGAATCTCAGCAGGCAACGTACCTGACTCGGAGGAGTTCGCCCGCTCCCAGGTGCGCTTTGGGGCACCGACCTGGACCACGCGACACCCGACCCGCACCAGAACGGATTTGGCCTGATGAGGGCCGGATCCCGCAAACCTCGTACTGACTAGAAATGTGCTGCTTCTCGGGGTGTGCGGACCCGAAGCGGGCTCCTAGCACAGCATCCGTGCACTCGCCGGAACGGCAGCGGGGAGTCGAACCGGGATTGGGAGTCGAAAGGACGGCCGTACGACTCCGATGCGAGGAGGACCCGTCAGCTCACGTCATGACCCGGCGCGTGTGAGCAACGTCAGCCTCCATCTGGGCCACCAACTGCTCGACGCCGCCGAAGGCCAGCGTGTCCCGCAGGCGCGCGGTGAATCCGACCCGCAGACGCTGGCCGTACAGATCGCCGTCGAAGTCGAGCAGGTACGCCTCGACGGTCCGCCGCACGCCCTCGAAAGTGGGGTTCGTGCCCACGCTGATGGCGGCGATGTACGACCGATCGCCGACCGTGGCCGTGCCCGCGTACACCCCGTCCGCGGGTACCGCGGCCAGCCGGTGATGTGCGATGTTCGCGGTGGGGAACCCGAGGTCCCGTCCTCGCTTCTGACCGGCTTCCACGACACCTTCCACCTCGGGGCTGCGGCCGAGCATGCCCGCGGCCAGGACGACGTCGCCGGCGGCCACCGCCGACCGAATCCGGGTGGAGGAGACCGGCTGCTGGTCGCCCACCAGGGAGTATTCGTCGACGCTCAGGCCACCGGAACGCAACGTGTCCGCCGAGCCCGCGGCCTTGTGGCCGAAGCGGAAGCCGTGTCCGATGACGACGTGTTCGGCCTTGAGCCGCTTCAGCAACACATCCTCCACGAACTGCTGAGCACTCATCGCTGCCATGTCCGGATCGAACGCCAGCACCTCAACCTGGTCGATGCCCAGCGCTCGGATCAGGTCCACCCGACGGTCGATCTCGCACAGTCTGGTGGGAGCGACGTCCGGGCGCAGGACTTCCAGGGGATTCGGATCGAAAGTGACCGCGATCGAGCGCAGACCGTTGGCGCGAGCGATTTCAACGCAGTGTCCGATCAGCGCCTGGTGGCCGAGATGGACACCGTCGAAGACACCGATCGTCACCACTGATTCCACGAGGTCTACCCTCTCAGACCCTGACCCGGCGTTGATGATGCCCACCGCTACGGGTGGCTGACCGCATCCGGTATGGCTCCCACGAGGACGCACGAGGTTGAGAACACACACGCGCCAACGTCGTCACGCGCCAGACGGGCCGTCCGACCCGGCTGGGGGGGGCGTTGACCTCGATGCGGGTTCGCGCCTCCTCGATGCTGACCACCGACACCCAGGTGCCATCCGGATCCATCACCACATACGTGCCATCGGGTTCGTCGAGTGTGATTTGGCGCCCGTTTCGCAGCGCCGAGGCCACGTCGTCGTCAACCGTCACCGCGGGCATCAGCCTGGACACGACGGTCTGTGTGGATGAGACCGGCGGCGGCTCCTCGCCCAACTCCGCGCACTCCCCCACCCCGATCGGGCCGATCGCTGTCCGTCGAAGAGCAATGAGATGGCCTGCGCTGCCCACGGCCGCACCAAGGTCCCGAGCCAGCGCACGGATGTAGGTGCCGGAGCTGCAGTCCACGACGACGTCGATGTCCACCGCGTGGTCCTCGAGACGAGGCGACCCGAGCATCTCGAAGCGGTAGACGCTGACCGGCCGGGGCTGGAGTTCGACCTCCTCGCCGGCACGCACCCGCGCATACGAACGCACTCCATCGACTTTGATCGCGGAGACCGCGCTGGGCACCTGCTGGATCTCTCCGGTCAGTGCGGTGATCGCCGCGGACAGTCCTGCCGGATCCCATTCCCATCCGGGGGTTGCCACGACCTCACCTTCGGCATCATCGGTCAGCGTTCCAACGCCGAGCCTGATCGTGGCCTCGTAGGTCTTGGGCTGGCCTTGCACGAAACGCAGCAGCCGGGTGGCGTGGCCCAGACCGACCACGAGCACCCCGGTTGCCATCGGATCCAGCGTCCCGGCGTGACCAACGCGGCGCTGGCCGTAGAGCCGCCGCAGCCGGCCGACCACATCGTGACTGGTCCAGCCCTGCGGCTTGTCGATCAGCGCGAAACCGGAGATCACGGCCGCGGGCCGTACTGTGGCCCCTGTGGCCCCCGCTGAGTGCCGAGTGTTGCGCGGTTGCGGGATTCGACCCCTCGAACCAGCAACGGTGCAACAGTCGAGCCCGAAGGAGGCGAACTGACCTCACGCTAAGGCCACCAGCAATGAAGCCAGAGTGGCATCCGCATCGTGGGACCCGGTGAAACCCGCCGCCATCCGGTGACCGCCACCGCCCAATGAAGTGCACACCGCTCCGACGTCCACCGCCCCATTCGACCGGGTCGAAACCCGCCACACCCCAGTGTCATCCTGCTTCAGGACGACCGCGATGTCCGCTTCGTCGACCGTGCGGACGACGTCGATCAGGGACTCCACCGCGGTGAACGCCACGCCGTGGCGCTCGCGCTCGGCGATACCGATCCGGGCCACCGCGACCCAGCGTCCACCAACCTGCATCAGTTCCAGCGAGTTGATGGCCTCGGCCTGCAGCGCGAGGAATCCCATCGACTTGGTGTCGAACATCGTGCGGGCGAGACCGGCGAAGTCGATGCCGGTTTCCATCAGCCTCGCGGCCACCCGAAGGGTGTCGGGAGTTGTGGCGGCATACCGGAAGGAACCGGTGTCGGAACTGATCGCGGCGTACAGGCACGCGGCAATGTCCGCAGTCAGGTCGACCCCGAGTTCATCGATCAGTTCAAGGGCCAGGATGCCGGTGGCCGGCACGTCGGCATCGGCCACGTTGATCCCGGCAAAAGGAACGAAACTGGCGTGATGGTCCACTGCGATGAATGTCCTCGCGGCCTGGCCGACCGGCAGCAACCGCCCGATCCGATCCCCTGAGGAAGCATCCATCGAGATGACCACGTCCGGTGCGCTCACCGATTCGGGCGCGACCGCAAGGTCCTGACCGGGCAGGAAGCGCAACCCGGCAGGAACCTCGAAAGGCTCGTCGGGGAACGTCACCTGGACATCGCGGTCGAGAGTGTGCAGGGCCATGCCGGTCGCCAGCGCTGAGCCAAGGGCGTCCGCATCCGGATTGACGTGGCCCACCAGCAAGACACGCGACGGCACCGGCCAGGGCGGCCAGGACCGGCGCCCAGCGGTGACTCATGAGGTGGGCTCGTCCTCGGCGGATTCCTCGGCTCGTCGTCGTCGGACTTGTAGGGATCCGGATCGCCGGCGAAAGTCGCCCCGGAAGCCATTCCGGCCAACTCCGCGTCGCGCTCACGGGCCTCCCGCAGCAGGTCCTCGATATGGGCGGCGTTCTCCGGCACCGCATCGGCGACGAAAGCCAGAGTGGGCGTGAACTTGATCCCGGTCTGCTTGCCGACTTCGCTGCGGATGACACCGGTCGCGGAGGCAAGTGCCGCGGCGCTCGCCTCCCGCTCCAGCGAATCGCCGAGCACGGTGTAGAAAACGGTGGCTTCGCGCAGGTCGCCGGTCACGCGCACACCGGTGACCGTCATGAACCCGAGCCGCGGGTCCTTGATACGTCGTTCCAGCATCTCGGCCACGATCACCTGGATGCGCTCGGCGAGGCGTCGGGCACGTTGTTCGGACATCAGAACTCCTCATCACTGACATAAGTACGGCGGGCATCGACGAACTCGACGTGAGGTTCGGACTCCACCCACCTCTGACACGTGTCCAGGACATCGCGGCAGTGCGCCATGTCCGGCGCGACCACCGCGATTCCCACCTGTGTCCTGCCCACCAGGTCCAGGTGTCCGGCTTCGGCAGCCGTCACCCCGAACTCCCGGCGCAGGTGGGCGATCAGGGGACGGACCACTGCCCGCTTCTCCTTCAAGGAGCGGGAATGCAGCAACACGTCCACGGACATGACTCCTGCGTACACGCGTGCCCGCCGCTCAGCGCGGCTTCTCGCGCATTTCGAAGGTCTCGATGACGTCGTCCACCTTGATGTCGTTGAAGGACCCGAGTCCGATACCGCACTCGTAGCCCTCCTTCACCTCGGTGGCGTCGTCCTTGAACCGCTTGAGCGAGTCGATCGTCAGGTTGTCCGCCACGACGACACCGTCGCGGATGACCCGCGCCTTGGAGTTGCGGCGGATGGTTCCCGACCGCACCAGGGCGCCGGCGATGTTGCCGGCCTTGCTCGAGCGGAACACCTCGCGGATCTCCGCAGAACCCAGGGCGGCTTCCTCGTAGATCGGCTTGAGCATGCCCTTGAGCGCCTGCTCGACCTCCTCGATGGCCGCGTAGATGATCGAGTGGTAGCGGATGTCCACACCTTCTCGTTCAGCCAGTTCGGCCACGCGTTCGGCGGTGCGGACGTTGAAGCCGATGATGATCGCGCTGTCCACAGTGGCCAGGTTCACGTCGTTCTGCGTGATGGCACCCACCCCGCGGTGGATGACGCGCAGGTCGACCTCGTCGCCGACATCCAGCTTCAGCAACGCATCCTCAAGAGCCTCGACCGAACCGGACACGTCACCCTTGATGATCAGGTTCAGCGTGCCGGTTTCGCCCTTCTCCAAGCCCTGCAGGATGTCCTCGAGCGTGCGCCGGCCACGACGTGCGGCCAGTTCGGCGTTGCGCTCACGGGCCTGCCGGATGTTGGCGATCTGACGGGCGATGCGGTCCTCGCTGACGACCAGGAACGTGTCGCCGGCGTCGGGAACCGCGGTCAGGCCGAGCACCTGCACCGGTCGCGATGGCAATGCCACGTCGACCGGATTGCCGTTCTCGTCGAGCATCGCGCGGACGCGTCCGTGCGCCTCGCCGATCACGATGCTCTCGCCGTGCTTGAGCGTCCCGCGCTGCACCAGGACCGTGGCCACCGGGCCGCGACCCTTGTCCAGGTGCGCCTCGATGGCCACACCCTGGGCGTCCTGCTCGGGGTTGGCCCGCAGGTCCAATGACGCATCAGCGGTGAGCACGACGGCTTCCAGAAGCTCCGGAATTCCGATCTCGGCCTTGGCCGACACGTCGACGAACATGGTGTCGCCGCCGAACTCCTCGGCCACCAGTCCGTACTCGGTGAGCTGCCCGCGAACCTTCTGCGGATCGGCGCCCTCCTTGTCGATCTTGTTGACCGCGACCACGATCGGTACGTCGGCGGCCTGCGCGTGGTTGAGCGCCTCGATCGTCTGCGGCTTGACGCCGTCATCGGCGGCCACAACCAGCACCGCGATGTCGGTCACCTTCGCGCCACGGGCACGCATGGCGGTGAACGCCTCGTGACCGGGGGTGTCGATGAACGTGATCGCCCGTTCGACACCGTCGAACTCGGCCTGGATCTGGTAGGCGCCGATGTGCTGGGTGATGCCGCCCGCCTCGCGTGCGACCTGATTCGTGTGACGCACCGCGTCGAGCAGTCTCGTCTTTCCGTGGTCGACGTGACCCATGACCGTCACCACCGGCGGGCGCTGCTCGAGGGCCTCCTCACCACCCTCGTCCTCGCCGAACTCCAGGTGGAAACTCTCCAGCAGTTCGCGATCTTCGTCCTCGGGGGACACGACCTCGACCGCGAAGTTCAACTCCGAACCGAGCAGCATCAAGGTGTCGTCGGACAGTGACTGCGTGGCCGTGGCCATCTCGCCCAGGCTGATGAGCGCCTGAACCAGGGAACCGGGGTTCGCATCGATCTTATCGGCGAAGTCGGTCAGCGTGGCCCCACGCGGCAACCGGACCTTACGACCGTCGCCGCGCGGGATCCGCACGCCGCCGATCGTCGGGGCCTCCATGTTGTCGAACTCTTGGCGCTTGGCGCGCTTGCTCTTGCGAGCCCGCGACTTGCCGCCGGGACGACCGCGGCCGCCGGGACCACCGGGACGACCGCCAAAGCCGCCACCGGGACCACCTGGACGACCACCACCACCAGGACCACCGCCGGGACCACCGGGACGACCGGTGCCACCGCCGGGACCACCGGGACGACCGGTGCCGCCGCCGGGACCGCCAGGACGACCGGTGCCGGCGCCGGGACCGCCAGGACGTCCACCGAAGCCGCCGGGACCGCCGGGGCGACCGCCACCGGGACCGCCCGGCCTGCCTCGACCACCTGGGCCTCCCGGACGTCCCGGACCACCGGGTCGGGCGGGGGCGGGACGCGGGCGAGGGGGCATCATCCCCGGGTTGGGGCGAGGCGCACCGGGCACGCCGCCGCGTGCGGCCGGGGCCGCACCGCTGAATGGGTTGTTGCCCGGTCGGGGCGCGGGCGAGCCGAATGGGTTGTTGCCGGGACGCGGCGCCGGAGCCCCGAAGGGGTTGTTGCCCGGGCGCGGACCTGGTTTGGGTGCAGCCGGACGCGGACCGGGAGCCGGCGCGGGTTTGGCAGCCGGGCTCGGCGCGGGGGCCGGGGCTGGGGCTGGAGCTGGCGCGGACGCCGGGGCAGGTTTGGCGGCCGGAGCGGCTGGCTCTGCCGCCGGTTCCGGCGCCGGCACGGTCTTCTTCACCGGCCGCGGGGCCGGCTTGGGCCCGGAAGTGGCCTTCTTGGCCGGCTCCGGTGGTGCTGGTTCGGCCGGGGCGGACTTCGCGGAATCCCGCAGTCGACGCACGACCGGCGCTTCGATGGTTGATGAGGCGGACTTGACGAACTCCCCCATGTCGTTGAGTTGCGAGATGAGAGCCTTGCTCTCCACGCCCAACTCACGAGCGAGTTCATAGACCCGGACCTTGGCCACTTTTCTCCTGTCTGGCCCGGGCATACTGCCGGACCTAGTTGTCTGTCGGCGCTTTCATCGCTGACTGCTCATCGGGTTGTCATCCCGACGCTCCCAACTTTCGGTTCGGTCATTGGCGCTGCAGAAGGCCACCAGATCACGGGGATCCAGCGGTCCACCGGTGCGGAATGCCCTGCCGAACGCCTTGCGGGCGATAGCAGCCGTGACGCACTCCCGCGAGGGGTGTACGTAGGCACCGCGACCGGAGTGCCCCCGTTCCGGATCCGGTACCACCCGGCCCGTCACAAGAGCGACTCTGAGCAGATCGCCTTGATGGTCCCTGGTCCGGCACCCCACACACGTGCGTACCGGCAGTCTCGGGGAGCGTGCAGAAGCAGCTGACCTGTCGACACCCTGGATGTTCATCGCGGCAATCCTTGACCAGTCTAGCGTGCGGGGTCAACCACCCGACAGCACGTTGGCCGTAGTTGGACTCCGGGGTCCTGGCGCGGCGGCTCAAGGACACGGGAACACCGGCGAAATGGCCCGTTGCCTGAACGCGTGCGCAGCCCTAGCCCTCCGTGTCCGGGTGGATATCCAGGCGCCAGCCGGTCAAACGTGCGGCCAGACGCGCGTTCTGGCCTTCCTTGCCGATGGCCAGGGACAACTGGTAGTCGGGCACGATCACCTTTGCGGAGCGGGCGGCCTCGTCGACGATCTGCACGGCCTGTACCCGCGCCGGCGACAGTGCGGCAGCGATGAAGCCTGCCGGATCCTCGTCCCAGTCGACGATGTCGATCTTCTCGCCCTGCAGTTCGGAGGTCACGGCGCGAACCCGCTGACCCATCGGGCCGATGCACGCACCCTTCGCATTCACCTGCGGCGCCATCGCCCGCACAGCGATCTTCGTCCGGTAACCAGCCTCGCGCGCCAGCCCGGCGATCTCCACGACGCCCTCTGCCACCTCCGGCGACTCCATCGCGAACAGCCGCCGGACCAGGTCCGGGTGGGTGCGGGACAAAGTGACCGCAGACCCCTTGGCCGCGCGCCGGACCGTGACGACATAACAACGGATGCGCTCGCCGTGCTTGTAGGACTCGGTCGGGACCTGCTCGGACGGCGGAATGATCCCTTCCACCGAACCAAGGTTGACGTACACCAGTCGCGGGTCACTGCCCTGTTGGATGACGCCGGACACCAGGTCACCCTCGCGCGCTGCGAACTCCTCGAAGGTCACGTCGTCGGTGGCTTCGCGCAGGCGCTGCATGAGGACCTGCTTGGCGACGGTGGCGGCGATCCGACCGAAGTCGGCCGGGGTGTCGTCGTACTCGCCAACCTTTAGGCCCTGGTCGTCTAGTTCTGCCGCCCAGACCGTCACATGCCCGGTCTTGCGGTCGAGTTCGACGCGCGCCTGCTGCTGGTGGCCCTCCGTGTGGTGGTAGGCGGCCAGCAGTGCCTGTTCGATGCTGCCCACGACGGTCTGCAGGCTGAGGCCCTTGTCGACCACGACCGCCTTGAGCGTCGCCATGTCGATATCCATCAGCCAGTCTCCTTAGGGAACTCGACCTGCACCACGGCCTTGTCGATGTCGGCCATCGCGATGTGGCGCGTGGCGCCTGATACCTCGATGTCGACATGTGTGTCGTCACTGTCCTGGATCCGGCCCTCGACGGTGGTGCCGTCCGCCATCTGCACTCTAACCAGTCGGGTTGCGGCCCGGCGCCAGTGCCGCGGGAGGGTCAGTGGCCGGTGCACCCCCGGCGAGGTGACTTCGAGGGTGTAGGGCGCGTCGCCCATCACGTCGGCTTCGTCGAGCGCCTCGGAGATGTCGCGAGAGTATTCGGCCACGTCATCCAGCGTGATGCCGCCATCAGCATCCAACGCGATGACCACCACCGTGCGACGCCCCGCAGGGCGCAAGGTCACGTACTCGACGTCCACCCCTTTGGGCGAAACGATCGGGGCAACCAGTTCCGCCACTTGTGTTTCCCGTACGTCCGCCATGTCAGCCTCCCTGCCGACCTCCCAGATTACGCGCGCGTAGTCTGCGGTTCATGATCGACCGGCGACGGGTGCTTCAACTGGGGGCCTTGGCAGCACTCACCACCACGGTGCTGCCTGCATGCGGTACCGATGAGCAAGGACAACCGGCACCGCAGCCCACCCCCGATTCCCAGCAGGCCGACGAACTGGCCCTGATCGCCGCCTACGACGCGGCGCTGCTATCGGCCGGTCCCCGCGCCACGGTCGTGTACCAGCGCCTGCGCGACGAGCATGTCGAACACTTGGTCGCGCTCGGCTGGCAGCAGCCCCCACCCGCGCCGGTCGATGCCAACTCCAGTCGCCGAGTCCTGATCCGCGCCGAGCGCCGGGCCTCCCGAATCCGCAGCGACGCCGCCGCCACATCGCCCGACGCCGACCAGGCACAGATCCTCGCGCTGATCGCCGCATCGGAGGCGCAACACGTGGTCGACCTGGAGGCGCTGTGAGCACGGCGATACAGGCCGCTCTGGCCGGCGAGTACGCGGCGATTTACGCCTACGGTCGCGCCGGTGGACGACTGACCGCAGACCAAGACGTGGCACTGCTTCACTTGTCCGTCCATCGGACCGTGCGCGACACCCTGCGGCAATGGCTGCTCGATGACGATGAGCAGCCTGCCCCACCGGCCGCCGCCTACACACTGCCCGGACCAGTCAACAGCGACCGGCAGGCGCGTGAGCTGCTGGCCCTGGTCGAATTGCGCTTGATCCCGCTGTACACCGAGCTGATCGCCGAACAGTTCGAGGAACCGCAACGGCGTCGTCGGGCAGTGCGTGAGGTCCGTGACTGCGCACTGCGGGCTCAGTCGTGGGGGGCACCCGGGCAAGCGTTCCCCTGGCCGACGGATCTAGCTGCTCCGTCGGCGCCGTCATAGACACTTCCTTTTGACAGAAGCCCCGTGGGTGTCAAGGGTGTAGGTATGCGACGGTTCCTGGCGGCAGCATTCTGCCTTGCGGTGTTGTCCGGCTGCGGCGGCGACGAAAGCACCTCCCAGACGAGTCCACAGGAGTCGCCGACCGCGACCCCCAACTCGACGATCGAACCAACGATCACCGGGACCGTGGCGGATAATCTCGCCGCCCCGTGGAGCGTGATCCCCTTGTCTAACGACAAGGCCTTGATCAGCGAGCGCAACAGCGCCAACATCCTGCTGCTCAGCGGCGGAAACACGTCAGTGGCCGGCAGTATCCCGGAGGTTCTGGCCCAAGGTGAAGGTGGACTGCTCGGCCTGGCGATGCGGGCGCCGGACGATGACAAGGTTTTCGCGTACTACACCTCAGCGACCGACAACCGCGTGGTGGTCTTCGACTTCGACGGCACGACCCTGAGCAACGAACAACCGGTTCTGACCGGCATCCCGAAGGGACCCATTCACGACGGCGGCCGCATCGCGTTCGGACCCGACGGCTACCTGTATGTGACCACCGGCGAGGTCGGGCAACCCGAACTGGCGCAGGACCGCACTTCCTTGGCCGGGAAGATTCTGCGCATCAAGGCCTCCGGAAAGCCCGCCCCGGACAACCCGGACCCCGACTCCCCCGTTTGGTCCTGGGGCCACCGCAACGTGCAGGGCCTGGCATGGGACAGCGACGGGCGCCTGTGGGCCACCGAATTCGGGCAGCAGGACGTCGATGCGCTGAACCTGATCGAGCCAGGCAAGAACTACGGCTGGCCGCGCTGCGAGGGTGACTGCGACGTCCCGGGGATGACGAACCCCAAGGCCACGTGGTCACCCACCTCCACGGCGTCGCCCAGTGGTCTGGCCATCGTCGACGGTTCGGCTTGGGTGGCTGCCCTGGCCGGGCAGGCTTTGTACCAGGTACCCCTCGACGGCACGACCGCCGGTGAGCCGACGGCATGGTTCGACGGGGAGCTGGGCCGTCTGCGCGATGTGGTCGCCGGTCCCGACGGGGGCCTGTGGGTGATGACGAACAACACCGACGGCCGCGGTGAGCCGAAGTCCGGCGACGACCAGATCCTGGCCGTGCAGGTCGGTGGTTGATCCCGGGTCTCGGTCCGGCGGGAATGCGGCTGACCTGGTTGCCCCGGCGCGTAGAGCGATCCTGACGCGCTTGCGGGGGCGCCTGGTTCTAGGCGTTGGAGTTACGTACAACCGTTGGACAAACGCACAGCCGTTGGAGTTGCACGCCCCGCGGGATCTCCAACGTCCGTACCGATCTCCAACGCACGTACCTAACTCTCACGGCTGTGAGGCCGGACATGCCGCCGCCCCGGCCCCAACAACGCGGCACCTTGAGCCGCCCGGTCGTGCCGCTTCAACCACGCCCATGCGGTCGGGGTGAGCACTCAGAAGACGCCCGCCAAGTCACGGTCCCCGTCGGCTGACCGCGCTACCGTCCGCAGGCCTTCAGCACTTCGGCCACCGCAGCGGCAACCGGCACTTCCTCGCGCTGCCCACTGGCCCGGTCCTTGATCTCGACCATGCCGTCGACCAGGCGTTTGCCCACGACCACGATCGTCGGCACACCGAGCAGTTCGGAGTCGTTGAACTTCACCCCCGGTGAGGCCTTGCGATCGTCGTACAGGACCCGCAGACCCGCGTCCTCCAATGCCAGGGCCAGTTCCTCCGCGGTACTGAAAACGGCCGGGTCCTTGCCGGTGGCCACGATGTGCACATCCGCAGGGGCGACCTCGCGCGGCCAGATCAGACCCTTGTCGTCGTGGTGCTGTTCGGCGATTGCGGCCACTGCCCGGGACACCCCGATGCCGTATGAGCCCATCGTGACGACCCGGGACTTGCCGTTGACGTCGAGAACCTTCAGGTCGAGTGCCTCAGCGTACTTGCGCCCGAGCTGGAAGATGTGCCCGATCTCGATGCCGCGCGCGCTGTGCAAGGGTCCCGAACCATCGGGTGCCGGGTCGCCATCGCGCACCTCGGCGGCCTCGATCGTGCCGTCGAAAGTGAAATCGCGCCCACACACCAGATCAAAGACGTGACGGCCGGGTTCGTTCGCGCCGGTGATCCATGCGGTGCCCGGCACGACCCTCGGGTCGACCAGATACTCGATGCCCGAGGGCGACTCCTTGCCCAGCACCTGCGGCCCGATGTACCCCTTGACCAGTTCCGGGTGCTTGGTGAAATCGTCCTCCTCGAACGGTGATGGAACCGCCGGCGCCACCTGGGCTTCCAGCCGTTTCATGTCGACTTCACGATCCCCCGGCAGGCCGATGATCAGCGGCCGGGAGGTGCCATCGGGGTAGTCGAGACGCAGAACGACGTTCTTCAACGTGTCTGCTGCCGTCCACGGCCGATCAGGATGCGGGTGCTCGGCGTTGGCGACAGCCACGAGTGTCTCGATCGTCGGGGTGTCGGGGGTGTCCTCCACATGCGCAGCGGGCAGGCCCTCGAGCGCGATGGGCTCCGGCGCGACAGTCACGACGGCTTCCACGTTGGCCGCGTACCCGCCCTCGGAACGCACGAACGTGTCCTCGCCGGACTCGCACGGCGCGAGGAACTCCTCACTGGCCGAGCCACCCATCGCCCCGGACATGGCGGACACGATCACGTACTCGAGGCCGAGTCGGTCGAATGTCTTGATGTACGCCTCACGGTGCCTGTCGTACGACCGCTGCAGGCCCTCATCGTCGATGTCGAAGGAGTACGAATCCTTCATGACGAACTCCCGGCCGCGCAGGATGCCGGCTCGGGGACGCGCCTCATCGCGGTATTTCGTCTGGATCTGGTAGATCACCAGGGGCAGATCCTTGTACGAGGAGTACTCCCCCTTGACCAGCAATGTGAACATTTCCTCGTGGGTGGGACCGAGCAGATAGTCCCCACCTTTGCGGTCGTGCAGGCGCAGGAGGGTGTCGCCGTATTCCGTCCAGCGCCCGGTCACCTCGTAGGGTTCGCGCGGCAGCAGCGCCGGGAAGTGGACCTCCTGGAAGCCGGCTGCGTCCATCTCCTCGCGCACGATGCGCTCGACGTTGCGATACACCAGGTAACCCAGCGGCAGCCACGAGAAGATGCCGGGCGCAACGCGGCGGACCAAGCCTGCGCGCACCAGCAATCGGTGGCTCGGGACTTCTGCGTCGGCGGGGTCTTCGCGCAGGGTTCTCAGGAACAGCGTGGACATTCTCAGCACGGGTGCAAGCGTAGGCCACGAGTTCATCGACGCTCGCATCCGCACACGCCGGCCGCCGGCGGATCGGCAGGACGGGCGGATTGGCGGGCGTCGGGGCCGAGCTGCAAACCTAGAACAACACCGTCGCGAACTCACCGACCTGCTTGAAACCCACCCGACGATAAGAGGCCAGCGCTGCGTGGTTGAAGTCGTTGACGTAGAGGCTCACCGTCGGTGCGAAGTGCTGCTGGGCCAGATTCACCACCGCAGCCATCGCCGGTTCCGACACGTGCTGCCCTCGATGCGACGGGTCGACCCAGACACCCTGGATCTGCGCGACGCCATCGGCGACCACCCCTACTTCGGCCTTGAACAACACCTGTGAGTCGTCGATCACGAGCAGGGACCGGCCCTGCCGGATGAGTTGGGCGACCCGGCGTCGATAGGCAGCCCCGCCATCGGGTGTCAACGGGCTGACTCCGAGTTCCTCGGTGAACATCGCCACCGACGCCGGAAACAGGAGGTCGATGTCATCCATGGTCGCGGGGCGCACGCGCGGATCCGAGGCCACCTTCGGTCCCGTGTCGATGACCAGCATCGGCTGGTGTGGCCGGACCAGTCGGGCCGGACCCCACGACTGCTCGACCTGCTCGAAGAAGGCGAGCGCTGCCGCTGCCGGGCCGACGATCGACGAGCATCGCCGCGGCGACAGGCGTGCCCGCGTGGCGAAGGCGTGGGCGGCTTCGAGATCGGCGGCAATGGGGACCACGTTCGAACCGAGGTAGAGCGCGGCGCTGAGCTGTCCTTCGGGGAACCATCCCCACACCTCGGCCCCCAGCGCGGACCCGATACCGGTCATCTGCGTGCGCTCGGACACCATCGCGTACGACACGGGGTCGGAACGCAACAGGTGCCGCAGGGCGGGTGCGTCCCCGCCCGCCAGCAGCCGGACCGACGCGGTCACCCGACCGAAACGGTGGGATCGCCTGCACTTTCCATGGACTCCGCGAGCCGCATGGCCTCTTCGATCAGCGTCTCGACGATCGCGGCCTCAGGCACGGTCTTGATGACCTCTCCCTTGACGAAGATCTGGCCCTTGCCGTTGCCGCTGGCCACGCCGAGATCAGCCTCGCGAGCCTCCCCCGGACCGTTGACGACACATCCCATGACCGCGACCCGCAGCGGAACCTCCAGTCCCTGCAGCCCTGCGGTGACCTGCTCGGCCAGCGTGTACACATCCACTTGCGCCCGGCCACAACTCGGACAGGAGACGATCTCCAGCCCGCGCTCGCGCAGGTTGAGCGATTCGAGGATCTGCAGTCCGACCTTCACCTCTTCGACCGGCGGCGCCGACAGGGAGACTCGAATCGTGTCGCCGATCCCCTCGCCCAGCAGCGCCCCGAAGGCGACCGCGGATTTGATGGTCCCCTGGAAGGCCGGGCCCGCTTCGGTGACACCGAGGTGCAACGGGTAATCGCAGGCCGCGGACAGCTGCCGGTAGGCCTGCACCATGACCACCGGATCGTGGTGCTTCACGGAAATCTTGATGTCGCGGAAGTCGTGTTCCTCGAACAACGACGCCTCCCACAGGGCACTTTCCACCAGCGCTTCCGGGGTGGCCTTGCCGTACTTCTCGAGCAGACGTTTGTCCAGCGATCCGGCGTTGACCCCGATGCGGATGGGCACTCCGGCATCACCGGCGGCGCGTGCGATCTCACCCACCCGGTCGTCGAAGGCCTTGATGTTGCCGGGGTTGACCCGCACGCCTGCGCATCCGGCGTCGATCGCGGCGAATACGTACTTGGGCTGGAAGTGGATGTCGGCGATGACCGGGATATCCGCCTTCTTGGCGATGATGGGCAGCGCCTCGGCGTCGTCCTGGCTGGGCACCGCCACCCGGACCACCTGGCAACCCGACGCCGTGAGCTCGGCGATCTGCTGCAGCGTCGCGTTGACGTCAGAAGTCAGCGTCGTGGTCATCGATTGCACGCTCACCGGCGCATCCCCACCGACCTCCACCGGGTGGTTCGGGTGTCGAAGGGTGATCTTGCGGGTCTTCCTGCGCGGTGCCAGTGTCGGCGGCGGTCCAGCAGGCATTCCCAACGAAACGGTCATATCTCAAGTATCGCGCATGACGTCAATCACGCATTCGACTGCGGCTGGCAGAACTCCAACGAGCGTTCGAGGGCTGCAGGCACGGCCGGGATCCGGTCTCCAAGTCCATCCCCGTTGGAGTCAGGCACGGGCGTTGGACTTAGGTACACGCGTTGGAGTCGCACGGACCGCGGGACTCCAACCGATGTACCTGACTCCAACGGATGTACCCAACTCCAACGGTTGCGCGGGGGTGCAGGCACGGCCGGGATCCGGTCTCCAAGTCCATCCCCGTTGGAGTCAGGCACAGGCGTTGGACTTAGGTACAGGCGTTGGAGTTGCACGGACCGCGGGACTCCAACCGATGTACCTGACTCCAACGGATGTACCCAACTCCAACGGTTGCGCGGGCGTGACTTCGTGGCGGACGCGCAGCGTCGGAACCCAGACTCCCCGAACCCTCGACCTACCCCAGGCGGATCGGCTTGACGATGTCGGCCCACAGAATGATCACGCTCATCGCTACGAGCACCAAAGCCACGGTGTATGCCACGGGTAACATCCGTGCCACGTCGACCGGTCCGGGGTCGGGCCGGCCCCGGAAACGGGCCACTTGCCGACGACCCCCTTCGTACAGCGCGCCGGCCACATGCCCGCCGTCGAGCGGCAGGACGGGCAGCAGGTTGAACAGGAACAGGAACAGGTTCAACGAGGCGACGATGGCCAGGAATTGCGCGATGCGCCAGCTGGGTGGCGCGTCGGCCGCGGCTACCTCACCGCTGATCCGGGACACCCCGACCACGCCGACCGGGCCTTCGGGATCGCGCGCCTGATCGGTGAAGGCGGCTTCGGTCAACCCGACCATCTTGGCTGGGAATGACAGCAAAGCCTGGCCGGACCTCACCGAAATGTCCCACATTTCCCCGGGTACCGCGGAGATCGACAGCGGTTCCAGTTCCACGACCGGGGAAACGCCCAAGAATCCGCGAGTTTGTGCGGCGTCGCCGAGCATCGCACCGTCAATGGAGGTGAGGGGAACTTCCAACGTGATCTCACGGCCGTCGCGCACGACCGTGACCTCATGGTTGCCGGGCTGGGAGTCACGGATGGCCTGGCTGAGGATGGGCCAGTCGGACACGGGCACCGCATCCCAGGCCACGATCTGGTCGCCGGTTTGCAGCCCGGCCGCAGCGGCACCGGTGGGTGTCCCCGACCCCGCCACGCAGGTTCCTTCGGGGTCGGCGGCGGTCGGAACACACGCGGTGACCGTGGACACCGTTGTGCTGGGCGTCGGTGTGCCGAATCCGGCGAACACCACGGTGAACAGGACCAAGGCGATCAGCAGGTTCATGGTGGGTCCGCCGAGCATCACCACGAGCTTCTTCGGCACGGAGAGGTTGTAGAACGTCCGCTTCTCGTCGCCCGGCTCCATGATCTCGGCCGCGGACTCCTCGCGGGCCTGTTCGATCAGAGTCCCGAGCCGGCCGGTGCTGCTTGCTTTGATCTTGCCGTCGGGGCCGGGAGGGAACATGCCGATCATCCGGATGTAGCCGCCGAGCAGGACTGCCTTGGCGCCGTATTCGGTGTCACCCTTCTTCGTCGACCAGATCGTGGGGCCGAAGCCGACCATGTACTGGGTGACCTTGACCCCGAATTTCTTGGCCGGCACCATGTGGCCGACCTCGTGCAGCGCGATCGAGATGACCAGCGCCACGACCAGCGCGAGAATCCCGATCAGCGTCATACGTCCTCCTCGATCAGTCCTCGAACCAGCCCACGTGCCCAGGCGTCTGCATCCAGGACGTCTTCCAGTGTCACCCGGTTCCCCCTGTTCGCGCCAGAGGGGAGGGTTTCCTGCATCACCCGATCGACCAGTTCGGTGATCCCGAGGAACCCGATCCGGGCCTCGCGGAAGGCCGCAACCGCCTGTTCGTTGGCAGCGTTGAGCACCGCCGGGGCTATGCCGCCGGCCGCAGCCGCTCGGGAGGCGAGCCCGACCGCCGGGAAGGCCTCATCGTCCAGCGGGAAGAACTCCCAGGTCGCCGCGCTACTCCAGTCACAGGCGGGCGCGGCATCTGGAACCCTGTCCGGCCAGGCCATGCCTAGTGCGATCGGCAGCCGCATGTCGGGCGGGCTGGCCTGCGCGATGGTACTGCCGTCGACGAACTCGACCATGGAATGCACGATCGACTGGGGATGCACGACCACCTCGATGGCATCCAGCGGTACCCCGAAGAGCAGATGCGCCTCGATCAACTCCAGTCCCTTGTTCATCAGCGTGGCCGAGTTGATGGTGACCACCGGGCCCATGTCCCAGGTCGGATGCGCGAGCGCCTGCTCCAGCGTCACCGACTGCAACTGGTCGCGCGCGCGTCCACGGAACGGTCCACCACTGGCGGTGAGGATGAGTTTGCGCACCTCCTCGGCGCGTCCCGAACGCAGACATTGGGCCATTGCCGAATGCTCGCTGTCCACCGGCACGATCTGTCCGGGTCGGGCCACCGCGGTCACCAACTGCCCGCCGATGATCAGCGACTCCTTGTTGGCAAGTGCCAAAACGCTCCCGGCTTCCAATGCGGCGAGGGTGGGTCGCAGTCCAACGGCGCCAGTGATGCCGTTGAGCACCGTGTGGACGTCCAGGCCCGCCACTTCGGTGGCAGCGTCCGGACCCGTATGGACAGTGGCGCCGGTGGCCGTCAGGGCATCGGCCGCAGTCGGGTCCGCGACCGCTACGTGCGCCACGGAGAACTCGTCCACCTGCGCAGCCAGTGCGGCGACATCCGAGCCGCCAGCCGCGAGCCCGACCACCCGGAATCGGCCAGGATTGCGCCGGATCACGTCCAGGGCCTGCGTTCCGATTGACCCGGTGCTACCCAGGATGACGACGTCGCGTGGCATCACGTTTCCGACGCCGCCAACTGTCCGCAGGCGCCGTCGATCTCACGCCCACGCGTATCACGCACGGTGACCGCCACGCCCTTGGCTCGCAGGTGCTCGACGAACGACTCCTCCTGCTCGGGCGACGAAGCGGTCCACTGAGTCCCGGGCGTGGGATTCAACGGGATGACGTTGACATGCACGAGACGGCCCTGCAGCAGATCACCGAGCAGGTCGGCGCGCCAGTCCTGGTCGTTGATGTCGCGGATGAGCGCGTACTCGATGCTCACCCGCCGGCGGGTCTTGTCTGCGTATTCCCACGCCGAGTCCAGCACCTCGCCCACCGACCAGCGGGTGTTGATGGGGACCAACGTGTTGCGCAGCTCGTCATCCGGGGCATGCAGCGAAACCGCGAGCGTGACCGGCATCTGTTCGTCGGCCAGACGCCGGATCTGCGGCACCAGCCCCACGGTGGAGACGGTGACCCCGCGTGCGCTCAGACCGAAACCCTCCAGCGGCTGCGCGATCATCCGGCGGACCGCCGTGACCACCGTGCTGTAGTTCGCCAACGGTTCGCCCATACCCATGAACACGACATTGGACAAGCGGGCCGTGTCGCCGAGAACACCGGATTGCGCGTCGCGGGCAGCCACCCGGACCTGTTCGAGGATCTCAGCCACACTCAAGTTGCGCTGCAATCCGCCCTGACCCGTCGCGCAGAACGGACATGCCATACCGCAGCCCGCCTGCGATGACAGGCACAGCGTGACCCGCTTCGGGTAGCGCATGAGAACCGATTCGACCAATGCGCCGTCGTGCAACTTCCACAGCGTCTTGCGGGTGGCGTCCCCGTCGCAGGTCTGCACCTTCGACGCAGTCAGCAAGGTTGGCAACAACGGCGCGAGCCGCTCACGATCCGCATCACCGAGGTCGGTGCATTCGTCCACCGAGTCGACGTGTCGCACGACGACCTGTCGGCTCAACTGCGCCGCGCGGAAGGCCGCACTGCCCAGCGCGGTGACGGCCTGCCTGCGCGCGGGGAGGTCGAGGTCCAACAGATGCTGCGGGGGCTTGCCACGGCGCGGTGCCTGCATCACCAACGGCAAGGAAGTCATCCGATGAACCAACCGAGCAGGGCCCAGGCGACGAACGCATTGGGGATCAGCGAGTCGAGCCGGTCCATCAGCCCGCCGTGCCCGGGAACGATGTTCGACATGTCCTTGACGTCGAGGTCGCGCTTCACAGCGGACTCCACGAAGTCGCCGACCGTCGCGGTGATGGGCATGATCAACCCGAAGACCAGACCTTGCCACCACGGGGCATCGAATCCGATGATGAAGATCGGGATCGCCACGGCCACCGACAGCGCCACCGACCCGGCGAATCCCTCCCAGGACTTCTTGGGACTGACCTGCGGGGCGATCGGGTGTTTACCGAACAGGACGCCGGCGAAGTACCCGCCCACGTCGTTGCAGACGGTGATCGCAATGAATGCCACGATCCTGGTCACCCCGTCGTCCTCGCGGAGCATCAGCATCACGAAGCCGACCATGAACAACAGATAGAAGCCGACGAACAGTGAGGCGGTTGCGTCTTTGACGAACCCGTCGGTACCGCGTCGGATGCGCCACGCGAGCGCGACCACCACGAACGTCCCGAACACTGCGATGTGCGCCGGAACGCCGTACAAATACGCGAGAGTCGGTCCCGCCAACGCGGTCAAGTAGAGCGGACTGCGCGCCACCCGGATGTCGTTGTGCAGAAAGGCTCCGTGCAGTTCCCATACGGCGATCAGCATCGCCACCGTCACGACCACGGCGAACAGGTACTTGTTGAAGATCAGCGACAGCACGATCATCGCCCCGAGGGCCAGGCCGACTGCGATCGCCACCGGGAGGTTGCGACCCGCGCGACTGGTGGACGGCGGAGCGGACGCCGCGTCGGGGCTGCTCATCAGACCTCGAGCAGCTCTTCCTCTTTGTGTTTGAGGATCTCATCGACGTGCGCAACCTGCTCGTGCGTGATCTCCTCGAGGTGGGTCAGCGCGCGCTTGACCTCGTCCTCGCCGACATCCCCATCCTTCTTGAGCTTCTCCAACGACTCTTTGGCCGTGCGCCGTACGCTGCGGATACTGATCCGCGCGTCCTCAGCCTTGTGCCGGGCCACCTTGATGTACTCCTTGCGGCGGTCCTCGGTCAACTGCGGCAGGACGACCCGGATGACGTTGCCGTCGGTGCTGGGATTCACGCCCAGATCTGAATCGCGGATGGCCTTCTCGACGGCGTTGGTCGATCCCCTGTCGAACGGCGTGATGAGCATCATGCGTGCGTCGGCGGCGTGGAAGGAGGCCAACTGGTTCAGCGGTGTCGGGGCACCGTAGTAGTCCACATTGATCTTGGAGAACATCGCCGGGTTCACCCGGCCGGTGCGCAGCGTGGAGAAGTCCTCGCGGGCAACCGCGATCGCCTTCTCCATCTTGTCTTCTGCTTCGAGCAGGATGTCGTCGATCACCGGGAATCCTCCTTGCCTCTACGGGCAGCCTACTGGCCCGTGGGGACCTTTCGGCGCGTGAGGTGCGCCGATGACACCATGCGTGACCATCCGAGGTTACGCGTGAGGCACATATCCGCGCAGGTGCGTCACACTGGAGGCCATGGGCCACGATCACGGCGTCGTCACCGCCGGCGGGAAGCACCGCGCACGGCTGGCCATCGCGCTGGCGATCGCCGCGGCAGTGTTCCTGATGGAACTGGTCGGCGCGCTGGTGACCGGCTCACTGGCGCTGCTTGCCGATGCCGGCCATGTCTTCACGGACATGTTCGGCGTGGCCTTCGCGCTGGTAGCGGCGACCGCAGCCCAGCGCCCGCCGAATTACCGCAGAACGTTCGGGTGGATGCGCCTGGAGGTGATCGCCGCCGCCTTCAACGCCCTGCTGCTCATCGGGGTCGGCGCCTTCGTGGCCATCGAAGCCGTCAAGAGGCTGATCGACCCCCAACCGGTGGAAGCCGGCGTCATGCTCGCCGTCGCGGTCGTCGGCATGGTGGCGAACTTCGTGTCGCTGCGGATCCTGACCGCCGGCAAGGACGAGTCGATCAACGTGCGCGGGGCCTACCTGGAGGTGCTGGGCGACCTGCTGGGGTCGGCCGCTGTGGTCGCGGCCGGTGCGGTGATCGTGTTGACCGGCTGGGAGCGCGCCGATCCGGTGGCAGGCCTGGTTGTGGCGGCACTGATCCTCCCCCGTTCGCTGCGCCTGCTGCGCGACGCACTGCGGATCCTCATGGAGGCGGCGCCCGACGACCTCGATGTCGCCGACGTGCGCACGCACTTGGCCGAGGTGCCAGGGGTCGTCGATGTGCACGACGTGCATGTGTGGACCATCACCTCAGGCGTCCCGGCGCTCACCGCACACGTCGTGGTGGATCGCTCAACGCTCGACCAGTGCGGACCGTCGTCGATGCTGGATCAGTTGCAGGGGTGCGCGAAACGTTGTTTCGACATCGAGCACACGACGTTCCAGGTGGAACCGGCCGACCATGCCGGGCATGAACCGGGGGCGCACGCGTAGGACAGCCGCTGGATACCGCGGTGGGACCGTGCCAGTTGCGCCTGCGAGCCCGCCATGGTCGTCTTGGATCGCGAGATGGCCCGGTAGTTGCCCGTTGACCCGTAAAGAACGGGCTATCCGGCAACCAACGGGTCATCCAGCAACCAGCGGGCTATTTGGCCCTCACCGCGCATAGCCCGCACCCTGCAACCTTCGTGGACCACGGCGACAACCCGCCACGGTCATCTCAGATCGCGAGATAGCCCGGTAGTTACCCGTTGACCCGTAAGGAACGGGCTATCCGGCAACCAACGGGTCATCCAGCAACCAGTGGGCTATTTGGCCCTCACCAGGCGAGCAGACCCTCACCGCGCAAAGCCCGCACCTTGCAACCTTCGTGGACCACGGCGACAACCCGCCACGGTCATCTCAGATCGCGAGATAGCCCAGCAGTTGCCCGTTGACCCGTAAAGAACGGGCTATCCGGCAACCAACGGGTCATCGATCAACCAACGGGTCATCCGCAACCAACAGGCCATCCAACAACCGGGTCATTCGTCGTCACCGGGCGAGCAGACCCTGGCCACGAATAGCCTGAACACCGTGACCGTTGTGGACCTCGGCGACAGCCCGCCGCCGGACAGTGGATTCCTCGAAAGACTCACGCTGCACCGCATCGACCGCGACATCTTCACCGGCTGGTGCCACGCCGGATCCCCGCTGCGGGCGTTCGGCGGACAAGTGGCGGCCCAAGCCCTCGTGGCGGCCGGAACCACGGTTGAACAGCCCGGTCGCGTCGTGCATTCGCTGCACGCGTACTTCCTGCGCGCGGGCTCAACCACTGACCACATCGTGTACATGGTCGACCGGCCTCGCGACGGCCGATCGTTCTCCACCAGGCGGGTGCGCGCGGTGCAGTACGGCAAGACGATCTTCACCATGTCCGCGTCCTACGCCCAACAACAGTCCGGCCCCAGCCATTATGTGAGCCCGTTCCCCGACCAGCACTGGATGACGCAGGTCCCGGATCCGGCTGGACTCTCGCAGGCGGTCATCCTCGATCGTCTGCGGCAAACCGGTGAGCAAGGCAACGACGGGCTGCCCGAACACGACTTCGTGGACATCCGGTACGTGGACGCTGAAGACGTGGAACGGATCTCCCAGGGCAGGTTCGACCGGATGGCCTGGGTCCGGGCCGGTCAGAAACTGCCGGATCCCTCGCTGTTCCACGTGTGCGCCATGACCTACTTCTCCGATCTCACGTTGGTGGGAACGGTGCTTGGGCACCACGGCGGCTACTTCGGCCGGGCGGACCTCGACATCGCATCGCTGGATCACGCCATGTGGTTCCACGAGCCGTTCCGCGCCGACGATTGGTTGTTGTTCGTGACCGCGAGCCCGGTGTCGGGCGGCGGCCACGGATTCGCCACCGGCCAGTTCTACAAACCGGACGGAACCTTGGTCTCGTCGGCGGCGCAAGAAGTTCTCATGCGCGAACCACTGCGCTGAACGCCATGGCTAGGTTTGAGTCATGGCTGAACCCACGACCATCCGGCACACCGCTCCCATGCAGGTCATGGGCCCCGACGGTCCCCGCTTCGGTGACTACGTCGGTCTGACACCCGTTCTGCAACCCCCCGGGGCCGAGGGCCTGCCAGGACAACGCCAGATAGCGGGCTTCCTTCGCCACAAGCGCTGGATGTACACGTTCGCCGCGAACGAGGAGATCCTGGTCACGGCCGCGATCGTCGATGCCGGACCTACTGGCACCACTTTTCTGACCGTGGCCGATCGGCGTACCGGGCACCTGCTGGCCGACATCAGCCGTCCGGGCGGGACCCGCCCGATGGTCTCCGTCAACGCGCACCCCGGAGAGGGGCACCGCAGCCGCTACCGCATGCCCGGATCGGACGTGTCGATGAAGACGGTCGACGGCATCCTGTCCGTGCGCGCCAAGATCGGCTCCCCGGTCGGCCTCCCGGCGATCGGCGCGCCGGCGGTTGAACTCGATCTGCACTTCGACATCACCGCTCAGCCCCCACTGACAGTCATCTCGGACCTCGACACGGATCCGCCTGCGGTGTCCACCACCGGTAAGAACGCCGCGTTACCGGTCAACGGCCGCGTCGTGATCCGCCATGCCGGACTGCTGCACGCCTTCGATTTCGCCGACGCGGTCGGTGGTTTCGACTACACCAGTGGTTTCCTCCCCCGCCACACCCAGTGGCGATGGGCGTACCTCACAGGCCATCTGGCCGACGATCGCCTGTTCGGGCTCAACCTCTCCGCTGATTTCTCGGGTCTGCAGGCCCGCGCCCGGGAGAACTCCGTGTGGTTGGACGGAACGCTGCACGCCATCGACCCCGACGCGCAGATCAGCTACGACCCGGCGGCGCCGGAGAAGGCGTGGCACATCACGACCTCTGACGCTGCCGTGGATCTCGAGTTCACGCCGATCGGCGTTCACCGGGAGTCTTTGAACCTGGGGTTGGTCCGCAGCCACTTCCTGCAACCGGTCGGCGAGTTCCGCGGAAGCGTCAAGGTCGCCGGACAGACCCTTGAGGTCGACGGCATGCCAGGCGTCGTGGAGAACCAGGACGTGCTCTGGTAGCCGCGAACTGTGTACTCAATGAGACTCACAGCTCCGTCACCGGTGGAGCTCAGCTAGCCCGCCGGGTCAGGGAAAGACCGAGCAGTACCGGGCCCGTCGAACAGGTTCCCGTTTGCGCCGAAGCACTGCCGCAACTGCCACAACCGCTCGGTGGGCACGCGGTGGCCATCGCCTCCGCCGACAGGTAACCCATGCGGACGAGTTGATCCAGCGACGTGCGGATCATGTCCATCGACAGACCCGTGCTCCGGTGGATCTCGTTGCTGGTCAGCGACCCGGCCTGCACGGCCTCAAGCACAAGCCTCAGTGGTCCGGCACTCATGAGAGCAACCTCCCCACCTGGAACACGGCCACCGCGGCCACCCATGCAACGGACAGCTGGACCCCGACGCCGAACAGCGTCCACTTGCGTCCGATCTCGCGCCATTGCGTCGCGAGGGTCGCCACGCAGGGGGTGTATGCCAGCAGGAAGATCATGAACGCCCAGACCGCAGCGGTGGTGTGTCCGCCAGACGACTGCGCGAAGTCCTCGCGCACGGCGTCTCCCAGCGCGCCGGGTGCATCCAGCTCGCTGGGCTCCTCGACGGCGTAGGTCTGCGACCAGGAGCTGATGACCGCCTCTTTGGCCACAAAACCCACCGCGAGCGCACCCACCGCCTCCCAGTTGCCGAAGCCGGCCGGCGCAAACACGGGCGTGACCGTCTGCGCGGCTGCGGCGTAAGCACTGTCACTGACCGGCACGTCGGCGAACGAACCTTGCCCCCCGACGGGGATCGACTGCAGCAGCCAGACGGCCGCCACCGTGGCGACGATGATCCCGGACGCGGTGCGCAAGAAGCCCTTCAGCCGGCCCCAGGTCACGATGCCCAGGATTCTAAGGTGGGGCGGTTGGTAGGCGGGTAGATCCAGCAGCAGCGGATCGCGACCCATGGTCCGCCACAACGTCTTCTTCAGCGCAAGGCCCACGACGACCACGAACAGGATCGAGATCATGTACATCGCGAACACCACGTTGCCGGCGCTGTTCGGGAAGAAGGTCGCCGCAAGCATCACGTAGACGGCCAGCCGCGCCGAACACGAGGTGAACGGCACCAGCAGCGCGGTGAGGATCCGGTGCCGCGAATCGGGAAGTACCCGGGTCGCGCTGATGGCCGGGACGTTGCAGCCGAAGCCCACGATCAGCGGCAGGAAGGCGCGTCCGGGCAGGCCGATCATCCGCATCGTCCGGTCGGTGACCACCGCCGCTCTGGCCATGTAGCCGGAATCCTCGAGCAGCGCGAGCAGCGCGAACATGATCGCCATCAGTGGCACGAACGTGAGCAGCATGCCGACACCGGCGATCAGCCCATCGACCACGAAGCTCTCGACCCAGGAACCACCGAGTCCGATCGCGCTCAAGACCGCGACGGCCGCCGTACTCACCGGGCCGGAGAACAGCGCGTCGAGCCCGTCCTGCAGGGGTGCGGCGGCGGTCGTGGTGAGCTGGAACACCACCCACATGACAGCCAGGAAGATGATCGGTCCCAGCCAGGGCGCGGTGACCCAGCGGTCGATCCGGTCGGACCAGGTCCGTGGTTCGGCTTGCGGACTCACGGTGGCCGCATCGATGGCGTCCTGTATCCACGCGAAGCGTTCATCGGCTGAGGCCAACTCGTCACCGGCGAGATCGGGTCGCGGCCGGGCGGGCAGCGGCGGGCGTCCCAGGGACTGGGCGACAGCTCGGGC
The DNA here is from genome assembly GCA_016719135.1 of Micrococcales bacterium. Classification (GTDB taxonomy): domain Bacteria; phylum Actinomycetota; class Actinomycetes; order S36-B12; family UBA10799; genus JADKAV01. The sequence continues at coordinate 34,411 of JADKAV010000028.1, read as the reverse complement.
AAGATCCGCGTCACCGATCCCGTGACGTGGGTCGACACGTACCACCGGCGCTCCGAGCCGGCGGTGCAGTTCCTCCACGTCGACTTCGATCTCCCGGCGTGCCGCCACATCCGACATGGTCAGTGCGACGACGACCCGGCCCTCGGACTCCCTGACCTGGGACACCAAATACAACGAGCGGGCCAGTCGGGAGGCGTCCGCGACGACGACGATCAGGTCGGGACGGTCGGCCTCGTCCGGTGGCATCAGCAGCGTGCGCGTGAACTGCTCGTCCGGGGAAATCGCATCCAGGCTGTAGGCGCCCGGCAAGTCGAGCAGCGCGACCTCGGATCCCGGTTCGTCCCACGATCCGGCCCCGGCGAGGTCTGGGACAGCTGTGCGTTCACGCAGTGGCACCGACCAGCGCGCACGGCCGACCTCGACTGTGGTGCCCGGCCAGTTGCCGACCTGTCGGCGGGCACCCGTGAGGCTGTTGAACAGCGTCGACTTTCCGACGTTGGGTGCGCCGACGAGTGCCACCACGGGCGCACCGCTAGCGGCCAGTGGCCCTGCCGCGTCGGAGTGGCAGGATGCGAAATTCGATGCGGAGGAATTAGTCGTCACGGTGCTCGATACCGATCGCGGCCGCCAGCCCTGAATCGAGGGCGACGCGAGCGCCACCGACGGAAACGACCCGGCCACCGCCGGTCGTGCGGTACAGCACCCGCACATGGGATCCGGTGCGGATACCCATCTCAGCAAGACGTCGTTTCATCGACGGGGTGCCTTCCACCTCGGTCACTGTGCCTGCTCCCGCGAGCTGACCGAGTGTGTTTCCCACCCTCCTACGTTACCAGGTTCGGGTAAGGCGACCCTTACTTGTGAGGCAAATCACGCGACGAGGGTGCCGACCTGCAGGCCGGCCGCGGCCCGCCGGATGTTCCCCGGCGCGATGAGGTCGAAAACGATCAGCGGAAGCCCGTTGTCACGGCACAGACTGATCGCGGTTCCATCGGCCACCTTGAGATCCTGCGCGAGAACCATGGAGTGGGTCAGACGGTCGTACTTCGTGGCCGCAGGTGTCGTGCGCGGGTCCGCGTCGTAGACGCCATCCACCCCGCTCTTGCCCATCAGCACCACTTGGCAACCAATCTCCAATGCCCGTTGGGCTGCACAGGAGTCCGTGGAGAAGTACGGCACCCCCAGGCCCGCGCCGAAGATCACAACGCGGCCCTTCTGCAGGTGCCGGATGGCGCGACGCGGGACGTAGGGTTCAGCGACCTGCCCCATGGCGATGGCTGTCTGAACCCGGGTCTCGACGCCGGCTTTCTCCAAGAAGTCCTGCAGGGCCAGACAGTTCATGACCGTGCCCAGCATGCCCATGTAGTCGGCGCGGGCCCGGTCCATACCGTGCTCGGACAGTTGCGCGCCGCGGAAGTAGTTGCCGCCACCGATCACGACAGCCACCTCCCGACCGTCCGAGACCACTTCGGCGATCTGCTGCGCGATCGATGCGACGACGTCGGGATCGACACCTAGGCCGGTACCGCCCGAGAACGCCTCCCCGGACAGTTTCAGAAGGACACGATTCCAGCCTGTTGCAGGTGCCGACTCCCAACGCTGCATCGTGTCAGCCCTGGCCGACCTTGAAGCGCGCGAACCGAGTCACGGTCACACCGTTCTCGTTCAGGTACGCGCCGATGGTCTTCTTGTTGTCGCGGACCCATGGCTGCTCCAGCAGACACACGTCCTTGAAGAACCCGTTCACGCGGCCCTCGACGATCTTGGGTAGCGCCTGCTCGGGTTTGCCCTCTTCGCGGGCGGTCTCCTCGGCGATGCGGCGCTCGTTGGCGACGACATCCTCGGGGACATCCTCGCGCGACAGGTACAGCGGGGACATCGCCGCGATGTGCTGGGCGACGTTCTTGCCGACCTCTTCGTTCTCGCCGTCGAGCTCGACCAGCGCACCCACGCTCGGCGGAAGGGCCGGGTCGTGCTTGTGCAGATACACGGTGACGAAGCCGTCCCCGAACCGCTCGAAGCGGCGGATCTCGATCTTCTCACCCATGCTCGCGTTGGCCTCGTCCAGCAACTGCTGGATGGTCTTGTCGGCCTCGAGTTCCAGGCTGAGCAACTCGGTCACATCCGACGGCCTCTTGGCCGCGACGAACGCGGACACGTCGGCAGCGATCTGCTGGAAGGCCGGGGTCTTGGCCACGAAGTCGGTCTCGCAGTTCAGCTCGAGCAGGACTCCGTGTCCGGTGCCCTCGAGGTAGGAGGTCACCAGCCCGTTGGAGGCCGTACGCTCCGCACGCTTGTTGACACCCTTGGCACCCTTGACCCGCAGGATCTCGACGGCCTTGTCGAAGTCGCCGTCCGCCTCGGTCAGGGCGTTCTTGCAGTCCAGCATTCCCGCGCCGGTCATTTCGCGCAGGCGTTTGACGTCAGCTGCACTCACAGCCATCAGTTGTTCTCCTCATTGGTGGTGGGCTCGGGGGTCGTCGCCTCAACGGGCTCGACCTGCTCGGGCGTGGGGGCCTCTCCGGTCTGGGCGACCGGCACCTCGGGCACGTCCACACCGGTGGCTTCAGTTGGCTCGACCTGCTCGGGGGTTGGTGCTGCTTCGGCCGCAGGTGCGGCTTCGGCGGCTTCCTGGCTTCGGCTGCGTCCAGCCCCGGCTTCGGCTCGGCGGCTTCCGTCCGGCTCCAGCAGGTCGCGTTCCCACTGCGGCATCTCTTCGGCAGTCTCGTCGCCTGCCCCGGCGCGGGCCATCTTGCCCTCTGCCACGGCATCGGCGATGACCCGGGTCAGCAGTCCGACGGCACGAATCGCGTCGTCGTTGCCGGGGATCGGGTAGTCGACCACATCGGGGTCGCAGTTGGTGTCCAGGATCGCGACGATCGGGATGCCGAGCTTGCGCGCCTCGGCGACCGCGATGTGCTCCTTGTTCGTGTCGACGATCCAGACCGCACTCGGGATCTTGCTCATGAAGCGGATACCACCTAGGACCCGCTCAAGCTTGTCGCGCTCGCGGCGAAGGCCGAGCAGTTCCCGCTTGGTCATGCCACTGGCCGCCACGTCGTCGAAGTCGATCTCCTCGAGTTCCTTGAGGCGCTGCAGGCGCTGGTGCACCGTCTGGAAGTTGGTCAGCATGCCACCGAGCCAGCGCTCGTTGACGTAGGGCATTCCAACCCGCTGCGCCTGCGTGGCGACAGCTTCCTGGGCCTGCTTCTTCGTGCCGATGAACAGGATCGTGCCGCCGTGCGAAACGGTCTGCTTGACGAACTCGAAGGCGTTGTCGAGATATCCGAGTGCCTGATTCAGGTCGATGATGTAGATGCCGTTGCGGTCGGTGAGGATGAACCGCTTCATCTTGGGGTTCCAGCGGCGGGTCTGGTGTCCGAAGTGGACGCCGGACTCCAGCATCTGGCGCATGGTCACAACTGCCATGGGATTTCCTTTCGTGCCGCGTACGGCACTTGTCCAGTTAGATGTGCCAATCGGCGATCGGCACCCTGACACCGACTCCTGTGCTGACCTGGTGAGGACTGGACTCAGGAGACCGCGCAGTGGGTACAGCGCGGCACTCGGTGTGCGAATTTCGCCTGACCTGTGCCGAACCTACCCTGGGGCACGCCGGATCGGCCAGACGATGTTCCCTATGGTAACGGGCCACCTGTGGATAGCGACGCCCGGTATTCACAGATTCCGTGAGGACGGTTCACAGCGACCGTCAGCTGAGTGTCAATGAGTTCATGACGATGTTCGCCCTCCCGCCGGCGCCGCCGGTATCCCCGCTGGTTGTCGTCCGGCCGTTCGCGCCGGCGCCGCACAACTGGCTGCCGGCACACCGCGGCGTCGACCTCGAGGCCCGTCGCGGGCAGGCGGTGGTCGCACCCCGGCCCGGCCGGATCGTGTTCGCAGACCGGATCGCTGCGCGCCCTGTGCTCGTACTCAAGTCCGGGGTCGTCCGCTTCACGTTCGAACCGGTGCGTGCCCGGGTCACTGTGGGGCAACGACTGCAGCCTGGTCAGGTGCTCGGCCGGGTCGAGACCGGAGGCCATTGCGACGGCCGCTGCCTGCACTGGGGTGCGAAGGTCGATGGCCAGTACGTCGATCCGCTGTCCTTCCTGCCACGCCCCCGCCCGGTTCTGAAACCGCTGTCGGCCCTGGCGTTCAGGCCTGCCGCTGTACCCGTGCCTCCTGGCGCCAGAGCCCGATTCCCGCCGGTGCGATCTCCAGCAGACTCAGCGTCACCATGATTCCGCCCACCACCGCAAGCAGTCCGGCAATACGGACCTCGGTGAAGGCTTCGGCGAAAGCCAACACCATCAGGGCGCCGGCGATTTCCCCGGCGGTCGCGATGAACGTGAACCAGTAGGCCCGTGCACGCCCACCTCCGGCAGCCATCACCGGTGCGGCCACAGCGATACCCTCCGGCACGTTGTGCAAGGCCAGTGCGGTGGCCGTCACGAGGCCCGCCTCGACGGACAACATGGCGGTGGCCGCGGTCACTGCCCCTTCGGGGATGTTGTGCAGGCCGATCGCCACGGCAATGAGCGAAGCGCTCATGGCCAGGCGGCTGCCGTCCGGGCGCAAACGCCTGGCCAGGATCTGCATGCCGACAACGATGAGCGCGCCGATCAACGCCAGCCCTGCCACCCGGGCCACCGACAGCCCGGCGTCGACAGCGGCCGGGAAGAGTTCCAGCACGCTGATCAGCACCATGGCCCCGGCCACCAGCAGCAACGTCACGCCGAACACTCTGGCCGGCCACGGTCGGCCGCTGGTGGCGATCAAGGCACCCAGCATCGTCGTCGACGCTGCCGCCGAAGCAAGCAGGAAGGCGAAGACCGGAGTCATGATCGTGACCGACGCCGCGACATCCTGCCCACCCCCTCGCTTCTAGCCTAGATGGGCTCATGCCAGGCCTCAGCGGGCCGCTGCGCCGATCGGATGGACCGGCCTGCAGGGGCTGATCCACAGGCCTTCGCGTTGAACCCTCACAAGCCGATCTGCGTCAGCCGAGCGCGCAGATCCAGCAGCGACTTGCTGTGGATCTGACTGACCCGGCTCTCGGTAACGCCGAGAACCGATCCGATCTCGGCCAAGGTGAGCCGTTCGTAGTAGTACAAGGTGAGCACGACCTTCTCGCGCTCGGGCAGACCGGAGATCTGTTCGGCCAGTAGGACCTTCATCTCCTCGGTCTCATATTCCGCTTCGGGGTCCGGCGCACGAGGATCCTCGAGCAGATCGCCAAGGGTCATCTTGTCGCCGCGGTCGGAACCGCCGTGGGTGACCTCGTCGAGAGCGACCATGTTGGTGAACGAGACCTGGCTCATCAGCTTTGCCAGTTGTTCTCGGGTCAGTCCCATCCTGTCGGCGATCTCCGCCTCGGTGGGAGCCCGCTTGAGCTCGGCTTCCAGCTCGGCGTGGGCCCGTTCCAACACCTTGGCCTTGGACCGGACCGACCGCGGCACCCAGTCCAGCGACCGCAACTCGTCGATGATGGCACCCCGGATCCGGTTGATCGCATAGGTCTCGAACTTGATCTGACGGCTGATGTCGAACTTGTCGATCGCGTCGATCAGGCCGAACATGCCGTACGAGACCAGATCCGCGGCTTCGACGTTGTTGGGCAGTCCGGAGCGCACCCGGCCGGCGACGTACTTGACCAGCGGGGCGTAATGGACGATCAGTCGATCCCGTTTCGACCGGTCACCGGTGTCTTTGTAGGCCTGCCACAAAGTACTGAGGGCAGCGGCGTTCTGGGCCGCCTCCTTCTCCGCGAGGCTGGCCTCATCCAGCAGATCGGGCTCAAGCACGGGGATGCGCATTCTGGTAGGCCGAGCGCAGCCGCTCTGCGGAGACATGGGTGTAGATCTGGGTGCTGGCCAGACTGGCATGGCCCAACAACTGCTGGACGTAGCGCAGGTCCGCGCCGCCCTCGAGAACATGGCTGGCCATGCTGTGGCGCAGTCCGTGGGGAGCCAGTTCGGGCAAGCCCGGGAAGGCTGCGGTGGTCTCGTGGACGACGCGTCGCAGGACCCGCACGTCCAGTCGCCTTCCGCGACTGCCCACCAGCAGCGCGCACTCATCGGGGTTGGCCAGGGTCGCGCGCACCGAGGTCCAGCGCTGGATCGCGCGACTGGCGGGCACGGTGAGCGGCACGACCCGCTGTTTCGCACCCTTCCCGAGCACTCGCACGGTCCGCCGTTCGTGGTCGATATCGCCGACGTCGATCGAACAGACCTCGCTGACCCGCAGACCGCTGCCGTAGAGCAGCTCGAGCGCGGCCACATCGCGCACTGCGATGGGATCGTCGGCGACCCGGTTCAACGTGTCGAGAGCCTCGTTGAGCCGATCACTGTCGGCCACACGTGGCAGATCGGAAACCACCCGTGGGCTTCTCAGGCGCAGCGTGGGATCGGCGTCGAGCAGTCCTTGGCGCACCGCCCAGTGGGCGAAGCACCGCAGACTCGCGATGCGACGGGCCACGGTCGCCGAGCCCACCCCGCGCTCCCGTGCCTGTGCCAACCACGCACGAATCAAGGCGGTGGTCATCGGCTCGTCGCCGAGGAAGGCCAGCAGATCCTCCACATCACGGCGGTAGGCCGTGGCCGTGTGAGCTGAGAACCCGCGCTCTGCGGCCATGTAGCGATCGAAATCGGTCATGGCCGATCGCAGCGCGGCGGCGGAACCGTCCACGTGCTGTTTGCTCGTCACCTGACCGGGCACGGTGCCAGAGTGCCCGTCCCGAACACCGGGAGTCAAACCGGCCCTTCGGATTCGACCAGGCGTCAGTGTTGAGTCGGTCCGCAGTGGCGGTCTCTATCCCGAACAGACCCTTGCCGAACCCCGAAGCCGAGGCGCCGCGCTGGTGAACCCGAGTTCTTGCTTTGGCGCCTCAAGTCAGTGCCCGGGGTCCACAATTACCCCATCCAGGCAATCCCTGTGCTGAGACCGGCGGCGGTCAGACCCCACTACGCGGCGCTGGCCAAGAACTGCGACAGATCATTGGCTCCGAGCAGAATCGCGGCCCAGCCATCGGCGATCGCCCGATGAATCCCCGACGATGCTGGGCTGTCGATACGCCCTGGCACCCCGAGGACCAGACGCCCGAGGTCCGCTGCTGTCCGCCCCGTGTTCAGCGCACCTGACCGTTCGGCGGCCTCCACCAGAACGGTGACACCGGACAGCGCTGCGATGAGCCGATTGCGGTGCAGGAAACCCCGCTGCGTCAGGCGGGTCCCCGGTGGGTGTTCCCAGATCACCGCACCTGCGGCGGCAGCCTCGCGGAACAGCTTTTCGTGCGGGCTCGGATACACCCGTCCCGCCCCGCCGGCTGCCACCAGCACTGTCTTTCCGCCCGCCTCCAGGGCACCGGTGTGGGCGTGGCTGTCGATACCCAGCGCACCTCCAGACACGACCGTGAGACCGCTGGCGCACGCTTGCCGGGCGAGCACCGCCGCGACATCGCGGCCGTACGCGGTGCATTCCCGGGACCCGACGACCGAGACCATCTCGCAGCGCGCCCCTGGCAGCGAACCTCTCACCCACAACAGCAATGGCTGGGCCCCACCCAGCGACACCAGTCCCTCGGGCCACGTCGGGTCATCTGCGCTGATGATCGTGCCCCCGCTGCTCACCCAGTCGTCGGCCAGTGCGTGAGCGGCCGGGACGACCGCGTCGCGTCCGACGATCGCCGCGGCCATCCGCACCGGGTCGTCGACGAGGTGGCCGGTTTCGCGCCCGGCACCGCTGAGGATCACACGTGCACAGCGATCGATGTCCATAGATCTCAGCCTGCTCGACGCCGGGCCGTGCGGGAACCGTCGGCGCGAATCTGTGGATCAGGCCGAGGCGTTTTCCCCAGCGGGCAGTTCTTCGACGTTCACGTCCTTGAAGGTCAGAATCCGCACGGACCGCGCGAACCTTCCCTGCCGGTACATGTCCCAGACCCAGACGTCGCGCAACTGCACCTCGAAGAAGACCTCTCCCCCGTCGGTGGTCCGCACCTGCACGTCGACATCGTTGGCCAGGTAGAAGCGCCGTTCGGTCTCGACCACGTGACGGAACATGCCCACCACCTCGCGGTACTGCCGGTAGAGGTCGAGTTCGACCTCACTCTCGTAGCGCTGCAGGTCGTCAACGCTCATGCGGCTCCCTCTCGTATGGCTCGGCGAACGGTGATGAATCGATGTCGATGGATCTCGCACGGGCCGTGCGCGCTGAGCGCGGTACGGTGCGCCGCGGTTGTGTAGCCCTTGTGCACGTCGAAACCGTAGTCAGGGTAGTCCTCGTGCAGCGCGGTCATGTGCCGATCCCGTGCGCACTTGGCCAGAACGCTGGCCGCCGAGATCGACGCGGAGACCTGATCGCCCTTCCACACCCCGAGTTCCGGGCGGCCCAGCCCGCCGGGGACGAAGCCGTCACACAAGGCGTAGTCGGGGGTAGGGTCCAAACGCTGCCAGGCGCGGCGGAAGGCCAGCAGGTTCGCGCGGTGCAGGCCGACCTCGTCGAGTTCCTCGACGTCCACCGCGACAACTGCCCAGGCCACGGCCGACCGTTTGATCCGCACCTCCACCCGTTCCCGAACCGCAGCGGTCAGCAGCTTGGAGTCGGCCAGTTCAGCGATCCGGGTGGTCGGCCCGAGGACCACAGCAGCGGCGTACAAAGGCCCCGCGCACGCGCCACGGCCGGCTTCGTCGAGGCCGGCTACCAGCGGAAACCCGGCCCGCCGCACGGCGTTGTCGAACGCGTACGGACCGGCTCCCTTGCGCGGAACCGGGAAATTGGGACCCACCACAGCCCAACCTTATGCACAGGTCCGACATATCCGTGGGCGAGCGCGGCGTGTCCGATCGACTACTTCTGCTGGTCGTCCAGGCGTGGATCGTCGAACGGGACAGCGGGCACCGGGTGAGTGCTGAAAGCAGAAAACGGCCAAACCGTCAGAACCACTCTTCCCACGACGTTGTCCAGCGGAACCGTGCCCTGGTTGTCATTGAGGTGGTACCGGGAATCCGCCGAGGCGTTGCGGTTGTCGCCCATCACGAACAGGCTGCCCTGCGGCACCATCACGTCGAAGCGCACGTCGTCGCTGGTGCCACCGGGCTTGACGTACGGTTCGGTCAAAGGCACACCGTTGAGCACGATCCGGCCGTCGGTGCTGCAGCAGCGCACATGGTCTCCCCCGACGCCGATGACGCGCTTCACCAGGTCGTCGCCGGTGTTGCTGGGCAGAAGCCCGATCCACTCGAACAGGCCCGGCAGACCACCCGGTGAGCGCTTCTGGGCATCATCGAGCCAATTGCCGGGATCGCGGAACACCACAATCTGACCGCGGTCGACCCCACCGAAGCGGGTCGACAGCTTCGAGGCCAGAATCCGGTCGTTGGGCATCAACGTGTTTTCCATCGACTGGCTCGGCACGTAGAACGCCTGCACGACGAACGTGCGCACCAGGAAGGACAAACCGAGCGCCACCACCAGGATGATGACGATCTCTTTGACGAACCGCCATAACGCGGCACCAGCGCCGCTGCTGGCGGTGGGGGTTTCGGTCACGCGGAGGTGTTGTCGCGCTTCTCGCGGATCTTCGCGGCCTTTCCGCGCAGCTCACGAAGGTAATAGAGCTTGGCACGACGGACGTCCCCGCGGCTGACCATTTCGATGTGATCGATGATCGGGCTGTGCACGGGGAACGTGCGCTCGACACCCACCCCGAAACTGACCTTGCGGACGGTGAACGACTCCCGCACACCCCCGCCCTGCCGACGGATCACCACACCCTGGAAGACCTGAACGCGCTTACGTTCACCTTCAACCACGTTGACGTGGACCTTGACGGTGTCGCCGGGTCGGAACGCTGGGATGTCGTCGCGCAGGCTGGCGGCATCGACTGAGTCAAGGGTGTGCATGATGTGCTCCTTGCATTCGCCACAGGTCGAACGCACAGTGGTGGGTGGTTGCGTCACTTCATCGCTGGCTCCGGCGCGTAGCCCCCTGTGGCGGGTGGCACGCGGAACCCCTTCAGTCTGACACACGCTCGTCGACGACGGTACAAGCAGGCGTCTATCGCGCGTTCCTCGGTTCTTTCCTGGGCACGCTCTTCCCGCCACTGGCGGATGCGTTCGTGGTCGCCGGACAGCAGGACCGGCGGGCACCGGTAGTCCCCGCCACTGCGGCGGCCGTGTGTACACAGGGCCCTCCAGCAGGTCGTCGGGGCGGCTGAACGAGTCATCGACCGCACTGAGTGGATTGCCCAGCACCCCCGGCAGCAGTCGCCCGATCGCCTCGCACATCACCAGAGTCGCCGCTTCCCCGCCGGCGAGCACGTAGTCGCCGATGCTGATCTCGCGGACCTCCACGCGGCTGCGGAAATACTCCACGACGCGAGCATCAATGCCTTCATAGCGGCCGCACGCGAACACCAGATGCGCCCGCTGAGCCAACTCCTCGGCCTGACTCTGGGTGAACGTCTGCCCGGAGGGGGTCGGCACGATGAGGGTCGACTCGTCGGTCAGCACGGTGTCCAGCGCCTCACCCCACGGCTGCGGACTCATGACCATTCCGGGTCCACCGCCGTACGGAGCATCATCGACGGTGCGGTGTCGGTCATGGGTGAAATCACGCAGATCGTGCATGGACAGCACAACCTGCCCGCGATCGATCGCTTTGCCGATCAGCGACAGCTTCAGCGGCTGCAGGTAGTCCGGGAAGATCGTGACGACGTCAATCCTCATCCTCGAGCAGCCCTTCCATGTCGATGACATGGACCTGCCCGCGTCCGGATCCACCACTGGCACGAACTGTTCCACGAAGGGCACCAGCACCTGCGGCCGGCATCGATCTCCACGGCCAGCACGTCCTGTGCCGGTAGGTGGAGAACTTCGGCAACGGTTCCGATCCGGGAGCCGTTAACGCGAGCCTCCAGGCCCACAAGCTGGTGGTCGTAGAATTCGTCGTCTTCGGCAGGGCTCTCGGAGGTCGATGTCGACATGCAGCCACGACCCCCGCAGTGCCTGCGCCCGGTCGCGGTCGGTGTACCCCTCGAAGCGCAGCGTGACCCGGCGGCCCATTGACACGCGATTCAGCAACGACGAGAGTGCCCTGCGCGACCTGCAGTTGCGCGCCCGGTGCGAAACGCAGCTCAGGCTCGTCCGTTGACGGCGCGACCGTCACCCAGCCCTTAACACCATGCGGCTTGCCGATGCGGCCCACCGCAACGCGTTGCTCGGTCAGCGCCCGTTCACATCCACGAAGTCGACTCGCACATTCTGGCCGCCGGACAGTGCGTTGACGACAGTACGCAGCGATTTTGCGGTGCGCCCGGCGCGCCCGATGACTCGCCCGAGGTCGTCCGGGTGGACAGTGACCTTCAGCAGGGTCCCGCGGCCGCGCCCGGACCGCTCACTGACGGACACGTCCTCGGGGTTGTCCACGATGCCCGACGACCAGGTGCTCGAGGCCTCGGCCAGTGGCCTAGGCATCGGCCTGCGGGGGCTCGGCGGATTCAGTGGCCGGTGCTTCAGCAGCCGGTGCTTCAGCGCTGGCCTCCGCCGCTGCGGGCTCTGCAGGTGCAGGCTCTGTCGCGACTTCCTCGGCGGGCTCCGCCTTGGCCTTCGCCGGCTTCGACTTGGCCTTCGGCGTGGCTGCCTCGGCCTCCTTCAGACCAGCTGCCTCCGCGGCGGCGGCGGCGAAGGCACTCTTGCGGTCGGCCTTCTCCTCCGGGGCCTTCAGCGTGCCTTCGGCACCGGGCAGGCCCTTGAACTTCTGCCAGTCACCGGTGACCTTGAGCAGCGCCGTCACCGCGTCGGTCGGCTGGGCGCCGACGCCGAGCCAGTACTGCACCCGCTCGGAGTCGATCTGGATCAGCGACGGCTGCTCCTTGGGGTGGTAGAGCCCGATCTCCTCGATCGAGCGGCCATCGCGCTTGTTGCGGGCGTCGGCGATGACGACGCGGTACTGCGGGTTGCGGATCTTGCCGAGCCGCTTCAACTTGATCTTGGCTGCCACTGCGGATGTCTCTCCTGTTGTCGTGTGGCGGCCCCGGCTGGCATGTGGGGACATACCCGGCGGGCACCGCTAAGTCGATGGTTCCCGGTGAGAGGGCGGGAACACTTCCCCTAGTGTGCCAGATACCCCGGACACGGCCGACCCCGCGCCCACCACGGGCGGTCATTGACCGCCGAGCAGCTTGCTGAACTCCTCCGGCAGTTGATCGGCGGTGAACGGCTTCGGCGGCGCGTCGGGGCTCTCCGGCTCAGCCGTGACCTGCTGGGCGCGCTTGGCCGGATTTCCGCTGCGACCCTTCTTCGACTTGGGCGCAGGCTTGGACTTGCCCTTACCCTTCTTGGAGCCAGCTCCCATCCCTGGCATCCCGGGCATCCCCGGCATGCCGCCGCCGCCGCGCATCTGCTTCATCATCTTCTGCGCCTCGCTGAAGCGCTCGACCAACGAGTTCACATCGGAGACCTGCACCCCGGCGCCCTTGGCGATACGAGCGCGGCGCGAACCGTTGAGGATCTTGGTGTCGCGGCGTTCAGCCGGAGTCATCGAGTGGATGATGGCCGCCACCCGGTCGATGTCCCGGTCGTCGATCTGTTCGAGCTGTTTGCGGGCGTCGGCCATGCCGGGCAGCATCCCCAGGAGTTTGCCGATGGATCCCATCTTCTTGACCGCTTGCATCTGCTCGAGGAACTCCTCCAGCGTGAAGGCATCACCGCGAGCAACCTTGTCGGCCATCCGGGCGGCCTGTTCGGAATCGAAGGCCCGCTCGGCCTGCTCGATCAGGGTGAGGACATCACCCATATCGAGGATGCGCGACGCCATCCGGTCGGGATGGAAGACCTCGAGATCCTCCACCTTCTCCCCGACGGAGGCGAACATGATCGGAGCCCCGGTGGCCTCACGCACGGACAGGGCCGCACCTCCACGGGCGTCACCGTCCAGTTTCGTGAGGATGACACCGTCGACACCGACCGTCTCCTGGAACGCAGCCGCGGTTTGCACCGCGTCCTGGCCGATCATCGCGTCGATGACCAGCAGCATCTCGTCGGGGTGGACCGCGTCCCGGATGGCCGCTGCCTGTCCCATCAGTTCTTCGTCGATGGCCAGCCGGCCCGCAGTGTCGATGATGACCAGATCGTGCAGTGACTGCTCGGCGTACCCGAGGGAATCCCGGGCCACCACCACGGGATCGCCGACGCCGTTGCCCGGTTGGGGGGCATAACAGTCCACACCGGCGCGCTCGGCCACGATCTGCAGCTGATTCACCGCGTTGGGGCGCTGTAGATCAGCTGCGACCAGGAAGGGCGTGATGTCCCTGGTTCGCCAAGGTGTTTGGCCAGCTTGCCGGCCAGGGTCGTCTTGCCCGCGCCCTGCAGGCCGAGCAGCATGATGACCGTCGGGGGCTTTTTCGCCAGCCGCAGGTTGCGGGTCTCGCCGCCGAGGATCGCGATGAGTTCCTCGTGAACGATCTTGACGACTTGTTGGCCGGGTTGAGGCTCGTCGACACCTCGGCACCCGTGGCCCGCTCCTGCACCCGGGAGTGAACGTCCGCACCACCGGCAGCGAAACGTCCGCCTCAAGCAAGGCCCGGCGAATCTCCCGGACGGTGTTGTCGATGTCCGCTTCGGAGAGCCGGCCCTTGCCACGCAGCCCCTTGAAGGTCGCGGACAGCCGGTCGGACAGAGCATTGAACATGAAACATCTCCTGGGTTCTCAGATTCCAGGGTAACGGTCGCCGACAAGTCCCGTCAGTCGCCCAAGCGTGGGCCTGCCAGTTCGCCTTGAACGGCCAGGCGTTCTTCCGGGCGCACGGCCGCCGGGCAACGCACCGGACTGTTCCGCAAGCCATCACCCGCTCCACGGCCGCGCAATGGGCGGCAGGCCAATCTTCAAGGCGTGGTCGCAACAACCCTGGCCGGATGCGGCCCAGCCGTGGAGGTTGGTACAGCCGTTGGACGACCGGCGCACGGCCGGCGGACCTACGCCGACCACCCGCGCAGGACTCCAACCCCACGGCGCCTCCAACGGCGTGTCCAGCGAAGCTCCAACGAACCAGTGCGGACGGACGGCCCGACGCTCCGACAACGCACAACCCGACTCGTCGGTCAGGAAGAACACGTCCACCACCTCGGACCCCAGCGTCGAGACCTTGGCGCCATCGACGTTGAATCCGGCCTGTGCCAGCGCTGAGGTCACCCAGTACAGAAGCCCGGCCCGGTCGTGGGCGCGGACCTCCAAAACGGTGATCCGGCTGGATGCGTCAGCGATGAGGGCTGCCGTCGGGTCCGGACGGTGGTCATCAGCGCCGTGGTAAGCACGTGCGCGCTCGTTCAGCCGCCGCGCAGGTCGAGTTCCCCCAGCGATGGATCGGCGCATGTCCGCTGCCAGCCGAGTCCGCGGGCGGCGGCTCCCCGAACGTGGTCTGACCGCTCCAGGTGACTGATCGACCGCCCGACCATCACGGTGCGGCTCGCGGCATCCGCGCTCAGCCGGTTGATCGCCAGGACTCCGGCGCAACGGCTGAGCAGTCCGATCGCGTCTGTCGCGCTGACCAGGATCGTCAGTTCACCTTCGTCACCGGGTTCAATGCCCACCTCGACCCCTGCCGACGCCCACAAGTCCTCAGCAACATCGTCGAGCAGAGGTTCGATGACGACCTCGTCGCCGGCCAGCACCGAGTGGGTCCGGCCCACCAAGAGTTCCACCAGATTGGCCTTCCACGGACTCCAGGCCGCGGGGCCGGTAGCGGCCGCATCGGCCACGGTGAGCCAGTGCAGCAGATCCAGCACCTCGGGGGTCTCGACCGCCTTGCCGACCGCTTCGATCACGGACGGATCATCGGTGTCACGCCGGGTGGCCACTTCGGGCAGCAATAGGTGGTGACGCACCATCTGGACGAGGATGCGGTCCGCGGTGTCGAAACCCAGGTGCAGGCCCCAGGTCTTTGATGCGCACACCGACGTCCGTGTGGTCTCCCCCTCGCCCTTTGCCGATGTCGTGCAGCAGAGCCCCCACCAGCAGTAGATCCGGACGCGAGACCTTGCGCGTGTATCTTGAGGCGGCCACCGCCGTCTCCACGAGGTGTCGGTCCACGGTGAACCGGTGCACGGGGTTGCGTTGCGGGGCCGAGCGGACCACGTCCCAGCCCGGGATCAGCCGGGAGATCAGATTGGCCTGGTCCAAGGACTCCCAGGCCGCCACAGTAGCCCGACCCGCCCCCAGCAGGCTCACCAGATTCTCCCGTGCCTGCCGCGGCCAAGGTACCGGCAAGGGTGCCGATTCCTGCGCCAGCCGGTCGACGGCGTGTGGCGAAATCCGCAGCCCTGCCTGCGCTGCGGCGGCGGCGGTCCGCAGCACCAGGACCGGGTCCCGGTCCGGCCTCGCATCGGCGGCCAGGACCACCTCTGAGTCCTGCACCACGACGCCTTCGGCCAACGGTGAGCGGTCCGCAGCGCGACCGATCCTGCGTAAGCGCGGGAGCGCCTTGCGTTTGACCTGTCGCCGGACCCGACCCCAGGCCACCGAGCTCACGAACGAAATGGTTCGTCCCGCCGCGCAGACTGCCCGTAGCAACTCGTCTTCATCGGCGTACCCGAGCATCGCGGCGACCTGCGGTTGCTCCTGCTGAGTCAGTCGGTCGGTTGTGCGGCCGGTACACGAGTGCAGGGCGTCACGGGTATCGAGCAGCGTAAGCCGCGCCATACTCAGCGAGCTCTGCGGTGGACTGATGATCCAACTGGCGGCCAACGCGCGCATCACGGTGAGGTCGCGCAGCCCACCGTAGGACTCCTTCACGTCCGGCTCCAGAAGATGGGCGAGTTCCCCGTGGATCTCAGCGCGCTGCTCAACGCCGTCGCGCAGTTCTTCCAGGCGCTGCTTGGCCATGGCGCGCCAGTCCCCCAGAACGCTTGACCGGGTCTGCGCGGTGAGGCGGTCATCGCCGATGACGGTGCGGGCGTCGAGCAGACCGAGCAGAACTCGCAAGTCCTGACCGGCCAGTCGGCGGGCCTGCGCGGGTGTGCGCACGCTGTGGTCCAAACGCAGCCCGCTGTCCCAGATCGGATACCAGATTTTCTCGGCGACAGCGGCGACATCGTCGCCCGACACCTTCGACGGGTGCAGGAGCAGAACGTCGATGTCACTGGCCGGGGCCAATTCGCCTCGGCCGTAGCCACCCACAGCCACCAGAGAACACCCCAGTTCGGTGGCACCGGAGGACTGGAACAGCTCGGTCAGCCAGGCATCGGTGAGGCCGGTCAGCGCGTGCCGGCGGGACGGCCCGAAATCTGGACGGGCGATGAGGTCCGCGCGGGCGGACAGGAAATCGTTGGCGATCAGACTCACCGTTGTCTCCCCTGGATCGTATAAGCGACGTGGCGGCGACTGTCCCCCACAGTCACCGCCACGTCCTTGGTCACAGCGCGTCCGCGCCGCGCTCTGCGGTCCGCACCCGGACCACACTTTCCACTGGCGACACCCACACTTTGCCATCACCGATGCGCCCGGTCTGAGCGCTTGTTACGATCACGTCGACCACGCTGGCCGCGTCGTCGTCCTCGACCACCACTTCGATCCGTACCTTGGGCACCAGGTCGACGGTGTACTCCGCGCCCCGGTAGACCTCGGTGTGCCCGCGCTGACGACCGTAGCCGCTGGCCTCGGAGACCGTCAGTCCGTGGATCCCGAAGGTCTCCAGGGCCGACTTCACATCGTCGAGTTTGAACGGCTTGATGACTGCGGTGACGAGTTTCATACCGTGACCTCTTCCTTCTTCGCTGCGGCCTGACCGACGCCGGCGAACCTGCCACCGGAGCCGCTCTCGGCCAGTTCGTATGCCTGTTCGGCGTGGACAGTGAGGTCGATCCCGCTGATCTCGTCCTCCTCGGGGATCCGCATGCCGAGGGTGGCATCGAGAACCTTGGCGATGATGAATGCGATCACGAAGGAGTAGACCATCACTGCGACTGCGGCTATCAATTGCGACCAGAACTGCGTCAGACCGCCTCCGTAGAACAACCCGTTGACGCCGGCCGGGGCCGCCTCGGTGGCCAGGAATCCGATCAGCAGCGTGCCGACCAGACCACCGACCAAGTGCACACCCACCACGTCGAGCGAGTCGTCGTAGCCGAGTTTGTACTTCAGTCCGACCGCCAGTGCACACAGCACACCGGCCGTGGCACCTAGCGCGATCGCTCCCAGCGGGCTGACCGATGAGCCCGCGGGGGTGATCGCCACCAGACCTGCGACGATGCCGGATGCGGCGCCGAGGCTGGTCGCGTGACCGTCGCGGATCTTCTCCGTGACCAGCCACCCGATACCTGCCGCGCAGGTCGCGATGAACGTGTTCATGAACACCACGGCCGCGGTGTTGTTGGCAGCCAGTGCCGAACCGGCGTTGAACCCGAACCAGCCGAACCACAGCAGTCCAGCGCCGATCATGACCAGTGTCAGGTTGTGCGGCTTCATCGGGGTCTTCGGCCATCCCAGACGCTTGCCGAGCACGATCGCCAGCGCCAAGCCGGCAGCTCCGGCGTTGATGTGAACTGCGGTTCCGCCTGCGAAGTCGATCGCCGGTGTGCCGCGCAGCGGGCCGAGGCCTTCGAAGATCCAGCCGCCCGCGCCCCATACCCAGTGCGCAACCGGGAAGTACACCAGCGTCGCCCAGATCCCGGCGAACACCATCCACATGCCGAACTTCACGCGATCGGCGATGGCACCCGCGATCAGCGCCACCGTGATGGTCGCGAACATGGCTTGGAAGGCCACGAAGCTCATCGCCGGGAAAACCGCTGCCGGATCATCGGTCATCAGATTGTTCAGCCCGGCGAATTCGGTCAGGCTGCCGACCAAGCCGTTGCCGACGTCGGTGCCGAACGTCATCGAGTAGCCGTAAAGCACCCACAGGATGCCGACGAGGAACACTGCCCCCATCACCATCATCATCATGTTCAGCACAGCCTTCGCACGTGTCATGCCGCCGTAGAAAAACGCTAGGCCGGGCAACATGAGCAGCACGAGGGCGGCGCTGGTGAGAATCCAGGCGGTGTCGCCTGCACTCAAGACGGATTCATCCATCGTCGCGCGTCTCCTCTTCTCCCCATCGGGTGTCTCCCTCGGGATGAAAGCAGCCTGACCCGGGCGTGTTACACGACGTGCGGTCTGAGGTTTCGCGCATGTGACGGATGCAGTGGATCGCGTTAAGTCTGTGTTTCGTTCATCGGGCTGAGGACGGCTCAATCCCCGCTCGCGCCAGCTTCAACGGCCCCGCAACTATCGAGGGCGACGTTGTTGGGCACCCAGAACCCGAAAACCCCAACGTCCCCCAACTGCGGAGGACCTTCCCCCCCCCCCCCCCCCCCCCCCCCCCCCCCCCCGCCCCCCCCCCCCCCCCCCCCCCCCCCCCCCCCCCCCCCGGGGGGGTGGGCACCCCACCAACCCCAACAACGACACCCCCCCCCCCCCCCGCTGCGAGACGACCTTCACCGGGCGACCGGACCGACCGAGCAACCGGCGCTACTCCAGCAATGCACTCACAAAAGCGTCCGGGTCGAAGGGTGCCAGGTCGTCGGGGCCCTCGCCCAGCCCCACCAGCTTCACCGGCACGCCCAGCTCCTTCTGAACAGCGACCACGATGCCACCCTTAGCGGTCCCGTCGAGTTTGGTCAGGACCACACCGGTCACATCGACGACCTCGCTGAAGACCCGGGCCTGCGCCAGGCCGTTCTGTCCGGTCGTGGCATCGAGCACGAGCAGCACCTCGTCGACCGGGCCCTGTTTGTTGATGACCCGCTTGATCTTGCCCAGTTCGTCCATCAGTCCGACCTTGGTGTGCAGCCGGCCGGCCGTGTCGATGACCACGCAGTCGGCCTGTTCGGCGTTGGCTTCTGCCACAGCATCGAAGGCCACCGCGGCCGGGTCAGAGGCCTCCGGGCCCCGCACGACCCGCGCACCCACCCGGTCGCCCCATGTCTGTAGCTGATCGGCGGCGGCTGCCCGGAAGGTGTCGGCGGCGCCGAGCACCACAGTGTGGCCGTCGGCCACGAGGACTCGAGCGAGCTTGCCGGTGGTCGTGGTCTTTCCCGTTCCGTTGACGCCGACCACCATGATCACGGCCGGTCGATCGCCCTGTCGTGAGGCGACCAGGGTTCGGTCCATGTCCGGGCCGACAAGGGCGAGCAACTCCTCGTGCAGCGCCGACTGCCAGTCCACGTCCGCGTCGACCCGCAGGCGAGTGCGCAGCCGTTCCACCAGATCACCGGCCGACTCGACCCCCAGGTCGGACATGATCAGCGTGTCCTCGATCTCCTCCCAGGTGGCCTCGTCGAGTTTGTCGCTGGTCAGCAGCGCGAGTAGCCCACGACCGATCGCGGAGTTGGATCGGGCCAGGCGCGCTTTGAGCGCCGCCAACCGGCCCTTGGTCGGCTTGGGGCGCTCGAGCTCGATCGTCGGGGCGCCGCCCTGCTCGGGCAGGACCACGTCCTCGACCGTCGGCAGCGGCGTGTCACGGGGTTCGGACGCATCGTCCCCAACGCCCGGAATGACCTCCGGAGGCGGCGGGGGCGGTACGCGGCGGCCGGAGACCAACCGCAACCCGACAACGACGGCAACAACGAGCAGGAAAACACCAAGAACGATGTAGAGAATGGGATCCACCATCCCAGTGTGACCGACGGTCGTCGCCGCCATCTCGACCGGTTGCGTAGGACGTCGATCGCGGGTGGACTTTGGACGCAGTCAGCCAGCAGGAGACCGTCTGCGTCCAAAGTCCCCGCTTACGGCGCCCCGCGCATCACACAGGCTGCACTGACGCATCCGCTGGCTGATCACCTGCGTGACGCCCGCGCGCATCGTGACCCCGTACAAAGCGTCGGCCATCTCCATCGTGCGCTTCTGGTGGGTGATGATCATCAGCTGCGAGGTCTCCCGCAGTTCCTCGAGCAATCCCATCAGCCTGCCGAGGTTGACATCGTCGAGAGCCGCCTCGACCTCGTCCAGCAGGTAGAACGGCGAGGGCCTCGCCTTGAACAGGGCCACCAGGAAGGCCACAGCCGTGAGGCTGCGCTCACCACCGGAGAGCAGGGACAGACGCTTGATCTTCTTTCCCGGTGGGCGGGCTTCCACCTCGACTCCTGTGATGAGCAGGTCGTCGGGATCGGTGAGAATCAACCGTCCCTGGCCACCGGGGAACAACCGGGCGAAAGCGTGCTCGAACTCGCGCGCCACATCGGCATAGGCCTCGGAAAAGACCTGTTGGACGCGGGTGTCCACATCGGCCACGAGTGCCAGCAGGTCCTCGCGGCTCTTCTTGACATCCTCGATCTGCGTGACCAGATGGGTGTGGCGCTCCTCCATGGCTGCGAATTCCTCAAGAGCCAACGGGTTGACCCGGCCGAGCAGGGCCAACCCGCGCTCCGCCTCCTTGAGGCGGCGCTGCTGCTGCCCGCGCTCGAAGGCGATCGGATCCCCGTCGGCGACCTCGATCATCTGGTCGGGGCCGTATTCGGCCACCAGGTTGTCGATGGTGAGGCCGTACTCCTCGAGGGCCTTCTCCGTCAGCTGTTCGAGGGTTGCGTGTTTACCGGCTCGCAGCACCTCGTCGCGGTGGACATCCTGGGTGAGCCGTTCGACCTCCGCGGCCAGCTCCAGCGCCGCGGAGCGCGCCTGCGCGTGGTCGGACTGCACCTGCTGCTGTTCGGCCTCCAGCGAGTTCAAGTGCGACTCGGCGGTGGCGGCGTCCTGTTCCACCAGGGTCGCTGCCCGGCGCGCGAGTTCTTCCAATCGGGCCAATTCGACCAGGGCATGCTCACGCTGGACGCGTCGCCGGGCTGCCGCTTCGACGGCCTCCCTGGCCTGCTGTGCCTGCTCGACCAGTTCCGCGTGTTTGGCCTGCAGCGAGGCGTGACGCTCGTGCGCGGATCGTGCGTTGAGTCCGGTCTCATGGTGCGCCTGCCGTGCCTGCTCCTGGCGGGTGAGCAGCGCGTGGAGCTGCGTTCGGTCGACGGTCGGGGCACCGGCGAGCTCGAGCTCCTGCAGTCGGTCACGTGCGGCCTGCAGGTCAGCAGCGTGTTCGGCCAGTGCCGCAGCCACCTCGTCCTTCTCAGCGAGCAACTGTTCCAGCCGGTGTGCCGTGGTGGCTGCCCGCTGCCGCACATGGACATCCCGCTCAGCCCGGGCAGCTGCCTGCGCCTGCTGGGCGGCCACCTGGTTGCGCACCTCGTCGCGCTGCTGACGCACCTGCGCCGCCTGGGCTTCGACCCTGGCGACATGATCCACTGCCCGCCGCCAGCACCCCTCGGTGGAGACCAACTCCTCGGTCGCCTGCTCCAGCGCGTTGCGCAAAGCGATGACGTTGGCGCCCTCCGAACCCTGCGCTGCGATCCCCCGTCCGAGCATCTGGCCATCGATCGTGGCCACCAGTACATCGGGGTGTTCATCCACGATGCGCTGAGCGGCCGACAGGTCCGGGGCCACCACTGCCCCGGCCAGCATCTGCGACAGCGCGCCGCGCAGGTGATCGGGCGCCTCGATGTAGTTCAGGGCTGCGTCCGGATGCGAAGCGACCGCGTTCCTCGTGCCGGGAAGCACGAGTCGGACCGACCGATCGGCGTCGATCCCACCGAGGACCTCGTGCACGCTCACACCTTCGCGCAGCACCCTGGCCCTGGCCAGGGCTCCGAGCAACATTGCGACCGCCTTCTCGTAGCCGGGACGCACCCGGATGACGCTGTCCAGCGTGCCTTCCTGACGGTCAGCACCCACTGAGTCGTCGGCCGTGTCTGCCACCGCTGACCGCAGGGCCTCACAACGCGCCGTCAGAGATGCGCGCTTCTGCTCCTGCGTCGAGAGTTCCGTCCTGGCCAGTTCGAGGTCGCGTTCCGCAGCGCGCATCTTCTCGTCGGCCTGCGACATGTCCACGATGTCCTCGTGTGCCGGCTCCGGATCAAGATCGGCAACAGCAGCAGCCGCCTCGCTCGCCTCACGCGCAACGCTGTCGTGCTGCTGGGCCAGATGATCGGCACGGGCCGTGGTGGACTCCACCAGTCGGACCCCTCCGGCCACCGCCTGCTCGGCGGCCGCGACGTGCTGACGGTATTCGGTGAGAGCTGCTTCCGCCGACGTGATCAGCGACTGTTCTTCGCGGACCTCACGACCGACCGCTTCGGCGGCATCGCGGGCCCGCTCGAACTCGTTCTGTGCGGCAGCAACGATGTGCGCCTGATCGGCGATCTCCAGTTCGACGGCATCCCCGGCCCGTTGGATCTCCTCGGGGTCCACCCCGAAACTGAACTCCAGTTGTTCGCGTTCCAGCGACCTGCGGCGCTCCACGATCAAGGCCACGAGGCCGCTGATCCGCTCACGCAGACGCGTCAGATCCAGTGAACGACTTCTCCCGGCATGCAGCTGCGGGGCCACTTGTTGCAGGCGTTCCTCCAGGTCTGCCTCCTGCGACCGAGCAGCACGCAACTGCTCCTCGACGCGTTCGCGTTCGGCCTTCGCTGCACTCTCATCGGCCTGCTCCTCGGCCAGATCCCGTTGCACACCGGCCACCTCGTCGGCCAGCAACCTCAGCCGTGCATCTCGGACATCGGCCTGAATGGTGGCAGCCCGCCGTGCCACCTCCGCCTGCCTCCCCAGTGGCTTGAGTTGCCGGCGCAATTCGGTGGACAGGTCCGTGAGCCGCTGCAGGTTCTGCTGGATCTGCTCCAGTTTGCGCAGGGCTTTCTCCTTGCGCCGGCGGTGCTTGAGGACACCGGCAGCCTCTTCGATGAAACCGCGGCGGTCCTCCGGACTGGCGTGCAGGATGGCATCGAGACGGCCCTGGCCGACGATCACATGCATCTCACGGCCGATCCCGGAGTCCGCGAGCAACTCTTGAACGTCGAGCAGACGGCAGGTCTGACCGTTGATGGCGTACTCCGAACCGCCACTGCGGAACAGTGTGCGCCGGATCGTGACCTCGGTGTAGTCGATGGGCAGCGCCCCGTCGGAGTTGTCGATGGTCAGTTCCACCTCCGCGCGACCCAGCGGCGCTTTGCCCGAGGTGCCGGCGAAGATGACGTCGTCCATCTTCCCGCCGCGTAGGCTTTTGGCCCCTTGCTCACCCATGACCCAGGCGATCGCATCGACGACGTTGGACTTACCCGAACCGTTGGGACCCACCACACAGGTGATGCCCGGCTCGAGGTCGATAGTCGTCGACGACGCGAAGGATTTGAAGCCCCGTAGGGTCAGACTCCTGAGATGCACTCCAGTGCCTCCTGCCGCAGCATCAGCCACGGGCCGGGTCGGCCCGCCGACGGGGAAGACTGTCAGCGTAACCCCGAACCATGCGCGTCCCGGTCAGCGCCACGCAGAGGCGAATGCCAGCACGGTCGACATGCGCTGCGGCGGGGGGGCGCCGCGCGGCCCCCGGGGGGCCGGGGGGTGGGACGCCGCCCGCGCGGGGAGGTTCTCGGGGGTCGTCGCCGTGGATATGGACCCCCCCCCGCGCAGCACGAAGCCCGAACACCCGACCCCCGGCCCGCGCGCGCCCGGGACGGCGAGACGACCCCGCGGCGGACGGCGAGCCCCGGGCGACGACCCGCGCCCGCGCGGCGGGGGGGCAAGAGTGTGGGGGGTCAGATCAGGTCGAACGGCGCCGCCGCGCCGGGGCCCGGGCCCGGGGGGGGGCGGGGGGGGGGGGTGGGTGGGGGGGCGGAGGCCGCGCCGCCGGCGGGCCCGGCGCCCGGCGAGCCGCGCTGCGCCCCCGCCCCGCGGGACCCGGAACCGCGCCGGCCCCCGCCGCGCGCGGGCCGGCGCCCCCCGCGGCCGTGCGGCCCGCGGCGAACCCCCCACCGGCACCCACCTACCCCCCTGGCTTGCCCGGTGGGGCGCGCTCTCGCCCCCGGGCGGCAGACGGGCGGGCCGCGGGGCAAAGCGGAGGACACGCGCGGAGGCGGCGGGCGGGCAAACCAGCCGGAAGACCCCCCCCACGGCCTGTGCGGGAAGGCGGCGCGACCTCGCTCGGGGACTAAACCGCAAGCAGCCGACGCACCCTGCGGCGGCGCCCCCACCCGCCGCGCGGCCCGTGTGATGGCACCGGGGGTGCTCCCCCCTCCCGGGCCGCCCCCCGCCGCGGGCGCGGGCCGCCGGGCGCCCGCCGGCGGACCCCTGGCGGCGCGCAGGAGTGCCCCTGCTGCCGCGCCCTCGCCTGGAGCCGGGGCGCGGGCGGAAAGCCCCCCCCGCCCGGCCCCCTGCGGGTGCGGCGGCGCGGGGGCGGGACGAGCCCCGCCCGGGCGCCGGGGCGTCGAGCGGGCGGAAGGCCGACATGGACACCCTCCCCGCCAGCGGAACCCCCCCCCCCCCCGCCCGGTCCCCCCCCCCAAGCCGCCCGCCCGCGCCCTCGCGGGCGCGCGGGGTGCAGACAACAGCCCCCCGGGGCCGCGACCCCCTCCCCCCCGTGGCGCCGGCAAACACCCAATCATTTTGGGGAACCGGAAGCGACCCCCTGTTTCTCCTTGTCTCTTCCCCCCCCCCCTCCCGCTCCCCCCCCCCCGCCCCCCCTTCGCGCTGGGCCTTCCCTCCTCGCCTCCCTCGCCGCCCGCTGCCGGGGCCTGCCGCCGCCGCCGCCCCGCGCCGCGCGCCGCCCGCCGCCGTGTGTGGTGGTCGCCGCGGCGCCCTCCGCCGCCCCCCCGACCTTCCGCTGCTCTGCTCCCCTCTCGCCGCGCGCGGCCTCTCTCGCCCCCGGCTCTCCCCCCGCTGAGCCGCGCGCGCGCCGCGCCCGCGCCGGGGGCCCCCGGGCCGGCTGCCCCCCCCCCCCTCCCCTCTTCCGCGGGCGGCGCCCGTGGCCCCCGCCGCCCCGCGCCCCCTTCTGCCGCCCGCCCCGCCCCGGGCCCCTCTGGCCCCGCCGGGGCGGGCCGCCCCCGCCGGCCGCTGGGCCGCGCCCCCCCCCCAATTCGGGCTTCTTCCTTCCCGGGCGCGGTGCGGCCGCCTTCCGCCCCCCCCTGCTCGTCGGGGCCCTCCCTCTTCCCCGGCCGCGGCCCCGCGGGCCTTCTCTCTTGGGGTCATCGGGGTCACTCCGGCGCCGCCGCCCCTCCGCGCCGCGGGCGGCGCGCGAGAAGCAGGAGAACAGCCGGGGGGCATGGGACTGGGGGGGTACCTTTGGTCGGGGTGGTGGGCGTGGGGTTGGGGTTGGGGGGGGGCGGCGCTGTTGGGGCGGGGCTGATCTCACCTACACGTGCGGCGGCCTGCGGGCGGTCGGCCGCGGTCGTCGGGGCCTGCGCCGGCCACCGCGGTCTCGTGCCACCGGCCGGACCAACGCTGGGATCAGGAGGTGACCCCCTGCCTACACTGCCCACCATGGATCTGCTCTTCGAACCACCCACCGTCGACGAGTACGTGCGATTGCGCAGGGAGGCTGGCCTGACTGTGCGCACCAAGGAGCAGGCGCGACCCGCGCTGAAGAACTCCTGGTTGTGGGTGACCGTGCGCATCGACGGGCAGGCCGTGGCCATGGGCCGGGTGATCGGCGACGGCGGCTGGTACTTCCACATCGCGGACATGGCCACCCTGCCGGCACATCAGCACAAAGGCATCGGTCGGACCGTCCTCGATGCCTTGCTGCAGCGGATTCATGCCGAAGCGCCGGCGGAGCCGTGGATCACTTTGTTCGCGGACCCAGCCGGCGTCGCCTTGTACCGCGCCGCCGGCTTCGTGCCCAACGGATGTCAGGGAATGGAACTACCGCCGCGTAGCGAATGAGCGCGCTGACTCAGCGTGCCCGCCGCGGGTCAGTCGTCGATCAGGCGAGAACGGGCGGTGCCGTCGTGGACGACAGCGCGAGCATTTCGTCGTCGAACGCGGCGTGCTCAACGCGCAGGGCGCTGACTTCGCGCTCGAGTTCGGCGACACGGGCACGCAACGACGCCAACTCGGCCATCAGCCGTGGGTCGAAGTGTGCGCCAGGGGTATAGACCGCCTTGGCCATCAGTCCTCCATGCATGGTGCTCCAGCGGCCCCGCCGTGGAGACTCCCGCGAGACTGCCGCTGATGCTATGGCTTGCTGAGCACGGAACCCGCGCTCCATATATCAGGTTGACATAACGAGTCGACACTCGTCAAGGAACACGCCGACACCGCTGACAGCGCGGACAGCGGTACGAGGACCTGTTCGCGAACGGCTCACGCAGGATCGCAGTCCCACAGCGCAAACAGGGCAGGCCTTCCTGTCCGTACGCTGCGAGGTCGCGCTGGAAGTACCCACTGCTGCCGTTGACGTTGACGTACAGCGCATCGAACGATGTCCCTCCGGCCGCGATCGCGCGGGTCATGACCGACACGGCGGCGTCCAGGAGTTGGCCGACCTTGCGCGCGCTGAGGTCGCAGCCCGGGGTGCGCCAGCAGACCCGCGCCTGCCACAGGGCCTCGTCGGCATAAATGTTGCCGATCCCGGAAACAACTGCCTGATCGAGCAACAGGGACTTGATCGGAGCCCGTCGCGAACGGATGGTGCGCACGGTGGCCGCACGGTCGTACTGCTCCGAGAGCGGATCGGCGGCGATGTGCCCCAGAGACAGCGGCAGACCGCCCACGATCTCGTCGAGCCACAGGCCGCCGAAAGTCCGCTGGTCATCGAACAGAAGGCGGGTCCGGTCGAGGTCGAGGATCACCCTGGTGTGCTCTCCCGGATCGGCATCCACGCGGAACTGGCCCGACATGCCCAGATGCCCGATCAGGGCCACGTCGTCGGCCAGCGGCCACCACAGGAACTTGCCGCGCCGCAGGACCCGGGTCAGGGCCTGGCCACGCAACTGGTTCTCGAAGTCCGGACCGCCCGCGCCGTGGCGGCGCACTGCCCGGGGGTGCAGAACCTGGACATCGCGGATCACCCGATCGGAGGTCCAGTGCTGAAGGCCGCGACGAACGACTTCGACCTCGGGTAGTTCAGGCATCGCCATTCAGCGACTGCTGCACCTGTTCGAACGCAGTCTGGGCGGCCTGCTGCTCGGCCTGTTTCTTCGTGCGTCCGATCCCGTGACCGAACATCTGCCCACCGACGCGCACCCGAGCGGTGAACGTGCGGGCGTGGTCGGGGCCTTCGCCCACGACGATGTACTCCGGAGCACCCTGGCCCACTTGTGCGGCCAGTTCCTGCAGACTCGTCTTCCAATCCAGGCCAGCGCCCAGTCCGGGAACTGACGCGATCAGTGCCCCGAACCGGTCGAGGATGAACCGGCGGGCACCCTCGAGTCCCAGTTCCAGATAGACCGCCCCGATGATCGCCTCCATGGCGTCGGCCAGGATCGAGACCTTCTCGCGCCCCCCAGTGGATTCCTCGCCGCGGCCCAACTGCAGGAAAGCGCCGACTTCGAGTCCGGCAGCGATCTCCGCCAGCGAATGCGCATTGACAATGGCCGAACGCATCTTGGCCAACTGCCCTTCGGGCAAGTCGGGGAAGGTGGCGTAGAGGTGGTCGGTGACGACCAGGCCGAGCACAGAATCGCCGAGGAACTCGAGGCGTTCATTGGTGGGAACCCGGCCGTTCTCGTAGGAGTACGAGCGGTGGACCATCGCCAGCGGCAGGGTCGCGGGCATGCTGGCCAGACCGAGCCGCTCGACCAGCTCGGCGAGATCCACCTGCGCTTCCACCGGGGCGGCGACGGGCCTAGACGTCGAGGACGCGTCGCTTGGCGTAGGTGCCGCAGACCGGGCAGGCGATGTGCGGCGGCTTCTGGGTGCCGCACTGCTTGCAGGTCGCCAGAGTGGGAGCCGAGGTCTTCCACTGGGCGCGACGGGACCGGGTGTTGCTGCGCGAGGTCTTGCGCTTCGGGACGGCCACTTAGTTCTCCTTGGGTGTTTCAGCCTGCTCGTCGAGCAGGTCGGCTTTGAGAGCGGACAGTGCCGCCCATCGGGGGTCTGAAGTCTCGTGTGCGTGTCCGGGATCGTCGTCGAGCCGGGCGCCGCACTGCGCGCACAATCCCTGGCAGTCCGTCGAACACAACGGAGCCAACGGCATTTCCAGGATCAATCCGTCGCGGATGGGTGGACGCAGATTCAGGTTCTCACCGTCGAGGTGCGGACCCGGTTCCCCGAGGTCGTCGACCTCCGCTTCCTCGAGGCTCCACGCGTACAACTCCTGCAGGTCGGCTTGCAGATCGATGCGCACCGGGTCCAGACAGCGGCTGCACACCGCGTCACCGGTGGTGCGGGCGCTTCCGGTGACCAGGATGCCCTCGCGCACCGATTCGAGCATGACTTCGGCAGTCACGGGCTCGTCCTCGGCGACAGTGACCACCGCAGTGGCCACGTTGGGGCCAGCAGCCCCGGTCAGAGTGAGCCGCTGATATGCCCCCGGTTTGCCCAGCAGGGCGCGCACGTCGACGACGAACGGCGCACCGTCAGTCGTGGTCATGGCAGAATCCTTGTTCGTCGGGTTGTCAGCGCTTGTGCCGCACGGTGGGCATGAAACACCGACGACGTGGCACAGCGCCACCGCACAAGGGTATCAACCAGAGCGCGCGGCGCGGCGCCGCCCACCTACCAGTTCGCCGGCAACGTCCGGGTCCTGGGTGAAGTCGTACACCGCCTCCTGCGCAGCTGAGCCCTGCGGCGCAGCGTTCGAGCGCCGCCTGCCGCGACCGATCTGGTCCAATGCCGCCCGCAGGGTGTCCTCCAGGTTGGCCAGTCGCTTGTCGACGTAGATGTCGGCCTCGGCCCGCACCCGCGATGCGTCCGACTCGGCATGCTGGGTCAACGCCTTGGCCTGACGTTCGGCCTCCAGTCGGATGGTGTCGGCAGCCACAAGGCGCTCAGCCTCCGCGCGTGCCCGGTCGACGGTCCGCGCGGCGTCCGACTGACCTTGGGCCAGCATCTGCTCGACCTCGACCTGGGTGTGGGACAGCAGTGCGGCCGCTTCGTTCTCCGTCCGGGACAAGGTCGCGTCGGCTTCGTCCTGGGCGGCGGCGATGCGCGATTCCGCCTCCCGGGCAGCGTCCTCCAGCACATCGTCGCGGTCGGCCAGAATCGTGGCCGCGTCGCGCAGGGACGCCGGCATGAGTGCACGCACCGCTTCCAGCAACTCCAAAGCGATGGTGCGATTGACCACGCAGGAGTCCGACAACGGAACACCGCGGGCGCCTTCGATCAGATCGACCAGGTCATCCAGCCGTTCGTAGACCTCCATGGCGGTCCTCCAAACTCTCTTCCTACTCAGTATTAGTCACGCGTTCGCGTAAACGGTCGAAGACCACGCCGGGAAGAAGCCCGGAGACGTCCCCGCCGTAGGTTGCGACCTCCTTGACCAGACTGCTGGACAGGAACGAGTACAGCGGGTTGGTCGACACGAACACTGTGTCCACACCGGACAACTGGTAGTT
This sequence comes from Micrococcales bacterium, assembly GCA_016719135.1. Lineage (GTDB taxonomy): Bacteria > Actinomycetota > Actinomycetes > S36-B12 > UBA10799 > JADKAV01. Next base: position 5,063 of record JADKAV010000028.1, on the reverse strand, counting down.
CATCTGCGCCATCTGCAGTTCGTAGTCGAAGTCGCTGACCGCCCGCAGACCTTTGACGATGGCCTGGATCTCGTGGGTCGCGCAGAAGTCGACCAAGAGGCCATGGAACGCGTCGACGCGCACATTCGGGCAGTCCGCCGTCACTTCCTGCAGCAATTCGATGCGCTCGTCCACAGTGAACATGCTCTGCTTCTTCTTGTTGATGAGGACTGCGACCACCACTTCGTCGAACAGTTTGCTGGCGCGCCGGATGATGTCCAGATGTCCGTTGGTCACGGGATCGAAAGACCCCGGGCATACCGCTCTACGCACCGTCGGCTCCTTGCGGCTCGGGGGAATCGTGCAGATCATCGAGAGTGTCTCCGTGACCGTACCAAACCGCCCGGTGCAGTTCGGTGTCGCCGAAACGGCGATTCCACGCGGTGCCGAATCCGGCGGGCCACCGCGGTGGCTCATCCCGGGCGCCCCGCTCCACCACGACCACGGCTCCCTGCACCAGCCAGCCGGTGCACAACTGCGTCAGGATTTCCTCGATCTGGTCCGCGGCGAGATCGTACGGGGGGTCCAACAGCACGAGGTCGACCGGTTGTGGTTGTCCGCGCAGATGTCCGGTGGCGGTGGCTTTGACCACGTGGACCCCCGGCAGTCCGACGGTGGCGACGTTGCGGCGCATCACCTGCACCGCGGCGGGGCTGCTGTCCACCAAGGTGACCACGTGAGCACCGCGTGAGAGCGCCTCGAACCCCAGTGCGCCGGAGCCCGCGAACAGATCCAGCACGCGCACGCCGGAAAGGTCCATCACCGCGTTCAACGACGAGAAGAGAGCTTCTCGCACACGGTCGGCGGTCGGCCTGGTCCCGGTGGCCGGAACCGCGAGCCGTCGGCCACGAGCCGCGCCGGCGATGATCCGGGTCACGCCTTCTCCACGAACTCGGCACCAGCGGTCTCCCAACGGTTGATCATGGCTCGCAGTTCGCGGTGCCCGGCCAGGGTCGGGTCGCGGTGCAGGAGGTCCTCGGCATCCTCGCGGGCCTGCTCGATGACGTGCTCGTCACGGATGACACGCAGCAGCCGCAAACGGGTCAGGCGCCCTGATTGTGCCGTGCCAAGGACGTCACCCTCTTTGCGCTGTTCGAGGTCGATGCGCGCCAGGTCGAAGCCATTGGTCGTTCCCGCCACCTTCTCCAGGCGTTCGACGGCGGCGGGGTTGCGGGTGCAGAGCAGGCAAAGACCGGGCAGTCGGGCTCGGCCGACCCGGCCCCGCAACTGATGCAGTTGCGAAACCCCGAAAGACTCCGCGTCGAGCACGACCATGACGGTGGCGCTGGGCACATCGACGCCGACCTCGATCACACTGGTCGCGACGAGCACATCGACCGCATCCGGTCGGTCCGAATCACCGGCGAACCGCGCCATCACGTCTGCCTTCTCCGCGGTGGGCATCCGCCCGTGCAAAACGGCGATCCGCACCCCCGCCAGCGGGCCCTCGGCCAACTCCTGTGCGGTGCGCACGACGCCGCGGGTGTTCTCGGGGGCGGGGAAATCGAGTTCGGCCAGATCGGCGGGCAGATCGTCGCTGGGCTCGAACTCCGATCCTTCCCCGATCCGTGGGCAGACCACGTACACCTTGCGTCCCTGTTTGAGCTCTTCGGCGACCCGCTGCCAGGTGCGGTCGGCATGCCGCGGGGCGCGGGTCTCGTCGACCACGAACGTGCTGACCCCGGCGCGGCCTTGCGGAAGTTCGCGCAGCGTGGTCACGTCGAGGTCACCGAACACCGTCATGGCCACCGTGCGTGGGATCGGGGTGGCGGTCATGACCAGTAGGTGTGGCTTGGTGGTCCCGGAGCCGCGCTCGAGCAGGGCCGCGCGCTGTTCCACCCCGAACCGGTGCTGCTCGTCGACGACGACCAGCCCGAGGTCGGCGAACTGGACCGCCTCGTTGAGCAGGGCGTGGGTCCCCACCACGATTCCCGCCTGACCTGTCGCGATCTGTTGCAGAACGTCGCGGCGAGATGCGGTGGACGCCGACCCCGTCAGCAGCACCACCTGGGTCCCGGAGGTGTCGCCGGTCAGCGTGCCGGCTGCTCCCAAGTCCCCGAGGATGGCGCTGATGGAGGCGTAGTGCTGGGCGGCGAGGACCTCTGTGGGGGCCAGCAGGACGGCCTGCCCCCCGCTGTCCACCACCGTGGCCATGGCCAACAGGGCGACCATCGTCTTACCGGCACCCACCTCCCCGTGCAGCAGTCGCTGCATCGGTTGGGTTCGCGCCAGATCGGCCCCGATCTCGTCCACGGCCGTGCGCTGGCCGTCGGTGAGGGTGAACGGCAGTCGGTCCTGCACCGCGGCCAGCAATCCGTCGGGGCGACCGGGGCGAGCTGTGGCAGGACTGCCGGCAACCGCCGCCCTGCGCATGGCCAGGATCATCTGCAGGACGAACGCCTCCTCGTAGCGGAAGCGGGTGCGCGCGCCTTCGACCTGTTCCAGCATCGATGGTGTGTGGATCCCCGCGAAGGCCTCGGAGTGGCCGACCAAGGAGCGGCGTTCCCGAATCGTTGCGTCGATGGGATCGTCGCGCAGGTCCACCGCCTCGAGCACGAGTTTCACCGCACGCGCCACGCGCCATGAGGGAACGCTGGCGGTCGCCGGGTAGATCGGGTTGACCTTCGCCAGGAACGCCTCGACCTCCTCGGGATCAGAGGTGTCGCCCACCGGGGCCATCACACACAGCGGATGGGCCAATTGCAGCTGTCCTTTGAAGGCACCCACCTTGCCGCTGAACAATCCGACCTGACCCACCCGCAGTCTGGCCAGATACCCCTTGATCCCGCGGAAGAAGGCGAGGTGCAGGTCGCTGTTGCCGTCGGTCACCACGACTTTGAGCATCACGCCCTTGCGGGTCTTGGGCATGTCGATATTTTTGACGCGGGCCAGGACGGTAGCCACGTCGCCAACCCGAATTCCTGCAATGTCCGTGAGCCGGGACATGTCCTGATACCGCCGGGGGAAGACCCATAGGAGGTCCTCGCAGGTGGTCACCGAGTGCGATGTGCGCAGACTGGCGGCACTTCGACCGCCGAGCACCTCCGCCAGAGATGTGGAAAGGCCGGTCACGCTACTCCACGCCGACGATGACCGGCCAGAACGGCTGCCCGCCGGGCACGACTTCCAGATCCAGCAGGGCATCCTGCAGGTGAGCTCCCACGGTGTCGACCAGATCGTCGGGAACCTCCGAGCCCGTCACCAGTGTCACCAGCTCCGAGGTGCTGCTGCGCATCCTGTCGATGATGCGTAAGGCCACGTCATCAACCGCGTCACCGATCTCCACGATGTCCCCGTCGACCAGCCCCAGAACGTCTCCGACCTGACACCGTCCGGCAGTCGTGATCGCTTCCTTGCTGGCCACCGTCACCCCGCCGTAGCGGGTTGCGCTGGAGGCCCGGGCCATGGTCACCACGTCGTCGTCGAAGCCGGCGGTTGCATCGTGCACCGCCACTGCGGACAGCGTCTGCACGATCGAACGGCTGGGCACGACGGCAACCCGGACGTCATCGTCGCGCAAGAACTCGGCGGCGGCCTTGGCCACGGGTGTCGAATCGGCATCGGAGGGAAGCAACAGCGCCTCGCGGGCACCGCTGGTAGTGACCGCACGGACGAAGTCGCGCGTGCTGGGCCTGCCCCGTGGCGGCGTGCGCACCGCGACGGCGCCGGATTCTTCCAGCAGTTCGGCGACCCCAGGTCCGTGTGCCACGGCGACCACCACCCGGGTGATCTCGCGCGGCTGGTGGCGTTGCTGCTCGATCAGGTCGGTGACGGCGATGCGGTGCGGGCGGCCGGCATCGATCCCGGCCTCAATCGCCGCTCCAATGGAGTCGGTGTGCACGTGCACGTTCCACAGACCGCCGCCGCCCACGACGACCAAGGAGTCACCCAGCGCGTCGAGGCGGCTTCGCAGTGCGGGTATCCCGACGTCCTCGGCATCCAGCAGGTACATCACCTCGTAGCGCGGGCCCGTGTACTCTCCGTGCGGCATGGGTTCGTGGGCCACGATCACCTCATCGGACACGTCGTCGATGTGCACCTCGCCGGTGAGGACCTCGACCAGCCCGTCGAGCACCACCACCAGTCCCTTTCCACCGGCATCCACCACGCCTGCGTCGGCCAGGGCGGGCAGTTGGGTCGGTGTTTTGGCCAGCGCCTCACGCGCACCCTCAGCGGCGGCCCGGGCAACCTGCGCGACGCTGCTCGGGGTGGCCGTCGACGCGCTTTCCGCTGCCGCCCTCGCCACCGTGAGGACCGTTCCCTCCACCGGCCGGCTCACCGCCGCGTACGCCAGATCGGCAGCTCGACCCAAGGCCAATGCGACCGTGTCCCCGCTGGGTTCGTCGGCCTGCCGCAGGACGTCGGCCAGCCCACGCAGCAACTGGCTGAGGATCACGCCCGAGTTTCCGCGGGCTCCGAGCAGGGCGCCGCGGGCAATTGCGTCGGCCATGGGACCCGGTACGTCTTCGGGGTCGGCGATTTCGCACGCTGCGATCGCCGCAGCTTCCACGGTGAGGTACATGTTGGTCCCGGTATCACCGTCAGGCACCGGGAAGACGTTCAGTGCGTCGATCTCCGCACGCCGGGCGCCGAGCCGGTCCTTGCTCACCAGCATCCACTTGCGCAGGGCGGCAGCATCGAGTGCCACATCGGATGCCTGCGTCATGGATGCTCCTGTTCACAGCGGGTCTCCCAAGGGTAACGGGGGGCCGTGGGCATTTCGGGGACCATCGGCTATCCTTTTGAAAGATTGCGTGCATCGCGCGTCGCCGATTCGGGTTCAGAACGGCGATGGCGACACGCACGAGTCCAAGACCAGATCTAAGGAGTTCCCGTGGCTGCCAACTGCGACGTCTGTGGCAAGGGTCCCGGCTTCGGCCACAGCATCTCCCACTCCCACCGACGCACCAAGCGTCGCTGGAACCCCAACATCCAGCGCGTGCGCGCCATGGTGGGCAAGTCCCCCAAGCGCCTGAACGTGTGCACCAGCTGCCTGAAGGCCGGCAAGGTCACTCGCGCGCTCT
>JADKAV010000027.1 GCA_016719135.1 Micrococcales bacterium | reverse complement strand
CCGGGTCAGCCCTGAATGATGCGACCGGCGCCGGCGTAGCGCGCTTTGTAGTAGCCCATGTTGATGCTGTCGATGCGTACCCCGGACCGCGGGTTGGTGGCGTGGATCATCTTGCCCTTGCCGATGTACATCGAAACGTGCTGCGAACCGCCGGGGCCGAAGAACATGAGATCGCCGGGCTTGAGGTGCTTGCGACCCACGCGCTTGGCCTTGCGCATCTGAGCGCCGGAGAAGTGCGGCAGGTACTTGCCGGTGGCCTTCTTGTAGACGTACATGGTGAACCCGGAGCAGTCGAAGCGGTTGGGGCCGGACGCGCCGGAGACGTAGCGCTCACCCTTCTGGTTCAAAGCGACCCGGACCAGCGATGCCCGCGCCCGGTTGGCCCGCTCGCGCGCACCTTTGCGCTTGAGCTTGGCGCGGTCCGCTTTCGTCGAGCTGACCTGGGCGTGCGAAACGGGTGCGGGCGTGGCTGCGGCGGCGACGGGCAGCGCGCCGAGCGCGACGGCGGTACCGGCGACGGCGATCGTGGCACGACGGAACGTGGCAGGCGTGAACGCCATGGAATCGACTCCTTCTCATGCCGCCTACCGGGTTAGCTGACGGGCTCGAGGTATGAGAAGTCCTCTACCGACCGTGGTCGGATTCGCCCCAACGAACTGGGTCCCCGGTGCGCTGTGCGCTTCGGCGGGCTGGCCCGTCCGCAAGACCTACCTGCGGATTCGGTTGTCGGACCAACGTCTTAACGACGGTACCCCGGGTTTTCGCGATCTCCGACAACTGATCGGGTGAGGTATCTCACAGCCGGAACGACAGGTCCTCGATCGCGGGCGTCGTCTTTTGTGGCCCTTCGGATTTCAGGGGGAGTCGGGGTTGGGAGTCCATCCCGATCGCCTGGATCGGGCCGATCCGCTCTGGATCGTCGACCAGAAGTTGACCGTAGGTCAGCATCGTGTCGTTGACGGTATGCCAGTCACAGCCCAACGTGGCCAATGGCTCGCAGACGCCCCTCCCAGCAGAGCATCTACGCCTACCGCCATCACATGAGGGCCGCAGCGGGGGCGGTGAGGCCCTCGGCGGCCCCGATGTGATGGCGACGGCGTGCACTCTGGGGCTTATGTCCCATTTCTCCCATCAGATGGGGGCCACAGCGGAGCCGAGGGTGCGACCGGTGGCCCTCATGTGATGGCGAGGCTGGACCGAACCGCTGGTCAGCAGTCGTCCGAGGAAAGCCGCGGCCACCACCGACACGCCGATACTTGCCGACCTGCTTGGTCAACCACCGCCCGGCCAGCAAACACCTCACCGACCAGACGACTCCCCCCTCAAGTCCGAAGCACCTCTTTTGTGGTTGCAGGCGCGTCGTCGCCGGTCGCACGGCACTCGGAACTGACCTTGTCGGACGGCCGGAACGCTGTCACCGGCAGGCGTGCGGCCTCGCCCGGCGCTCGACTACTCGAACGGAGTCGGGTCTCCCGCTCCCACCCTGACGACCACGGGCTCAGCCTCCGACATATCCACCACGGTGGTCGGTTCGGTGCCGCATTCCCCGGCGTCGATGACCACATCCACCGCGTGGTCGAGGCGTTCTTTGACCTCCCAGCCATCCGACATGGGTTGGTGGTCGCCGGGCATCAACAGCGTGCTGGACAACAACGGCTCCCCGAGGGTGGTGACCAACGCTTGCACCACCGGGTTGGGCGGGATCCGGACTCCGACGGTGCGCTTCTTCGGGTTCATGAAGCGGCGCGGAACCTCGCGGGTGGCCGGGAGAATGAACGTGTAGCTGCCCGGGGTGTGGGCCTTGATCAAACGGAACACCTTGTTGCTGACGAAGACGAACTGGCTCAACTGCGCGAAGTCGTGGCAGACGATCGTGTAGTGGTGTTTGTCGTCCAACCGCCGCAGTTCGCGGATTCGTTCCACCCCGTCGACATTGCCCAAGCGGCAGCCAAGGGCGTAGCCCGAGTCGGTGGGATAGGCGATCAAGGCGTCCTGTTGGATCATCTGGACGACCTGGTTGATCGTTCGCTGCTGAGGGTTCTGGGGGTGTACTTCGAAGAATCGGGCCACCTGCGCCACGCTACGCGTCGGTCGGCCCGATGTCATCGTCGAGAGGACTCGGCGTGGTTGGGTCGCGAGATCGTGGGAGAGGCCAGCAAGGCTCACCGTGATGGCGGGCACATCAAGCCAGTCGGTAGCCCATCCCCCGCATGGTCTGAATGGCGTCATCGCCGAGTTTCTTGCGCAGATAGCGCACGTATACGTCGACCACGTTGCTGCCCGGGTCGTAATCGAAGCCCCAGACGCCGTTCAGTAGCTGTTCACGCGACAGCACCTGCCCGGGATGCCGCAGGAACATCTCGAGCATCGAGAACTCCCGAGAGGTCAACTCGTGCTCGACCTCGCCCACGATGACCCGGCGGGTCATCAGGTCCAATCGGATCTCGCCGGAGGACAAGGACGACGACGTCGATTCCGCCGGGGTTCGGATGCGCCGGCGCACCCGGGCCAGCAACTCGTCGAAGGAGAACGGCTTGGCCATGTAGTCGTCCGCGCCGCCATCGAGGCCGGCGACCCGGTCCTGCACGGAGTCGCGGGCGGTGAGGATGAGGATCGGCAATTCACTGCCGGTGCCGCGCAGTGTGTTCAATACCTCGAACCCGTCCATGCCGGGCAGGCCGATGTCCAGAATCAGCAGGTCGAAGTCCTGCGTCTGCACCAGATCGAGAGCCTCGATGCCGTCCGCGGTGTGGGTGACCGTGTATCCGTTGGCCCGCAGTCCCTTGGTCACGAAGGCCGCGATGCGCGCCGAATCCTCGGCCAGCAGAATGTGCGTCACGATCGGGTCCCGGCGAAGGTGTGGTTCACGGCGTGTGCCGGAAGAACCATGCGCATCTCGGCGCCGCCCAGTTCGGAGTCACCGATGTCGAGGTGGCCATGGTGAGCCTGTGCGATCGCGGTGACCAGGGCCAGTCCGAGCCCGGCGCCTTCGGCACCGGGATCCACTGTCGATCCCCGGCTGAAGCGCTGGGTCACCGCGTCGCGATCCTGCGGGGGAATGCCGGGGCCGCTGTCTGCGACGAACAGCTCCACGGTGTCACCCACGATGCGTCCCCCGATATGGATGCTGCCGTCATGCGGGCTGTGTCGGGCTGCGTTGGCGGCGAGCTGCAGCATCGCCTGCGTCACGCGCTGACGATCGACGACCACGATGCCGCGATCCCGGTGCGCGAGTTCCCAGTGCTGATCTCCCAGGGCGCCGGCCTTGACCAGCAGTTCGTCGAGCAAGCCCCCCAGTTCGACCGGTTCCGGGTGAACGAAGCCAGGCTGGTTGGCCTTCGTCAGGGCTTGCAGATCGCGCACGATCCGGTTCATCCGTGACAGTTCGTCCAGCACCAGTTCGAGAGTCGCCGCCCGCTGCACAGGGTCGTCCTCCAGTAGTTCCAAGTGCCCCTGCACGATCGTGAGCGGCGTGCGCAATTCGTGTCCGGCATCGTCGATGAACGCGCGCTGGGCGGCGAAGGCCTCGCTGAGCCGGTCGAGCATCTCATTGAACGTGCGCGCCAGGTCGGCGACTTCATCCCCGCCGGTGTCGCCGACCGGGATGCGCCGGGTCAGGTCGGTCTCACTGATCTCGTGGGCCGTGTCGCGCATGTGCCGCAAGGGGGACAAGAGTCTGCCTGCGACGAACCACGCGAGTCCTGCGGCCAGGACCAGCGACCCCAGCCCGATCGCGGCGAAGCGTCCCATTATCGTGGCGACGTCGGCACCCTCGAGGTCGGCGAAGATGCCGACGATGAAGATGCCGCGCTGCCCACCGGCTTCGACCGGCACCGCGATCCAGCGCACGTCGCCCGAGGTGGTCTCCAGGTCTCCCAGCGTGACGTCTTGGACGTCGCGTACCTGATCCAGTAGGACGGGATCGAGGTCCAGGCGCACGGGCGGGTCGTCGCTGGTGCGAGTCTCCACCTCGCCGTCGACCATCACGAACATGGTTTCGTTGGGGTCGGGGATACTGCGCTGGATGTGCTGGTCGAGCAGGGACCGGACGTCGGTGAATGGCAGCCCTGTCTTCTCGTCGATGCCCCGCTCGGCCAGCAGTCGCAGCTCGGACACCTCCCCGCGCAGTTCGGTGTCAATCCGGTCGTCGACCCCCTGCATGAGAAGAGACCACGCTGCGATCCAGGAGATCACCAGGACCACGAGGACCGGGATGAGCACCCAGCCCAAGATGCGGACCCTGGTGGAACCGCGCAAATCTCCCATTTCCCTATTGCACTACGTAGTCGAAGTCTTCGCTCACGGGCTCACCTTCATCGTCGATCATGGGGGTGTCCTTCGAGGGGTCGAAACTGCCGTTGCCGTTGTCCAAGTAGAGCGTTGCGAGCAGTTCTTGGCTGATGGCGACCGGCGTGTCCAACTGCACCGAGACGGGCTGGCTACGCGGCGTGACCTTCTTGGTCCCGAGTACCTGCCCGGACAGATCGCTGATCACCAGGACCGCGGGCCCGCGTTGCAACAGCACCGAAGTGACTGCCACGCTGCTGCCGTTGCCGAACTGGTCGTCCACCTCGATGTCCGCGAACGGATCCGAGGCGACCAGTCCGTCCTGCTGAGGTGATGGAGCTGCCGGTGCCGGCTGGTTGGGCAGTTCGATCGCGCCGGTGGGCTGTGTCACCTCAGCGGCCGGTTGCGCAGAAGAACCGCATCCGGCCACGATCAGGGGCACGGCCACAGCCGCTGCGATCAGGGACAAGCGCCTAGATGCTGAGCTTGACACGGCACACCTCACCAGTGGTGCTCTTCGCGCGCACGACGATACGGTCCTGACCGCGGCGGTCCCTGACGTTGTGGATGACATCGAGTTCTCCCTCGAAGTCGGTGGCGCGCTGGGTGCGCAGTGTGTTCCGGCCGTCGTGCTTGATGCGCACGTTCCAGGTGCGGTTGGGTACGGCGTTCTCGACCTCGAAGTCGACCTCGATGCGGTTGCCGAATTCCTTCTCCAGTGACAGCGAGGCGATGGCGTTGCTGTTCTTGCACATCACCGAACGCTCACGCTCGAAGTCGAAGTCCGCTTGGGCGGCTGAAGCTCCGGCCAGTCCGAAGCCGCCGGCGGCGACGGCGGATGTGGCCAGAAGTGCTGCGGTGCGTTTCATGATTGTCCTTTCATTGGTGAACCTGACACCTTTAGTGAAGGACAGATGTATGAAACGACCATGAGAGGACCATGAGAGTCCTCTCATGGTCGGCGCTCACTATGGAGCAGCTCGGCGACCGCGGTTGAGTCGACGCATGATGAATACCGCGATGGATGCTCCGATGAGCACGTAGATGATGTTGTTCGCGGTGTCGATGTGTTCTTCGATCACGTGATACTGCGTGCCGAGCAGCCAGCCGCTACCGATCAGCAGGAGGTTCCAGACCGCCGACCCGATCGTCGTCAAGAGCACGAAACGGCCCAAGGGCATACCCGCGGCCCCGGCCGGCAGCGAGACCAGACTGCGAACCCCCGGGATCAACCGACCGATCAGCACGGCCTTCTCCCCGTGCTTGCTGAACCAGGCATCGGCGCGATCGACGTCGTCGGAGTCGATCAGTGGCACCGCCAGCATCACTCGCCGGGTCCGCTCTTCGCCGAAGGCCCGGCCCGCGCCGTACAGGATCAAAGCGCCCAGCAACGAACCCAGCGTCGCCCAGAACATAGTCAGAGGCCCGGACAGATCTCCGAAGTAGATCAACGCACCGGCGGCGGGCAGGACTACTTCACTGGGGATCGGCGGGACCAGCGACTCCAGCAGGATCAGCGCCCCGACTCCGATCTCACCGAGTTGATCGATGGTGTTCAGCACGAAGCCGATCAAGCCTGAACCCTCATCGGGTGGATTCAAAGAGGCGAAGAGCATTTCGCCAGTATTTCACTGCTGATCCGCAGACAGGGGGTAGGTCGATCCCAGGGTTCGGTGAAGGAGGGCCAGCCACGATCCGGGCGGTGCGTGGGGCACCCGAACCAGATGTCACCGTGCATCCACGTGTTCGCCCATGGACCGTTCATGGGAACCCAGTCGCCGTGGTGCTCACCTCCCGGGCAGGTGAATCAGCCGACAGCATCATCGCCGGGATCGTTGAAGTCGTCCGGGTATTGCTCCGGGTATTCGTCCGGGTATTGCTCCGGATAATCGCTGGGGTAGTCGTACGGCTGCTCTGTATACGACTCTTCGGGATAGGGCTGCTCGGTCGCACGCGGAGTATCGACGAAGTCGGCATCGTCGATATAGGTGCCGCCGGTCTTCGTCACGTAGTAGGTGCTCGTCCGGAACCCTCCCTCCCAGTCCTCCTCCACGTAGACCGCCACGAAGGAATCACCTGTGTGGCTGCCGGTGATCCGGAAGTCGTTGAGGGCTCCCCATCCCGCAGCGAGATTGCCGGCCCCTCCGAACCTGGTGATGAAACCGCCGGTGCAGTAACTATCTGCAGCCGCATAGTCACCGGCCATCACCGCGTTCAAGAACCCCGTGACATCGGCGACCTGGGTGTCGGTGTTCGGCGTCTGGGTCGGCCCCGTCGTGGGCTTGGCCCCAGCCTCGGAGTCTTGCCCCCCGGCTGTTCCGGCCGGGCGGCTGAATTCTTCACCGGTGGCCGGATCGACCACGATGAAGATGTTGATGAGGGTCGTGTTCTTGATGATGACGGTGATCGACTGCGGGTTCCACCCCGGCCAGGTGGGCCCGGTGAATGTCGCTCGCGGCACCAGTGCGGGCGGTTCGGTGAGGGGGTTGCCGCAGAAGCAGCGAACGACCGGCAACCCCCGGCGTCCGGCTAGCACCGCGGTACCCGCCTGAAGCACCGACGGAAAGACGGTTGCCTGGCCGTCGGCGTATCCGTGGTTCATGACCAGTGTGTCGCTACGAAGCAACAGCGGCGTCAGCTTCATGACAAAGGCCGGAATCTGGTCGTACTCGATGCCCTGAACGCCTGCCCAGGCCCGGCCCTTGTCCGGATTCGCCATCAGGAAATCGATGAGCTGGCGGCGGTCGCAGCTACTGATATTGCGCGTCCCGCCGTACAGTCCGGGCTCTCCACCCGCGACAGTGACGGGCTGTTGCGTGGTCTTGGGGGTGATCTGCTGATCGGTGCCCACCGGATCGGTGAAGGACTCCTGTGTCCCATTTATCGGAACGGTGGTGATCGATGTCGTGTCATTCGCGATCTTCGTGGCGTCGTCGCCGCGGGTGACCAACCAGAACGCGCCGCCTGCGAGCAGCAGCACGAAGACCAAGGCGACTGCCACTGACGCAATGATTGCCCCGGCGTGGCCCTTGCGGGGAGGTGGTGCGTTGTCAACCCGTGAGGACACCGAGGCAACGGGATCGGCAGGTGGGGACTCAGCGGTCGTGTCGGCGGGCGGTGGCGGCTGATCCAGGAGGGGAACCCACGCTGTTCCATCCCAGTGAAGCCAGTGTTGTCCATCCCAGTATTGCGGCTCTGACATGATGCCCACCTCCCCCCGAGGCGGCGCTGCAGCCGTCTGCAGCGGTCCGGCCGGGCGGCAGTCGATGCACGTGACCCCGCTCGACCGATGCGTCTCGGGCCTCGTACTCCACATCCATTGTACGCCGCGCACCGGCGTGAACGCCCCTGTCGCTTACACGATCTGCCACGTAGCCTGAAGGCGTGAAGGACCGGGGTGCGGCCCGCAGAGCCGCAGACGAGGTCCGGTGGCCGCAGCTCGCGGCAGGCCGGTATCCGAGTCTGCCCTATGTGGCCCTCAGTGGCCTGTTGTTGATCAGCAGTGCATCTGCGGCGCTCTTTTCGTTGGTGCCGTCACAATCCGATGAACTGCGCACGTTCGATGTGGCGGCTGCGGCGTTCTTCCTCGCCATGTCCCTGGTGGTCTGGTTCCTCGCACCTCGCGTCGCCGACGGCTGGGGTTTGGACGGGGCGGTGGTCATCACTTCTCTGACCGCCATTGCCGCGGCATCCTTCGCGCCGACGGCTGAACTGCAGGTCGTGCTCGGATTGAGCATCATGCTGTTCGGCGTCTACGCCGCCTACTTTCGTCCTACGAGACGTTTCGCCGTCGAGCTGGGCATCATGATCGTCGCCTACGGCGTGGTCGTGCTCGTGCTCGAACCACGTTTTCACGCTTTGTACTTCGTCGTGATCGCGATGATCAGCACTGCGGTCTGTGTGGCTGTCGCAGCGTTGGTCGCCCAGTTGCGTTCCCAGGCAGTCACCGATGGGCTCACCGGCGTCCTGAACCGTCGGGGTCTGCATGCAATGGGTGCCTACATAGCCGCCGACGCCCAAAGGTCGGGCGATCCGGTCGCTGTCGGACTGGTCGACATTGACGACTTCAAGGCGTACAACGACCAGCACGGACATATCGCCGGTGACGAACTTCTCATCAGCGTGGCCGGCACCTTGACGCGCCGGCTGCGCGCAACCGACGTGGTCGCGAGGTTCGGTGGCGACGAGTTCGCGCTGCTTCTGCCGGGTGCCGACGCGCAGCAGGCACGGGTGGTTCTGCGCCGAGTCGTTCGCGACGCTGGGCCCGCCTCCTGGAGTGTGGGGCTGGCGGACTGGCGGCCATCGGAGAGACTCGAGGTGGCGCTGTCCGCAGCCGACCAGGATCTGTACCGGATGAAGAACAACCGCTGACACTGATTCTTCGGATTCGAGAAGGAGCCGTCGAGCAGGACGCAGGCGCTTGAAACCGAGCGTCCAGCCACTGCCGAAGCGGGCTGAAGTCAGCGGTCGAGCGACCTGCGCAGCGACTCGAGAGTCGGCTGATAGCGAGCACTGGCCACATCGGTCAGATCGTCGAGCAGGCCGTGCAGGCGGGACATCACCGGTGGTGACTCGCGGCCGAAGTAGCCGATCTCGTCGACCGCCAGGCGAAGCAGCATCTCGACGGTCTGCGGCCGGTACACCACTCGTACCTGCTCGTCCTGGTCGATCAGGTAGGGGCTGGGGAGGCGCGTTGCACCAGGGGACGCAGGATCCGGTGCAGGGCGTCGATGATCTGGCAGGCGGTCGTCGGGTCGTTCAGAGACGGGGACAGCGCACGTTCGGCGATGTCCACGAGTTGCCGGATGCCGAATCCGATCTCCTGCTGAATCAGGCGCTCCGGGCCGAGACCCACGGCGTGCTCGATGCGCCGGGCTGCATCCTCGGACAGGTTGGCGGTTCCCCACACCCGCGCCACGGGTTGTCCTTCGACGACGTACTCACCGGTCTGCACCATTACTTCGATGACCACGTCATCGGCGGTGGCGCGGCGTACGAGGGTCGCGAAGTCGAGGGCAGTGACGTTGCCGTGACGGGACCCACTGGTCACCTGCGTGCGTGACGTGTGCGCGGAAGGTGACCACGTGCGACTGCCGGTCGGAACCTCGTCGGCCTGCTCCGGGTAGAGATCGTCGACCATGCGCACCGACTGGTCGCTGATCTGCGCCACGACATTTGCCACCTGGATCGATCTGGTGATGTGGCGGATGAACGCCAGGAACAGTCCGACACTTGCCACGACGAAGACGAACGCCATGGTCACCGACGCCTGCGGGACGAAGGGGTTGTCGTTCTGGAAGCCGCCGCGCACCGATCGCATGACGGTGAGGGAATAGATGAAGGTGGCCGTGAAGACACCCAGCGTGGTCTGGGTGATCCGACTGGTCAGGAACGAGGCAAGCACCCTCGGGGTGAACTGACTGCTGGCCAGTTGCAGCACCACGATGGTGATCGAAAAGACCAGGCCAGTGATGGAGATCATTGCCGTGGCGATCGTGCTCAAGAAGCTTCGTGCGCCGTCCGGGCCGCCTTGGAATACGAATGGCAGATGCTCGGCGAGTTCCCGGTCGATGACCGGCAGCACGAGACCCAGTCCGAACGCACCCAGGCAGATCGCCAAGGGAAGTACCCAGAACGGCCGCCACATCCGCGACCACCAGGTCTCGGGCTTGACCGTTGGGACCTGACCGCGGGCCCTGCCGTCGGTGAACTTCTGGCTGTTCATGTGAAGAGTCTGTCAGGGCTTGCGGATTAGTCGAATTGATCGCGCGCACCGTGATCTCAACGGTGACGGGCACCTCGCGAGCCGGCATGAGCCAAGAGGCGGCGACACGGCGGCCCCGACACACGGCTGGCGACATGAAACGATGCAGGTAGACGGCAGACAGGAATGAACATGCCACGCGAACTCGAATACCCCGCACAGATCGAATTGCCCATCACCGGGTCCATCGGCCAGCTTCCGGCCCGCAACGCTGAGGTGTTCGGCGATCGGGCGCTCTACGCCGTGCGCGGCACATCCGGTTGGAAGGACGTCAGCGCCCGGCAATTCAACGATCAGGTCCGGGCTGTGGCGAAAGGTCTGGTGGCCCGCGGGATCGGTGTGGGCGATCCGGTCGCGCTGTTGTCGCCCACCCGCTACGAATGGACGGTTCTGGACTTCGCCTTGTGGTCGATGGGAGCCTTCGCGGTGCCCATCTACGATTCCTCGTCCACCGAGCAGATCGAATGGATTCTGGCCGACAGCAACGCCCGGGCAGTCGTCGTCGATACCGCTGAGCGGGCCGTGCAGGTCCGATCGGTGACCGCGGACCTCGGCAT
The DNA here is from genome assembly GCA_016719135.1 of Micrococcales bacterium. Classification (GTDB taxonomy): domain Bacteria; phylum Actinomycetota; class Actinomycetes; order S36-B12; family UBA10799; genus JADKAV01. The sequence goes on along the minus strand of JADKAV010000027.1, from coordinate 30,894 downwards.
CTGGGCCATCGACGAGGGACTGCTCGACACACTTGCCGAGGAGGGCCGGGACATCCCCGATGAGACGTTGGCCGCCCGGCTGGCGCAGGTGTCACCGCAGGACCCGGCGACGATCGTCTACACGTCGGGGACCACGGGCCGGCCCAAGGGCTGCGTGATCACCCACGAGAACCTGCTGTTCGTCGTGCGCACGCTCGTGGCCACGACCCAACCGGTGGTCACCGAACCCGGCGCGCGCACGGTTCTGTTCCTGCCGTTGGCCCATGTGCTCGGCCGCGGGGCGCAGGTGTATTGCGCCGTTGGTGGGATGAAAGTGGCCCACTGTCCGAATCCGAAACTGCTCGTGGGCGACATGACCACAGTGCGGCCCACCTTCCTGGTCGGGGTCCCCCGAATCTTCGAGAAAATCTTCAACGCCTCGCAGCAGAAGGCTTACGCGGCAGGCAAGGGAAAGATCTTCGAACGCGCAGCCAAGGTGGCAATCGACTACGGCCGGGCGTCGTCGGGCGGCAGGTCGTCGTGGTGGCTCCGGGCGCAGCACGCGTTGTTCGACCGCCTGGTCTACTCGAAGCTCCGCACTGCGATGGGCGGCAGCCTGCAGTACGCGATCACCGGTGGCGCCAACCTGGGCGAACGATTGGGTTTCTTCTACGCAGGCATCGGCTTGACGGTCATGGAGGGCTACGGACTCACGGAGACCACCGCGTCCGGGACTTTCAACCGCGCAGACAATCCGCGCATCGGATCAGTGGGACAGCCGATGCCAGGCACCGCAGTGCGTATCGCCGATGACGGTGAGATCTGGCTGCGGGGGCCTCACGTGATGGCTGGCTACCACAACAACGCCACTGCGACCGCCGAGGTGATCAATGCTGATGGCTGGCTGCGCACCGGTGACATCGGCGAGCTCGACTCCGATGGGTTCCTGCGGATCACTGGGCGCAAGAAGGAGATCATCGTCACCGCTGGCGGCAAGAACGTCGCCCCGGCGGTGCTGGAGGATCGTATGCAGGCGCACAACCTGATCGGCCCGACCATGGTGGTCGGCGAAGGTCAGCCGTTCATTGCCGCCCTCATCACGCTGGATCCCGACGCGCTGGGCCCATGGGCGACGTTGCATCGTAAGCCCGGTAACACAGTCGCCGATCTGCGCGACGATCCTGACCTCCATGCCGAAATCCAGGCCGCGGTGGATGATGCCAACTCGGCTGTGTCGAAGGCGGAATCGATCCGGGCGTGGAGGCTGCTCGATGAGGTGTTCACCGAGGCCTCCGGGCACATCACGCCGACCCAGAAACTGAAGCGAAGTGTCATCGCGAAGGACCACGCAAACGAGATCGCGGCTCTGTACGGGTCGGGTCGCAAAGAGTCGTAGCGCGCGGTGGTTCGGCCCACCGGTCTTGCAGACGCCGATCGTCAACTTCGGACGTACGCCCGTACCGGCCACGAAATCCGAAAGCCCTTGTGGGCCACGGATTGGCTGTCAGGAACTCGCGGTGAGCTTCTCGGCTTGGGCCGCGGGCATCGGCTGATATCCGACGTGCCGGCGCGAGAAGTGTCCGGTGCCGTGCGACATCGAGCGCAGATCCACCACGTAGCGGGTGAGTTCGATCTCCGGCACCTCCGCGGTCACCTTGGAGAAACCCGGCCCTTCGGTGTCGGTGCCGGTGAGCCGGCCTCGCCGGATCGACAGGTCGGTCATCACGGCGCCGACATAGTCGTCCGGGACGACCACGGTGATCTCGGCGACCGGTTCGAGCAGGGAGACTCTGGTTTTCTCGGCGGCGTCCTTGAGGGCCAGTGATCCGGCGGTCTGGAAGGCCATGTCCGAGGAGTCCACGCTGTGGGCCTTGCCCCCGACCAGGGTCACCCGGATGTCGGTGACCGGGTAGCCGGCGATCACCCCGCGGGCCATCTGGGTTCGGATGCCCTTCTCCACCGAGGCGATGTACTGACGGGGTACAGCGCCGCCGACGACCTTGTCGACGAACTCGAAACCGGCGCCCTGCGGCAGGGGTTCCACTTCGATGTCACACACGCCGTACTGCCCGTGACCGCCGGACTGCTTCACGTTGCGGCCATGTCCTTGGCCGGTGTCTGCGAAGGTCTCCCGCAGCGAGACCCGCAGCGGCGCGGTGTCGACGGCAACCCCGTAGACGTTCGCGAGCCGGTCCATGACCACGTCGAGGTGGGCCTCACCCAAACACCACAGCACCTGTTGGCCGGTGTCCTCCTTGGACTCCAGCCACAAACTGGGATCCTCCGCGAGCAGACGGCCGAGGGCCTTGGCCAGCTTGTCCTCGTCGGACTTCGTGCGGGCTTCGATCGCCGTGGGCAGCAGAGGTTGTGGCACTTGCCAGGGCTGCAGGAGCATCGGGTTGTCCACGCCGGACAGCGTGTCCCCGGTCTCGGCCCGGCCCAGTTTGGCCACAGCGCAGATGTCCCCGGCCCTGCACTCCGACACCAGCTGCTGGGACTTGCCCAATGGGGAGAACAGGGAGCCGATCCGTTCGTCGACGTCGTGGTCCTGATGGCTGCTGTCGGCTGCGAAGTGCCCCGAGACGTGCACCGGCGCCTCCGGCCGGAGGGTTCCGGAGAAGACCCGTACCAGGGACAGTTTGCCGACGTACGGCTCGGAGGTGGTCTTGATGACTTCTGCCAGCAGTGGTCCGTCGGGGTCACACGTGAGCGGTTTGAGCACTTTCCCGTCAGGGGTCGTCGCCGTCACCGCACGATGTTCCAGCGGTGACGGGAATCCCTTTGCGACCAGCTCCAGGACCTCCTGGATCGCCAAGCCGGTGACCGGGTTGATGGGGATCAGCGGGTAGAACTCGCCGCGCACGACGGCCTTCTCCATGTCGGCGATGACCGTGTCGATGTCCAGATCCTCGCCGGCGACCCACGCGTCGAGCAGCGTCTCGTCCTCGCTCTCGGTCACGATGCTCTCGATCAGCCGTGCCCGATCGTCTTGGATGGCTTCGAGTTGCTCGGCGTCCGCGGGCTGTTTCTGGCGAGAACCGCTGGAGTAGTCCGCGACCTCCTGTGACAGCAGTCCGATCAGTCCGGAGATGGTGTGGCCGTCACTTGCATACGTCGGCAGATACAGCGGGAGGACGCCGTCACCGAGCGCGTCCTTGAGCTGCTGCACCGACTCCTCGAACGAAGAGCGCTGGTGGTCGAGTTTGGTGAGGATCACCGCGCGGGGGGTGCCTGCCTGCGCACACTCGGCCCACAACATCCGCGTGGCGGCGGTCAGTCCGTCGGCGGCGGAGACGATGAACAGCGCCGCATCGCCGGCGCGCAGTCCCGCCCTCAGATCCCCGACGAAGTCGGCGTAACCGGGGGTATCGATCAGATTGAGTTTCAAGCCGTCGTACGCCGTCGGAGCCAGCGTGAGGTTGATGGAGCGCTGCTGGCGCATCTCCACCGGGTCGTAGTCGCTGACCGTGTTCGAGTCCTCCACCCGCCCGGCCCGGGTCAGGGCCCCGGTGGCCAGTAGCGCCGCCTCGACCAGAGTGGTCTTTCCCGTGCCGGCGTCACCGACGAGGACCACGTTGCGGATGTTGTCTGCGGAAGCTTGCGGTACCGGTGGCACGGGCGCGAAACCTTGTCTCTTGCGCCGGCAGCCGACTACTGCCGGACTTGGTGGCTCAATCCTATGGTCGGGGCCCGCCGCGGTATGTGCAGACCGCCAGATCGGCTGCGCGGCTTCAGCCAGCGACGTTGCCGCAGCCAGCGGAGCAGAACCTACTTGACCTTGACCGTGAACCTCTTGGTCATGGCCTTCTCCTTGCCGCTGCGGAAGGCGTTCGCGACGAGCTTGCACTTGCCGTCTTTGCCGAACGTCACGAGGTCGCCTTCGAAAATGTCACAGCGCTTGGGCGTCTTGGAGTCCCAGCCGACCGCGTTCTTCTGCTTGGTCCGGTGGGGAAGGTCCTCGCGGCTCTTGTTCGTCATCCGCTTCGGGATCGACCCCTTGATCTTCTGCGGGACGACGGCGGCGGCCACGGTGGGGGTCGGATCCCACGCGGGCTGCTCGCCGCACCACTGCCCGAATGCCGAGCACATGGCGGTGGTCACCGTGTTGGCCAGCTGCGCGTGCCCGGCCTTGCTCGGGTGTATCCAGGTGTCGTTCTTGAAGACCCAGGGATCGTTGCTCCACGCCTGATGCTGCTCCCAGGCGCTCTGGTTGGGGATCGCCAGTTGCAGGTCGGCGGGGTCGATGCCCGGTTGGGTCTTGGCCCACTGCTGAACCTCACCGACGGCCGCCGCGATCTTGGCGTTCATGGCGTCCTGCACGGCCATCGCCTGTGCGTACTGCGTGGTCGAACCCTTGACCGGGCAGTTGCTGCACTCCGAGACCTTCTGCTTCTGCGAGGGGCAGGGGTTTCCGGCCGCCGGGCCTTTGGCAACGTTGCCCTCCGGCTGCCAGTTGCCGAACGACCACGGGCACGTGCGGTAGTAGCTCAGAGCGAGGACCTTGTTGTTGTTCTTCAGCAGCGTCTTGTACACGTTCTCGAGGTGCGGTGTCTGCTGGTTCTGCGCCCACTGCTGGTCCGCGCAGTCCACGACGTGCGAGACCGGGTAGGCCCACCAACCCGTCCACCCCAGCCACTGAGTGGAATCCGCACAAGCCCCGTTGGTGACCGGAACCAGGGCCAGTTTGATCTGCAGCATGCTGGACAGGATCGGGTTCGCGCCCAGCGTCATGACCACATGGGTGTCCTTGATCGTGTTCAGCTGGGAGTTGAACGGGCCGCCGGTGTCCCACTGCGCAGGAGTTGAACCGGTCACCGCCCAGTTCTCCACCGGGGCGGCATTGCCCGGGTCCTGGCTGCCGGCGATCTGGTAGGAGTACGCGACGTTGGGCGCCTTGGGTCCGGCCTTCCACGGGCCCGCATTCCAGGGCTCGCCGTTGAAGTTGTTGTTGCTGCATTGGTCGATCGGGGTTCCGTCCCCGGGGCTGCAGTCGGACAGGGCGTTGTCGCCGAGGTTCCAGCTGCTGGGGAAGGGATTGTTGACCGTGCCGGTGATGTTCTTCGCGTTCTCCTTCTGTCCGAAGAAGCCGAACCCGGCGGTGACCGAGTCGCCGAGGAAGACCACCGACGGCTGCGGGTCGGCAGCTGCCGCGGGGGAGGCGGCCAGGCTCAATCCCAGGAACAGTGCAACCAGCAGGCTCAGGGCTGTTCTTGTGATTGCGGGTTTGTCAGGTGTGCTGTGTGCCATGACCGAATTCCTTCGCCGCCGGTCCGCGCGTGGGCGGAATGCCGGAAGCCTAGCCTCGGGTTCCTCGGGGATGCAGTGGTTGGCGCGGGATTCAGGTGAACGGGCGATGATCGCGTCGGCGAACGCGCCATGCGTGCCACGCCCCGGTGCACCACAGCGCCCAGGCGACGAGTAGGGGCTGGAACAGCAGTCGGATCGCGCGGCTGGCGTCGGAGTCGAGACCGAACGCGTCGGTCTGCGTCAGGAACTGGGAGACGTTGCCGGGAAAGACGGCGACGAAGAATGCGGCCAATAGCCAGCCGACCTGCACGCGCCATCGGGGAAGGGCCACCAAGGCAGCGGCGAAACCCAACTCGATCACCCCGGAGACCGCGACGACTGCCTCGGGTGCCGGCATCCACGGGGAACCTGCGCCAAGAACGTGTCAGCGCTGACGAAGTGACCGATGCCGGCGACGGCCATGAAAGCGGCCAGGACCCACCGCGCCACGGTGGCGATGGATCCGGCGGCCGTTGTGGGCACCTGCGCTCTCGGGTTCAGACGACCTCGAACTCCCAGATCGCCGAACCGGTGGCCGCCGGACGGTTCTGCCCGCCATGGCCGGCTGCGAATTCCTGCGATTCCCGCCATGCCTGGTAGGACTCGGGGCTGTCCCAGCGCGTGTAGACGAGGTAGGTGTCGGTGCCACTGACCGGACGCAGGAGTTCGAAGTGCTCGAACCCGGGTGCCTGATCCACTGCGCCCTTGCGTGCCGCGAACCGGGATTCGAGCGTGGCGGCTTGGTCTTCGGGAACGGTCAGGGAGTTGACGACGACGTAGGACATGGCGCCAGCGTACGTGGTGGCGGTGGTCGGTGCCTGGGTGTCGAGTTGGTTGGTTGTTTCGGGGTCCGTCTGGATTCCAGAGCTGTTCTGCCAAGGCAGGTCTGGCGGGTGCGCGCTGGGTGCTCCGGTTGGATCCCGCCGTTCGGGGAAGTCCCCGCCCTGCTGATTGGGGCTCCTCAGGACAGGACGGGGACGATCAGGTGATTTGTGTTACGTGCACAAATCTCACGGGCCGCGACGTGCGGTTCTCGTAGCGGTAGCGCAGGTCCGTGGACAGCCGAGCCGATGCCCCCACTGGCAGGGTGACGCTGTCCATACCCTCGGCGCAGACGGTGAGCCTGCCCGAAAGGACGACATAGAGTTCCTGGCTGCCGGCGGGATCGGCTTCGGCTTGGTAGACGTCGTTGGGTTCGAGGGTCCAGGTCCACAGTTCCGCCGGAGGCTCGCAGGTGGTGGCCACGTGCAGCACTGCGCGGCTGCCCAACGCCGAGGACCACACGACGACGGCGTCGTCGGGGCCGTTGACCAGCAGGCGGTCGGGGCTGTCGTCGCGCGCGAGTGAGACGAAGTCGGTGTTCAACGCGTGCGCAACACTGTCCACGGTGATCAGACTCGGGTTGGCCTGTCCGAGCTCGATCTGGGTGAGCATGCGCCGACTGATGCCGGCCCGGTCTGCCAGTTCTTGAACAGTGAGGTCGAGTTCCTTGCGCCGAAGTCGGATCTGTTGACCGACGCGGATCAGGAAGCGGGAGGTCGAGGGCTCCGACGGGCCTTGCTCGGCCAGCGGCGTCTGCTCCAAAGACAGTCCCATGTGAGCAGTATACTGCTCACCATGAGCACTCCAAAGGTAGTACCGGGCGATGCAGTGGCGAAGCTCGACGAACGGTCCGTACTTGCGGCCGTCCGCTCGGCGTTCACCGAACTGGGCAGCGGTCGCGCGGTCCAGCCGGTCCAGATCGTTACACCCTTTCCCGACGGCGGTGACGTCATTGTCTACCAGGCCGTTCTGCCTGAGGCCGGGGTCTACGCCCTGAAGATGTCGCCATATCTGCCGCGCAGCGGCGGACCCGCGACGGTCACCGCGTGGACGATGCTCGTGAGCTTGGAAACTGGTGACCCGGTGCTGCTGATCGACGCGAAGGCACTGACGGCTCACCGCACCGCAGCGACATCCGTGCTGGCCGTCGACCTGCTGGCACCCTCGGACGCCAAGCGCCTCGCGGTGATCGGCGCCGGCCCGCTGGCGCAGGCGCATGTCCGCTATGCCAGACAGGTCCGTGCGTTCGAACAAGTCAGCGTTTACGCACCGGGCGCAGTCGATCCTGCGGCGTTCACCGGTGAGATCACCGTGAGCGATACCGCGGCATCGGCGGTGGCGGACGCGGATGTGGTGATGTTGTGCACATCGGCAGCCCAACCGGTGATCGACATCGTTGGGCTGCCACCGGCAACCGTCGTCACATCGATCTCGACGAATGCTCCACGTGCGCACGAGATCGACCCCGCGGCACTGTCGGCCCTGGATGTCTATTGCGACTACCGCCCGGCGGCGATGGCGGCGGCCGGGGACTTCGTCATCGCCGCTGATGAGCATGGCTTCAGCGTCGATGGCGTGCGCGGTGATCTGCCCGGCCTGCTCGACGGGCGCGACGACCCGCCGAGCCGGTCAAGGCCGGTCTTCTTCCGGTCGGTCGGACTCGGTATCGAAGACGCCGCCGTCGCACTGGTAGCCCTCGGGAGGACCTCATGAGAATCGAACCGTTCGGCGTTGAGATGTGGATGAACGAATACGAGACGCGGTGTGCCTACAACCTCGCGGAGACCTGCGTCGAGTCGCTGACCGTAGCGCAACTGCTCGACATCGTCGGTGCCCGGGAAGTGTTCTCCGACGACCTGCTCAGCATGCACCTGACCTACGGAGCGATCGAAGGGTCGCAACGTTTGCGGACCGCGATCGCGGCACTCTACAGCCGGCAGGGCCCAGCCGATGTGCTGGTCACGCACGGTGCGATCGGTGCCAATGCGCTGGTCCATCAGGCACTCGTCGAGCCGGGCGACCGGGTTGTGGCGCTTGTGCCCACCTATCAGCAGCACTACTCGATCCCCGCCTCGATCGGCGCCGATGTCCGCTTGCTGCGTTTGCGCGAGGAGAACGGCTTCTTGCCCGACCTCGATGAATTGCGGGCGCTGGTGGGAACCCACGCAAAACTGATCGCGTTCAGCAATCCGAACAATCCGACGGGTTCGCTGATGGATGAGGCGATGCTGGGTCAGATCACCGAGATCGCACGCCAGGCCGGGGCCTACATCCTGGCCGACGAGGTGTACCGCGGGCTGAACCAGCAGGGTTCCGGAACCACCGCATCGATCGCCGACATCTACGAGGCCGGCATCAGCACCGGGAGTATGTCGAAGGCGTTCTCCCTGGCGGGCCTGCGGCTCGGGTGGCTCGTCGCGCCCGCCGAGGTGATCGCGGCCGTGTCGGTCCACCGCGACTACAACACCATCAGTGTGGGCATGATCGACGACTACTTCGCGAGCCTGGCGCTGGAGGCCAAGGATGCCATCCTGACCCGCAACCGGGAAATCGTCCGAGGCAACCTCGCGATCCTGGACGAATGGGTCACCGCACATCCGCTGGTGCACTACGTCAAGCCGCGGTCGGGCACCACTGCGCTGCTCGGATACGACCTCGACGTGCCGTCGCGCCAGTTGTGCGTGGAACTCGTCGAACAGACCGGTGTCATGCTCACCCCCGGCAGTGCCTTGGACATCGAGGGGTATCTGCGGATCGGCTACGCCAACAACCCGAAGATTCTCATCGAGGGACTCGGGCGCATGGGTGACTTCCTGACCGCTCATGCACGTCACTGACCGAGCACCCGCCTGGACGCTGGCTGTCACCGCCATCGTCATCATCCAGCTGGGTGCCGCCCTGTCGACCAGACTGTTCGACGCAGTGGGAACAGGTGGCACCGGTTGGTTGCGACTGCTCTTCGGCGGTCTGATCTTCATCGCGATCGCGCGGCCACGGCTGGCGGATTACCGGCCCGCAGACCTGCGGATCGCGTTGGTTCTGGGACTGATGACCGGAACGATGACGTTGTTCTTCCTGGCGGCGATCGATCGTATCCCCCTGGGCACGACGGTCGCGATCGAGTTCCTGGGGCCGTTGGGCGTGGCGGTCTTCCGGTCCGAGAACCGCCGCAACCTGATCTGGCCCGTCATCGCACTCGGCGGCGTGCTCCTGCTGACCGAGCCCTGGACCGGCGCCATCGACTGGGTCGGGGTGCTCTTCGCGGCCATCGCGGCGACGGGCTGGGCCGGATACATCCTGCTGACGCAGGTGGTCGGCGACCGCTTCAGTGGGATCGATGGGCTCGCGATCACGATTCCGATCGCAGCTCTGGCCACGACGTTCATCGGCCTGCCGCAGGCGTGGGGGAACATCACGCCCTGGGTCGTGGTTCAGGCGATCGGTTTGGCGTTGCTCCTGCCGGTGATTCCGTTCACGCTGGAACTGCAGGCTCTGCGAAGGCTCACCACTGCAGCGTTCGGCACGCTCATGGCCTTGGAGCCGGCGGTCGCCACGATGTGGGGCGTTGTGCTGCTCGCCCAGATCCCGCAGGCGGCCCAGTTCCTGGGAGTGGTGCTGGTGGTCATCGCCGGAATCGGCGCTGAACGCTCGGGTCGGCGCACGCCGATCCCGGCAACGCCTATGGCCTGAGAATGGCTTCCGGCACTCCAACACAGGCAGCCAATTGCGCATATTGTGGTGGAGAACGGCGGTGACCCCAGCAACGAGGAGACCAACGTGAGCAGTCCAGCAATCGATCGGCGAGCGGTCCCGGACCCGTTCGCGGCACCGGTGGCCGACGTGCTCGAGGGCCTCGACAGCGCGCCGGGTGGGTTGGACCGGGCCGAAGCGCAGCGTCGCGCCGAGCGCTGGGGACCCAACCGGCTGCCCGACCCGGAGCGGGAGTCGCTGTTCGTCCGCATCTTCAAACACTTCGACGACGTGCTGATCTACATCCTGCTCGCCGCTGCGGTGCTCAAGGCGATCCTCGGGGAGTGGATCGACTTCTGGGTCATCCTCGGGGTCGCGGTCATCAGCGCCATGATCGGCTACATCCAGGAGGGTCGTGCCGAGGACGCGCTCGAGGGCATCAAGAAGATGCTGTCGCTGAACGCACAGGTCAAACGCGACGGTGAGTGGCAGCAGATCGCCGCAGAGGATCTCGTGCCCGGTGACATCGTGCGGATAAAGTCCGGCGACAAGGTACCCGCCGACATGCGCCTGCTGGAGTCCGTCAATCTGCGAGTTGAAGAGTCGGCGCTGACCGGCGAGGCCGTGCCGACGGAGAAGAGCGTGGAACCCGTCGCCGCCGATTCCGGAGTGGGCGACCGCACCAGCATGGCCTTCTCGGGCACCCTGGTCGCAGCCGGCCAAGGGGTTGGAGTGGTCACCGCGATCGGCGGTGAAGCCGAGATCGGCCGCATCCAGACCATGCTCGCCGACGTGGAGCAGTTCGAAACGCCCCTGACGCGCGAAATGAACCAGTTCGGCAAACAACTGTCCTTGATCATCCTGGGCATGGCCGCGGTCATGGTCGTCATCGGAGGGGTGATCCACGAGTTCGAACGCAGCGAACTGATCTCCGCGGCCATCGGGTTCGCCGTGGCTGCCATCCCCGAGGGCCTGCCCGCGCTGGTCACCATCACGCTGGCCCTGGGCGTGCAGCAGATGGCCAAACGCAACGCCATCATGCGCAACCTGCCTGCGGTGGAGACCCTCGGCGCGGTCACCACGATCTGTTCTGACAAGACCGGCACCTTGACGAAGAACGAGATGACGGTGCGCCATGTCATCACCCGGCGGGGTCAGTACGACGTCGAGGGCCTGGGATACGAGCCGCAGGGTCGCATCACGTTCGACGGGCAGGGGGCCGATCTCGAGCAGTATCCCGATCTGCGGGCCCTGGTCACGGTCATGGCGGTGGCCAACGACTCCCAAGTCGCCCAGGACGAGGGTCTGTGGCGGGTTCTGGGTGAGCCCACCGAAGGTGCGTTGTGCACGCTCGGGATGAAGGCTGAATTTGACGTGGACAGGTTTCGCCGGATCGCGGTGGTGCCCTTCGAGTCCGTGCACAAGTACATGGCCACCCTCAACCAAACCCCACACGGAGCCAGGGCGATCCTGCTCAAAGGTGCGCCGGACCGGGTGCTGGACCGCTGCAGTCACCAGCAGGATGCCGACGGGCGCGCGCAGCCACTGGACCGGCAGTTCTGGGACGAGCAGATCGACCACCTCAGCAACCAGGGTCTGCGTGTCCTGGCCGCGGCCATGCGTCCGGCGAGTGAGGATCAGACCGTCCTGGACCATGAGGACCTTTCAGGCATGGTGTTCCTGGGGCTTGTGGGCATCGTCGACCCGCCGCGTCCCGATGCCATCGAGGCGATCGCCACCTGCCAGCAGGCGGGCATCGTCGTGAAGATGATCACCGGTGATCATGCGGGTACAGCGACTGCGATCTCGCGGGAGATGGGCATCGTGGGAGACGGCGGCCCAGCCGCGGTCAGCGGTCCGGAACTGGAGCGGGCGACCAACACCGAGCTGCAGAAGATCGTCGAGTCGTCCGACACTTTCGCACGCACCAGCCCCGAGCACAAACTGCGACTGGTCAAGGCACTGCAGGCCAACGGGGAGGTCGTAGCCATGACCGGCGACGGCGTCAACGACGCGCCCGCCCTCAAGCGCGCGGACGTCGGTGTCGCGATGGGGATCAAGGGCACCGAGGTGACCAAGGAGGCCGCCGACGTGGTGCTGGCCGACGACAACTTCTCCTCCATCGAACGTGCCGTGGAGGAAGGTCGTCGCATCTATGACAACTTGCGCAAGTCGTTGGTGTTCCTGCTGCCCACCAACGGTGCGCAGTCCCTGGTGATCCTGGTCGCGGTCCTGTTCGGTCTGGCACTACCGCTGGACCCGGTTCAGATCCTCTGGATCAACATGGTCACCGCGATCACGTTGTCGCTGGCGCTGGCATATGAACCGGCCGAACCGGACCTGATGACCCGGCCGCCGCGTGACCCGAAATCGTCGCTCCTGTCCAAGGAACTGCTCGTTCGCATCGCGTATGTCTCAGTGCTGATCGCCGGTGCGACCCTCATGGTGTTCTACATGGCACAGTCGTGGGGCTGGTCGGTGCCTGAGTCGCAGTCGATGGCTGTGATGATGCTGGCGTTGGGACAGGCGGCGTATCTGTTCAACGCCCGGTCACTGCGGGAGTCAAGCCTGCGGGCCGGCATGCTCACGGGCAACCCCGCGGTGTGGATTTCCATCGCAGTGCTCATCGTGCTGCAGATCATCTTCACCTACGCGCCGTTCATGAACTCGTGGTTCGGGACGGCTCCGCTGGATGCGGTCGGATGGCTGGTGCCGCTGGGCCTGTCGGTGGTCATCTTCTTCTTGGTGGAAGTCGGCAAGGCATTTTTCCGGCGGCGGTATCCGCAGTCCTGAGCCCCTCGGCCTCAGCCCTGCGGCGTGGTCATGCGGTACACATCGAGCGCCTCGTCGAGTTGCTCGACGCTGAGTTGGCCGCGGTCGACGAAGCCCATCTCGAGCACCTGCTCGCGGATGGTCCGGCCGTTGGCGAGCGCGGCCTTGGCCACGCGCGCGGCCTGCTCGTACCCGATGTATTTGTTCAGCGGGGTGACCACCGAGGGCGAGGACTGCGCGTACCGCAGCATGCGCTGCTCATCGGCTTCGATGCCGTCGATGCAGCGATGGGCGAGCAGCGGGCAGACCTGCGAGAGCAATCTGATCGACTCCAGGAGGTTGCGGGCCATCACCGGCATCATCACGTTGAGTTCGAAGTTGCCGCTGGCTCCGGAGTACGCCACGGTCGCGTCGTTGCCGATGACCTGTGCGCAGACCATGAGGGTGGCCTCCGGCAGGACCGGGTTGACCTTGCCCGGCATGATGCTGGAGCCGGGCTGCAGGTCGGGAAGGTGGATCTCCGCCAGACCCGTGGTCGGTCCTGACGCCATCCATCGCAGGTCGTTGCAGATCTTGATCAGGCCGACGGCGATGGTGCGCAACTGGCCCGAAAGCTCCACGAGCGAATCCTGACCGCCCTGGGCCTCGAAGTGGTTGCGTGCCTCGGTGAACGGCAAGCCCGTCTGTTCGCGCAGGTGCGAAATGACGGCTTGCGCGAAGCCGGCAGGGGTGTTGATCCCGGTGCCCACCGCGGTTCCGCCCAGCGGCAGTTCGGCCACGCGTGGCAGAGCGGCTTCGACACGTTCGATGCCCAGCCGAACGATGGCGGCGTATCCGCCGAACTCCTGCCCCAGCGTCACCGGGGTGGCATCCATGAGGTGGGTTCGGCCCGACTTGACCGCATCCGCGAACTGCTCGGCCTTGGCCTCCAACGATCGCGCCAGGACACCCAGCGCCGGGATCAACCTGCCGGTCACGGCTTCCACGGCGGCCACGTGGATGGAGGTCGGGAAAGTATCGTTGCTCGACTGGCTGGCGTTGACGTGGTCGTTGGGGTGGACCCGCACTCCGGTGCGCTCCGCCAGCGAGGCAAGCACCTCGTTCATGTTCATGTTGCTGCTGGTGCCCGAACCTGTCTGGTACACGTCCAGCGGGAAGTGGTCGTGGTGTGCCCCTTGGATGATCTCGTCGGTGGCCGCCGTGATGGCGTGCGCCTGATCCGCCGAGATGATCCCGAGGTCGGCGTTGACCGTTGCCGCAGCCTGCTTGACGCGGGCCATCGCGATGATGTGCGCAGGCTCGAGTGTTGTTCCGCTGATCGGGAAGTTCTCCAGCGCCCGCTGGGTCTGTGCGCGCCACAGGGCCTGCGCCGGTACCTCGATCTCGCCCATGCTGTCGCGTTCGGTGCGGGTGGATGTGTTTTCCATGCGATCGACGCTACCCAGGCGTGGCCGGGTTGGACAGGGGTTGGATGTGCCCCGCGTCGTGGCCAGGCAGGGGGCAGGCGACGACCGATGAACCTGCCAGAGCGCTTCCAGCGGGCATCGGTCGGTCTTGGCTGCCAGAATCGTCATTCCGTCGTAGGTCAGGGGAGGCACATCGTGCTCGAAGTCTCAGAGGTCGGCAACAAGATCAGCAAGGCCGATTACAAGAAGGCGGTGCCCGATCTACGGGTCGGCCTGATCAACGCCCAGTACGACCTGCGTCACGCAGACTTCCCCGTCATCATCTGGATCGCCGGAGATGACCGGATCGCAGCCAATCAGATGGTCAACCGGCTCAACGAGTGGGTGGACACCAGGTTCGTCGAGACCAGGGTGTTCGCCGATCCGACGCAGGAGGAGATGGAACGCCCGCAGCTGTGGCGGCTGTGGCGATCGCTGCCGGCCAAGGGTCGCAGCGCCATCTTCGCCGGCGGGTTGATGCGCGCGGCCTCCATGCTCGCCGCCGGTGAAATCGATGAGCCCGACTTCAGTCATTGGCTCAACCACATCTCGTCCATGCAGGAGATGCTGGTCGCCGACGGTGCCCTGGTGCTGAAGTTCTTCCTGCACACCCCCGCGGGCAAGCAGCGAAAGAAGCTCCAGCGCGCGGAGAAGGACCCCGAGTCCGGATGGTTCATCGACCAAAGGGATTGGGCCGCGCTCGACGAGTTGGATCCGGTTCTGCCGATCGCTGAACGGATCCTGCGCGAGACCAGTGGTCCGGGTGCGCCGTGGACCATCGTTGAGTCGACCGATGACAGGTACCGCGACCTGACAGTGGCCCGCACGATTCTTGCGGCGCTGACGGCGCGACTGGAGCAGAAACCCACTACTGGGCCGTCGCTTGCCTCCTCGGTGTTCGGTGATGTCGAGACCCAGGCGACCGTTCTCAGCCGGGTGGACCTCGACCAGAGCCTCGACAAGCAGACGTACCGTCAGCTGTTGGCCAAGGAGCAAGCGAAGTTGTACAAGCTGTCGCTGGAGGCCCGTCGGCGCGGAGTCAGCACTGTGCTCGCGTTCGAAGGCTGGGACGCCGGTGGCAAGGGTGGGGTCATCCGCCGCGTGACCGGTGCGCTGGAGGCCGGCGACTATCGAGTGATCCCGGTCGCTGCTCCGACCGAGGAGGAGAACAAGTACCACTACTTGTGGCGCTTCTGGCGCATGCTCCCGGCTGCCGGCCGGGTCACGATCTTCGACCGCACTTGGTACGGACGGGTGCTGGTCGAACGGATCGAGGGCTTCGCGCAGCCCGCCGAATGGCAGCGGGCCTACGACGAGATCAACGACTTCGAGGCGCAGCTGGTCGAGCGTGGATACTACGTGGCGAAGTTCTGGCTGCATATCTCGCAGGAGGAACAACTCGCGCGTTTCCAGGCCCGTGAGCAGACCCCGTACAAGCAGCACAAGATCACCGAAGAGGACTACCGCAACCGGGAGAAGTGGGACGAGTACGTCAGCGCCGTCGACCAGATGATCTTGCGCACCACCTCGAACCGCGCGCAGTGGCACGTCATCCCGGCCAACGACAAGAAGTTCGCTCGGATCCAGGTGCTGAAGACGGTCAACAAGGGGTTGAAGCGGGCGCTGCGCGAGGCCTAGGGCGGGTGACATCACCTGCCCGCCACCTGTTCGCTTACGGTTCGTTGCTGTCGCCGGTCTCACTGCTGTCCACGCTGCCGGCCGTCGACATCGACGACGTCGTCCCGGCCACTTTGGTCGGCTACCGGCGCGTCTTCAACGTTGCGTTTCCCAACGACGGATCGCAGCCGGACAAGGCCTACTTCGACGAGGCGGGTGGGCGGCCGCCGTTCGTTCTGTTCAGCAATCTGACGAGCTCTCCGTCGGCCAGTGTCAACGGCGTTCTCGTGCCCGTGAGCGACGCGCAGCTGGAGGCCCTGTGTGAGCGGGAACGCCGCTACAACCTGGTCGCAGGGAGCGCCCGGACGGATACTGCGTCCAGTTCGCGTCCGATACTCACATTCGTGGGCGCTGATCCGTTCACAGCGACTCAGGATGTGCGGGCCGGGGTGGTCGCGGCGTCGTACCTGAACCTGCTCGTGGACGGCGCGCATTTCTGGGAACAGCGTCATCCGGGCTTCCTCGACGAGTTCCATGCGTCGACGCAGATCCCCACCGATACCGTCGTTGCGCTGCGCAGGGTGGACATCGCGGGCCAACACCGTGGAACTGCGCTTGATAGCGAGACGTCCGAAAAGCAAGCGCCCAAGTAACGGCAATGGGCCATGTGGACAACGGACTGCGCGTTTCCGCAACGGCCGTAGAGATGCGGTCTCCCGAGTCGTCACGATACGCGACACAGTGCCGTGCTGTGCAATAGTCACGTCGGGTCCAGGAGGCAACCATGACATCGCACGAGCAGAAGCTCCCCACCGTCAACACACCCTCGGAGCTGTGGAAACATCACCCTGACGAGCATGACTATCCGGCCGCCGACTCGTACCTGTCGTTGTGCTTCGATTCCGAAACCGCCAAGAAGTTGTCGCACGATCTGCGCAAGGCCCCGATCGAACTGCACAAGGCCAAGGACCTGCTCCGGTCCGCGGAGTTGCCCCTGCTATCGCTGGAGGACCCTTCGGTCAAGCGTGACCTCGCCAAGGTGGTCGAAGGGGTCAAACTCGCGCCGGTGCTGATCGTGCGGGGGAATCTGCTCAAGGGGCTGAAGACCGTGATCGCCGACGGATACCACCGCACCTGCGCCAGCTATCACCTCAGTGAGAACGAGTCGATTCCCTGCGCGATCATTGACCACCCGTAGTCTCGGCTGCTCGCAAGACCGGGTCCTTCGCGGTTCTGCCGTCCCCGCTGGAAACCCCGCGCACGCGTCGCCACACCCAGGGCGCGAAGTGGTTGCGAGCCCATGACAGGTCGGCGGTGAGTTCGTCGCGTCGCCTTGCCGGTGGTGGCGGCGGGAGTGGCTGGCGCCACCAGCCGGAATCGTCACTGTCGATTCCGAGCGTCTCCAGCACCGCCGCGGCGACACGGGCATGACCCTGTGGGTTGAGATGTAGTCGATCGTCGTTCCAGAGTCGTCGATCCGACAGTGCCGGTACGTCGTCCAGGTCGACGACCTCTGCGCCGTGCCGTGCTGCAACCCGGCGGACATTGTTGTTGAAGGCGGCGAAGCGAAGGGCGATCGCATTGGCGAGCCGGCCGGTTCCACCTGTCCGGGAGAGGCTGGTGAACACCAGGACCCGTCGCTGCGGCGCGACGAGTCGGGCGACCGCGGCGTCGTACCTGGTGAACAGGTCTTTGGGATCGGTCCTCCTGCGCAGAACGTCATTGCCGCCGGCGTGGAAGGTGAGGATGTCCGGAGCCAGGGTGTGGGCCGCAGGGATCTGCTCGGAAACCACTTGGTCAAGGAGTTTGCCGCGAACGGCGAGGTTCGCGTAGGTGACAGGTCCCGGCAGTCCGGCCGCGACGCGATCGGCCCAGCCCAGGTACTGACCGTCCGGGCGGGTCTGATCGCACAGACCTTCGGTGAACGAGTCGCCAAGACACACGATTCTCATCTGGACCCCACGATCCGTAGTGCTGCATCTGCGTAGAACCGCGCGATCCGGCCAGCCGGCCAGGTTGCATCCTGCCCGTACCAGCGGGCGATATCGATCCCCAGCGACAAGATGGCCATCGTCGCCATCTCCGCGCTGGCCGTGTCGAAGTCGCCTCTGGCCACCCCCCGTTCGACAACCTCCTGCACGTGTCGATGGATCGTGCGACGCAGGTGGGTGATCTGTGCGCCGTGCGGATCGCTCAGAGCACCTCGTTCGTAGTTGATGACACGGGCAACCACGTGTTGGTCCACCTGGAAGACCGCGAACGCCGTCATCACGGCCCGCAGTTGCTCAGTCGGATCCTCGGACGAGCCGACCGCCTCCCGCACCAGTTCCTCTGTGCGCTGGTGTCCCTCCAAGGAGATCAGATAGAGCAGTTGCTCTTTGGACTCGTGATGGACGTACACGGCTGCGGGGCTCAGGCCGGCGGCAGCGGCGATGTCCCTGGTCGTGGTGGCGTGGAATCCGCGGTCGGCGAAGGCCGTGCCCGCTGCTGAGAGGATGCGCTGCTGAGTCTGCATCGCTCGCGGACTAGCCTGCGCCATTGCATCCTCCGGGTTGCTGTCCACGTGCGATCACACGGCAGGCTAACATTCTTGAGTAAGCGCTTGCTTAGTCGCACAGGAGGCCCGCATGAGTCGCGTAGCAGTTGTCACCGGTGGAGCTCGGGGGATCGGGGCCGCCGTGGCCCACAGACTCGCCGAGGACGGCATGGCCGTCGCAGTGCTGGACCTCGATGAGAAGGCATGTGGTCCAGTCGTCGATCAGATCCAGGCTGCCGGTGGGCGCGCTCTGGCAATAGGCGCCAACGTGGCCGACGAGGCCGAAGTGGGCGCGGCGGTCGACCGCATCGCAGAGGAGTTCGGTGCCCCCACCGTCCTGGTCAATAACGCGGGGATCATCCGCGACAACATGCTGCACAAGATGTCGGTCGATGACTGGGACGCCGTCATGAACGTGCACCTGCGAGGGGCCTTCCTCATGTCCCGTGCGCTTCAGCCCTCCATGCGTGAAGCCGAGTGGGGCCGAATCGTGAACCTGTCCAGTACGTCGGCCCTCGGCAACCGTGGTCAGGCGAACTACTCCGCGGCCAAGGCGGGCATGCAGGGCCTCACGAAGACCCTGGCCATCGAGCTGGGGCGGTTCAACGTCACAGCCAACGCCATCGCCCCGGGTTTCATCCAGACCGACATGACCGCCGCCACGGCGGAGCGCATCGGGCTGGCCTTTGACGAGTTCGTGACCATGGCCGCCCAGCAGATCCCGGTGGGTCGCGTCGGTCAGCCCGAGGACATCGCCCACACAGTCTCCTTCCTGGTCAGCGAAGGTGCCGGCTTCGTGTCCGGTCAGGTCATCTATGTCGCAGGCGGGCCCAAGGACTGATGAGGGTTTTCCACGGACTCGCGGAACTATCCGCAGCGGCCGGCGAGCACCTCGGCCACAGTTCCTGGCATCAGATCACGCAGGACCAGATCGACGAGTTCGCGCGGGCCACCGGCGATGAGCAGTGGATCCACGTCGACCCCCAGCGCGCCGCAGCCGGACCCTTCGCGACGACCATCGCGCACGGCTATCTGACCCTGTCGCTGATCCCGATGCTCGCTAGCGAGATCTACCGTGTCGACGACCTGGTGATGGGCGTCAACTACGGATGCAACAAGGTCCGCTTCCCGGCGCCGGTACCGGTCGGCAGCCGGATCCGTGCCGGTGTCGAGCTCATGTCTGTCACTTCCGCCTCCTTGGGTTCGCAGATCGCCACCAAGGTGACCATTGAACTGCAGGGGTCGGACAAACCCGCTTGTGTCGCCGAAACTCTGGCCGTGATGGTCGGAAAGGACTGATTGATGAAGCGCACGTTGTACAACGAGGACCACGAAGCGTTCCGGGTGTCCGTCCGGGGATGGCTCGAGCGGGAGGTCACTCCACGCCTCGACGAGTTCATCGAGGCGAAAGCGATCCCCCGCGACGTGTGGATCGAGGCCGGCAAACAAGGCTTCCTGGGCCTCGAGATCGAGGACGAGTACGGCGGATCGCAGGCCGACGACTATCGCTTCAACGCGGTCATGAGCGAGGAACTCTCCCGTGTCTCCGCAGCACTCTCCTCCTGTCTGGGCATCCACGCGGACATCGTGGCCCCGTACCTGCGGGATCTGTGCACCGAGGAGCAGAAGCAACGGTGGCTGCCTGCCTTCTGCACCGGAGAGTTGGTCACCGCTATCGGCATGACCGAGCCCAGTGGTGGGTCGGATCTCGCGGCGCTGAAGACGACCGCTGTGCGGGACGGCGACGTCTGGGTGCTCAACGGATCCAAGACCTTCATCACCAACGGCTACTCGGCGGATCTGGTCGTTGTGGCGGCGCGCACGACGCCGGGCTCCGGTGCCCGCGGGATCAGTCTGTTCGGTGTCGAGGCGACGATGGAGGGCTTCTCCCGTGGTCGCAAACTGGACAAGGTCGGACAGACCGAGAGCGACACCTCCGAGCTCTTCTTCGACAACGTGCGCGTGCCGATGGCGAACCTGATCGGTGAACTCGATCGTGGCTTCATCCACATGATGGAGCGACTCCCGCAGGAGCGGCTCGGTGCCGCGGTCTCCAACATCGCGCATGCCGCCGGAATCCTTGACGAGACGCTTGACTACATCAAGGAACGGAAGGCGTTCGGTCAGCCGGTCGGATCGTTCCAGCACAACAAGTTCCTCGCTGCAGAACTGGTCACGAAGATCGAGGTGTCGCAGGCCTTCGTGGACCAGTGTGTGCTGGCGTTCAACGAGGGGACGCTCACCGCGGTGGATGCGGCCAAGGCGAAGTGGTGGTCCGCCGAGATCCAGAACGATGTCATCGACGCTTGCGTGCAGCTGTACGGAGGGTACGGCTACATGAATGAGTACCGCGTAGCACGTGCCTGGCGCGATGCCCGCGTCACCAAGATCTGGGCCGGCAGCAACGAGATCATGAAAGAACTCATCGGTCGCGACCTCGGTCTCTAGCGCCCGCCCACCCTTCCGGGCGGCGGTCTCAGGGGGGTCCTCTGGTGTGGGTGATGACGGGGATGGTGTGGGTGTCCATGGTGATGGTGTACCGGCCGTGGTGTAGGTCGTTGCGCGACATCTCGAACAGAGGAGGGGGAGGTCTGACAGGTCGGTTCTGCCGCCGTCGTTCCAGTGGATGAGGTGGTGGGCGTGGCAGTGCCGAGGGGACCGTCCGTAGCGGACGCAGCCCCGGTCGCGTGCGATCAGCGCGGCCCACTGGGCCGCGGATGCCCGGCGTCGTTGTCGTCCGAGGGCCAGGGGATGAAGGTGCCTGTGCGTTTGATCCCGAAGATCACCGTGCACACCGCCGCGCACGACAACAAATCGAACGATCCGGCGCCCAGGGGGGTGCCGTCGACCAGGGTCGCGTTGTCACTGGTGGGCAGGTTCTCCAGGTCCACCAGGATGGACACCGCGGACACCCCGCCGGGGTGGAGTGTTGGCCGCCGCCGCCTTGGACATGTCGGTCAGGGCATCAGCGCGGCGCTGGGCGGGGTGGTGGTGTCGTGGGTGTCCAGGGGCGGGTGAACGATGCCAGGGTTTCGGCCAGGATCGCCCCGTCGACCTCGTCGAGCAGTCCGGTGATCGCCCACATCCCATTCGCCCGGGCGGACAGGCGCAGGGACCGTTTGGCGCGTTGCTGGTCCAGGCGTCAAGTCAGGTGGGTGGGGTTGTCGGCCTCAGCGGCGACCTGCAGTACCCGGCGCACCTCCGAGGCGTCGGTCAACTTGGCCAGGCCGACGATCGCGGCTTGTTTGGTGGTGAAGTCATCGATGGCCGGGGCGTGGGCCAGGATCTGATACACATGCAACCCCGAAATGCTGCCGGCAGCCCAGGCGTCTTTCACGACCGGCAGGTCGTGTAGTGTGTTGGCGGTGTTCACCATCCCCGACCCCACCGCCACCGGGGATCCGGTCGCGATCGCGACCAGGGACCCGGTGGTGCCTGCGCCCAGGACCCGGGAATCCCCGGCAGTATCCGCGGCACCGGCCAGACCGGTCAGATACGCCTCGATGCGGTTCCGCAACCGTGCGGTGGCGGCCATCGCGGCGGCGCGTTCCTCCGCACACAACAGGTCGGGGTCCGGCAGCGCATCGATATCGTCGTTGATCTCGTCGAACCCGGCCGGGGCGACCGTGGGCAAACTGGCGCGAATCCGGGCCCGGCGGTGCGCCGCCCGCGACACATCGAAAAACGACGACGACGACGCAGCAGTAGACGTAACGGCCATAGGACACCCCGATCGACCCCCACCGCGACGTCGCTCCACGAGCTGACGAAAACCAACTACCAACTACCTGTTTCGAACCATAAACCCAGGGTGCGACATCTTCCCCGGACTACCTGTTTCGAACCGTAAACCCAGGGTCTGACATCTTCCCGGACTACCTGTTTCAGAACCATAAACCCAGGGTCTGACATCTTCCCCGATCTACCTGTTCGAACCATAAACCCAGGGTGCTGACCTCTCCCCCGAGCTACCTGATTCAGACCGTAAACCCGGGGTGACATCTTCCCGGACTACCTGTTTCGAACCGTAAACCCAGGGTGCGACATCTTCCCCGAGCTACTGATTCACACCGTAGACCGAACCTACGACACGTCCTCGGCTACCTGTTCACACCCAAAACCGAGGCTGTGACATTCTCGCGGCTACGTATCCCCAACCTTGAATCGGACCAGGACAGGCCATCCGAACGCACATGCTGCCCGCCGCGGGAACCCCCAGTTCAGCTTCCACGCATCGCCTCTCGAACCCGCTCGAACGCGATCCGTTCTTGTTCCAGCCTCACGTGCTGGCCCAGCTGGTTGGTCCGAAGGACATCGAACACCTCCCGCTCGGAAGCAGTCAGATGCGGCAGATCACGTGAGATCTGGGTCTTCTCGGTGACCCAGAGTTCGCGGTGGGTCAGCAGAGTCTGCATGTCCATCAGCAGGCTCTGCGTGTGTGGGAGTCGCGCCCGGAACCGGTCTAGGATCGCAAAACCATGCGTGTCGATATCGCCGGTGTAGTGAACCTCCGCCCTACCCACAGCAGGTGTCTCAGCGAGCAGCTCTGGTGCTTCATTGCCGGAACCGAAGACGACAATTGCATCCTGTGCGGGCGGCAGACACAGGTAGTTGGTGAGGTTCTCGGTCACGAAGACGCGCGACGCCGGAGGACACAACCTGATGAAATCGGCCACAGGCAGGGCCATCTCCGCCACGTCATCCAACAGAGCCAGGGCGGGGTCCAGCGTTCGAAACCGCACCATCCCGGGGTTGGTCAAGAAGCCATATCGTCTTTCGAACCAACCGGACCCGCTGGTGGGCTGGCCCGGGGCCAACTCGGCGATGGTCCGCTTGTGCTGTTCGATCACCTTGGTGTGAACCCCGGGAATCTCCACTTGGCGCAGGTAGATCCGCGGCATCGGATGCGACTGCAACCACGTGGCAGCCGCTTGGACTGCTGGCCAGTCATCCCCGATATCCAGGAGCCGCAGGGGGTGCTGGGCCACCCATGCCAAGTACTCAGGCTGCGTGCGCGCCACGAGAGTGTCGAAGTGCCGCGCTGCCTTCACCCGCCCGATCAGTGCCAACGCCTGATCCTCGGTGTCGATCCAGGCCGCAGCGGGAAGGTGCTGAGTGCCCAGACTCCGATGGACAACTGCGATGGTCTCGACCCGGAAGCCATCGGCTGCCTGAAGTCGGGCGGCCCAGTCTCGGATGTCGTCCCAACGATCGGGCAACTGCGCGCTGCGGGGACGGCGCAGTGGCACCCGCAAGGGAAACGCTGTGCCCAACTCCGCGTGCCCCGGTACCCGACCGGCAAGCAGTTTCCCGGACTCCCACAGCCGCAGCACGGCGCGTCGAACGTCCTCAGGGGTGCTCCACGAGCGGGCTACCGAGGCTCCCACTGGGACTTCTCCGCTCGATACTGGGTCGTGGTGAGGTTGCGCAACTTGGACGTCTGGCCGCCCTCGTTGTGGACGAATCCCACGTGCGAGACGTACGGCTCGATGATGTGAATCTTCTGCAGAGGAGTCACCACGAGCAATTGCAGATTGAGTCGACGGAAGAGCTCGAGGCCGAACCGGGCGGATTCGTCCGATCCGCGGCCGAACGCTTCGTCGATGACAACGAACCGGAACGTCTTCGAGTGGGTCTGTCCGGTCACCAAACCGAATTGGTAGGCGAGACTCGCGGCCAGGATCGTGTAGGCCAGCTTCTCCTTCTGCCCACCCGATTTTCCTCCGGAGTCGGAGTAGTGCTCCTGCTCGGAGTCGTCGGACGCAACCCGCTCGCTGGCCGCGAAGGTGAACCAGTTGCGCACGTCGGTGACCTTGGCGGTCCAACGGCGGTCCTGCTCGGTGCGGCCTTCTCGCCCCTGCAGCCGGCTCACGATCTCCTTGACCTGCAGGAACTTCGCCTCGGAGTACTGGTTGTCGCCCGAGCCGGTGACGGTGTCCTCGGTGCAGGCCAGTAGTTGCGCACGGAAGTCGCGGACGTCGGCATCGGTCGTGGCCGTGGGTTCCAGTCGGATGTAGGTCCCAGGCTGGTACGGGATGTCCCGCAACGACTGGTTGATGGTGCCGACGTGGCGTTTGATGTCCTCGCGCTCGCGTTCCAGAGCCGCGCGGAATCCCACAACCTCCCGGATGGCCTGGACGTTCAGCTGACGCTTGAAGTTCTCCTCGAAGCGGGGAAGGTCGTCGTCGGTGAGCCGCTGCAGAAGTGCCCGGTACTCCGGACCCGCTTCGACCTGGGCGTCCATCTCCTGGGCAACGAGGGGCCAGGTGTTGCGGAACTCGCTCATCGCGCGCACGATCTTCTCGCTGAGCATCCGGTGGCGACGATCCGCATCATCGATCTGGGACTGCAACGTTGCCCGCACCGACCGCTCGGCCGATTCGCAGGTGTCCACTCGCAGATGCTCGGGTTCGAAGGGCCGGATCAGGTCGCATTCCTCGGGACTGGCCATCAGCTGCTGCTCGAGTTCCACAACCTGGGCGCGGTCGCCCTCGATGCGCGTGTCCAGCCCGCCGAGCTTCTGGTCCAAAGCCCGCAGCGAATCCCGGGCCTTCTGAGTCTGCACCGTGAGTTCAGACAACTGTTCATTGAGCTGCCGCAGTGTGTCATCGGCATCCCGCAACTGCCGCAACTGGCTTTCCAGTGTCTCCAGGCGGGCCACGTCCGAGCGCCAATCCAAAGCGGAGAAAGTGCGCTGCTGCTGCAATGCGGAGATCTGGCGTGCGCGGTTGTCCAGCTCGGACGCTTCGGAACGGATGGCCCGGTGCTCGTCGACCAGTCGCTGCAGCAAGGCCCCGGCCGACGTCCGAGCAGTTTCCAGGGCCCGTCGCTTACCGGTGTTGTCCCAGCCCAGCACGTACCACCGGCGGTCACCAAGGTCGCGCCGGTCATCCTTCTCGTGGCGGTCACCGCTGGACTTGATCTGACCGTTGCGGGTGATCGCCCGGCGCTCCGCCCGGAACTCCTCGGGCGTCCGGGCGCAGATCAGGTCGAAGCGGCGACCCGCTTCAGCGTTCAGCCATGCCGTGAACGGGGTGCCGGGACGAACCTCGAGTTTGTGGACCAGCGACCGGGGATCGGTCTGCGGTGCGGGGCGGGTCTCGTTGCGCACACGGAAGTACACGATCCGCCCCCGCAAGTTGGTGCGATCGACCCACTCCGACACGGCCGAGTAGTGCTCGTCGGCAACAAGCAGCGACAAGGCGAAACCCCGCAGAAGCCGTTCAGCGGCAGGTTCCCACTGCTCGTCGGTGACCCGGAGCAGCTCACCGGCGAAGGGGATGTCAGTGGGCTGCAAGCCGACCCCCGCGCACAGGGCATCGCGAATCCCGACCATCTGCTGATCGATGCTGCTGGTGCGGTCGGCGAGGCTCTTGAGTTCGGCTTCCAGCTCCGCCAACTTGTCCTCGGCCTGGCGGGTCGCGACAGCACGCTCGCTGGATTCGTTGTCCAGCGTCGCCTTGCGCTCGTCGATTCCTTCGAGCATCGCCGACAGCGATTGCATCTGTTGGGCAAGGGACATCTCGTCGGTGGCCGCTTCGAGGCCCAATTGCTCACACAGTCCGGCATACAGGCCGAATGTCTGCTTCTTGGTGTCCCGGGACGATGACACGTCGGCGATGTCACGTTCAAGTTGGATCATCCGCTCGCCGCCGCTGTCGCGGATTGCCGCGCGCAGATCGGCTTCCTGCCGCTCGAATTCCCGCAGCCGTTGCTCCGCGGCATCCTGGCGGGCGGCCACAGCGTCCCGCTCGCCGAGAGTCTTGTCGATGCGGGTGTGCAGCAGGGTGGATTTGCGGACGGTGAAGTAGGGAGTCAGCAGATCCCGCAGATGGCGGTCATGTTCGGCGGATTCGGCAGCCGCCTCGCATTCGTCGAGTCGGCGCACGAGCGGAGTCAGTGCCTCCAACTGCGCCCGCGCCGCTTGCACCGAATCGTGGGCGCGTGTCAGATCCTCGGAGTGGTTGATCAAGGACGCGACCCGATCCGAAACGTCCGGGGGTTTGAGCATGTGACTGCGGACGAACTCGGTGAGGTTGCCAACGGACTTCATCGACACCGTCTGGTGGAACAACTCCAGGGCCTGCGGGTGGTCTATGCCCAGCCGGCGGCGGAAGTCCGCGGCGTACTTGCTGTAGCTGTCGTGCAGTGCGACCCCTCGTTCCCGCAGACGCCGCCGCAGGTTCGCCAGGTCGTTGCCGACATCGCCGAAGTCCTCGGCGATCGACAGCTGCTGATCGCTGACGGCATACATGCGGGCCGGCGTTCCGGAACGGTCCCGGAACCAGAACACCTGCGCCAGGCAGACGTTCTTCCCGAGTGCGGTATTGGTGAAGTTCGCGATGAGCACGCTGTAGTTGGCTGTTCCCCGCAGGGCGACCGGTTTGGCACTTCCGCTACCGTCCGCGCGTTCGGATTTGTAGTGGCCCAACACGTACGAGGCAACCGTGCGTTCCCGATGTTCGGCGCCGGCTGCCTTGTTGTAAGAGATCTTCGCCGGCGGGACCAACACAGTGGTGATCGCGTCGACAAGGGTGGACTTGCCCGAGCCGATGTCGCCGGTCACCAGGCCGTTCGCGCCATCAAGTTCCAGACTCCACACGCGGTCGTGGAAGGTGCCCCAGTTGTAGACCTCGAGGCGGTGCAGTCGGAAGCCGACGGTCTCGGGATCGTGCAGGTCCAGTTCGAGGGTGTCGGTCATGATGCGTCCTGGCGTGCGGCGGCAAGATACCCGGACAGCCGTTCATCGAAATCCGCCAGCCACTGAGCGTCGACGAATGCCTTGATGATGCGGCGGATCTCGTAGGTGTGGGGCTGATCGCGCAGCGCCCGTGCGAAACCCAGTTCGACGATCCTGCGCAGGTCGGATTCCACGTCGTCGGTCAGCCGCGCCTCGTTGGAACGCGTCGGGTGGTACGTGCGCACCAGATCGACCGCTTCATCGCGGGTGATGATCAGGCGGGTCTGGTCGCCCTGCGCGTCGAGTTCGAGCAGGCGGCGCCGCAGCAGGACCAGCATCAGGCTCACCCGGTAGGTCAACGGCCGACGGGCGATCAGGCGCGGTGGGTCGTCCTGCTCCGGGGGAGTTGCGGCGTTCTGCAGAAAGGCATACCCCTCCGCCTCGTCGATGACCACGTCCAGCCCGATGGTGGACAGGTAGTCGCGTACTTGCGCGGGCAGCGCCAGCAGTGCGTTCCACGCCGCTGGCTGCGTATCGGCATAGACGACGCCGCGCAGCAGAGGAATACATGCATCGGCGATGGTCGGGTCACTCATCCTTGCCTCCCGTGAAGATGACGGTCGGGATCTGCGCCGAGATCGTCGCTTCCTCGTGTTCCCACTGGACCAACTCGGTGCCGTCCTCGGCGAACACGGAGTTGGGATCCGCGTCGGCGATTGCCAGATACGTCACGAGCTCGGCCAGTCCCTGGTGCAGGCCGTGGGATCCGATGACCGCGCCAAGACTGACCTGGTCGCGGTCCTCCAAAGCCTCGTCGACGGCCGCACGCAGTCGTTGACGATCGACGGTGAAGTAGGAGTACAGGCTGTCCACGGCGAAGTCCTCCTCGCCGGCGCCGATCGAAACATCCTCGAGCGTGACCGGGTTGCTCGGATCGTGCAGTGGTCGTGACATCGGCATTGCGATGTCGGCACGTACTCCTGGCAGGGAGATGAACGCGCCCGATGGCTGCTCGTCACGAACCTGCAGGGCGCTGGCTTCAATGCCGCGGACCAGTTGGGCGATGCGGCGATTCTGGGCGAACGTCTGGTCGTCGAGGAACCGACGCAGTTGCTGGGAGAGGTGGGCGACGGTGCGTTGCACCGCATCGCCCGCTTTCAACCAGTCGTGCAGCACGTAGCGGACCTGTTCCTCGGAGGTATCGATTGCCGGCAGCGCCATCACCTGTTCCAACAACTGGTCGAATTCGTCTTGGCGCGCTGACGACATCAGGAAATCCCAGAACGCCGCGAAGCTCACACCTTGGTCGGAGTTGGAAATCGCGTCGCGTTCGCCGAACACGTCGTCCAGCAGAGATCCGCGGGAGCCCTGCCAGGTGGCGATCTGTTCGCGCACCCCGCGATCGAGCCGGCGGAAGTTGTCCTCCACCTCCCGGAAATCGCTGAGCAGATCGCGGGCGGTGGCGGTGAACTGCTGGTAGCGGTCGCGCAGCGAGGTGTCGTCCAGCAGACTGATCTCGCCGCGCCGGATCTGTTCGATCTCGGCGTCGATGTCGGCCCGCCGTTGTTCCAGCGTCCTGATGCGTTCCTGCGGATCGGTCTGCGTGCCCTCCACCATCTGGCGCAGCAACTCGAACATGGTCAGCAGTCGCGACTCGGTACCCACGAAACTGCGCTGGTTCAGCGACTCCAGCCAGGTCAGGGCCTTCTCGGCCGAAGGACTCAAGTCGTAATGCGGCTCGTCGGAGTCCGGGGGATAGAACTTGCGCAACCAGCCGCGTTCAGCCGCCGACCAGTCCGTCAGGTAATCCTTCGCGGTGCGCGGGAAGGCATCCGGATCGCTCTGGCGCAATCGGTACAGATCATCATCGAGCGCCTCGATCAACGCGTGCTGGGAGATCGTGCGGGTGTTTTCGGCCACGAAGACCCGGTGCAGGGCGGAGGCGACCAGCGCAGCACTGTCCGCGCGCAGCAGATGCCACGCCGGATGGTGCCGCCGCAAAGCCTCGATCTCCTCGTAACGCAATGTCCCTCCCTGGTTCTCAACACGGTAAGCCAGGGTCCTGACATTTCCAGGCAGGGCGTGCGGATCGGGGCCGAGGGCTGCCGATAACGCCCCAGATCAGGCCTGCGGCCGGTCGATTCGCGGCAGCTGCTCGACGGCATCCCGGATCGGATCGGGGATTGGCACGGGTTTGCGCGACACGGCATCGACATACACGTGCACGAAGTAGCCGAGTGCGCGCAGGGCTGGATCGCCGGCGCGGAAGACTCCGAGTTGGTAGGTGATGCTCGAGGTGCCGATCCGAGAGGTGGCCAAGCCGATCTCCAACACATCCGGAAACCCGATCTCAGCGAAGTAGTCGCAGCCAGTACTGGCGACGATGCCGATCGCAGACAAATCGCGAATGTCGGTCTCGGTGGCTTGCATCAGCCAGCCGTTGACCGCGGAGTCGAGGTACTCGAAGTAGGTGGCGTTGTTGATGTGCCCGTAGTGGTCGTTGTCGTTCCAGCGAGTGCTGATGGTGTAGACGACGGGGAAGTCGGTGCGGGTGAGTGAAGGCTTCACAGCGACTCCCGGAACACCCTTGCGAGGTCATCGGAGTCCACCTCGACCGGAGCGAGTGCGAGCAGTCGTTGTTGGGCCATGGAACCCTCCACGAGGTTGGGGATGTCCGCCTCGGTGTATCCCACCTCGTGCAGTCCCGCGGGGATTCCGACGTCGTCCATGATCCGTCGCAGGACTGTCGGCAGGAGATCGGGTCCGTCGCCCGAACCACCGAGCAACCGCGCCGCCCGCATATGGCGCTCGGGGGAGGCCTCGAAGGTCAAGCGGAAGGCGGCCGGTGCAGTCAGCGCAACAGCCATGCCGTGCGGAATGAGCGGTTCCTCGTGCGGATAACCCGACGGACGGTACTCGCGCACACGGCCGGCGATCGGGTAGGCGTTGGCGTGCGGGATGTGTACCCCGGCGTTGCCGAACCCCATACCCGCCAGGGTCGCCGCCAGCGCCATGTCCGCCCGGGCCCGCGCGTCATCACCGTTCCGGACCGCGGCAACGAATGACTCGGCCATGAGTGAAAGGGCTCGTTGCGCCCACATGTCTGAGACCGGATTCGCGCCGCAGTAGGGAACCCGTTGCTCGGCGCTCTTGGCCTCGAACGATGTGTACGGCCGGGCGGTGTAACTCTCCAGCGCGTGGCACAAGATGTCCAGCCCTGCGCTGGCAGTGACCATGGGGGGCTGGGACGTAGTCAGATCCGGATCCACAACCGCCAGCGTGGGACGCAACCGAGCGTGGCTGATGCCGGTCTTCACGTGCCGGTCCAAGACATCGAGTACGCAGATGGTCGTGCTTTCGGAGCCCGTGCCGGTCGTGGTCGGCACGGCCACCAGCGGTTTGAGCGGCTGGGTCGGCGCCTGTCCGCCGCCGATCGGTGCGTTGACGTAGTCGAGCAGTGCGCCGGGGTTCGTCGTGAGCAGATTCACGGCCTTGGCCGTGTCGATGCTGGATCCGCCACCAACGGCCACGAACGCGTCCCACGGCCCTCTGTCCCGCGCCGCGTTGATCGCTTGTTGAAGGCTGGCATCGGTGGGCTCGACGTGAGAATCGGCGAACACATGCACCTCGTGGCCCGCTACTCGCAACGACTCCGCGACACGTTCGGGCGCACCGGTGGCCGCAACCCCGGCATCGGTGATGATCAGGACCCGGTCGTGGCCACGGAGCGCATGAGGCACGTCGTTGATAGCGCCGCTGCCGTAGACAAGTGTCGGCGCGGCGTACGTGAACACCGACTCCGCGCGGTCGGGGATCGGCAAGGGTCTGGTCACCGACATCAATGTACTCGTTGCCCAACGGCGCAATCTTCCCTAGGCTGGCCACGTCAGGTTGCGGCCCGACGGGCTTCCCGCCCACCGGCGAGGACATGCCCCCACCCGCACGATCTTCTTCGTGCTGCGCGGGGGTTGTCGTGCCACTTCTCCGGTCGTCGGGTGAGGCGCTGCTGGCCCAGCTTCTCGCGCGGCAGGCTGTGCCGCGGCTCACTCAGCAGTTCACTATCGATG
>JADKAV010000026.1 GCA_016719135.1 Micrococcales bacterium | reverse complement strand
CGAACACCGGCCAGGCGAGTTCGTCGATGTGCCCGATGACCTCCGAGCGCCGGGTGTGCCAGTCCGCGGCTGTGAAGCCCACGAAGCCTCCGACGTCGATACCCGCGGCCCGGAGGTGCTGCTTGAAGCAGATCTTGTCCATGGCCAGCGCCGAGCCCAGCACCCCGGAACCGACGTACGGGATTCCCGCCACCTCCAGCAAACCTTGGATCGTCCCGTCCTCGCCGAACGGCCCGTGCAGGATCGGAAAGGCCACGTCGATCGGCACGAGCCGGTCACTCACGAGGAAGCCTTTGCGGGTTCGGTCGAGCATCAGCGCGACCTCGGGGCCACCGAGCACCTCCGGCAGTTCGGCACCCAGCGTCAGCCCCGCCACATCCTGGCTGTCGAGCCGCCACGTGCCCAGCCGGTCGATGCCGACCCTGGTCACCTCGTAGCGGTCCGGGTCCAGTGCTCGCAGTACGCTTCCGGCAGAAACGCACGAGATGCTGTGCTCCGAACTCGTACCCCCGTAGATGACCCCCACCCGGATCCGTGATTCAGACACGGTCCTGACGATAGTCGAGGAATCTTGATGCAACGCGCAACGATCACTGTGGCGGCCGGCCGACCCGATCCAACGCCTGACGCGCCACTGAACGTGCCGGTGGAGTTCGCCTCCGCACTGGTGGCGGGCGGCGACGTCGGTTACACCCGCCACGACGCCGGCAACTCCCGCGCTTTCGAGCAGGTGCTCGGCGCCCTCGAAGGCGGACACGCGGTCCTGTTCGCGTCCGGTATGGCCGCGATCACCGCGGTACTGGACGTGCTGGCGCCCGCGTCGGTGGCACGGCCCCCGGTGTTCTACTCCGGGACCCGGGCGGTCCTCGACGCTCGGTCGCATATCCGGCAGGTGGTGTGCGAACCGGACGCCTGGATCGACGCGGACGCCGACTTGCGCTGGATCGAGTCCCCGACGAACCCTGATCTGCGGGTCATCGACATCACTGCTGCGAGTTCACGTGATACCCCGACCGTCGTCGACAGCACGTTCGCGACCCCTATCGCACAGCGACCTCTGGCTCTCGGCGCCGAGGTTGTGGTCCACTCGGTGTCCAAGTACCTCTCGGGCCACTCCGATCTGATCCTCGGCGCTGCGGTGTGCCGCGATCCCGAACTCGCGGCGCGACTGCGAGACCACCGGGAGTTGACCGGCGCCATCGCCGGGCCCATGGAGGCGTGGCTGGCGCTGCGGGGTATGCGCACCCTGGATGTGCGCTTTCGCCGGGCAGCCGACAACGCACGCGTCCTGGCCGAACGACTCAGTGGACATGCCGGCGTGCAGAAGGTGATCTGGCCGGGGTTGGCCAACCATCCGGACCACGCGGTCGCGACACGTCAGATGGACGTGATCGGGCCGATGTTGTCGGCGATCCCGACCGGCGGGGAGTCGGCTGCGCAAGCGATCAGCGAGTCCACCCGGTTGTGGACCCACGCGACCAGCCTTGGCGGCGTCGAATCGACGCTGGAGCGCCGCCGTCGCCACCGTTTCGAGTCACCCCTGGTCGACCCAGGTCTGCTGCGGTTGTCGGTCGGCATCGAGGACGTCGAGGACCTGTGGGCAGACTTGCGGCAAGCCCTGGAAGCGGCCGGGAGTTCTCGCTAGGTCGTGTCGGTCACGAGCGTGCCGACACCCCGGCGCAGGCGTTGGACTTATGTACACAGGTTGGACAAACGCACAGGAGTTGGAGTTGCATGCCCCGCCGATCTCCAACGCCGGTACCGATCTCCAACGTACGTACCCAACTCTCACCCCTGCGGGCAGCGCCCGGACCCGCCGACACCCCGGCGCAGGCGTTGGACTTATGTACACAGGTTGGACAAACGCACAGGCGTTGGAGTTGCACGCCCCGCCGATCTCCAACGCCCGTACCGATCTCCAACGTACGTACCCAACTCTCACCCCTGCGGACCAGCGCGGCGCCCGACTGCCCCCCATTGAGCTACGCGGTCATGCCGCAGGCCCATCAGGTCGAGGGAGCAACCGCCTCCGGCATTTCACGCAGCAGGGACGTAACCGTCAAGCCACAGAGACTCTCCGCTGGGGTGAACAACCAGATCTCGGCCAACCGTCGACCTATGACAGACCGTCGTGACCCTGCTCGGCCTTGGGATCGCGGGACATGAAGTTGCGGAGCATTTCGCGCGGTGCCATCCCGTGATGGACGACCTGGACAACCTGATCGGTGATGGGCATGTCGACACCGTTGCGAGTGGCCAGGTCCAGGATGGACTGACAACTCTTGACACCCTCACAGGTCTGCTTGGTCTTCGCGATCGTCTGGTCGACTGTGAGCCCGCGTCCCAGGTTCTCCCCGAACGTGCGGTTGCGCGACAGCGGCGAGGTGCAGGTGGCGATCAGATCCCCGATCCCAGCCAGACCCAGGAACGTCATCGGGTTGGCACCCAGTGCGGCCCCGAGCCGTGACATCTCCGCCAGTCCGCGCGTGATCAGCGAGGCTTGCGCATTCTCGCCGAAGCCCAGACCGAACGCCATCCCGTTTGCCAGGGCGATGACGTTCTTCACCGCACCTCCGAGTTCGGTGCCGACGATGTCGGTGGTGTAGTACGGCCGGAAATACGCCGTCGTCGTGGCCTCGGCCAGCTTCTGGGCACGACTCTCGTCGGAACACGCGACCGTCGTAGCGGCGGGCTGGCGTTGAACGACTTCACGGGCAAGGTTGGGACCCGACACCACCGCGACCTGCGAACCGGGGAAGCCGGTGACCTCCGCGATCACCTCGGACATGCGCATGACCGTGCCCAGCTCGATGCCCTTCATCAGGCTGACCAGTGTGGCATCTGGATTGATCTCCTCTTTCCACGCCGACAGGTTGTCGCGCAGAGTCTGCGAGGGGATCGCGAGCACCACGATCTCGGCTCCCCGCAGAACCTCGCTCACACTCTGGCTGGCCCACATGGTGGGTGGGAGCTCAATCCCCTCGTGGTACAGCGAGTTGACGTGGCGATGGTTGATGTCCTCAACCACCTCCGGTTCGCGGGCCCACATCGCGACATCGCCGCCGGCGTCAGCCAGCACCATTCCGAAACCGGTCCCCCATGACCCGCTACCCATCACGGCTATACGTGGCATTCACTGCTCCTCTTGTGTGGTGTTCGCCTCGCGCCAGGACCGAAAGTCCAGACGTTCCGGCGGCGAGGACTCTCCTCGGATGTGCTCAAGCTGTTCAGTCACGGCGTCCATGATGCGGTCGGTCGCCTGCGCCAAAAGGGCGGCGTTGATCTCGCGACCCCGCAGATCGTCGAGGTCCACCGGAGGCCCCACCCGCATGTGCATGGTCTTCGGCGGCAGCACGTTGAACTCCTTGACGTAAGGGCGCATGACTCGTTGTGGACCCCACTGTGCCACCGGAACCACCGGGACGTTGCCCAGAAGTGCAATGCGGGCCGCCCCGGTCTTTGCGCTCATCGGCCACAGTTCGGGGTCCCGGGTGATCGTGCCCTCGGGATAGACCACGACCGCCTCGCCAGCCTCGACGGCCGCCACAGCAGCACGCACGGAGTCTGCGGCCCCATCGGTGTCCCGGTAGACCGGGATCTGTCCGCAGTTGAGCAGGAGCTGTCCGACCAACGGGACCTTGAAGACAGACTCCTTGCCCAGGAAGCGCGGCGGCCGGCCGTTGTCCCACAACAGATGAGCCATGGGCAACGGGTCGAACCATGAAAGATGGTTCGTGGCGACGACCAAGCCGTCGCTGGGCGGATACTCCTGGCGAAGCCACTGCGACCCCTGCCAATCGCGTCGGGTGAAAACCGTCAACGGAGGTTTCAGCACGGACACGGCGAACCGGAAGGACAGCCCGAGGTGTTCAGGTCCGTGTCTGGAAAGCATAGGGCCGATCATTGCGCGGCTGACTGCCCAATGTCGAGTCCATGTGAGGATGCAGGTGTGTTTGTGTTCGTACTGCCGGTCAAGAGCCTCGATACCGGGAAATCACGACTTCAGGCGGCCCCCCGTGATCGTGCTGAACTCATCCGGGCCATGCTTCTGGACACCCTGGATGCGGTCCTCGAATGCGATCTGGGACCTGTGGTCGTGGTCAGCCCCGACTCTGAGGTCAAGGACCTGGCCGCGCGCAACGGGGCACGGGCGATGCACCACGGGGGCAGCCTCAACGAAGCGGTGGCCGCGGCCAGTGAAGGTCCCACCGCGGCGATTCTGCCGGACCTGCCCGCTGTGCGAGCAGATGACATACGCGCAGTACTGACGGGGGCTCCAAAGGGCTATGTCGCCGACTGGTCAGGAACTGGTACCACCATGCTGTTCGGCCAGACCGTGGTGCCGCATTTCGGACCGGACTCGGCACGTAAGCATGAGAGTGCGGGGTATCCGCGCATCACCGGCGCGGCTCGCGCACTGACCGCCGACGTCGACACCCGTGAAGACCTCGAGCGGGCTCGGGGACTCGGTCTGGGGCCACGGACTGCCGCCTGGCTCGATCGGATGGCGCGTACCGCCTGAGCATCGGACGTGCGAAAGGGGCCGACTCTCTCGTGCTGAGTAGTCGGCCCCTTTCGGCGTGCTACTTCTTGGCCGGCGCCTTTTTCGCCGGTGCCTTCTTCGCGGGCGCCTTCTTCGCAGCCGGAGCCTTCTTCGCGGGCGCCTTCTTGGCTGGGGCCTTCTTCGCGGCCGGTGCTTTCTTGGCTGGCGCCTTCTTCGCAGCCGGAGCCTTCTTCGCAGGTGCCTTCTTGGCTACTGGTGCCTTCTTCGCGACGGGTGCCTTCTTGGCCACCGACTTGGCGGTCGTCTTGGCCGCGGCGGCTGTGGTCTTCGCAGCCGTTGTGGTCTTCTTGGCAGCACTCGCGGTCTTGGCCGGAGCCTTCTTCGCGGCGGCCGCGGTCTTGGGGCCGGGGCCTTCTTCGCCGAAGCAGAGGCCTTCTTCATCGCAGCCCGAGGGTTCTCCACGAACTTGCGGAACTCGGCGCCGGGCTTGAACTTGGGCACCGACTTGGCCTTGACCTTGATGACACTGCCGTCAAGCGGGTTGCGCGCGGTGCGGGCGTTTCGCTGGATCTTCTCGAAAATCCCGAAGCCACTGATGGCGACGCGCTCACCTTTCGCGACCTCGCTCTTGATGGTCTCGAGGACGGCCTCGACGGCCTCCGCGGCATCTTTGCGGCTGGTCTTGATGGCGTCTTCTGCCTCCTTGCGGCTGTCCTGAAGACGCTGCGCGACCTTCTCGATGAGTTCTGACTTGTTCACGTGCTTCCTCCGTTTGGACTCTGCTGTGATTCGCACAGTAGATGTCCGCTGTTTGGCGGTGTGGGCGCCACGCCGTGTGCACTTGTCGTAGCAGCCCGTGATTGGGTGCCTTGACACTACCCATCGACAGACGGATTCGCAGCAAAGACGGGCGATTTCTGCCTTCGGTGCCCGGCTTGCGGCCTCTTTCGAGCCACCCACCGGAACACGTGGTGTCAGGAATCGGGGATTCCACCCGACGAGGTGAGCCGGCAAGCGGTCAGAATCCTAGGACTCACGGGCTGCGAACTCCCCGGTCAGCCAGCCCGATGGGCCCGGGAAGCGGCGGAAGTTCCCAACTACGCGGTAGTCGGCAGGATCGACGGACGGTCTCGTTCGAACCGGGTGATCGCGTCGGCGTGCTGCATCGTGATCCCGATGTCGTCGAGCCCTTCCAGCAGCCGCCACCGGACGTAGTCGTCGATCACGAAATCGGCCACGATGTCCCCTGCGCGGATCTGTTTGGCCTCAAGGTCGACCACGACCTCCGTCTGCGGGTCCTGATCCAGCAACTCCCAGAGCCGGTCGACCACTGATTGCTCGACCTCAGCGGTGACCAGTCCGCCCTTACCGGCGTTGCCGCGGAAAATATCGGCGAACCTTGACGAAACCACGACCTTGAACCCGTAGTCGCTCAGCGCCCATACCGCGTGTTCGCGGGAAGAACCGGTACCGAAGTCGGGCCCGGCAATCAGGATCGATGCGTTCGTGTACACCGGATGGTTGAGCACGAAGTCCGGGTCCTGGCGCCACGCAGAAAACAACGCGTCCTCGTAGCCGGTCCGCGTGATCCGTTTGAGGTACTCGGCCGGGATGATCTGGTCGGTGTCCACATTGGAGTGGCGCAACGGTGCGGCGATACCGCGGTGGGTGGTGAACTTGTCCATCTCAGACCTCCACGAGTTCGCTGGGTGCCGGCAGATCGTTGGGCTCGGCCAGGTGGCCGGCCACCGCGGTCGCGGCCGCCACCTGCGGGGAGACCAGATGTGTCCGACCGCCCGGGCCCTGCCGGCCTTCGAAGTTGCGGTTCGAGGTCGAAGCACTGCGCTCCTGCGGACGAAGCTTGTCCGGGTTCATGGCCAGACACATCGAGCACCCCGCATTGCGCCATTGCGCGCCGGCCCGGGTGAAGACCGTGTCCAGGCCTTCGGCCTGCGCCTGCAAACGGACTTTCACCGAGCCGGGCACGACCAGCATCGTCACCGAGTCGGCGACCTTGCGGCCCCGCAGGATGTCCGCGGCCGCTCGCAGATCCTCGATCCGCCCGTTGGTACAGGAACCGAGGAACACCGTGTCGACGGGGATTTCCTTCAGCGGCGTTCCCGCCTGCAGTCCCATGTAGTCCAGCGCCTTGCGCGCGGCCTGCTGGGCCGCCGGATCGTCGAAGTCCTCCGGGGCGGGCACCGATGCGCGCAGCGGAAGCCCCTGGCCCGGGTTCGTCCCCCAGGTCACGTACGGGCTCAGACCAGCGGCGTCGATCGTCACCTCCTTGTCGAAGGTCGCATCCGCATCGGTGACCAGGGTGCGCCAGTAATCGACGGCCGCGTCGAAGTCCGCGGGGGCGCGCTGCTTGCCCCGCAAGTACTCGAACGTCGTCTCATCGGGACCGATCATCCCGGCCCGGGCGCCCGCTTCGATGCTCATGTTGCAGATCGTCATGCGCTGCTCCATGCTCAACGCCTCGATGGCCGGCCCGCGATACTCGATGACGTACCCCTGACCCCCACCGGTGCCGATCTGGGCGATGATCGCGAGGATCAGGTCTTTGGCGGTGACACCCTCGGGCAGATGACCCTCGACGTTCACCGCCATCGTCTTGAACGGCTTCAACGGCAGGGTCTGCGTGGCCAGGACGTGCTCCACCTCGCTGGTGCCGATGCCGAAGGCCAGTGCCCCGAATGCTCCGTGAGTCGATGTGTGGCTGTCTCCGCACACCACCGTCATACCCGGCTGGGTCAGACCCAACTGCGGGCCCACGACGTGCACAATCCCCTGATCTGCGTCGCCCAGGGGGCGGATCGGCACCCCGAACTCCGCGCAGTTGGTGCGCAACGCCTCCACTTGGGCACGCGAAATGGGGTCCGCGATCGGCTTGTCGATATCCAGGGTGGGAACGTTGTGATCCTCGGTGGCCAGCGTCAGATCCGGCCTGCGCACGCCGCGGCCGGTGGCCCGCAGTCCGTCGAAGGCCTGTGGACTGGTCACCTCGTGAATCAAGTGCAGGTCGATGTAGAGCAGGTCCGGCTCACCCTCGGCACTGCGCACGACATGCGCGTCCCATACCTTCTCCGAAAGTGTCTTGGACATGCCCACCATCCCTTGTGTCCCACATTGTGGGATCGTAGTATCACCTTATGGAAAAGGCTAACACGGTCGGGACGCTGGTCAAGGCAGGGGCGATCCTGGACGCGCTGGAGGTCGGACCGCAGGATCTGAACGATCTCTCGGTTCTGACCGGACAGCCGCGCGCGACGTGCCACCGACTGGCATCCGCGCTGGTCGGCCTTCGCTGGGTCGACAAAGATGACAGCGGCCGGTACACGATCGGTCCCCGGCTGCACGAACTCAGCGCGGCCAGCAGTGGCGACCGCCTGCGGACCGTGGCACTGCCGACTCTGCGCAGACTGCGCGACGACACCGGGGAGAGCGCACAGATCTATCGGCGCAAGGGCAACCGGCGCCTGTGCGTGGCCAGTGTGGAACCGGCAACCGGGTTGCGCGACACCGTCCCGGAGGGCGCAGTCCTCACGATGTCGGCCGGCTCCGCCGCACAAGTCCTCGCAGCGTGGTCGGACGGCCCGTCCGCTTTCGACGCCAAGGCTCTCAACGCGGTGCGCAACCGCGGCTGGGCGGACAGTGTGGCCGAGCGCGAGTCCGGTGTCGCCAGCGTCTCGGCGCCGGTTCTCTCCGGCGGACGTGTGATCGCCGCGGTGAGCATCTCCGGGCCGATCGACCGTCTGACCAAACGCCCCGGTCAGCGATTCGGCACCCGGGTCCGGGCTGCTGCCGCGGAGGTGGAACGCGAACTCGACGCCTGATCGGCGATGTGCTTCACTGCATGCCGGCCCAATGCCGAACGGTGACTCCAAGACTGTGCAGAGTTTCGGCGGTTACGCCCTCCGGATCAAAGACGATCTGACAGCCGTCTCGCAGGACGCGTGCGGTTCCAGGATCAACTGGCGTCCCGAGCCAGGACAACGCCACGATTCCCAGATCGATGTCCAGCCCGGTCGGGGTCCGAAACCTCCGCTCCCGTAGGCGGCCCCAGTCCCGCTCCCGGACCGGCGCAGCGTGCACGCCCACCGCTGCCGACACGCAGTCGATGTCTGGTAGCAATCGCTTCGGGGCGGACGCCACGATCACCAGATCCAGGTCGCTGGACATGCGCGGTCGTCCAGCAGCGTACGAGCCCACGACCGCCACCGCATGGACCTGCTCGTCCGTGACCGCCCACGCATGTACTGCCGCCACGATGCGATCAACCTCACGCAGGCGTTCGGCTCCAACCATTCTTTGAATCTAGATCGATCACCGACCATGAAAGAAGACCCAGGTCGAGGACCTGGGTCTTCTTCTTGTAGCCCCGACGGGATTCGAACCCGCGCTACCGCCTTGAGAGGGCGGCGTGCTAGGCCACTACACAACGGGGCCGGGTGAGATGCGCAAGCGTCTCGCTGGGGTACCAGGACTCGAACCTAGACTAACTGGACCAGAAACAGTCGGGCTGCCAATTACCCCATACCCCAAGGGTTGTTGTGTCGCTGGAAAAAGCAACCGTTACAGCATACCCAGCCGATCCCATCGGTGAAACGCCCGGTGCGCCAGACCGACCATGACGTGCGCCACATCTGCGCGCCTGGCAGGTTGCGCCCACCCAAACCTGACCTCCGTTCGAGATGCCTGGTGCCCCCGCCGTGAGGATAATGCGTGGTGTCTACCTGGAGGGGGAACGTGCACACCTCGCTGGCCACCTGGAGTCCTCATGAGGGCTGGTCGAAGGATCTGCGCACCGTTCCCGCCCGACCCGGTTCGACCGTGGCACTGGCTTTCTCCGATCCCACGGTCGACACCTCCGAGGCCCTGCAGCAGTTGCGCGCCCAGGTGCCGGCTACCGTCATCGGCTGCTCGACGGCAGGGCAGATCCTCGGTCCACGCGTGGACCCCGCTCCTTTGGTGGTGGCCATCACCGCCTTCGACACCGCCCGCGTCGTCGGCGCCTGCACCCCCGCGGGCGGGCGCACGGCAGAGGACGTGGGTGCGGTTGTCGGCCGGGAGCTGACCAGCGCAGCGCACGGCGAACACATCGCCGGGGTGATGGTCTTCGCGGGCGGATTGACGATCAACGGAAGCGCTTTGGTCAACGGCCTGCTCCGGCACCTGCCGCCGGGCA
Organism: Micrococcales bacterium; assembly: GCA_016719135.1. GTDB lineage: Bacteria > Actinomycetota > Actinomycetes > S36-B12 > UBA10799 > JADKAV01. The sequence goes on along the minus strand of JADKAV010000026.1, from coordinate 58,796 downwards.
CGCCGGTCTCAGGTGGGCTTGCCGCCGACGGTCCCCGGTTCGAGCGCACATGGGTGCATTTCGACGGGCATACCGGCGAGGACTGCGTGGCCGCCTTCGCAGTGCTCGGGCAGGCCGTCAGCTTTGGACACGGATCGCAGGGCGGATGGGATGGATTCGGCCCTCGCCGGACCATCACCGCAAGCGAAGGCAACGTGCTGTACGAACTCGACGGTCAACCGGCGCTGGCGCTGTACAAGCAGTATCTGGGCGACAGGGCCGACGAGTTGCCGTCGGCCGCTCTGCTGTTCCCGCTCACTGTATGGTCCGAAAACGCCAGTAGCGGACTGGTGCGCACGGTCCTTTCCGTGGACGAGCAGACGCAGTCCATGACATTCGCCGGCGACGTTCCCCAGGGATGGTCCGCGCGTCTGATGTGGACCAGTCTCGAGCGCCTCACCGAAGGCGCCACCGAAGCGGCTCAGGCGTGTCACGACGACCCCGCGCAGTTGGCCGTGGCCGTGTCCTGCGTGGGCCGGCGACTGGTGATGGGGGCGCGGGCCGAGGAGGAAGTGGAAGCGGTCCTGGACGTTCTCGGCAGAAGTGCGCCCATGATCGGTTTCTACAGCTACGGAGAGATCGCCCCCAAGGACGGTCTGTGCTCCCTGCACAACCAGACCATGACCATCACCACCATCTCCGAGCAGATACCTGCGCCATGAATGCGTCGCCGTGGCATCGCACCCTCCTGCGGCAGATGGCGCGCACCGGGCTCATTCCCGACGATGTGACCGACGAGCGGTTCGCCGCACTTCTGCAGCGGGTCTCACTGTCCTACGACGACGCTGACAAACAGCGCTATCTGCACGATCGGGCTTTCAGCCTGGCGTCCCAGGAGATGCAGGACCTCTACGACAGGTTGCAGGAGGCCTCGCAATCGGAAGCGACTGTCCAGCGCGACCGTCTGAAGGCTGTCTTCGACACCGCCGCCACGGGACTGATCGTGCTCGAGGACAACGGACAGATCTTCGATCTGAACCCGGTGGCGGAAATGATCCTGGGTCTGGATCACGACACCCAGGTCGCGGAGCCGATCGGGTCGGTTCTGGTCACCGCCGACCCCGAGGACCCCAGCACCGTCGACCTGCAACACGCAATCGCCACGGGCGAGAACTGGCGTTGCTCTGACGTGCTGCTGATGACGCGTACTGGGACCTTGAGCGCTTCGCTGCTCTTCCGGCCCATGGCCAGCGGCGGCGGCGTGCTCGCCATCGAGGACATCACCGAACGCAAGAAGGCGCAGGCGGAACTGATATGGCGTGCCAACCATGACAGCCTCACGGGCCTGCAAAATCGCGCCTCCCTGGTCGATCAGATCAATCGTGGGCTGCAGCGCGCCCGCCGTTACGGCACATCCGTGGCGGTTCTGTTCATCGACTTGGACCGGTTCAAGCGGGTCAATGACACGCTGGGGCACGCCGCCGGTGACGTGTTGTTGGTCGAATGCGCCCGTCGTATCGGCTCTGCGATCCGGGAGGTCGACACCATCGCCCGGATAGGCGGTGATGAGTTCGTGGTCTTGTGCGAGAACCTCACCACAGACTCGGCCGCCCGCGAGCGCGACACTCGCGAGATCGCCACCCGCATCATCAAAGCGGTCGACGAGCCATTCATGCTGGACGGCACGCCCGCCTACGTCGAGGCCAGCATCGGCATCACCTTCTCGCAGGGCTCTCCGGTCGGTCCCGACACGCTGCTGCGGGATGCTGACATCGCGCTGTACGAGGCCAAGCAGTCCGGCGGATCGGCGCTGGCCTTCTACGACGATTCGATGATCGACCGCATGCAGTACGCCCTGGAACTGGAACGGCAACTGCGCCGGGCGCTGCCGACCGACGAACTGTGGATGGCCTATCAACCCATCTTGGCGCTGGACGGCGACAACGTCATCGGGTACGAGGCGCTGGCCCGATGGAACTCCCCGCAGGGCCCGATCGGGCCTGAGGAGTTCATCGCGACCGCGGAGACCGCGGGCCTGCTCAACGACTTGGGCAGGCGGTTGATCCGCCGGTCCCTGCACTTCTTGAACGATCTTCCCGGCGACTTGCGCTTGTTCATCAACATGTCACCGAGCCAGATCGCAGCCGATGGCATCATCGAATGGTTCGATGAGGCGCTCGAAGACACCGGCGCGGATCCACGACGTCTGGTCATCGAGATCACCGAGACCGCCGCCCTGGCGGACTTCCGAATCGGTCAGCGTCTGGCCGAGTTCCAGTCTCGCGGCATCGCTATCGCCCTGGATGACTTCGGATCAGGGCATTCCTCCCTGTCGAGTCTGCGCACCCTGCCGCTGAACCTGATCAAACTCGATCGGTCCTTCCTGAACTCGACGGTCGACGACCCACGCGCCGAATCGCTGGCCCGCATGCTGTGCGATTTGGGCCACGCGTTGGGAATCAGCATCATCGCCGAAGGCATCGAGGACGACGACCAGCGCCGGTTCGCCCAGGACATGGGATGCCAGTACGGGCAGGGCATCCTGCTCGGACCGCCGACCACGGCCGACCAAGCCCTGGAGCATGCCGCGCGGCACGTGTGAAGCCAGGCCGTTCGGATTCTGCGGGCCTGGATGCCATCCCGACGCTGGTCGCCTGCCCGCCGGTCCCAGCCTTAACACGGTCGGCGCGGGGCTCGCGAGCCGACGCCTCAGCTTTTCGCCCACGGTTCTCCGGCCCACAGATGCCGCCCTGCGGCCAGCAGTCATGAGAATCCTCAAGGGCAACCGAAGGGCCTACTCCGATGCCAGGGCAAGCCGCCGCAGTGACTCCTCGCGGCCCAGCAACTCCATGGACTCGAACAACGGGGGCGACACGCGGCGACCTGTGACGGCTACCCGCACCGGTCCGAACGCCAACTTCGGTTTGATGCCCATCGCGTCCACCAGCGCTTCACGCAGCGCGGACTGGATCGCGTCGGCGGTGAACTCGGGCAGGTCGGCGACTGCCGCCGAGGCAGCCCGGACCACCTGCAGGCCCTGCTCGTTCAACAACTTCTGCGCATCATCGGGATCGACGGCGAAATCGTCTGCGGCGAACAGGAACCCCAGCATCCCCGGAGCCTGTCCCAACGTCTCCATACGCTCCTGGACAAGTGGGGTCGCCTGGATGAGCAGTTCGCGCTGCTCGGTCGTGATGGTCTCCTCGAGCACCCCGTCGCGCTGCAGGAACGGCAGCATCCGGTCGGCCAGGTCGTCCACGGCCAGGGTGCGGATCCAGTCCCCGTTGATGGCCGTGCACTTCTTGATGTCGAACCGTGCCGGACTCGGGTTGACGCGCGAGACGTCGAACGCATCGGCCATCTCCTGCAAGGAGAAGAACTCGCGGTCCTCCCCGATCGACCAACCCAGCAGTGCCAGGTAGTTCGCCATCGCCTCGGGCAGAAAACCCTGCTCGACGTAGGTGTTGAAGTTCGACTCGGGGTCGCGCTTACTCAGCTTCTTGTTGCCCTCCCCCATCACGTACGGCAGATGGCCGAAGCGAGGAACCGGGGCACCCAGCGCCTCGTACATCGCCAACTGACGCGGCGTGCTGGACAACAGGTCCTCCCCGCGCAGTACGTGGGTGATTCCCATGGCGACGTCGTCCACCGGGTTGACCAGGGTGTACAGAGGCTCACCGTTGGCGCGGACGATGACGAAGTCCGGCACATGTTCGTCGCGCACGTGCATCTGTCCGCGCACGAGGTCGTCCCAGTGCCAATCGTGATCAGGCATACGCAAGCGGACCACCGGCTGCCGGCCCTCATCGCGGTACCGAGCCACCTGTTCTTCGGTGAGTGACCGACAGGTTCCCTCGTAGCCCGGCGCCCGCTTCTCCTGGCGCGCCACCTCGCGGCGTTGTTCAAGCTCTTCAGGGGTGCAGTAGCAGTGATAGGCCTTACCATCGGCGATCAACTGCGCAGCGGTGCGTTCGTAAAGAGCAAGCCGCTGGGACTGCCGATACGGTTCGTGCGGCCCACCCACCTCGGGGCCCTCGTCCCAGTCGAGATGCAACCAGCGCAGGGTGTCGACCAGCGCCTGATAACTCTGTTCGGAATCTCGTGCCGAGTCGGTGTCCTCGATCCGGAAGACGAAAGCCCCGCCGGTGTGACGGGCGTAGGCCCAGTTGAACAGCGCGGTCCTGACCATCCCCACGTGCGGGTTGCCAGTCGGCGATGGACAGAAACGGACGCGGACTTGATTCATGCGAAGACTCCTGTGTCGCTGACGATGTTGTCCAAAGTTCCGATGCCCTCGATGGTGACCGTCACGGTGTCTCCGTTGCGCAGCGGCCCCACCCCCGCCGGCGTCCCGGTGAGGATGACGTCACCGGGCACCAACGTCATCACCGAACTGATCCAGGCCACCAGTTCCGGGATGCTGCGCACCATGTCCGCGGTGTTGCCGTCCTGCCGGATCTGCTCGTTGACCTCGCACTCGATGGCCAAGTCGTCCGGGTCGATGTCGGTGGCGATCCAGGGGCCCAGCGGACAGAACGTGTCGAAGCCTTTGGCCCGCCCCCACTGCCCGTCGACAGCCTGCAGATCGCGGGCCGTCACGTCGTTGGCGCAGGTGTAGCCGAGGATGACTTCCGGCACCCGGTGCTCAGGCACGTCCTTGCACAACCTGCCGATCACCACCGCGAGTTCGGCCTCGTGCTCCACCTGCCGGGACTGTTCCGGCAGCCGGATCACGGACTCCGGCCCGATGACGGCGGTGGACGGCTTGAGGAAGATCATCGGCTCGGCCGGGACCTCGCCGCCCATTTCGCGGGCGTGATCGGCGTAGTTCTTCGCCACCGCGATGATCTTGGTCGGCAGCACGGGCGCCAGCAGATCCACCTCGTCGATGTGATGCTCCACGCCGGTCACCTCGATCCCGGCGACCTCGGGGAACGGGGTGCCGGCGATCTCGCGGATCTGTTCGCCGTCCACGATTCCGTAGGCGACGTCCTGTTCGAAGCGGTAGCGCGCAATTCTCACACGAACGAGCCTACTTGGCCCGCAAGGCCGGTTCAGACGGCTGCGGCCAGCAAGGACCGCACCCGCGCCGACCCTTCGGGCAGAACCCGGTCGATCGTCGCGACCAGGACGTCCGCGAACCCCTCATCGGCACCTTGGCCGGCCAGCACCTGCCGGCACCATCGCATGTGATCGGACAGCAACCCGGGATCGTCTACCAGGGTCGCGCCCACACAGGTCCGTGCCATCAGCCACAACTGTTCGCGGGTCTGCTCGGCCGGCAAGGCGAGTTCAGCCAGATGCGGGGCCAGACGCAGTGAATCCTCGACCACTCGCGGCAGTGCTTGCCACACCATTTCCAGGTGTTCCCAGTCCTCCCGCAGCCGCGGCTCACGGGGGACCTTGCCCGATCGCTGCGCATCCTGCAGCCAGACCGACCCCTCCACGGGGTCAGCGGCGTAAGCGTCAGCACCTATGCGCTCGGCCAGTTCCGAGGAACCATCGAAGAGCCGGCCGCCGACGATCACCTGCATACCTGCCGCGCGCAACGCCGACACGGTCCGCCAGGCACCTGTCAGGTGTGCTGCTGACGAGCACGACACCCCGGCCACCACACCTGATTCCCGGCTCGCCTCTTCGCCCAGGTCGGCCGCGGGCACCGACGGACTGATGAGTCTGGTGTCCCACCCGAGCACACGCCAGGTGAGCGCCACCATCTGCGCAGGAAGGGTGTGCCACCCCCCTTCGGCACTGACCATCAGCACTCGGCCGCGATCGGGGCGTGGAGCTTCTGTAAGCCGCGGCAGGTGCAGACACGCGGAGGTGATTGCCGACGCCACATGCTCCTCGGCGATGCTGATGGTGCCGTCCTGCCACAACGATCCGATCTCGGCCTGTACCGGGGCGAGGACTTCGGACACCACGTCGGCTGTGGGGATACCTTTCAGAAGCACCATGTCCAGGACCGTCGCGGCCGTTTCGGAACGCCCCTCGAGCGCGGCCACCAAATAGTGGGCGCGAGCGGATTCCAGAACGTCGCTGTCAACGGTCACGGCGATGGTCCCCCGGGCCCGACCAACGCCTCCCCATACCCCCGACGCTACCCCAGGATTGGGAAGTCGGGGAGAGTCATTCCCGAACGGCAGCCAGCAGACCGTACGCCACCGCGTCCTCCAGCGCCATCCAGGAAGCCGCGATCACGTTCTCGTGGACACCGACCGTGTCCCAGCGACGGATGCCGTCGGTGGAACCCACGAGCGTGCGAGTCACTGCCCCCGTTCCCTGCACCCCTTCGAGGATGCGCACCTTGTAGTCCACCAGGTGCAGTTCGGCCAGTTCCGGGTACAACCCGGTGAGCGCGGATCGAAGGGCGTTGTCCAAGGCGTTGACCGGCCCGTTCCCCTCGCCCACTGCGACCATTCGCTGATCCCCCACGACGAGTTTCACGGTGGCCTCACTGACCACACTGCCGTCAAGACGCTGCTCCACAATGGTGCGCCAGGACTCCACGGTGAACGGGCGGGTACGGCCGTGTTCGCGTTCGTCGACGATGAGCAACTCGAACGAGGCATCAGCGGCCTCGAACGTCCAGCCCTGCGATTCGAGGTCCTTGACCCGGTCCACGACCCTTCCCAGCAGCGCCGGATCGCCGGACAGGTCATAGCCGAGCTCCTTGCCTTTGAGTTCCACGGACGCGCGACCGGCCATCTCGGTCACCAACACCCGCATGTCGTTGCCGACCACCGATGCGTCCTCATGGTTGTACAGGTCGTAGTTGACCTTCAGTGCGCTGGCGTGCAGACCCGCTTTGTGCGCAAACGAACTCACACCGACATACGGCTGGTGGGTGTCCGGGGCGATGTTGGCGATCTCCGCGATCGCATGCGAGATGCGCAGGGACTCCCGCAGGTGATCGGCAGGCAGGACCTTCAACCCCAGTTTGAGTTCCAGGTTCGCCACCACCACGAACAGATCGGCGTTGCCGGTGCGTTCTCCGTAGCCATTGGCGGTGCATTGCGCATGTGTCGCGCCGGCTTCGACAGCAGCGATGGTGTTGGCTACCGCGCAGCCGGTGTCGTCCTGGCAGTGGATCCCGAGTCGTCCTTGCACCCGCGAGCGCACGTCGCTGACGATGCGCGTGATTCCAGAGGGCAGCATTCCGCCGTTGGTGTCACACATCACTGCCGCTTCGGCCCCGGCATCGAGTGCGGCACGCACCACCGACACCGCGTAGTCGGCATCGTGCTTGTACCCGTCGAAGAAGTGCTCGCAGTCGACGAACACCCGTCGGCCCGCGGCGATCAGGTGCTCCACGGTGTCCGTGACCATGGCGATGTTCTCCTCGCCGTTGGTCCGCAGCGCCTCGTGGACGTGGCGTATGTCGGACTTGGCCACCAATGTGATCACCGGCGCCTGGGACGCGAGCAGAGCGGCCACCTGCGCATCGTCGGCGACCGCGACGCCGGCCTTGCGGGTGGCACCGAACGCGACCAGGGTTGCGTTGCGCAACTTGAGCTCGGAGGCTGCCCGGGCGAAGAACTCGGTGTCCTTGGGCATGGCTCCGGGCCAGCCGCCCTCGATGAAGCCGACTCCGTACTCGTCGAGCAGCCGGGAAATGGCGAGCTTGTCCTCCACCGAGAACGAGATACCCTCGCGCTGGGCGCCGTCGCGCAGCGTGGTGTCGAACAATTGGAACTGCTCGTCCATGTCTATCCTTCCAACGAAAAACCCCCGGGCCCGGCAGGGCACGAGGGTTTGCGCATCGACCGATTGCTCAGTGGTCGATGCGCCTGTCAATAATCAGCGCGTAAAGCACGCCACCAGTGTTGCACATTGCGCCGCTGGGCGTCCGCCCGCGGGAAGGGTTGAACGTTACGTGCTGAGTGTTCACCCTGACGCAGCCAGCTCGAACATCCTGGCCATCCCGCGACGAGCGAGTCCGCGGGCGACCCCGATCCGCCCCAAGCCCTGCTAGGCCAGTTCGAACATCCAGGCGTGCTTGTCCGGCAGCCGGCCCGACTGCACCCCCAGCAGTGAGTCGCGCAGTTGCATCGTGATCGGACCTGCTCCGCCTTCGGCGACGGTCCATGAGCCGACCCGGCTCTTGACCTGTCCGACCGGCGTCACCACCGCCGCGGTTCCGCACGCGAAAACTTCCGAGATCTCCCCCGATTCACATCCGGCCTTCCACTGGTCGACGCTGATCGGCTCCTCCGACACCTGGATCCCGAGGTCTTGCTGAGCCATGATCAGGATCGAATCGCGGGTCACACCCGGCAGCAGCGAACCGGTCAACGGTGGTGTGATCAGTCGCGCCGAATCTCCGGTGCCGAAGACGAAGAACAGGTTCATGCCCCCCATCTCCTCGACCCACTCGTGTTCCTTGGCGTCGAGCCAGACCACCTGGTCACAACCGTGCAGACTCGCTTCGGCCTGCGCGATCAGCGACGCTGCATAGTTGCCCGCGCACTTGGCCTCACCGGTACCGCCGACCGCTGCCCGCACGTAGTCCGGTGTCAGCCACACCGACACCGGAGCCACCCCGCGCGGGAAGTAGGCGCCGGCCGGCGAGGCGATGAGCAGGTACTGGTACTCATTGGCGGGCTTGACCCCAAGGCCAACTTCGGTGGAGAACATGAAGGGCCGCAGGTACAGCGACTTCTCGGGGTCGGAGGGGACCCAGTCGCCATCGACCGCTGCGAGTTGCACCAGCGATTCGATGAACAGTTCCGCTGGCATCTCGGGCATCGCCAACCGCCGGGCTGACGAGCGGAAACGGTGGGCGTTGCGCAGCGGGCGGAATGTGCGGATGTGCCCATCGGCATGCCGGTAGGCCTTCATCCCCTCGAAGATCGACTGCCCGTAGTGGATGAAGTTGGTCGCCGGGTCCAGCGAGATCGGGCCGTAGGGAACGACGCTGGGTTCATACCAGCCGCGCTGGTCGTGGTAGCGAATGCTCACCATGTGATCGGTGAAGTGCCGGCCGAAGCCGGGATCCTCCAGGATGGCCCGCCGCTGGTCAGCCGAGACCGCGCCGGCGGAGCGCTGAACGGTGAACGTCGTCATCCGCCGAGCCTCCCGACCAGATCGTCGCCGATGGCCGAGGTGCTGCGTACTGCATCACCGCGGGTCGCCAGGTCCTCGGTCACCGCCTTCTCCACCGCCATCGCAGCCTCCTGTTCCCCGAGGTGGTCCAGCATCATCGCCACACTCAGGACCGTCGCCGTCGGATCGGCCTTGCCCTGCCCGGCGATGTCGGGTGCCGAACCGTGCACAGGCTCGAACATACTCGGATTCGCTGCAGTCACGTCGAGGTTTCCGCTCGCGGACAGACCGATGCCACCAGCGATCGCGGCGCCGATGTCGGTGAGGATGTCGCCGAACAGGTTGTCCGTGACGACGACGTCGAAGCGCTCAGGCGAGGTGAGGAAGAACATGCTCGCGGCGTCGATGTGGCAGTAGTCGGTCTCGATGTCGTCGAATTCAGCGGCCACCTCGTTGAAGGTGCGCTGCCACAGCGATCCGGCGTTGGTCAGCACGTTGGTCTTGTGCACCAGGGTGACCTTGCCGCGACGGCGGCTCGCGCGAGCGAACGCGTCCCGCACGATTCGCTCGACCCCGAACCGGGTGTTGAGGCTCTCCTCCACGGCGATCTCCTGCGGCGTGCCGACCCGCATGGCACCGCCCGCGCCGACGTACGGACCCTCGGTGCCCTCCCGGCACACGACCATGTCGATGTGCTCGGGCCCCTTGCCCGCCAGCGGAGTGGCCACGCCGGGGTAGAGCTTCACCGGTCGCAGGTTCACGTGATGGTCGAGACTGAAACGCAGCTTGAGCAGCAGCCCCCGCTCGAGTACGCCCGGAGGCACGCTGGGGTCGCCGACGGCGCCGAGCAGGATCGCGTCGTAGGTGCGGATGTCTTCGAGCTCACTGTCGGGCAGCACCTCCCCCGTCGCGTTGTAGCGCGCGGCACCCAGGTTGAACTCGGTGGTGTCGACCTCGACGCCGGTGGCCTCGAGCACGCGCAGGGCCTGCTCCACCACCTCCGTGCCGATGCCGTCGCCGGGAATAGTCGCGATCCGATAAGCCATGGGTAAAGGCTAAAGGTGTCTCTGCGCCGGTCACCGGCGAGGCAGGAGTAAACACCTGCGGACAATTACGCGGTATGTGGAGGCTTGGGCCCGCCTGAGTTTGTGGTCGGTTTCGGTTTCGCGGCCCAACGGCGTTGGAGTCATGTACGGACGTTGGACATCGGTACCGGCGTTGGATATCGACAGCCCGCGCAACTCCAACGCCTGTGCGCTTATCCAACGCGTGTACGTAACTCCAACGCCTGCGCCACGGACCGGCCCACAGCCGTGACCAGTTATGCCGCTCCGTTGAATCCTCGGCCACCGACGGCATGAGAACACACGACCGTGGCGCATCGCCCGGCAATCCACCCGCGCGATCCGTACCGGCGCCGCTGGACGGTGAAGGCCCTGCCGAGCGCGTAGGCTTCCCTCATGGCCGAACACCTGCTGCTGACGTTTCCCGAGACCCGTGCCACAGAGCCGGTGATCTACCGCATCGTGACCGACTTCGACGTGATCCCGAACATCCGGCGGGCAGCCATCGAGAACCACCTCGGCTGGATGGTGGTCGAACTCGACGGTGACCCCGAGGACATCCGCAAGGCCAAGCAGTACCTGGCCGGGCAAGGCATCGGTGTGGAACGCGCCGAGGGCGACATCGTCGAGGGCTGAGAGACCATCGCTGTGGCCCTGGACCTGCGCACCCTGCGCGCCGAGATCGACGCGGGGCGCGTCGACACCGTGATCGTGGCCATGACGGACATGCAGGGACGGTTGCAGGGCAAACGCCTGCACGGGCGCTACTTCCTGGATCAGGTCGCCGACCACGGAACCGAGGGCTGTAGCTACCTGCTGGCCGTCGACGTCGACATGAACACTGTCGAGGGCTACCGCATGGCTTCCTGGCACAGCGGCTACGGCGACTTCGTCATGCGTCCCGACTTTGGCTCCCTGCGGCGTATCCCATGGCATCCGGGGACAACCATGGTGCAAGCCGACGTCGTGTGGGAGGACGGCACCGATGTCGTCGCCAGCCCCCGCCAGGTCCTCAAAGCCCAGCTCGCCCGGCTGGCCGACGCCGGGCTGGCAGCGTACGCCGGGACCGAACTCGAGTTCATCGTCTTCACCGACTCCTACGAACAGGCGTGGACCAGTGGGTACCGGCATTTGACGCCGGCCAACCAGTACAACGTCGACTACTCGATCCTCGGAACCTCGCGGGTCGAACCGCTGCTGCGCCGCATTCGGCTGTCGATGGCCGAGGCTGGCATGTACGTCGAGGGCGTCAAGGGCGAGTGCAACAACGGCCAGCACGAGATCGTCTTCAAGTACGCCGACGCGCTGACGGCCTGTGATGACCATGTCGTCTACAAGACCGGGGCCAAGGAGATCGCCGCCCAGGAAGGCATGGCGCTGACCTACATGGCCAAGTACGACCAGCGCGAAGGCAACTCCTGCCACATCCACCTCTCTGTGCGCAGCGACGACGGCGGCCTGGTCATGGCCGATGACGCCGACCCCGATGGCCTGTCGCCACTGGGACGGTCCTTCATCGCCGGTCAGATCGCCCACATGCGCGACATGTCCCTGCTGTTCGCACCCAACATCAACTCCTACAAACGATTCGTCGAGGGCTCGTTCGCGCCCACCGCCATCAAGTGGGGCCGCGACAACCGGACCTGCGCACTGCGCCTGGTGGGTCACGGGGAATCCCTGCGCCTGGAGAATCGCGCACCCGGCGGGGACGTCAACCCGTACCTGGCGGTAGCCGCGATGATCGCCGCCGGGCTTGACGGCATCGAACGCGAACTCCCCCTCGAACCCGAGATCACGGGGAACGCCTACCAGGCCCTCGGGAATCATCTGCCCGACAGCCTGGATGCGGCGCTCCGACTGTGGGACGCCTCGCCGTTCGTCACATCGACTTTGGGCGCAGAGGTCCGGGAGCATTACTCCAACATGGCCCGCACCGAGTTGCAGGCCTTCGGCGCGGCGGTCACCGACTGGGAGCGCTTCCGCGGATTCGAAAGGCTCTAGATGGACACGTTCGCCGTGGTCAATCCCGCGACCGAAGAAGTCATTGCCCACATGCCCCGCACGCCTGTCGAAGAGGTTGATCTCGCTATTGAACGCGCCGCCGCGGCGTTCCCCTCGTGGCGTGCGGTGTCACCCGACGATCGTGCCCGTCTGCTGCGACGCTTCGCCGGACTCGTCGACGACCACCTCGAGGAACTGGCCTGGTTGGAGGTCCGCAACTCCGGACACACCATCGGCAATGCCCGCTGGGAGGCCGGCAACGTTCGCGACGTGCTGCACTTCTACGCCGCAGCGCCCGAGCGGTTGCACGGTCAGCAGATTCCCGTCGCCGGCGGAGTGGACATCACGTTCAAAGAGCCGCTGGGGGTCGTAGCGGTGATCGTCCCGTGGAACTTCCCGATGCCGATCGCCGGATGGGGCTTCGCGCCCGCCCTGGCGGCAGGCAACACCGTCGTGCTCAAACCCGCCGAACTCACCCCATTGACAGCAGTCCGGCTGGGCGAACTGGCCCTTGACGCAGGCATCCCGCCGGGAGTCTTCACCGTTGTCACCGGACAGGGATCAGTGGTCGGTGAGCGCCTTGTCACACATCCGGCGGTTCGCAAGATCGTGTTCACCGGCTCCACCGAAGTCGGCACCTCGATCATGGCCAAGTGCGCGCCGCAGGTGAAGCGGGTGACGCTGGAACTCGGCGGCAAGAGCGCGAACATCGTCTTCGCCGACGCCGACCTCGAGAAAGCCGCGGCCGCAGCCCCGCATGGGGTGTTCGACAACGCCGGGCAGGACTGCTGCGCGCGTTCCCGGATCCTGGTTGAACGGTCGGTGTTTGAACGGTTCCTGGAACTGCTCGAACCCGCGGTCACAGCGTTCCGGGTGCAGGACCCGAGCCTGCCGACCGCGCAGATGGGCCCGTTGATCTCCGCGAGTCATCGGGAGTCCGTGGCCTCATACGTGCAGGGGCCGGTGGCGTTCACCGGACAGGCACCTGACGGGCCCGGCTTCTGGTTCCCGCCCACCGTACTGGCGCCGGTCGCGCCGTCGGACCGCGCTTTCGCCGAGGAGATCTTCGGTCCGGTCGTGGCAGTCACCCCGTTCGAGGACGAGGCGGAGGCGATCCGGTTGGCCAACGCGACCGACTACGGTCTGTCCGGATCGATCTGGACCCGGGATCTGGGCCGGGCCTTCCGGGTGGCGCGCGGCTACGAGTCCGGCAATCTGTCGGTGAACTCGCATTCGTCGGTGCGCTACTGGACGCCGTTCGGCGGGTTCAAGCGCTCAGGTTTGGGCAGGGAACTCGGGCCCGACGCTTTGGACGCTTTCACCGAGACGAAGAACGTCTTCATCGACACCGAGGAGTGAGAATGCTGCGTTTGGCCGACAGGGTAGCGGTGATCACCGGCGCCGGCAGCGGCATCGGTCGGGCCACCGCCGAGAGGTTCGCAACCGAAGGTGCCCGGGTCGTGTGCTTCGACACCGACGAAGAGGCTGCCGGTGCGATCGCCGCGGCGGTCAACGGTTTGGCCGTGGTCGGCGACGTCACGGACCCCGACGACGTCGCCCGCGGGTTCCGAGCGGCGTTCGAGGCGTACGGCAGCGTCGACATCGCATTCAACAACGCAGGCATCTCGCCCCCTGACGACGACTCCATCCTGGAGACCGGACTGGACGCCTGGCGACGGGTGCAGGAGGTGAACCTGACCAGCGTCTACTTGTGCTGCAAAGAGGCGATCCCGTACATGCAGCGCCAAGGCAAGGGCTCCATCATCAACACCGCCTCGTTCGTCGCGACGATGGGCGCGGCAACCTCCCAGATCTCCTACACCGCGTCCAAGGGCGGGGTCCTGGCGATGTCGCGCGAGCTGGGGGTGCAATTCGCCCGCGAGGGAATCCGGGTCAACGCCTTGTCCCCGGGTCCGGTGAACACCCCCTTGCTGGTGGAGCTGTTCGCGAAGGATCCCGAGCGCGCTGCCCGGCGACTGGTGCACATTCCCATGGGCCGGTTCGCCCAGGCCGAGGAGATCGCCGCGGCGGTGGCCTTCCTCGCCTCCGACGACGCATCGTTCATCACCGCCTCCAACTTCCTGGTGGACGGCGGGATCTCCGGGGCGTATGTGACGCCGTTGTAGGTTGCGCAATGACCCGTAGGTTGCCAAATGACCCGCAAGTTAGGGGCCACTGGGCAACCAGCGGGTCACTCGACGCCTTCAGACGTGGCAGCCTCCACCAACGCCTGGAACAACCGCACATCCCCGCCGTACTCGGGATGCCATTGCACGCCGATCACGAACTCATCGCCAACCGCTTCGCAGACCTCGATGGTGCCGTCCTCGGCGCGGCCAGTGACAGAAAGCCGGCCCGGATCGCCGACCGCCTGATGGTGCGACGAGTTGACCGTCATCTCGGCGCCGAGCAGGCGGTGCGCGATCGAATCGGGCGCGAACATCGCCCCGTGCTCGGTGAAGGCACCGACCTTCTCCCGGTGCGGCAGATCCGTGACATCGGGAAGATGCTGGGTCAGATAGCCACCCTCTGCCACCGCCATGATCTGCAATCCCCGACACACGCCGAGCACCGGCTTGCCGGCTTCTCGAACCGCGCGGTACATGGCCACTTCGAACTCGTCACGCAGGTGCCGCGGCCGATCGTTGGTCGGGTGCGGATCCTGCCCGTACATGGTCGCCGAAATATCCGGTCCACCGGTCAGGATCAAGGCATCGATTCGGCTGGCCAACGCGACTGCTGCTTCCTGCTGAGGCGGCAGCATCACCGGAATCCCCCCGGAACGGATCACCGCCTCGGGATACCAGGCGTGCAGCAGCGCGGCATCGGTGTTCCAGGCGACCCAACGCGCGGGTTCCACATACGCGGTCAGGCCGATCACAGGACGCATGGATCCATCATCGCGCAGGCACCGCTCGATTCCCCTGTCCGGTCGCGGCTGAAGCAGCCCCTGTTCCAGCGATCGTGCTAGCCTGATCCCGTGTTGCGCGGGCTGCTTCTGCTTAGCTGCCGCGACGAGGCCTGACCACCGGCCCCCTCGTCGCGGAGCGTCCACGCGCCGGTTGCCCTTCGAACCCCGCAACCAGGAGCCACCATGAACGAGCAGCAACCCTCACAAATGCCCTTCCAGCGATATCAGCCCTTCGTCCCTTTCGACATGCCCGACCGCACGTGGCCGGAAGCCGTCATCACCCACGCCCCGCGCTGGTGCGCCGTCGACCTGCGTGACGGCAACCAGGCACTGATCGACCCGATGAGTCCCGCCCGCAAACTGCGCATGTTCGAGTTGCTCGTGCGCATGGGGTACAAGGAGATCGAGGTCGGCTTCCCATCGGCGTCCCAGACCGACTTCGACTTCGTCCGTCAACTGATCGACGAGGGCCGGATTCCCGACGACGTCGTGATCCAGGTCCTCACCCAGGCCCGCGACCATCTCATCGAGCGCACCTACGAAGCCATCCGCGGGGCCAAGCAGGCCATCGTGCACCTGTACAACTCGACCTCCACACTGCAGCGCCGTGTGGTGTTCGGCCTCGACCGCGACGGGATCAAGGACATCGCCGTCCACGGGGCGCAGTTGTGCCTCAAGTACGCCGACACGGTCCCTGAGACCGAGGTCTACTTCGAGTACTCCCCCGAGTCCTACACAGGCACCGAACTGGACTTCGCCGTAGAGGTCTGCAACGCGGTCAACGACGTGTGGCAGCCCACTCCCGAGCGCAAGGTGATCATCAACCTGCCGGCGACGGTCGAGATGGCGACGCCCAACGTCTACGCCGACTCCATCGAGTGGATGCACCGCAACCTGGCCCACCGCGACTCCATCGTGCTGAGCCTGCACCCGCACAACGACCGCGGCACTGCGGTGGCCGCCGCGGAGTTGGGATTCATGGCCGGCGCCGATCGCATCGAAGGCTGCCTGTTCGGCAACGGAGAGCGCACCGGCAATGTGTGCCTGGTGACCTTGGGCATGAACCTGTTCAGCCAGGGCATCGACCCGCAGATCGATTTCCGGAACATCGATGAGATCCGCCGCACCGTCGAGTACTGCAACCAACTGCCCGTCCACGAACGGCACCCGTACGGCGGCGACCTGGTCTACACCGCGTTCTCCGGTTCGCACCAGGACGCGATCAACAAGGGTCTGCAGGCGATGGATGCCGCTGCGGCCGAGGGCGGCGATGCCGCGCGAGACCGGCTGGGCGGTGCCCCTACCTGCCGATCGACCCCAAGGACGTGGGCCGCACCTACGAGGCCGTGATCCGGGTGAACTCGCAGTCCGGCAAGGGCGGCGTCGCCTACATCATGCGCACCGAGCACAAGATGGAACTGCCGCGGCGGCTGCAGATCGAGTTCTCCGGGGTCATCCAGCACCACACCGAGGATGAGGGCGGTGAGGTCACCGGAATGCAGATGTGGGACATCTTCACCGACGAGTACCTGCCCAACCCGGACGCTGCGTGGGGCCGTTTCCGCCTGGTCAACACGAGCTGGTGAGCAGGTCGACGGCGACACCGCCGTGAAGGCCAGGATCCTGACACGGCGAAGCCGTCGAGCTGACCGGCCACGGCAACGGCCCGATCGCGGCGTTCTGCGAGGCGCTGCACCTCACGCCGATGTGCGGGTGCTCGACTACCACGAGCATGCCCTGTCCTCCGGCGGCGACGCGAAAGCCGCTGCGTACCTGGAATGCGCCGTCGACGGGAAGGTGCTGTGGGGGGTCGGCATCCATTCCTCGATCGTGACGGCCTCCCTGAAGGCCGTCGTGAGCGCGATGAACCGCGCACATCGCGGCTGACCGGCGAGGTTCGGGCGGTTTTGTCGGGGGTAGGACGTACCGTGGAGTAGTGAAGAGGGTATTCGTCGCGGTGTTCCTCGCGTGGGCGATGGGGGTCACCCCCGGCGCCGCCGATGACGCCGTCGTGCCCACTTCCACCCCGTCGACCGACCAGCCTTCGGCCACCTCCGGCCCCTCGACCGCGTGGCAGGAACCGGCAGCCACGGTGACAGCCGATCCGGCCGATGTCGTGGAGCAATCCGGTGAGACCGGCGAGATGACCGTGGTCTACGCCGTGCAGGACGGGGATTCGCTGCGGGTGGTCAGCGACACGGCCACCTCCACGTCCGACGCGATCGCCACCGTCGATCAGGTCCAGGACCGGCCCGATGTAGTGGCTGTCGAGGTGGACACGACCCGGCGACTGACCGGTCTGCCAGCCTCGCAGAGCAGGCCCGGGGTCACCTCGACCATCCGCCGTGAGTCACGAGCCGCCGCGATCCCCAGCGCCGACCCGTCACGCAGCCAGCAGTGGGCTCTGGACGCTTTGGACGCGGAAACGGCTTGGGCCTCGTCCACCGGTACGGGAGTAACGGTGGCCGTCATCGACTCGGGCGTCTCCCGCCACCCCGATCTGGCGGGCAAGTTTGTGCGGGGTGTCGATCTGGTGAACGGCGGCAACGGGCGCATGGACTCCAACGGGCACGGGACCCATGTGGCCCGGAATCATCGCGATGACCGCTAACAACAACCTCGGCGGTGCCGGCCTGGCTCCCGGCGTGGCGATCATGCCGGTCGTGGTGGCCGATGCCGGAGGGTCGGTACGCTCGGCCGACTCGGCGAAGGGCATCATCTGGGCGGTCGACCACGGGGCCGACATCGTGAACATGAGCTACTCGGGTTCGGCCAGTTCCGTTGAACAGAAGGCCATCCAGTACGCCCAGTCCAAAGGGGTCGTGACGGTGGCGGCAGCGGGGAACGCCTACCTCGACTCCCGCGGCACATTGTTCAATCCAGTCCAGTACCCGGCGGCCTTCCCTGGCGTGGTGGGAGTGGGAGCGGTGACAAGGACCCTGCGCCGCTCATCGTTCTCCGAAGTTGGACGACAGGTGGATCTGGTGGCGCCCGGCGGAAGTGGTGCGTTCGACTCCCCTCGTGGCATCTTCAGCACCTACGCCGGCTCCGGTTACGTGCGGATGCCGGGAACCTCGATGGCGGCGCCCTACGTCTCGGGCACCATGGCCCTCACCATCGAACGCCAGCGTGCACTCGGACTGCAGGTGAATCCCGTCGACGTGGTCCTGGGATCGGCGACCGACCTCGGCGCGCAGGGCCGCGACGACCAGTTCGGCTTCGGTTTGGTCAGCCCTAACCGGGCATTGAGCACATTGAACACTTTGCAGGCCACCGGCGGCGCGCTGCCGGTGATCGCACCGGCAGAAGTGACCACCCGGGCGGTCAAGCGGGTGAGGATCACGGTCCGCAAGGGCTACCTGAAATACCGGATTCCTGCCAAGGGCAGATTCATCGTCGGCTGGCAGAGCTACTCGCAGCGCAAGTGGTCCGAACTCAACCGGTTCAACGGTAAGCGCGATGGCCAGACCTGGTACACGGTCCGCTCCTCGGGCGGCATGCAGGTCCGCATCGTGGCCATGCGTGCGGGACAGAAGAAGAAGACCGATCCGATCTGGGTCTCCCGCACGTTCCGAACACGTGCAGCATCACGCCGATAGCCTCGCCTCGCCGGGAACCTTCGACGGGCGTGGTCTGGCCATCGGCATCGCGGGCGGAGTGGGGGTCGGCTTGGTCGTGTGGTGGCTCACCGGCAGCTCACTGTGGATCGGCATTCTCGCGGCGATCGGTGCTGTGATCGGGATGAACACCGGCTGGGGCAAGACCGACGGCTGAGGCGCGACTGCGCCAGAGCCCGGACGTTGGACTGCACAATCACGACTCCGGCCACTGGGCCACAGCCGAAATCTGCCCAGGCTATCGGGCCGGTGCGCTCCGGGCCCAACCCCCGCAGTCAGCAACAAACCGTAGCCCTCGGAGTGCAAACGACCTCAGTGGGAGAAACCCGGGGCGTGGTCGGGGTCGTCGGGCATCGGGCGGTCGAGGCCCTCGAAGAATTCGGTCGCGTGCCGCAGGTCGTTCAGCAGCAACTCAGCCATGTCTCGGCCGAATCCGTTGCGCACAACGATCCGCAGCCCAGCGACGTCGGTGAGGTCGTCCGGCAGGGTGTACGCGGGCACCTGCCAACCACGCTCGCGCAGCTTCGCCGAGACGTCGAAGACTGTGTAGTTCCTGCGATCGGCCTTGAGCCGGAAGAAGAAGACCGGTAGTTCCGAACCATCGCTGAGCAGTTCGTACGGGCCCAACTGCGCGATCTGCGACGACAGGTACATGGCCGTGTCCCGACACGCCTGCTGGATCCCTCGGTATCCCTCGAACCCCAACCGCACGAAGTTGTAGTACTGCAGAACCACTTGGCTGCCCGGCCGGGAGAAGTTCAGCGTGAACGTGGGCATGTCCCCGCCCAAGTAGTTCACATGGAACACCAGATCGTCCGGGACGCAGTCGGCAGTCCGCCAGACCACCCATCCGACCCCCGGATAGACCAAGCCGTACTTGTGCCCCGAAGCGTTGATCGAATGCACCCGCGGAATCCGGAAGTCCCACTCCAGATCCTGGTCGATGAAGGGGGCCACGAAACCGCCCGAGGCGCCGTCGACGTGCACCGGGATGTCCCAGCCCTTCTCCTTCTGCACGTCATCGAGGGCTGCGGCGATGTCCTTGACCGGCTCGTAGGAGCCGTCGAACGTCGACCCCAGGATCGCCACCACCCCGATCGTGTTCTCGTCGACGAGCTTGACCGCTTCCTCAGCGGTCAAGTGCAGCCTGCCCTCGGCCAGTGGTGCGTAACGGGGCTCGACGTCCCAGTAGCGGCAGAACTTCTCCCACACGACCTGCACGTTCTGGCCCATGACCAGATTGGGCCGCTCGATGGACTGGCCGGCGGCCTTGCGCTTGTGCTGCCACAAACGCTTCAGGGACAGTCCGGCCAGCATCACCGCTTCACTGGAGCCGATCGTCGACGTGCCGACCGCCTTGTCGCCGTCAGGGGAATGCCACAGATTCGCGATGATGCTCACGCACCGGGCTTCCATCTGCGCGGTCTGCGGATACTCATCCTTGTCGATCATGTTCTTGTCGTAGGTCTCAGCGAACAACCTGTCGGCCATGGGATCCATGAAGGTCGACACGAAGGTCGCCAGGTTCTGCCGCGCATTGCCGTCGAGCATCAACTCGTCATGGATCAACTGGTAGGCCACCTCCGGCGCCCGTCCGTCGGGCTCGAGTTGATGGGCGACGATGGCGCTCTTCTCGCCGTAGCGGGCGAACAGCGGTGAGAGGTAGAGACGCTCGATCTGTTCGACGTCTTGCTCGTGCAGCATGTGGTGCTCCCAGTTCGGTGGTGACTCGACCCTAGCCCGATCCTGGGCGCGAAGTGGGTCCCTGGGAAGCCGTTCCCCCGCGCTGGGTGAAGTGGTCAGACCAGGTCGATCGCGGTGCCGCTGACTGCGCCGATCTGAGCCGAGATCGCTTCGACCAAGTCCGTGGTCACAGCACTGTCGACGGTGAGCGCGACCAGAGCCAGACCGCCTGCGCTGTCCCGGCAGACCTGCATGTTCGCGATATTGATGCCCGCATCGCCGAGAACTTGACCGACCGTACCCACCACACCGGGTTTGTCGTCGTAGCGGAACACCAACATGTGCTCGCTGACCGGCAGATCGAGGTCCAAGCCGTCGACCTCCACCAGCTTCTCGTTGTCGCGAGCACCGAACACCGTGCCGGCTACGACCATGCTCTGACCATCGGCGCACGCCATCCGCACACGTACCAACGACCGGTGGTCCTCGGAGTCGCCCTCGGTGACCAAGGCCGTCTCGACTCCCCGATCCGCAGCCAGAACCGGGGCGTTGACGTAGGACACGGGGTCGTCGATGAGCACCGAGAACATGCCCTTCAGAACGGCCAACTCGAGCACGTTGACATCAAAGGCGCTGATCTCGCCGAGAGCTTCGACGGTCAGCTGCGCGACCGCCGATGGGGCCATGGATGTGGCGATGTGTCCGAGATGCTCAGCCAGGTCGATGAACGGCCGCACCTGCTCGGCAATGACTCCGCCTCTGACATTCACAGCGTCGGGCACCAGCTCTCCGGCCAACGCTTGACGGACCGATTTGGCCACGGCAATGCCGGCCTTCTCCTGCGCCTCGTCAGTGGATGCACCCAGGTGTGGGGTGGCGACCACGTTGTCGAGTGTGAACAGCGGCGAATCGGTACACGGTTCGCTGGCGTACACATCCAGTGCCGCCCCGGCGACCCGGCCCTCCACCAGTGCGTCGTACAGCGCCTGCTCGTCGACGATTCCGCCACGCGCAGCATTGACGATGTGGACTGTGGGCTTCACCAGCTTCAAGGCTGCCTCGTCGATCAGTCCCACGGTCTCTTTGGTCTTCGGAAGGTGCACGGTGATGAAATCGGATTCCTCCAGCACCTGCTCCAAAGACAGCAGCGTCACGCCGAGTTGGGCGGCACGCACGGGCTGGACGAACGGGTCGTAGGCGACCAAGCGCACGCCGAACGCGCTGAGCCGTTGCGCCACGAGCAGCCCGATCCGGCCCAGGCCGACCACGCCGACGGTCTTGTCGGTGAGCTCCACGCCGGTGTATTTGGACCGCTTCCACTGTCCCTGTCGCAGGGCGTCATGGGCCGGGGAGATGTGCCGGGCGCTGGCCAGCAGCAGTGCTACCGCCAGTTCCGCCGCACTGACGATGTTCGAGGTCGGTGCGTTGACCACCATGACGCCGGCCTGGGTGGCTGCCTCCACATCAACGTTGTCCAGCCCGACTCCGGCCCGAGCGACGACCTTGAGCTTCTTGGCCGCTGACAGAGCCTCGGCATCGACCTTCGTCGCCGACCGCACCAGGATCGCGTCCACGTCGGTGATTGCAGCCAAGAGTTGCGGGCGATCCGCCCCGTCACAGTGACGGATCTCGAAGTCCGGCCCCAGGGCCTCGATGGTTGCAGGAGAGAGTTCTTCGGCGATCAAGACGACGGGTTTGTCCACCCCTCGATGGTACGAAGTGGCCGATTCAGCCCTGGAGGTAGCCCGTCGCGATGGTCTCGGCCCGCTGTGCGTATCCCCCGCCGAACAGTCGCGCATGCACCAGCAGCGGCCACATCTGGTGCAATCCCTCCCGCGCCTGCCAGCCCCGCGCGAGTGGATACACCTGCTGGTAGGCCATCAGGATGGTGTCCAAGTAAGGGGTTCCGAACAGGGCGAGCATGGCCAGATCCGTCTCGCGATGACCGACATGCGCTGCTGGATCCACCAGTCGCGGCGACAGCGACCACAACACGTTGCCGCTCCACAGGTCCCCGTGCAACAGGCTCGGCGGCTCGGGCGGTCCCGCCCACTCGGGGTCGTCCATGAGCGCGTCGACCAGGTCGAGGCTGCGGGGAGTCCGGTCGTTGACAAGCGGGCGCAGACGCAACTCGGCAAACATCTGCGGCCATGACTCGTAGTGCCCGGAAGGCATCGCAAGTGGCCCGATGCGGCCGTGCTCGGGTCCTTCGCCGAAAGCGGACGCCCGGTGCGTATGCAAGGCTGCCAGTCGTTCGCCGAGGTTCGCTGCAGCCTCCCGGGACGGCCCCTGCTCGGCAACCCACTCCAGCACCAGAAACCGGCTTTCGGCGTGGACCACCGACGGCGTCAGACCGGGGACCACATCCCCCAGCGCTTTCAGGCCCGCCGCCTCGACCGGCAACATCCACTCGTCGGACCGGCGGGGTGTTTTGACGAAGTATCGGGCCTCGGACGTGCTTACCCGGTACGCACGGCAGATGTCTCCACCCACGACCGGTTCCATCCGCAGGACCTGCCCGATGATCGGGGCCAGTTCTCCGGCGAGGTCCATGTCCACGACTCTTCGCGCCCGACGTCAGCCGCGAGACCGCACGATCCGGGCGGCCACCGGGTCGAGGAAGAACAGCAACAGGAGCACGAATGTCGCCACGTCCGGCTGGATGAACGCCACCACTAGGCTCACGGCGAAGACTGTGGCGACCAGCAGACTCCGAACTTGCGCCGACCGCGCTTGGTAGGACCCCTTGTACTCCTCGTCCATCAGTCCGGGAGTTCGCCGCGCGTGCCAGAAGATGGCCGTCTGCAGCAGACTGATGAGCAGCATCCAGCCGACGTAGAAACCCGTTACCTGTGGCGTCGGGGGGTTGGCGATGTCCAGGTTCGTCGGCAGCGGCAGCACCGCGATCGCGAAAAGCCACCCGAAGTTCAGCCACATGATGGTCTGATCGACACCGACGATGTGCGCGAACAGCCGGTGATGGGCCAACCAGAAGATGGCGATGATCACCCAGGTCAGCGTCAGACCACCCAGCAGCGCAGCGTTCTCCCCGATGAGGGTCGTGATCCGGCCGTCGCTGGGCAGTTTCAGCTCGGCCAGCGGCAACAGCAACAAGGTGATGGCGATCGCCACCACCCCGTCGCTGAACGCGACAATGCGCTCCGGCAGGTGGATCCCCCGGCGGCTCATCGAGCGGCGGTGCCCTCGGTGTAGTCGTCGTCGGTGGCCACCCATGCCATCAGCTGACGAAGCTCACGACCGACCTCTTCGATCTGGTGCTCCTCGCCGGCCTTGCGCAGCGACGCGAACTCGGGAGCTCCGGCGTCCTGGTCGTCGATGAAACGCTTCGCGAACGCACCAGACTGAATGTCGCCGAGCACGGCCTTCATGTTCTCCTTGACCTGTGCGTCGATGACCCGCGGGCCGGAGACGTAATCGCCGTATTCGGCGGTGTCGGAGACGCTCCAGCGCTGTTTGGCGATACCACCTTCGTACATCAGATCCACGATCAGTTTGAGTTCGTGCAGGCACTCGAAGTAGGCCACCTCGGGCTGATATCCCGCCTCGACCAGGGTTTCGAAACCGGACTGCACCAGTGCGGAGGCGCCACCACACAGCACGGCCTGCTCACCGAACAGGTCGGTCTCGGTCTCCTCGGTGAACGTCGACTTGATGCCACCTGCGCGCAGGCTTCCCATGGCGCGCGCGTACGACAGCGTCAGCGGCCAGGCGTTGCCAGTGGCGTCCTGTTCGACGGCCACGATGCACGGCACACCGCGACCGGAGGTGTACTCGCGCCGCACCAGATGGCCCGGACCCTTCGGGGCGACCATGCACACGTCGACATCGGCCGGCGGCTGGATGTAGCCGAAACGGATGTTGAAACCGTGGGCGAAGAACAGCGCGTCGCCGGCCTTCAGGTTGTCGGCGATCGCCTGGGCGTACAGCCCGCGCTGGGCGGGGTCCGGGACCAGCACCATGATCAGATCGGCCTCGGCGCACGCGGTGGCCGGATCGACGACCCGCAGTCCTTCAGCCTCGGCCTTGGGTCGCGACTTCGAGCCTTCAACCAGGCCCACCCGTACGTCCACACCCGAGTCGCGCAGGTTCAGCGCGTGGGCGTGCCCCTGCGACCCGTATCCCAGAATGGCCACCTTGCGGCCCTGGATGATCGACAGGTCGGCGTCGTCTTCGTAAAACAGTTCAGCCACTTCTTCTCCTTGTACGGGTGGATTCTGCACAGTCTCTCAGGTCAGCGGGCGTTGAGGTCACGGGGCCACCGAGACCGCCAGGAAGGCCGCGAAGATCGCGACGTGGACCCCGGCCTGCAGCAGAGTGGCGCGACCCGGGATGACGGTGAGCGCAGCGGTGAACAGGGCGATCACCAGCAGTGTGATCTGCAACGGGCCCAGCCCGAGCACCAGTTGCACAGGCAGCCAGATCTGGGCGATCGCGATCGTCGGGATGGTCAGTCCGATGCTGGCCATCGCGGATCCGAATGCGAGATTGAGGCTGGTCTGCACGCGACCGATACGCGCCGCCCGGACCGCAGCGATTCCCTCGGGCAGCAGCACCACCATGGCGATGACCACACCTACGAAAGCGATCGGAAGCCCCGCGCCGATCACGGCCGACTCGATGTTCGGCGAAAGTGTCTTCGCCAGGCCGACCACGGCCACCAGGGACACCAGAAGCAGAATCAAGCTCATCACCGCGGTGGCAGTTGCCGGAGGTTCGGCATGCTCGTCCTCATCGCCTGCCTCGTGGATGAAGTAGTCCCGATGTCGCACGGTCTGCACGAAGACGAACAGAAGGTAGAGGGTCAACGAGGCAATCGCGGCGAAGGCCAGTTGACCGGCGGTGAAAGTGGGTCCCGGGGCGCTGGTCGTGAAGGTGGGAAGCACCAGCGTCAGCGCGGCAAGGGCCGCAATGGTGGACAGTGCTGCACCGGCGCCTTCGGAGTTGAAGTAGACGACTGGAACCGGACCCCGAAACGTGGATGACAGCAACGAGAAGCCCACGATCCCGGCGGTCGTGATGATCAACGCACTGAAGACCGTGTCGCGCGCCAGCGTCTCAGCTTTGGCTCCCCCGGACGCCATCAGCGCCACGATCAAGGCCACTTCGATCACCGTGACCGACACGGCCAGCACCAGGGATCCGTAGGGCTCGCCGACCTTGTGCGCCACGACCTCGGCATGGTGGACCGCAGCCAGCACCGCAGCCACCAGGACCAGCGCCACCAGCACCGCTATCAGCCCGCCCAGACTGCGATTCCACACCGCGACGACGAGGACGAAGCCGATCGGCGGAGCGATCGTGGCGGCCCGCTGCACTATGCGCTGCGATCGACCGAACGCAGCGAGCGATCGGCGATGGACTTCCCGCCGCGGCCTACTGCGACGACGCCGGACTGCACGAGTTCCTTGATCCCGTAGGGCTCCAGCACGCGCAACAACGCCTCGAGTTTGTCGCGACTACCGGTGGCCTCGATGGTCACGGTCTCCGGGGCCACATCCACGACCTTGGCCCGGAACAGCGTCACGATCTCCAGCACGTTGGATCGCATGCCCTTGTCGGTCTTCACCTTGACGAGGACCAACTCGCGCTGGACCGAGTGCTCATCGTCGAGTTCGACGATCTTCAGCACGTTGATCAGTTTGTTGAGCTGCTTGGTGACCTGCTCGAGGGGTAGCCGGTCGACGTTGATGACGATCGTCATCCGGCTGACCTCGGGGTTCTCGGTCGGACCCACCGCCAGCGACTCGATGTTGAAGCCGCGGCGGCTGAACAACCCGGAGATGCGCGCGAGCACGCCCGGCTTGTTCTCGACCAGCACGGACAGTGTGTGGCGGGTCATCAGTCCTCCCGTTCCCAGGCCGGCGCGAGGTCGCGCGCGGTCGTGATCAGATCATTGCTGGTACCGGCAGGCACCATCGGCCAGACCATCGCGTCGCGGTGGACCTGGAAGTCGATGACCACCGGAGCATCGTTGAGCGCCATCGCTTTCTCGATGACGACGTCCACCTCTTCGCGGCTGCTCGCCCGCAGGCCGTAGCACCCGTAGGCCTCGGCCAGCTTCACGAAGTCCGGGAACTGGTGGGACTGCAGGTCGGTATTGGAATAGCGCTTGTCGTAGAACAACGTCTGCCACTGCCGGACCATACCCAGGCTCGAGTTGTTGATCAGTGCGACCTTGATCGGGATGTTGTTGATGGCGCAGGTCGCGAGTTCCTGGTTGGTCATCTGGAAGCAGCCGTCGCCGTCGATGGCCCACACGACGGCGTCGGGATTGCCGACCTTCGCGCCCATCGCGGCGGGGACGGCGTAGCCCATCGTGCCCAGGCCACCGGAATTGAGCCAGTGTCCGGGCTTCTCGTAATCGATGAACTGGCTGGCCCACATCTGGTGCTGGCCGACGCCGGCGCAGTAGATCGCGTCCGGTCCGGCGATGTGACCCAGGCGCTCGATCACATACTGCGGCTCGAGGGCGTCCGGGTGCTCCTCGTAGCCGCGTGGGAAGCGCTTCTTCCACCCGTTGAGGATTTCCCACCAGTCTGCGATATCGATGTCGTCCTTGCGGCCGCTCAGCGCAGCAATCAGGCCCGCGATGGTGGCCTTGGCATCTCCCACGATCGGCACGTCAGCGTGGCGGTTCTTGCCGATCTCGGCCGGGTCGATGTCCGCGTGGATGACCTTCGCGTAGGGCGCGAACGAGTCGAGTTTGCCGGTGACGCGGTCGTCGAACCGGGTTCCCAGCGCGATCAGCAAGTCGCTTTTCTGCAGCGCCCCGACCGCCGGGACGGTGCCGTGCATGCCGGGCATGCCGAGGTTCTGCGGGTGGCTGTCGGGGAACGCGCCGCGGGCCATCAGCGTGGTGACCACCGGGATGCCCGTCAGCTCTGCCAGCGTGAGCAACTCCTGGGAGGCACCCGATCGCACGATCCCGCCGCCGACGTACAGCACCGGCCGTTTGGCCTTGACGATCATCTTGGCGGCTTCTTTGATCTGCTTGCCGTGCGGCGCGGTGGTGGGCCGGTAGCCGGGCAGGTCGATCGCGTCGGGCCATTCGAAGGTTGTTTGGGCGGCCAGGGCGTCCTTGCTGATGTCGACAAGGACCGGCCCCGGCCGCCCGGTGCCCGCCAGGTGGAACGCCTCGGCGATCACGCGCGGGATCTCCGCGGGATCGGTGACGAGGTAGTTGTGCTTGACGATCGGCATGGTGATGCCGGAGATGTCAGCTTCCTGGAAGGCGTCTGTGCCGATCGCGGTGCTGGGCACCTGGCCAGTGATGGCGACGATCGGGACCGAGTCCATGTAGGCATCGGCGATGGGCGTGACGAGGTTGGTGGCTCCGGGGCCGGAGGTGGCCATGCAGACCCCGACTTTGCCGGATGTCTGCGCGTACCCCTCGGCGGCGTGGCCGGCGCCCTGTTCATGGCGCACCAGGATGTGGCGTACCTGGTCGGAGTCCATCAGGGGGTCGTAGGCGGGCAGGATCGCGCCGCCGGGGATGCCGAACACGGTGTCCACACCGGCATGCTCCAGCGACTTGATGAGACTGGCCGCACCGGTCATGTGCTCTGCCATTGCGCTTCCTTCCAATGAAAAACCCCCCGACCCGAAATGGGTTGCGGAGGGTAGCGCGCCTGGGCCTTCTGGGGCCTAGACGCGCTCGCTTACGAGAATGAACTGCTGCACACCGAAAGAGTAACCTGCCTGGCTGATGCTGCCAACTCGGGGTCACGCTGGACTTTGGGGGCCACGGTCCCGGGCGGGGCTTTGGACCCAGCACGTCAACCACTGACCACATCCGTCCAAAGTCCCCGCAGGTGGCCCGGCAGGCACGGTCCGGCCACCGTCCCGGCGGGACTTTGCACCCAGCACGTCAACCACTGACCACATCCGTCCAAAGTCCGCGCAGGTGGCCCGGCAAGCGCGCACAGGCCACGGTCCCGGCGGGACTTTGGACCCAGCACGTCAACCACTGACCACATCCGTCCAAAGTCCCACCCGCGAGCGACTATCCACAGGCAATCCCACGCGTCCTGGATAGAGCGCACCATGAAGGTATGCCGCACCTAGACGCAGCGACAATCCAACTCCTGCGCGCGCAGGACAACGTGATCGCCGATTGGCAGGTTCCGACGATGCGCCGTGCGATGCAGCGGGCCCGGGCGTCAGGCGTCTGGACCCGTGTCACGCCACGGGTCTACCTCGCCGCGCCCTGCAGACCAACTGAACGGCAACGGTTGTGGGCAGCGGTCCTGCATTGCGGCCCGACGGCATGCCTGGCCGGTCGCTCAGCTCTGTTCGCGGAAGGTTGGCGGGGGACGTTGCAATGGCCTTTGCAGGTCATCACCTCGGAATCCACCCGAGTCCATCGTCGGCCCGCGTGGATCCAGGTCCACCGATCGCGCCTGCAAATCCCCCAACAGGTCTCAGGAATCCCTCGAGTGAACGCCACCCTGGCCGTCGTTCAAGCCGGCGGCTGGGCACGAACACCGCGGGAAGCCATGTTCGTGGTCCTCTCGTCGCTGCAGCAGGAGGTCACTAAACCAAAGCGCCTACGTCAAGAACTCCTGGGCCGCCCACAGGCAGCCCGCAGGGCTCTGCTCTTGGAGCTCGTCGACGAGTACTCGTCGGGCGTGTCCAGCCTCAACGAGCACGAGTTCGCGCAGATTTGCCGCAAGCACGGATTGCCCCAGCCGATTCGCCAGTCCCGGCGCAAGGACTCCAAGGGAAGGGACAGGTACATCGATGCCGAATTCCAGGCCCACGACGGCCGAATCATCATGGTCGAGATCGACGGAATGCAGCACCTCGACCCCGAGAACTGGACTGAGGACACCGAGCGACAGAACAGCCTGGTGTTGCGCACCGGCGGTCTAGTGCTGCGAGTCTCCACGTTCATGCTGCGGCACAGCCCGGAGTCGTTCGTGAACGACTTGCGGGAGGCAATCGCCGGGACTTCGGACGCAGCAGGTCAGCCAGTGACCAGATCCGACCAAAGCCCCGCGGCGTAAAACGGCTAAAGGGCGTCCGCCCCCCGCTCGCCCGTCCGCACCCGCACCACCGCATCAACCCCGGTCACCCAGACCTTGCCGTCGCCTATCTTGCCGGTGCGCGCGGCGGACACCAGCACGTCCAGGATGTGTCCGGCGTCGTCATCGTCGACAAGAACCTCGAGCCGGACCTTCGGCACCAGGTCGACGACGTATTCCGCACCCCGATAGACCTCGGTATGTCCGCGCTGCCGGCCGTACCCGCTGGCTTCGGTCACCGTCATCCCCTCGACGCCCTGCGCCTGCAGAGCCGAGCGCACACGATCCAGGGCGTGGGGTTTGATGACCGCGGTGATCAGCTTCACGGCTCAGTCGCAGACCGCACCTCGCGAAGCCGACCCGACCAGGCGCGCGTATTTGTGCAGCACCCCGCGCGTGTAGCGCTGGGGCAGCGGGGCCCATCCCTCGCGGCGGCGTTGCAGTTCATCGTCGTCCACCAGCAGATCCAGCGTGCGCTCGCCGATGTCGATGCGTACCCGATCACCGTCTTGGACGAAAGCGATCGGCCCGCCGTCGACCGCCTCCGGCGCAACGTGCCCGACGCACAGTCCGGTGGTCCCCCCGGAGAACCGTCCGTCGGTGATCAGCATGACGTCCTGCCCGAGTCCCGCGCCTTTGATCGCGCCGGTGATCATGAGCATCTCGCGCATCCCGGGGCCGCCCTTGGGCCCTTCGTAGCGAATGATCACGACGTCGCCGGCCTGGATGGTGCCGTCCTCCAGCGCAGCCATCGCGGACTGCTCCCGCTCGAAGACCCGCGCGGTCCCCTCGAAGACGTTCACCGCCACACCAGCACTCTTGACCACCGCCCCCTGCGGGCACAACGAGCCCGACAGAACGGTGATCCCGCCGTGACTGTCGAGCGCCGAACCCACCGCGTGCAGAATCTTGCCGTCGGGATCCGACGGTTCGAGTTCGGCCAGGTTCTCCGCAACGGTCTGACCCGTGACGGTCATACAGTCGCCGTGCAGCAACCCGGCGTCCAGCAGCGCCTTCATGACCACGGGCACGCCGCCGACCCGGTCGACATCGCTCATCACGTAGCGTCCGAAGGGTTTCAGATCACCGAGCAGCGGCACCTTCGAACCGATCCTGTGGAAGTCCTCGAGTTCGAGGTCCACATCGGCCTCATGGGCCATGGCGAGCAGGTGCAGCACAGCGTTGGTCGACCCCCCGAGCGCCATCAGCACCGTGATCGCGTTCTCGAAGGCGTCCTTCGTCATGATCTGGCGAGCGGTGATGCCCTGCCGGATCAGATTGACCACAGCTTCCCCAGACGCACGCGCGTAGGAATCCCGGCGACGGTCCACGGCAGGCGGAGCGGCCGAACCTGGCAAGCTCAAACCCATCGCCTCCCCGATGCTGGCCATGGTGTTGGCGGTATACATGCCGCCGCAGGCTCCCTCACCGGGACAGATCGCGCGCTCGATCTCGTCGACCTCCTCCCGGGTGATCAGCCCCCGGGCGCAGGCACCGACCGCCTCGAACGCATCGATGATGGTGACGTCGCGGTCGCCGACCCGGCCCGGCAGGATCGAGCCGGCGTACACGAACACCGACGCCACGTCCAGCCGCGCGGCGGCCATCATCATCCCGGGCAGACTCTTGTCACAACCGGCGAACGTGACCATTCCGTCGAGCATCTCGGCATTTATGACCGTCTCGACCGAGTCGGCGATGATCTCGCGGCTCACGAGCGAGAAGTGCATGCCCTCGTGGCCCATCGAAATGCCGTCGGAGACGGAGATCGTGCCGAACTGCAGAGGGAATCCGCCCGCGGCGTGTACGCCCTCTTTGGCCGCTTTGGCCAACCGGTCGAGCGACAGGTTGCACGGGGTGATCTCGTTCCAACTCGACGCCACACCGATCTGGGGCTTGTCGAAGTCCTGATCGTTCATCCCCACCGCGCGCAGCATGCCGCGGGCAGGCGCCCGTTCCAAACCATCGGTGACAACAGAACTGCGGGGTTTCATGTCGGCCATGGCGTCACATTAGCGCCGGGTGGTCAAGCCACACGACCTCGCCTGCGACACTGAAAGGGATGTATACGACATTCAGCTTCACCAGCGCAGACGGCACAGAACTACTCGGCTGGACCAACGGCGGGAAAGGCCCGGCCGTTGTGGTCTGCAACGGCCTCGGCGTGCCACCGGAGGCGTGGCCGAGACTGCTCGATCCGCACTGCGGCTATCGAGTGGTCGGATGGAACCACCGCGGTGGCCTGGGCTCAGGCAGGCCGGCCGACCCGCAGCGCATCCGCGTTGAGGATCACGTCGCCGACGCACTTGCGCTCATGGAACACACCGGAATCGACCGGGCACTGCTGGTGGCGTGGTCGCTGGGCGTGAACGTCAGTTTCGAGATCGCCGCCGAACACCCGGACAAGGTGGCCGGGATGCTGATGTGTGCCGGGGTTCCCGGGGGCACCTACGACGCGGCGTTCGCGACTTTGATGGTGCCGCGGCCGCTGCGCAAAACGTCTGGGCTCATGGTCAGCAGAGTCGGGCAATTGCTCGGCAAGCCCTTGAACCTCCTGGCACACAACGTTCCCAAGGGGAACACCTTCGCCGAGATTCTGCGTCACAGCGGTTTCATGCTGCCCAGCGCGCGGACCAAGGACGTGGTGCCGTGGATCCGGTCCTTCCTGGAGCACGACTTCGAGTGGTACTTCCGACTGATGGTCGCTGCCGGTGATCACGAACCGATGGACCCTTCCTTCCTGACCTGCCCGATCACCGTGGTGGCCGGCGGGTTCGATGTGATGACCTCCATGCGCGACGTGGTCGCCTTCGCCCACAGAATCGACCAGGCGGAGGTCCATGTTCTGCAGGGCACACATTTCATCCCACTGGAGTTCCCCGACGAGATCATGGCGATGCTCGACGGCCTGCTCATGCGAAGCGACTTGTTGGCCTGGGCCGATAGTGACGTCGTAGAGCGTGCGGACGAGGAAGCCGCGCTCCTGCAGCAGACAGCGTTGGACCTCACGGCAGGCTGAGAGGACGCCCCCTGATGCTGATGCGCGGCTAGAACTCCACCATCGCCAGCGGCTCGCTGGTGGGTTGCGCAGAACCGCCGCTCGGCTCCTCGGTGACCGAAATGGCCGCGCAGTCACTCACCGGCGTCGTCAAGGGCGCAGCCGCATACCCGCCTTCATCGGGCATCCAGGTACCGGCCGGCGTCGCGTTGCCGGCACTGTCGTAGGCCCACGTCTGGTAGACCATGCCCTCACTTGGGGCAGGAAGATCCTGCGCCATCACCATCGCCTCATTGCGCTGCATGGACACGACCACCGTCGAACTGCTGTCGGGCAGCGCGAGGGGCATGACCTTGGCGTCATCAGCGGTGATCAGGGCCATGACCTCGGTGGTGTGCTCGTTCATCGCGGTGATCTTCTGCTGCTGCTCGCGCACGTTTCCGACCAGAACCAGGGCCACCACGGCCGCGGCAGCGGCCGCCAACCAGCCCAGCGACCGGCCCACTCGCGGCTTGCCATGGGCACCCCGGACCTGTGGAGGCAACTGGGCGGTTCGCGAGACCTGCCCCATGACTGTCGCCTTCAGGTCTGCCACATCGTCGCCGGCCTGCGCGCTTCCCAGCAAGGCGGCCGTCTCGCGCAATTCGCTCACCTCCTGGCGGCAGTCCTCACAGCCGCGCAGGTGTTCCTCGAAAGCGATTGTCTCGGTGTCGTCGAGCGCGTCCAGCACATACGGGCCGACGAGCAAGTGGATGGATTCGGTCATGAGGTCACCTCCAGCGAGTCACGCAGACGGATCAGACCGTCCCGGAGCCGGGTCTTCGCGGTTCCCAACGGGATGTCCAGCACCTCAGCCACTTGGGTATGGGTGTAACCGCGGAAGTAGGCCAGTTCGATGGCTTCGCGCTGCAACGGCGTGAGATCGTCCAGCGCGACCCGTACCCGCCGGATCTCCAGGCCCCGTTCGACATCAGCACTGACGTGGTCATGGGGCCGCTCGAAGGCAGCCCTGCCGACCTTCTTCTCCCGATCGGAACCCGCCTGCTCGGAACGGATCCGGTCCACCGCCCGACGATGGACCAGGGTGAACAACCACGCCCGCACACTGCCCTGTTTCCTGTCGTATCGGGGCGCGTGGGTCCACACCTGCAACATCGCCTCCTGCACGATGTCACGGGCCAGGTCGGGGTCCCGGACCACCCGCACGGCCAGTCCGTAGGCGCCGGAGGCATAGCGGTCGAACAGCGACTCGTAGGCACTTTCGTCCCCGCGGGCCACCCGCGCGATGAGGCTGGCGTCGTCCGGGGGCGGTTCGGGTCCGGAATCGGGTACGGTCGCCAGTCTCATGACAGGACCCATCGCCGGACCCGCGTCACAGGACGTCCCGTCATCGCTTTTCTCCACTCTCAGATCGTGCGATGGTACTTCGGAACCCAGCGGCCTCGCGGATTGGTCTCAGTGCGGACTTGCCGCGGGCCCGCCGGAGGAACGTGCAAATGTGTGTGTTCACTACCTCGCCCCGGCCTGCTATCCGAACGTAAAGGCATACGCAGACACGCCCGGACTCATGCGCAACTCGGCAACGCGCTCCTGCGGGGTGTGCGAGGCCAGCGCGTACAACGTCGGGGCACCCTTCACCTCGATCGTGCGCGCCCGGCCGTTCTCACGAACCTCGACAGTCCCTTCCCCGCCGAGCACGAGGTACATGTCCCGGGCGTAATACCGCAGGCGCAGCGACGCGTCCTCGCCGGCCACGATCCGTTCGGGTTCCACGGTCCACTGGCCATCCAGGGCGACCTGGTCACGTGCCACGTCGACCGCTGAGTACGCGTGCTGCTCATCGAAGAACTGGTTGCTCGCGTTGACGACCGACCGGGCCCGCTCGTACCCCAGATACGTCTCGGGGGTCTGGCCCTGGGTACGTACCTGCGTCGGGTCGGCCGACACCGCTTGTTCGCCGGCGTCGAGCAGATCCTGGATCAGTTTCTCCGTCTGTGCGTACGCGCCTTCCCCGTAATGGACCTGCCGGACCTGCCCAGTCTGATCGATGAGGTAGTGCGCCGGCCAGTAGCGCTGGTCCCACGCTCGCCACGTCTGGAAACCGTTGTCGATCGCGATCGGGTACTTCACACCGAGCCGCTCGGCGTTGTCTGCCACGTTCGGCACCTCCCGCTCGAAGGCGAATTCGGGACTGTGCACCCCGATCACGGTGAGGCCCTTCTGCCGGTACTTCGCATCCCAGTCCGTGATGTAGGGCAGGGTGCGCTGGCAGTTGATGCACGAGTACGTCCAGAAGTCGACCAGCACCACCCGCCCGCGCAGGTCCACGAGTTCCAGTGGCTTCGAGTTGAGCCATTCCTGAATGCCCACGAGATCTCGCGCGGGCCCGCAGTTGTGCAACTGCGCAGGGTCCTCGGCACACTGGTCGAACGTCAGCTGGTCGCCGGCCCCGGCGGTGGTGGCCTGCCTGCCCGACAGGTCGTCCAGCGCCGCGCGTGCACTGTCGGTGCCTTCGATGCGGTCCTGCACCAGGGCGACGTACCCCGGGACGTACCGCTGGATCGAATCGGTCAGATTCAGCGACAGAGCCACCGCGGTCACCACCATGACTGCACCAACCACTTTGCGCAGAGTCTGGGTGCGCCCCCGCACGGATCGGATGCGCTCTGCCATGCGTTGGCCCGCGATCGCGAAACCCAGCAGCGGCAGGGCCACCCCGATGGCGAAACTCGCCGTCAAAACGATCAGACCGGCGCCGAAGCCACCGGTGGCAGACAGCACGGTGATGGCCGCCAGGACCGGCCCGGCGCAGGGGACGAAGACCAGCCCAAAGGACATGCCGAGCACGAAGGCCGAACCCTCCCGATTCAGGGCGCGCTGCGGGATCCGTGCGAAGGGCCGTTCGAGTACCCGGCCGATCGGGGGGAACAACAGGCCCAGGCCGACGACGACCAGCACGGCGATGCCCAGCCAGCGCAGCAGGTCTTGCGGAAGGCCGAGCAGATTGAGCAACGCGGAGCCTGCCAGGGTCGCCAGTGCGAACGAGGTCACCAGCCCAGCGATGATCACGAACGGCCGGGTCCTGCTCGATGGACCCTCAGGGCCCGTCGCCGAGGCGCCGAGCACCACCGGCAGAACCGGCAGCACGCACGGGGAGAGCCCGGTCACGACCCCGGACAGCAGCCCGATCAACACCAGCGTCAGCACACTGCCTCTTCGCAGCCGAACCGCTCAGGGATTGGTGTGCGGCGACCGGGCGGGTCAGCTCAGGGCCGACATGGCCTTCCACTGCTTCCAGGGGTAGTTCCAGTACGACCCCGGAGTCCCGTTCCAGGTCTCCATGCGGCGGCCGGTGTTGGTCGTCACGGTGACGTCCCCGGGTTTCACATGGTTGAAGAACCACTTCGCGGGACCGACGTTGAGGTTGGTGCAGCCGTGGGAGCCGTTCCAGGCCCCGATCCGCGACGCCGCCCACGGTGCGCCGTGAATGAATTCCCCGGTCGGGGTGATGCGCACGGCGTAAGGAACCTGCAAGTCGTAGAACTCATCAGTCAGACCGAGCTGGTCGCTGGTCATGCGTGTCCAGCGGTACTTCTCACCAGTGATGATCTTCACCCCGGATCGGGTGGCGAAACCGGGTTTGCCCAGGCTGATCCCGAACACCTTGACCAGGCGGTCGTTGCGGAACACCCGCATCTGGTGGGTGTTGGCGTCGATCCGGGCGATGAAGGAGCGGGCGGTGCGGAAACTGTCGGTGCGAGTGGTGGTCTTGCCGCCGATCCAGCGTGTGCTCGCATCAGAGTTCAACGGCACCTTGCGCAGGTTCAGCTCCACGTTGATGCGGGTCTTGCCGGGCCAGAAATCCTTGGGCCGGTAGACGGCTGTGGTGCTGTTGATCCAGGCCCATGAACCGCTCGGCAGCGTGTCACGTGACGTGACATTCATGGCCGCCTCGGCCTTGGCTTTGAACCGCACAGGTGCCGAGAACGTTGCCGTGATCAGCTGACCGACGCCGACGCGGCCACTGGCTGGCGACACGGTTACCCGCACTCGCTCGATGGTCCGCTTGTCCCGCTTCTTCTTGGGTTTGGGCTTCACGGAGGGGCTGACGGTCGGGGTGTCCGTGGGTGTCGGCGTGGGCGTCGGCTCGGCAACCGCGGGCGCGGCGCCGGCGGTGAGGACGGCTGCGAGAAGCAGAATGGAAGGTCGCTGGATCACCCTTCCAGTGTGCGGCACACCCCTGACACTTCGGGCACTCAGGGCGCTACTGGGCGTGCCACCGCCTGCTCGTCGCGCACGTACACCCGCCAGGCGTGGTAGCGCTTGGTGTAGGGGTTGCGGGCGAACAGCAAGGTCCCTTTGCGCAGCTGCCGCACTTTCAGCGGTACCGCTCGGGGGTCAGCTACCGCCGCTGCGGCCTGCTCCGCGATCGCCTCGGCTGTGGCCGGGGACTGGTTGACGGTGGTGGCGATCTGGCGGCTGAGTGTGCGCAAGGTCGCGTTCAGCGTGGCTGCCTGCGACGCCCGCGACCACTGCGCGAAAGTCACGGTTCGTTCAGGCAGATCGATGGATCCAACCGCGTACGAGAACCGTCGTTCGACGCCCTGGGCCTCCCAGGCCAACAGCCGGCCGGCCTCGTCGACGGTGACCACTGCAGTGGCGAAGCGCCACGTGTTCGCGCTGCGTGTGACGCTCTGGTCGGCAAGGCCACCGGCACAGTCGGATCCGATGTCCAGTGACGCGTCGCGTGCCTGTTCGAAGCTGGCCGTCCAACCCGACTGCGGGTCGGCGAAAACGCCTCGGTTGAGCCAGTGGGTGGCATCGGAACGTTTGAGATACTTCAGCGCTGTTGCCCGTTTGCGGGCGCTGAGCCCGCTGTTGCTCAGGGCACCGTAGG
The DNA here is from genome assembly GCA_016719135.1 of Micrococcales bacterium. Taxonomy (GTDB): domain Bacteria; phylum Actinomycetota; class Actinomycetes; order S36-B12; family UBA10799; genus JADKAV01. The sequence continues at coordinate 21,557 of JADKAV010000026.1, read as the reverse complement.
TGCCAGTCGCGGAGTCGAGGACAAGGTCCTTCCCCTGGCTGCCGGACGCGAGTCGACCCGGTGAGCTCACCAGATCCACGGGCCCGTCAATTGTCCCGCCGACACCGACCAGCACATCGCGTGACGCGGAGCACGCTGCATTGATCTGCGCCACCGCGTCGGATGCCGACACATCGTCGGTGCGGGCCGGACTCATGCCGAGCACCAAGAGCAGCAGGCTCGTGCCCATGATGGCTTTGCGCATGGGGTCAGGGTAAACGCCGGATCACCGCCGTAGTCCAGTGATCGACACATCCACACCCAGCGCGGCCCCATCTCGCCGCTGGCCGACGGCTCAGTGCGTGTCGCTGATCGACAACAGCCTGCGGACAACGGCTGTGGCCTGGCCTTCCCGGTCGTCGCCCGAGATCACCACGGAATCGGCGAAAAGCACCTGGTACTGCTCGAAGGCAGCCTGTCGGCCGCTCGGATCGTCGCGGATCCCGTCGGCGCGCCATGGAATGTCCGGGGCCACAATCAGGACGGCGTCATAGTCAGCTGCCTGCACCTCGGTGAGCAACTGCTCGGCGACTTCGGGCGGGCCGGCCTCGTAGCCCGGGCGGTCTCGCACAGCACCGAGGTGCCATACCAGCGGAGTTGCCGACGTGCCATCGGCCAGCAGGACACCGGGGTTCGGCTTTGTCCGCAGCACCACCTCCGCGGCCGCCTCGGCCCCACGGTGCATCCGGGCCGTGGCGAGCTGTTCGCGGTAGGACCACGGGTGACCGGCCGGCAGGCGCTCGGCCAGAAGCCGGCCTTGTTCCGCGACCACCTCGACCGGCAGACCGTGCGATGTCAGCCACCCGCGCAGGTACTCGACCAGGGTCGTCTTACCGCTGGACTCCGGCCCGACAACCGCGATCCGGACGGGGTCAGGCAACCGACTGGTCGTCGGTGGTCTTCTTCGGCGCGGCGGACTGCTTCTGAGCGTCCTTGGTCGCCGCCTTCTGAGCCGGCGCCGCGGCGCTCTTCCTGGTCCTGGTGCGTTTGCGCTTGGCGGCGGGCTTGGCAGCGGTCGCCGGCGTCGGCACCTTGACCGGGTCCGGGGTCTGGTGCTCGGTGTCAGTGTCCGTGGCGGGTGCGTCCGCATCGGCCTGCTGCTGCGCGGAGAGCTCCTCGGCTGCCTCCTGCACCTGATCAGCAGCGTCGTAAGCAACCTCGGACGCCGTCAGAGCGGCTTTGTCCGCGGCATCACCGACGACCGCCGATGCTTTGTCGGCCTGGTCTGCGAATTCAGCGGCTGCGTCGGCTGTGCCGCGGGCGACAGCGTCGACGGCACTCGTGGCCTTGCGCGCTGCTGCCTCGGCGGTCACCCCCGCATTGGCTGCGGCGTCGGCGGTCACATCGGCCACCTCCGCAGCCGATTCGGCAGCCTTCTCGGCCACATCCGCAACAGTCGCAGCGGCAGTCGCGGCGGTGCGTGTCACACCTTCGGCGAGGTCGTCGGCCACTACGGCCGCGCGGCGCACCCACTGCTCTCGCCGGCTGTTCTCCCGACGCTTACTCCACACAACTCCAGCGGCGACAGAACCCACGGCCACTCCTACTGCCACCAACCGACGCATTGCACCCTCCTCGCCTTTCTGCCTGACAGCCTGCCACGAGGCACGCGGGCGCAACAGCCAGACCTCCGGATTGCGGGAACCGAGATCATCTCAGGATCGTCCGATCCCCGTGCAGGTTGATGAATTGATCGAACAGACCGGGGTGCGCGCGGCATCTGGACGCTTGCGGTTCTCCGTGCCGAGTGCCGGATGTCAGCCCCCCTTGCGCCTCATGGTGCTCGACGCGTCCGGGAGCGTCGTCCACCGCACCCGTGTCCACTCAGCCTTGACCCGAACACCGGTCAAACTCACCGGCTTCCCCCGCGGGGAGGTCTTCCTCGTCTGCGCGTTCGCCGATGACGAATTGATCTGGTCGGCGCCGGTCCAGGCCGGTTGACAGGACCACGGCGTGACAGGCGTGTGATGCACCCTGCGTACTGTCGATGGCATGGGTAACTTCGACGTGATCGCGGCCGCCACGCTCGACCGCCTCGACCCTGAGGTCTACCGGGAGGTGGGCTCGATCGTGGGTTCCTACATCACTGAACCGGTGGACGCTGTCTTCACCGCTGCTCTCAAGGATGTGCTGGCCGAACCCATGGATCCTTCCCAACTGCTGAACACCGCGGTCGGTTTCGCCAACGCCGTGGCACTGGTTGCGCTCTCGGTGACCCAGGACGAGCAGGCCGCCGCGCGGGTCGTGCGGGAAACCTTGCACCTTGGGACGCCCGTGGAAGACCCGGTCGCGCAGACCCTGATCCTGCGCATGCTCGAACCCATGCAGAGCGTCCCCGACGAATTGACCGGCCAGACCCTGATCGCGATCGCCCACCATGGCGACATGGGGGTGCGTCTGACCGACCAGCTCAACATTGCGCGGCAGACCCTGGCGGCTGCCGTGTCGGCCGCTGCCGCCCGGGTCAGGTGAGAACGCCGCGAACGCACAGCAGTCCGAATGGCTGACACTGTCGCCCTCCCCTGCAACCCCGCGATCACATCCTTAGGCTCGAAGAGTGGCCAAAGCCGTTTATGTGACATCGATGGAAGCCGCCAGTGGGAAGTCCATGATCTCGCTTGGTCTGATGGAGGCCTTCAGCCGCCACTCCTCGCGGGTCGGATACTTCCGGCCGGTCGTAGCCAGCCGCCAGGACGCTGACAACACGATCGAACTGATCCGGCGCCGCTACGACCTGGCGCAGAGTTACGAGCAGTCCTACGGGATCACCACAGCGCGGACCCGTGGCGTGGGATCGCTGCGCGACGCCGACGGCCTCATCTCCGAGATCATGAGCAAGTTCGACAGCCTGGCCGCGGAATGCGACGTCGTGCTGGTCGAAGGCACCGACTACACCGGCGCCAGCGCCGCCTTCGAGTTCGAACTCAACGTGACGATGGCCCTGAACCTCGCCGCGCCCGTGCTCATGGTGCTCAGCGCCCATCACCACCGGCCCGACCAGGTCCGCGGGGCGTTGAACGCCGCCCGGCAGTCCCTGCGCCACAACGAGGTGAACTTGCTGGGCATCGTGGTGAATCGGGTGGAGAAGCACCATATGTCGACGATTTCGGAGTCACTGGCCGACCTCAGCGAGCCGGTCTGGGTGGTCCCGGAGGAGCGCAGCCTGCAACTGCCATCACTGCACCAGATCTGCGACGACTTGCAAGCCACCATCCTGCTGGGCGGTCCCGACTCCCTGGATCGTGAGGTGACCGGCGTGCGGGTCGCTGCGATGACTCTGCCGAACCTGCTCGACCGTCTGCAGGACGGCGTGCTGCTGGTCACCCCGGGGGATCGGTCGGACATCCTGCTGGCCGCTGTGACCGCACGTTTCAGCGACAAGATCCCGAGCATCAGCGGTGTGGTGGTGACCGGCGGTGTCGAACCTGATCCGCGGATCCTGTCGTTCGCGCGCGGGCTGGACTCGGCAGTCACCCCTTTACTACTGTGTGCCACCGACACGTTCGAGACGGCCAACCAGATCGCGAACCTCACGCCCCAGATCCGCTACGGGGACAACCGGCGGATCGCCGCGGCGCTGGGCGTCTTCGAGTCGGTCATAGACACCTCCGCACTACTGGAACGCATCGAGATCGCCGACACCGCGGTCACGACTCCCCTGATGTTCGAGAACCGGTTGGCGCGTTCGGCGCGGCAGGACCGGCGCCGCATCGTGGTTCCCGAGGGCGACGACGACCGGATCCTGCGTGCCGCAGACCAACTCCTACGCCGATCGATCTGCGACCTGACCATCCTGGGTTCGCCCGAGGTGATCTCCGACCGCGCACGGTCGATGGGTCTGGACATCAGCGAGGCCACGCTCATCCACCCGGAACACTCCGAATTGCGCGACGAGATGGCGGGTTTGTTGTGTTCACTGCGTGAACACAAGGGCATGAGCATGGACATCGCCCACGACGCGGTCACCGACGTCACCATCTTCGGGACGCTGTTGGTGAAGGCCGGCCTGGCCGACGGCATGGTCAGTGGCGCGGTCCACACCACCGCCGACACCGTCCGGCCCGCGCTGCAACTGATCCGAACCATCCCCGGAGTCTCCGTGGTCTCCAGCGTTTTCTTCATGTGCCTGGCCGACCGGGTGCTCGTCTACGGTGACTGCGCGGTGAACCCGGCGCCCAACCCTGAGCAGCTCGCCGACATCGCCATCTCCTCCGCGGAGACAGCCGCCTCGTTCGGCATCGAACCGCTGGTGGCGATGCTCAGCTACTCCACGGGCAGTTCCGGGGCCGGCGGTGATGTCGAGAAGGTCCGCCTGGCCACCGAGATCGTGAAGAAGCGCCGCCCTGATCTTCCGGTGGAAGGCCCCATCCAGTACGACGCCGCAGTGGACCCGGGGGTCGCCGCCAGCAAGCTGCCCGGATCGCTGGTCGCAGGCCGTGCCAGCGTGCTCATCTTCCCCGACCTGAACACCGGCAACAACACCTACAAGGCAGTACAGAGATCAGCCGGGGCGGTGGCGATCGGACCGGTATTGCAGGGGCTGCGCAAACCGGTCAACGACCTGTCGCGCGGCTGTACGGTCAAGGACATCGTGAACACCATCACGATCACCGCCATCCAGGCCCAGGAGGGTCGATGACCCAGATCCTCGTGCTCAACTCCGGGTCATCGAGCATCAAGTACGAGTTGATCGACATGGCGGGGCCGCAGACGCGGGCCGCCGGGTTGATCGAACGTATCGGGGAACCGATGTCGACCCTCACCCACGAGGCGCAGGGTCGCCAACTGCGGATCGAGCGGCCGATGTCCGATCATCGGGAGGGGCTCACAGCGATGGCCGAGGCCTTCGAGCAGACGATCCCCGTTCGCGCCGGCGCCTTGACCGCGGTGGGTCACCGGGTCGTGCACGGCGGTGACCGTTTCGCGCAACCAGCGGTGATCGACGACGCCGTTCTCGACGCCATCCGGGACTGCATCCCGCTGGCTCCACTGCACAACCCGGCCAATCTGCTGGGCATCGAAGTCGCCATGCAGGCCTATCCCGATGTCGCGCATGTGGCAGTCTTCGACACCGCTTTCCACCAGACGATGCCCGAGTCGTCGTTCCGGTACGCGATCGACCGCGCCACCGCCGACGCCCACCGCATCCGCCGCTACGGCTTCCACGGCACGTCGCATGCGTACGTCAGTCGCGCGGCCGCAGCCTTCCTCGGTCGCCCCGTGGCACAGACCAACACGATCACCTTGCACCTGGGCAACGGCGCCTCTGCCTGCGCGGTGCGCGGCGGGGTGAGCATCGACACCTCGATGGGCCTGACACCGCTGGCCGGGCTGGTCATGGGCACCCGCTCTGGTGACATCGACCCGGGGGCCCTGATCCATCTGTTGAACATGGGGTTGGACCTCGGTGACCTCGATACCCTCCTGAACCGGCGGTCGGGGCTGAAGGGTATGTGCGGCCACAACGACCTGCGTGAGGTTCACGCCGCGAGCGCCCGGGGGGATCGTTCGGCGGCTTCGGCCCTGGACGTCTACGTCCACTCGATCCGGCACTACCTCGGGGCATATCTGGTCGAGTTGGGCACGTTGGACGCGATCGTGTTCACCGCCGGCGTGGGCGAGAACGATCCTGTGGTTCGCGCCCGGGTGTGCGCCGGACTCGAGTCGCTGGGTATCGAGATCGAGGCCTCCAGCAATGAGGCCGCGCGGGGACCCTCGGACGTCGCGGACATCGCCACCGCCGCCTCCCGGGTGCGGGTTCTGGTCGTGCCGACGAACGAAGAACTGGAGATCGCCACCCAGAGCCTCGAGGCCGTCGGCTGAACGTCTGGCTCGGCGCCAGTACTGTCCTGCACCCGGTGGAGCCGGGGAGTCCGTGCAATCCGAGGCCGGTGAGACCCGCGGCACCGAGACGCGGCGACGGCGTGGCGTCCGGAATTTGTCACACCCTGGGTTCATGCTCGAGTCATGAGCACCAACGATGTGAATTGCCAGCAGGCCGAGGAGTTCGACGGGCGACTGTGGGTCATCCAGCGGTTGCTGCGCGGGGGCGACGTGGAACGCGCCCGCGTGGAGACGGCATTGTTGTTAGCCGACTCGGAGATCGCCTGCCATGACTGGGTCGCCGATCAGCTCCAGGTCCTATGGGCCGAGCAGCAGACGCGCCGATCGGCCTGAGGGCTGGTCGCGGGCGGAATCAGCCAGCGGCGGGTACGGTGAGCCGCGCGATGAGTTGGCTGCGCTGGGTATCACCGATGCCCAGCAGATCGAGATAGGCGTCCAGGCCACCGAAGCCCTCCACCCGTTCAAGGGCCGTGGCGAGGTAGTCCTCGTGGACCCCCATCACCGGCAACAACAGCGAGGGATCAATGCCCTGCTCACGCACAGAGGCGAACAGCCCCTCCATCACCGGCAACAGTTGTTCGTTGGTGGTCAAGTAGTCGGTCATGACGTCGTCGACGTCCACGCCCACTGCCAGCAGCACCAGGGCGACCGCCCATCCGGTGCGGTCCTTGCCATTGGTGCAGTGCACAAGTACCGGTCCGTCCCCCGCAGCGAGGTCGGACAGCCAGCGCCCGTACGACTGCTGAGCGCTGGGAAGCTCGACCATCGCCAGATAGGCCCCGTGCATCAACGAGGTCGCAGTCCCGTCCTGCAGCATGGTTTCAAACGCCCGCGGATCGGCGAAAACATCCTCGACCCCCACTGCGGTAGCCATCGCGAAGTCCCGTAGGACGTCGAGCCAGACATACGTGTCGGTGACCCTGACGTCGGGTGCCCGCTCCACTTCCCCGGCTGTGCGCAGATCGAACACCATCGCCAGATTCAGCGCCTCCACGGCCGGCAGATCGTCGTCATCCAGATTCGCCAGTTGCGTCGAGCGGAACAGGACGTTGCTGCGCACCACAGATCCCTGTCCCGCCGGCGCGCCTCCCACTTCCCGCAGATTCGGGACACTCGAAAGGTCGATGCGGCGCGGGGTCCATCCGGTGGATTGTTCAATCACCTGACCATGCTGGCACGTGCCGGACGCCAGCGCCGGATGGGTGCTGCCGGTCAGCTCTGACCAGCCGCAACCTCCGCGTTCCGGCCCGCCCCAGCATGGACTCCGGGGGCCGCCAGTGAGTGATAGCCGCCGTCGACATGCAACACCTCGCCAGAGATTGCCCGGCCCATATCCGACAGGAGGAAACAGACCGCATCGGCCACGGGGCCCGGGTCCGTGGCGTCCCAGCCCAACGGCGCGGCCTCATAGGCATCCAGCAGGCTTTGGAAGTCGGGGATTCCCCCAGCAGCGCGGGTGTGCAGCGGTCCTGCTGCGACCAGGTTCGCCCGCACCCCCGAAGGCCCGAGATCCCGGGCCACGTAGCGCATCGTCGCCTGCAAAGCGACCTTGCACACCCCCATCCAGTTGTAGACCGGCCAGGCGCGGCCATCGGCGTCGAAGTCCAGGCCGACCAATGAGGCGCCCTCCGGACCAGCGCACTGCTGCACGACACCGGCCAGCCGGGCGTACGAGGTGGTGGATGTGCGGAATGCCAGTTCGATCGCGTCGTCGTCCGCGGACAGGAAATCGCCGGCCAGCGCAGCACGCGGCGCGAAGGCGATGGCGTGCAACGCCCCGTCCAGCCGCCTGTCCCCGAGAGCATCAGCCAACTGCGAGAAATCGCCGCTGCGACTGGCGTCCAGCGTCAAGATCTCGGGCATCCGAGGCAGCGCCGCAGCCGCCGTCTCGGTGAGTTCGCGCACCCGGTCGAAGGTTGTCAGGATCACCTCCGCGTTGTGCAGCTGCGCGCGTTCGGCCACCGCCCAGGCGATGGAGTCGGTCGTGACGACTCCAGTGATCAACAGTCTCTTTCCAGTCAGCATCGTCGTCAGCCCTCTCTGCTCATGACGCCATCGATGGCAGTGATCTCGTCGGCGGTCTCGCCCAGCCAGTCGCGCCACTGCATGTCAGTCCCCAGCGCGAATGCGTTGCCGGTGGCCGGGTCGATGGCGGCCAGCGCAATCCACTCGTTGGCAACCAGCGCCGCGACCTCAGGATGGGCGTCGAGGACTCCCACGATGTCGTCCGGATCGGCGTAGACCACCACCTGCAGCCTCAGCGGTTCGTGCATCAGCGTCGCCGCTTCGCCCGGTTGGCTGCGGTAGACGCCCTGCCAGGGAAGTCCAACCCGCAGGTCCCCGCCGGCCCCACTGAACACGCCGAAGTCACCGACCACGTTGTGGGTGGTCTTGTCGCCGGCCCCGAAGCGCTGCGGGTCGACGGTCGCGAAGTAGTACTGGTTGTTGATCCACTGCGTCACGACCATGGGCGCGGTCAGCAGCAGTTCCAGCGTCGACCCGTCGACGTCGAGACCGGGTTCGTAGGAGTGAAGGAAGACACGTCCGCGCAGGTTGAGGCCTTTGGTCATGGACCGCGGTCCGATGACAAAAGCGGCGTTCCCGGCCAGTCCCCACTCCGGCTGCGGTTCGGCCCAGTCGGCGGAACGCCGGTCGGCTGCTACCGCGTCGGTACCGCTCACGCCCGGCAACTCGGCCATGCGCTCGCGCAGGCAGCCTGTCTGTGCGGCCGTCAGGTGAGCCTGAAGTTCGGCCACCTTCGCGCGATGGGAGGCCGGCACGTCCGCCGCGTCGATCGTGACGGCGTCGGTGGTGGTGTTGTGCCACGCGGGAACCGCCGCCGTGGAGTCCGGGACGGTGATGCCGTGGACCTCGGCGAGTTGACGGCGAACCCGGGGGTCGTTGACGACCGCAGCCATGACGCGTGCGTTGACGTGCCCGCCGTTGCCGCCGCAGGCCCCGCAGTCGTAGGCAGCGGCGAAGGCATTGTTCTCCACCTTTGCCGCGTGGCCGGTGATCAGGATGACCGGCGCGAACGAGTCGACGATGCCCAGGGCGCGCAGCATTCCCGCTGCCGCCGTGGTCCGCTGTTCCACGCTCATCCCCCACTGCAGGTCGTCATCGACACCTGCGATCTGCCGCTGGCCGATGTGCAACTCTCCGCGACGGCTTGGCTGAAGACGGTCACGCCAACGACCCCAGGTACGAGGTACAGCGGTCTGCACGAGTGCGTCCAGGCCGGCCAGCACACCCAGTCCCTCGGCGACCGCGAACGCACTGGCCGGGCGGGCGGTGGAGGTCACCAGACCACCACGGATGGCTTGTGCAGCACCGTCGCGACCCACCGGGACCTGGTCGTTCTCAGTGATCAGAAATGACGGCTTGAGCAGCACCGGGCATTGGTCGCTGGTTGCGCCACTGGCCGCCTCGTGCCGGATTGCGACGCCGAAGAAGCCGGCGAAACCGTGGGTCTCATAGGGGCCGAGCGCCTCAAGGTGGCGACGGAAACGCTCCGAGCGCACATCGATGCACATGATCACCTGCGCGTCCGGCGTCGTGTGGGCCACGGGCTGGGCGGCGCGAACGGAGACCCGATCAATCAGGCGATTGCGGTAGCGCTGCTCCCATGCTCGTTGCCAGATCGTCAACCGAGCCGACTCGGACAGGATCCGCGCGAGAGCGACCGCCTGCCGGGCGTCGGCGGGGTACAACAGGTCGACGATCGGGGCCACCTCGGCGATCGCCGCATCCCGGTCCGAGACTCGCGCAGCAGGCGCCCAGACGTGGGCACCAGCAGCGGCGGATGCGAAGACATCGAAGGTCGCACGGATCGCCAGCAGATCCGCCAGCAAACGTGGATCGCGCTGCTTGAGGTGCGCAGCCCAGCCCGGATCCCGTGCCAGCAGGCGCGACAGGTAGCCGACCTGTTGCGCAGGCGGCACCACCGTGTGCAGCAGGGCGGAGACCGCCGCAGTGGGCTCGTCGGGCAGCGCGCGGACCGCATTGCTCAACCCGCGCAGACCGAGATCCTGCACTCGGCTGCGGAAGCTCGCCCACAGGTGACCGGCCCCGGGCAGATCGGCATTTGCCAGCGACGTCCACGCGTTGGCCAGACCTGACACCTTGTCCGCGATACCGGCCTGTTCGCCGAGGGTGTGCGGTGCTGCGCCGCTGCGGGGCATGGCTAGGGCCAGTTCGTCATCGGTCAGTTCATCGAGCAGCTGTTCGGCGCTGAACAGCGACGACCCGGTGGGGCGCCAGTCCGCCCTTCTGCACAGGTAGTCCGCCACGATCTCAGCCGGCAGGTCCAAGCCGCCGGCGGCCGCCACCAGGTCCGCGAGGGTGAATCGACCTTCGGACAGGGCGTGGGCGTACTGGGCATCGGTCAAGTGCGAGCGTGCCTGCCACGTGCGTCCCGCGATTTCGGCGGCATCGTCGAACGAGAGGTCCTGCAGACCCGACAGCGGGTTCACCGCCACTGCGGAATGGATCGGCCACATGGCCCCGACCGTCCGAGTGGCCGCGTCCACCGCCACCGTCACGTCCGGGGATCCCACATCGGTCACCGGGGTCACCGATCCGCGCACACGCACCGCTGTGTCGACCACCAGCGGTTCGACGATCTTGCGCAGCCAGCCCTTGGCCACCGCAACCATCCCGAGTGCGCCCACTGCGATCACCACAACCGTCAGGACGGCCGCATTTGTACCGCTCCAGACTCCGGGCAACTCGAACAGTTGCGACCACACCCCGAGGGTCACCACATAGACGAACAGGCTCGCGAGGACCGCGATGCCCGACCAACTGCGAGCCCTGACCGTGGACCACGCAGCAGTCGCCCGATCCGGCCAGACCAGCGCGGCGAGCGCGAATGTCGCGGTGACGGTTGCCACGGCCAGCGGAACCAGGTCCACGACCGGAGCCGACGCCCACGTCAGGACCCCAAGAGCGGTGAAGGCGACAGCCGTCAGGGCGAGCCCGAGCACCCCGGCAGGCCGGATGCCGGTCAGCAAGGGCGCAGAGGGACGACGCGAAGCACCGCCGGCGCGCAGGAACAGCCACGCCTTGTAGAAGCCATGTCCGATGAGGTGGAGCAGCGCGAACGCGGGCAGCCCCAGCCCGAGTTGGACGGTCATGTAGCCCATCTGGGCACTGGTGGAACTGGCCAGCTTGCCCTTGACATCGGGGCGGACCCGCATGGCGGCGGTGCCCAGGACGGCGGTGATCCCACCGACCACCAGCAGCGCCAGCAAAACACCTGGCGCGGCCTCGAACAGTGGCCACCACAGCACCGCGAGCAGCCCGATCCCGTTGACGACACCCGCGTGAAGCAGTGCAGAGACCGGCGACGGCGCCTCGGCAGTCAGCGGCAACCAGCGCCATGCGGGCACGAGCGCTGAACGGATCAGCCCGCCCACGGCCAGCAGAGCGGGCACGATCCAACCGGCACCACTGAGTTCGCTGCGGTCGGACACGCCCTGCGCGTACATGAGAGCGACCGCAGCCCATACGGCGACGTCACCGACCAGCAGTCGCACGGCCACCCGACGAGCCGCGCTGCGCGCGCTGAGCGTGTCGGCGTGAGCGACGAGTCCGGCGACGGCCAGTCCGCTGACGGTCCAGCCGAGAGCCGTGAGAGCCACCGGATCGGCGGTGACCGCCAGCCACAGGGACCCGATCGCGAGGGCCAGCAGTGCTGCGTAACGACCCTGTCGGTGCTGGCCGCGCAGGTTCCGCGCCGAGTAGGTAGCGACCATCCACCCCATGGTGAGGACGAACACCCCGACCATGACGGTCACGGCATTCAAGTAGAAGGGGCCGACGACCTGTCCGAGGAACAATACTGAGGCGACAACGAAAGCGATCAGGCCCGCCAGGGTGCCTGTCGCAACCATTCCGATTTTTGACATGACGGCATACTAACGCATCTTATTTCAGGTATTGCAAGACCCCTATTGTGGCGTGTCAGCCACCCTCACCGGTGATGAAGGGGCGCCCGCAGACAGACTGCGTGTAGTTGTCCAAATTCGCTTCCGCCGCGGCGATGGCGGCCTCGTTGTCGGAGAGCCACTGGTTTGCGCGAGCAGCCTGCTTCGGTCCGGCCGTCACAGTCTGCGCAAGTTTGCGCACCGATTCTGCATAGATCGCGATGTCCTCCGCGATCGCTCCAGGAGCCACGGCAACAGCCCCCTCGACCAGGGCGACAAACTGGCTCGGGTCTTCGACCTGTTGCTGCTGGCCACTGGTCTTCTCCAGGTAGTCGCAGAAGGCTGTCACCCCCGCACCGGTCGCAGTGGGCTTGGGTGACGGTTTCGTCGCACTCGTGGTGGCCGGAGTCGTGGGCGTGGCCGGAGCACTGGGGGTACTGGCCGGGGACTGCAGGCTGGGACTTGCGGACGGAACAGTGGTCGGAGGCGTGGGGTCCGACTGCGTCTGGGTACAGCCAGCCAATCCGAGGACCACGATCGCACCGGCGAGCATCGCTTTCATCACAGACTCCCTCACGTCGCGCTGGTGTGTCTCAGGCTACGTGGTGCGGGCGCCTTCCCGTCCACGCCGTGCCGGTGCTCAGAAATCGTCCTCCAGCACGGCGTTCCTGTCCCGCAGTGTCGCCGGGCGCACGAGTAAGCCGCCCATGGACACGGTCAAGGATCCTAGTTGCCCGGCAAGTTGGGCGACGGCGGTCAGGCGACTGTTCATGGTTGCCCCTCTCGACAGCAACAGCCTTGCGCAGAGTTGTTGCAGCGGCGTGAAAGACAGGTTCGGTCTGTGTGAAGGGTGCGGGACTCGTCCTCCAATGGGGCCTGTCCCGACGCCCAAGGCACTGCTTCTGAGGGGCCCGCCGGTTCTATCCGGTGTCCGGTGGGGGTCGGTCGGTGGTGGTGTAGGCGCCGGTGGGGGTTTGGGTGATGTGCAGGCGGCCGTGGTGGATACGGCGGTGGTGGTAGCGGCAGACCAGCACCAAATTCGGTAGATCAGTGGGCCCGCCGGCGGCCCAGGGCCGGATGTGGTGAGCGATGCAGCGATGCGCCGGCACGATACAGCCGGGATGGATGCAGCCGTTACCGTCGCGCACGGCCAGCGCGGCACGCTGAGCCTTCGTGGCATACCGTTGCGCGAATCCGACCGCCAGGGGCTGCCAGTGGACCTGATCGGCGGTGAGCCCCACGACCAGGGAGACCTGCGCGGTGCAGGTGTGTTCGGCGACCTCCACCCGCGACATGAGCAGCCCCGAGGGCCAGCGCACCCCGAGTCCTGTGTTGAGTTGGTCGGGGGTCACGGTGATCGTGACGTGCCCGGTGCCGGTGGGCCGGTCAGTGGTATCAGCGGCGCGCCCGGCGATCTCGGCCAGGCGTCGGCGCGGCGCTGCCCCGGGCTGCGGGTGTCATCCGGGCCGGTGGGTGCGGCGTACAGGTCGAACGCCGCGGCCAGTGCTTCACCGGTGGCGGCGTCCAGCAGCCCGTTGAGGATCCAGGTGTTGTCCAGCCCCGGGGATAGATCCACCCGGCGGCGGGCCCGGTCGTGCTCGGCCAGGTCGTCGTGGACCTCCGGACGGTACTGCTGGATGATCACTTCCAGGATGGTGCGTAGATCCGCGGCGGTGTGCTGGGCTGCGATCCCGGCCACCGTGGCCTCGATACCGGCGTAGTCCTCGCCCAGGATCCGGCGGGCACCGCGGATGGCCCGCACATGTTCCAGGCTGATCTGCCCGCGGCCCAACGCCGTAGCAGTCTCAGGTAGGTCGTCACGTAAGGCCCGGGCGGTGTGTACCCGCCACCCCGCGGCCGGCGAGGTGATCCCGGTGGTGGTGGCCAGCCAGTCGGCGGTGGTGCGGTGCCCGGCGATCTGGGCCCCACCCGCGGCGTCATAACCACCCAGCAGCCGCATACTGGCCGCGTCGATCTTGTTCCCCACGATGTGTAGCTGTTCGATCGCCCCAGCCAGCTCATCCAACGACTCACCGGACGGGTCCGCGGCCACGATCGCATCCACCGTCGCGTGCAAAGAAGCGATCAGACCCGGCAACGACACCGCCGTGTTCGTACTGCTGATGGTGCTGGTCATGATCCCCCTTCCCCTCTACTTCGAACACTAGTACGATAGATGTGCCCGGGCAATAGTCCGAATGAACCTGTGCACAACCCGCCCCGACCCCTCACCACAAACGCTACGACCCGGGTACGACAGACACGACCCCGCGCAACAAGCCCTGTGCACAACGCGAGCAACCCGATTGAACGACCGATCAGCAGGACAGACACGAACCCGCGAAACCGCAGAATCCGGCGCCGTGGCCACGTTGAAGCCGGACCTCACAGCGCTCCCGCGCACTTTCGCGAATCGACCTACCCAGCGCTCAGTCAGGCTTGACCAGCGGGAACAACATCGTGTCGCGGATGTTCTGTCCGGTCAGCATCATGATGACGCGTTCGACCCCCATGCCCTGTCCGCCGGCAGGCGGCATGCCGTACTCCAGCGCGCGCAAGAAGTCCTCGTCGACCTCCATGGCCTCGACGTCTCCAGCGGCCGCGAGCAGGCTCTGGGCGACCAATCTGTCGCGTTGATCGAGCGGGTCGATCAACTCGGTGTAAGCGGTGCCCAGCTCAGCTCCCCAGCCCACCAGATCCCACTTCTCGGCCAGCCGCGGCTCCGAGGGCATCTTGCGGGTCAGCGGCGAGACCTCGGTGGGGAAGTCCAGATAGAACGTCGGGAAGGTCGTCTTGGCCTCGCACAGGTTCTCGTAGAGCTCCAGCACAGCCTGGGAGGCGTCCCACGACGGATCCATGGGGATCTCCAGTCGTGCGCCGTGCGCCCGAAGAACCTCCAGCGGAGTGTCGACCGTGACCTCCTCACCGACCGCATGGCTGACGCCCTCATGCACCGTCATGGTGGGCCATTCCGGCGACAGATCCACCTCTTCGTAGCCGCCGTCCGGAAGCGGCCGCCGGGCGATCGGCTCCCCGTAGACGGCAGTGGCGATCTCCAGGATCAGGTCCCTGGTCAGCACCCGCATAGTCTCGTAGGTGCCGTAGGCGTCGTAGATCTCCAGGCTGCTGAACTCCGGGTTGTGGCTGGCGTCCGCCCCTTCGTTGCGGAAGTTGCGGTTGACTTCGAAGATCTTCTCGACCCCCCCGACGAGCAGTCGCTTGAGAAACAGTTCCGGAGCAATTCGCAAGTACAATCGCATGTCGTAGGCGTTGATATGCGTGATGAACGGCCGCGCGTTCGCACCGCCGTGCACGGTCTGCAGCATCGGGGTGTCAACCTCGAGGAATTCCCGTCGCCACAAAGACTCCCGAAGTGCGCGGATCGCCGTCGAGCGCAGGGCCACCATCTCCCGAGACGCGTCGTTGACGATCAGGTCCACGTAGCGCTGCCGGGTCCGCGCCTCCGGGTCCGTAAGCCCCGCATGCTTGTCCGGCAGCGGTACCAGGCACTTCGAGGTGATGACGAATTCGGTGGCCAGGACGGACAGTTCGCCACGCTTGCTGGTGATGACCTGACCGACAACGCCGACGTGATCCCCGAGGTCGACCTCGTGCTTCCAGCGGTCGAGGGTCTCCTGACCGACGTCGGCCAGGGACAACATCACCTGGATCTGTCCGCTCCAGTCCTTGACCTGAGCGAACACCAGTTTGCCGGTGACGCGGTTCAGCATGACGCGCCCGGCGATCCGAACGACCCGTCCGGTGCGCGCGTCCGGCTCGAGCCCGTCGAACTCGGAGCGGACGTCGCCGATCATGTCCGTGCGCTCGAAATCAGTCGCATACGGATCGACTCCGCGAGACCGGATCTGCTCGAGTTTCTCGCGCCGGACGATCTCCTGCTCCGGCAGGCGTCTCTGCTCGATGGCGGCGTCTTCGGCGTCCTGCGCCGCGAGCTCCTCGGCGACCGGAGCCCACAAGCCCACCGGAGAATCGGCGTTGCCGTCAGCCAGGGACTCCCGTCCACCCCCGGTGAACGGCAGCTTCGGCTTTTCGACGAACCCTTCGGCGATACCGGCGGCGATCCCCACCCGCGGAAGGTCACCCGAGCGTTCGAAGAGCAGGTAGCGCGGCACCCAGTCGGGTTCGTACTTCTCGTTGGACCGATACAGGGACTCCAGCTGCCACCAGCGACTGGCGAACATGAGGAACCCACGCGAAGCGCGCATCACCGGTCCGGCGCCGATCTTCGCGCCTTCCTCGAAGATCGCTCGCATGACCGCAAAGTTCAGGGACAACCTGTCGACGCCAATGACCGGCCCAGCTGCCACCGTGGCCGCCACCATGGTCTCCATCACGCCGTTCTCGGACCCTGGGTCGCGGCGCATGAGGTCCAGCGACATCCCGCGGGTCCCCCATGGAGAGAAGGACAGCAGGCCTTGCCGCGCGCCCTGCGCGTCGAAGACCTCCGTCAGCACACACTGCCCGTCGAGCGGATCACCGAGCCTGCCCAATGCCATGGAGAAGCCGCGCTCGTTGTCCGTGTCACGCCAGCGGTCGGCATCCCGGATCACTTCGGCCATCTGGTCTTCTGGGATGTCCCGGTGACGTCGCACCCGGGTGGTGTAGCCGTCGCGCTCGAGGCGGTGGACGGCCTGCCGCACCGCCCGCATGTGGCGGCCGTCCAACGTGAACTGCGAGAACTCGATGATCGCCTCGTCGCCCAACGACAGCGCTTCCAGGCCGGCTCGCACGTAGGCCTCGGCGCCCACTTCGGATGCGCCCATGACGGCCGGTGCCCATCCGAAATGGCGTGCCTCCTCCAGCCACGCCTCGATCGCTGGCGGCCACGACTCCGGGTCGCCGATCGGATCGGCGCTGGCCAGACTCACCCCGTTGACCACCCGGTAGGTGACAGTTGATTTGCGCGATGGCGACCAGATCGCCGACTTGTCTCGGCGGGTCGCGAAGTAGGCCAGAGAGTCCCGATCCCCATGATCGTGCAGCAGACGACGGATATCGACCTCGTCCTGACCGCTGAGTAGACGATCCTTCGGCCGGGTGCGGAACAACGCGAAACCGAAGGCGACATAGACCACCGTGCCGAGCCCGCCGAGCAGGAACGGAACCGGTCGCGTCGCCCGTCCGTAGATCCCGGTGGTCTCCTCCTGACCCAAGCCGCCGATCACCTGGTTGGCCGAGTACCCCAGCGCCTCGCTGCGAGCCACCGAACCGGGTAGCGCTTCGACCATCGCCCAGCCCAAGGGAATGGTGATCGCGAACCCGATGATCAGCGTGGCCAGAGCGACGAACACGTTGCGGCGCGGTACGACCGCGAAGAACTCCCTGCGAGCCAGCAGCAGCACCACGAACAGGACTACCGACGTAGCAAGGGTGGCGGACTCCTCGACCCGGGTGTCGGCATCGACGGCCAGCAGAGTCACCGACTCCACCATCCCCAGCGCGAGGATGATGACCACGAACCACCAAGCGGACCTCTTGCGCTTGCCCAGCGCCGAGCCGAAGATCACCAGCAGCGCGGCCCAC
Source organism: Micrococcales bacterium (assembly GCA_016719135.1). Lineage (GTDB taxonomy): Bacteria > Actinomycetota > Actinomycetes > S36-B12 > UBA10799 > JADKAV01. Next base: position 4,203 of record JADKAV010000026.1, on the reverse strand, counting down.
GCGAGGTTGGGGGGCGCCGGAACCAGCAGGATCTCGATGACTTCCCGCACTCCGCTGAGACTGCGTGCCAGCCACGGGAAGATCGCCGTGACCGCGCTGAAGATGGCAACCAGCAGGAACAGGGTTCGCAACACGTTCGGAACGTGGCTGGTCCAGCCTTCCCCCGGTACGTACCGGCGGCGCGGGATGTCCGGCTCGATCCGGCGGTTCAGCGCTTCGGCCGGGCTTGCCTCCGCGGCGAGGGTCATGTTCTCAATTCCTTCAGGTCGGTGAAGAGGTCCAGGCTCTGGGGGTTGGCCAGCGCTTCGGTGTTGCGTACTTCCCGGCCGTGGACGACGTCGGCGACTGCCAACTCCGCCAGTTTGCCGGATCGGGTTCGGGGTAGATCCGCCACCGCGATCATCTTCGCCGGGACGTGCCGTGGGGAGCACTGCTCACGCAGTCGCTTGACGATCCGCGCGCGCAAGATGTCGTCGAGGTCGTAGCCCTCCGCGAGCTTCACGAACAGCACCACCCGCGTGTCGTCGTCGTGACGCTGTCCGATCGCGATCGCCTCCAGCACCTCATCGAACGCCTCCACCTGCCGGTAGATCTCCGCGGTCCCGATGCGCACGCCGCCTGCGTTCAACGTGGCGTCTGAACGTCCCAGGATCATGATCCCGTCATGCTCGGTCCACAGCGCGAAATCACCGTGGGCCCAGACGCCCGGGAAACGCTCGAAGTACGCCGCGGAGTACCGGGCCTGATCCGGATCGTTGACGAACTCAAGGGGCATACTCGGCAGCGCGTTGCGGCAGATCAACTCCCCTGTGACGCCGGCCTGCCCGCGCAGACTGTTTCCGTTTTCGTCCACGACGTCCACGTCCGCGCCGAGCGCTGGCGTCTGCAGTTCACCGGGCCAGACCGGGGAGGTTGGATCTCCCAGCGCGAAACAGCCGCAGATGTCCGTGCCGCCGGAAATCGACGCCAGGTGAAGATCGGGTTTGACCTCCCGGTAGACGTATGCGAAGGCCTCCGGGGACAGCGGGGAGCCAGTGGAACCGATGGTGCGCAGACTGCTCAGATCGCGGTCCTCGCCGGGTTTCAGCCCCTGCTTGTGGCACGCGTCGAGATACTTCGCGCTTACGCCGAACAACGTGATCTGTTCCTGTTCGGCGATCCGCCATAGATGATCGGGTCCCGGGTGGAACGGCGATCCGTCGTAGAGCACCACGGTGGCCCCGGCGGCCAGAGCGCTGACCAACCAATTCCACATCATCCAGCCGCAGGTGGTGAACCAGAACACCCGATCTCCGGGGCGCACGTCGAGGTGCCAGCGATGCTCGCTTGCGTGTTTGAGCAGCAGACCGGCACCTCGGTGGACCAGGCACTTGGGCACACCGGTGGTACCCGAGGAGTAGAGCACGAACCCCGGAGCATCGAAGGGCATCTGCGTGAACCCGCCGTCGGTGGTACCGCTGCCCGACAGCAGATCGTGGAAGTCATGGGTGGGCACACGAAGGTCGACCGGCGACCCTGACTCGAGTTCCCCGACCAGGTACACCTGCCGCACGCTGGGCAGCTCGGCCACGATCTGCTGCAGCGCCTCCCGGCGGTCGTGGCGCCGACCGGCATAGACATAACCGTCTGCTGCCACAAGCACTTTGGGAGCGACCTGCCCGAACCGGTCGAGCACCCCGGCAGGTCCGAAGTCCGGGCTGGTGGAGGTGAAGATGGCCCCCAGACTCGAGGTCGCGAGCATGGTGATCACCGTCTCCGGCGTGTTGGGCATCCATGCGGCCACCACATCGCCGGCACCCACTCCGGCCGATCGCAGCGCGTGCGCGATCGCTGAGGTCGCTGCCCGCAATTCGGCCCAGGACCAGACGCGTCGCACCCCGTCCTCGCGCCGGAAGACCAGAGCGGTGTCCTGGGCGCCCGGCAGATCCCCTCCGGCGAGCAGATTTTCGGCGTAGTTGAGCGTCGATGAAGGGAAGAAACGAGTGCCCCGCAGGTCCTGTACGGATGCCGGCGGCAAGACCGCGGATCCTTCGCCGCGGTCCCCGACGATTCCGCACTCCCCCCAGACCAGATCCCAGAAGTCGCCGGGGGAATCAACGGAGAAGTCGTGGAAGTCCGCCATCGTGAGCATGGGCCGATCGGTGATCGCCTCGAGTTCCTTCATCACCGCGCGCACGGCAGTTCGCTCCACAGCCGCCGACGACGGACGCCATAAGGGTTCAGGCACCAGCCCTCACCCGATCGGACTCGGCACTACGGAGTCCGTCTCCGGCGCCGTCGCGGACCCGGAAACCTCCGGAGACGCCGAGACTTCAGGCGACGGCTCCTCGGTGATTCCCGACGTGGAGATCACCGCAGCGGAACTGGCCTCGAGTTTGCTGGCCTCTGCCCGCAACCGGTCAGCATCCTCCGGCGGGACCTGGCCTCCGCTGTCCAAGGCAGTCGTCGCGACGGATGCGCCGTCAGTGACGGAAGCTTCGAACGTGTCGACGAACGTGCGGTAGAACTCCGGCGCGTTGCCAGCAGACACGGCGGCGACACAGGCGCTCTGGTACTGATCCATCAGCGGCGCGATGTCCTTGGCCAACTGCTCGAAGTACGCCTTGTTCTCCTCGAGGTCCTTGGCGATCGCCACGTCGTTCAGGCGACTCACGACAGTGGTGCTCAGATCGTCGGCCGTGAGTGCAGCGCCCAGGTCAGCGCATGCAGGATCGACGGTCCCTGTGAAGGTTGCGGTGACCTCCACCGGACCGGTCGAGCCGGTTGTACCGTCGGAGGACGGACGGAAGAGGAAGAACCACAGCAGCCCGAGGATGAGTACGCCGATCAGCAGCGTCGCAAGGACGACGGCCGCGAGCCGCTTGCCGGAGGCCTTGGAACCCGAATCAGGCGTCGACACCGGCATGCCGGTGATGGGGTCCACCGTTTCGGCGGTCGGAAACACGTTGGTCTGACCCATCGGTGAACCCGGCGCAAGACCCGGCGGGACGGGTCCGGGTGGTACCGCCGAACCCCAGGCCCCGGGCGCAGGCTGCTGCCAGCCACCCTCCACGGGCTGCTCGGGCTGGGCCGGTGCCTGACCCCACTGCGGCTGCTCGGGCTGCGCAGGTGCCTGACCCCACTGCGGCTGCTCGGGCTGCGCAGGTGCCTGACCCCACTGCGGCTGCTCAGGCTGCGCAGGTGCCTGACCCCACTGCGGCTGCTCAGGCTGCCCCGGAGCCTGACCCCACTGCGGCTGCTCAGGCTGCCCCGGAGCCTGACCCCACTGCGGCTGCTCGGGCTGGGCGGGTGCCTGGCCCCATGGCTGCTCGGGACCCCACTGCGGCTGCTCAGGCTGTGCCGAAGCCTGACCCCACGCGGCTGCTCAGGCTGGGCGGGTGCCTGGCCCCATGGCTGCTCGGGAGTTTGACCCCACTGCGGCTGCTCGGGCTGTGCCGGAGCCTGACCCCACGGCTGCTCAGGCTGCGCCGGACCCTGACCCCACTGCGGCGCCTCAGGCTGCCCGGGAGCCTGACCCGCTGCCGCCCACGGATCGCCCGCGACCGACTGCTCGAATCCGGGCGTTGGCGCCTGCTCGGGCGCCGTGGGCGACTGGGACATCGGCGAGGCGAAACCCGGCATCTGCTGGGTGTTATGCGTCCACTGGCCGCCGTCCCACCAGCGAACCTGACTGGCATCGCGCGGGTCTTGATACCAGCCCGGTGAGGGGGTTCCGTTGCCCATGGTCGGCACCTTTCCTTGGTCTGTTCACCAGCGTAGTCGGCACGAATGGCCGAAGCGATGAGAGCGAACTTCGCGGCGCGGACGCACACCGCCGAGGGTGGCGCATCCTCCCCAGTGCTACGCGATGATTGAGGGTTGCTCGGATCCCGGCGAGCACTTGGCATTCAGCGTTGTACACGCTGCTCCGGGAGCGCGGCAGCCCAACGCCGGTCACGAACGACACCTGCGCAACCCCGGCGGTGCGCGACGTCAGGCAGCCTGCATGTCCTCCAGGCTCATGCCCTTGGTTTCTCGAATGAACTTCGCCACGAAGAAGAACGACAGCACGGCCATCACCGTGAACACGCCGTAGGCGAAACCCAGGCCGATCGAGGCCATGCCCGGGAACGAGACGCTGACCAGGAAGTTCGCGATCCACTGTGCCGCGGCTCCCACCGCCAATGCGGCTGCCCGGATCCGGTTGGGGAACATCTCCCCAGC
>JADKAV010000025.1 GCA_016719135.1 Micrococcales bacterium | reverse complement strand
GCACTGGCCGACGGTCTGCTCAAACCGGTCGCCGCCGAGGGTCTCCTGAACGCTCTGGGCGGACCCTCGTGAGGGTGGTGACGTCCCGCGACGAGCTGGGTAGGGGTTCCGGCGGGCGTCGCGGCGTGGTGATGACGATGGGGGCCCTGCATGAAGGGCACGCGTCGCTGATCCGGGCAGCCCGCGAGCGCGACGACGAGGTGACCGTCACTATCTTCGTCAACCCGATGCAGTTCGGTGCCGGTGAGGATCTGGACCGCTATCCCCGGACCCTGCAAGCGGACCTCGAACTGTGTGAGAACTTGGGCGTCGACACCGTCTACACCCCCGCCGTCGCCGACGTGTACCGCCGCCCGCCGCTGGTGACGATCAACCCCGGCGTGCTGGGAACGGAGTTGGAGGGTGCCGCCCGGCCCGGGCATTTCGAGGGAATGCTCACCGTGGTCTTCAAACTGCTGCAGTTGACCCGTCCGCACGACGCCTTCTTCGGTGAGAAGGACTACCAGCAACTGACCCTGATCCGCTCGATGGCCATGGATCTGGACCTCGACGTGGACATCGTGGGGGTGCAGACCGCGCGCGAAGCCGACGGCCTGGCGCGTTCGAGCCGCAACGTCTACCTGTCGACCGAGCAGCGCGCACAGGCCGCCGCGATACCGCGGGCGCTGCAGGCGGCGGCGCACGAGACCGACGCTGACACCATCGCTGCGGTCGCGGCCGAACATCTGGCGGGTTTGGATGTCGACTACGCGGTGGTCCGGTCCTCGCAGATGGGACCCGTGCAGCCCGGTGAGGGCCGACTGCTGGTCGCTGCGCGCGTCGGATCGACCCGCCTGCTCGACAATTGCGCGGTAGAAGTGAGGTCCGTGTGAAACTGCCCGACTCCTTGGTGGCTGAGCCGCCCGGCTGGTTCATCGACGCGGATGTTGTGGTCGTGGGCTCCGGCATCGCAGGACTGACCACCGCGATCAGGGCCTCGCGTGCCGGCCTGAACGTCGTGGTGGTGACCAAGTCGCTGGTCGAGGTGGGATCGACCCGGTGGGCGCAGGGCGGGATCGCGGCTGCGCTCGGTGCCGGGGACAGCCCGCAGGCCCACATGGACGACACGCTCGTGGCCGGGGCCGGTTTGTGCGATCCGGATGCGGTGCGCGTCCTGGTCGAGTCCGGTCCCGCCGCTGTCAGGCGGCTCATCGGCTGGGGTGCGGAGTTCGACCGCACGCCCGAAGGAGACATCGCCCTGACCCGGGAAGGGGGACACCATACCGACCGGATCGCCCACGCCGGCGGGGATGCGACCGGCGCGGAAATCCTGCGGGCGCTGGTCGCCGAAGTCGGTCAGAGCTTCCAGGTGATCGAACACGCGCTGGTTCTTGATCTCCTGCAGGACGATCTGGGGTGCACCCAGGGTGTGACATTGCACGTCATGGGGGAGGGGCAGATCGGCGGGGTCGGCGCGATCCTGGCGCCCACCGTGGTGTTGGCGACCGGCGGGATCGGACAGGTCTTCATGGCGTCCACGAACCCGACGGTGGCCACCGGCGACGGCATTGGGCTGGGGATGCGGGCCGGTGCGGCGGTGGCCGACATGGAGTTCGTCCAGTTCCACCCGACGGTGATGTATCTGGGGCCCAGAGCCGTCGGTCAGCAGCCGTTGGTCTCGGAGGCCGTGCGTGGCGAAGGTGCCGTGCTGCTCGACGACACCGGTCACCGGTTCATGGCCGGTGTACATCCGTTGGAGGAACTCGCGCCCCGCGACGTCGTGGCCAAAGTCACCATGCGCACCATGCGAGCCCAAGGAACCGAGCACGTGTGGCTCGACGGCCGCCGAATCGATTGGGCCAAGCGCTTCCCGACGATTCTGGCGACGTGCCTGGAGCACGGGATCGATCCTGGACTGGACCTCATCCCCGTGGCTCCCGCGCAGCACTACCACTCCGGCGGGTTGCGGACCGACCTGTGGGGGCGCACGTCCGTACCGGGTCTGTACGCCTGCGGGGAGTGCTCTTGCACCGGGGTGCACGGCGCCAACCGTCTGGCGAGCAATTCCCTGCTGGAAGGGTTGGTTTTCGCCGACCGGATCGCCGAAGTGCTCGCCGGGCAGGCCTACGCGCGTCGGGATCCCGTGGACAAGCAGCGACCCTGGACCGCCGACGCTGGTGCCCGGCACCGTTTTCAACAGGCGATGACTGAAGGTGCTGGCGTCCTGCGCAGTGCCCAGTCGCTGTCGACGACCCTGAAGACGCTGGATCAGATCGGTGCGGGGGAGCCGTCCACGGCGTCCTGGGAAATGACGAACCTGCTGTTCGTGGGTCGTGCGCTGACCCAGGCCGCACTGCTGCGCGAGGAGACCCGCGGTTCGCACTGGCGCGAGGACTTCCCCGAGGCCGACGACCGATGGCTGGTGCGTCTGCAGACCAGGGTGGTGGACGGACACATGGTGACTGAGGAGGCCGAACTGTGAGCATCGACGGAGTTGCCGATTCCGAGGTGGACCGCGTCATTCGGGCGGGGTTGGCCGAGGACCTCGCCGACGGCCCGGACGTGACGTCGCTGGCCACGATCCCTGCCGATCACCGCTCCCAACTCGATCTGGTGGCCCGGGAGCCCGGTGTCGTGGCGGGGTTGGATGTCGCCGGTCGGGTGTTCGAGACGGTCGGACCGATCGACGTCACGCTGCACACCCGCGATGGACAAGCGATCACCGCCGGCGAGGTCCTGCTCAGTGCCCAGGGCCCAACCCGTGACCTTCTGACCGCCGAGCGGACGGCTCTGAATCTGCTCACCCATCTGTCCGGGATCGCCACGGCCACGCAGCGGTGGGCGCAGGTGCTCGGACCGGACGGCCCGCGGGTACGCGATACCCGTAAGACCCTGCCCGGCTTGCGGGCGCTACAGAAGTACGCGGTCCGCTGCGGGGGCGGGGTGAACCACCGGATGTCGCTGTCGGACGCTGCGCTGATCAAGGACAACCACGTGGTCGCCGCCGGTGGCGTGGCGGCGGCCTTCAGGGCGGTGCGTGAGCAGTTCCCCGGCGTTGCGGTGGAAGTTGAGGTCGATTCCCTCGAACAGCTCACCGAGGTGCTCGAGGCCGGCGCCGACCTCGTGCTGCTCGACAACTTCACTGCCGACCAGATGCGGCAGGCGGTGGAACTGACCGGCGGCCGGGCCCGGCTAGAGGCCTCCGGTGGTCTGACCTTCGACAATGCGGCGGAGGTTGCCACGACCGGCGTCGATTACGTCGCCGTGGGAGCGTTGACACACTCGGTGAAGGTGCTGGACATCGGTGCGGACCTACAGGAGGTGCCCGATGCCTGACTCGGCCGGCCACTTCGGAAGGCAAGCCGTTGGAGGTGTGCAATGCTGCTGACGATTGATGTGGGGAACACCAACACGGTGCTCGGCATGTTCGACGGTGAGAATCTACACCGGTCGTTTCGCGTGAAGACTGATCCCCGGGCCACGGCCGACGAGATGTACATCATGTTCCGCGCTCTGCTGCGCGGCGAGCCGGACATCGACGGCATCGCCCTATGTTCCACCGTGCCAGCGGTGCTGCGCGAGATCCGATGGATGATCACTGAGTACTACCCGGACGTTCGCGCTGTCATCGTCGAACCGGGCACCAGGACCGGCGTGCCGATCCTGACCGACAACCCCAAAGAGGTCGGCGCGGACCGCATCGTCAACACGCTGGCAGCTCACACCCTCTACGGCGGGCCGTGCGTCGTGGTGGACTTCGGGACCTCTACCAACCTGGATGTGGTGTCGGCCAAGGGAGAGTTTCTCGGTGGTGCGCTGGCCCCTGGCATCGAGATCTCGCTTGATGCGCTCGCGTCGCGGGCCGCTGCCCTGCGCAAGGTGGAACTCGTCGCGCCGCGTACGGTGATCGGCAAGAACACCGTTGAGGCGCTGCAATCCGGGGCCTTGTACGGGTTCGCCGGTCAGGTGGACGGCCTTGTTGACCGGATCCGCCAAGAGGTTCCCCTGGAAGCGGTCATTGCCACCGGAGGACTGGCGCCGATCGTGCTGCCGGAGTCGCGCACGATCACCGCCCACGAACCGGATCTCACGTTGATCGGCCTGCGGTTGGTGTTTCAGAAGAACCGGTGAGCGGCGCGGGCGTTGGCGCGATTGCGCTGTTGAGGTGGGTCGGCCTCAGGCGCTGAATCCGTGAGTCGTGCAGGCTTGGAGTTGGGTTCTCAGGTTGGAGATCGGTACATCCGTTGGAGATCGGCGGGCGTTTTGTCTCTCACGGATGTGCGTCTGTCCAACGGCTGTGCGTAAGTCCAACGGCTGTGGGGTGAGGCTAGGCAGATCCGATGCACACCCCGCCTCACGAACCCACCCACCGTGCGCGGAACACTTGATCCATGCAGATCCGCCCTGCCCGAACCTCGGATGTACGGACCATCCGGGCTCTCATCGACGAGTACGCGCCGGACCGCCGGTTGCTGTCCAAAGCGACAGTGGCGCTGTATGAAGATGTCACGGACTTCTTCGTGGCAGACGATGACGGGGCGATCGTCGGCTGTGGCGCGCTGCACGTGATGTGGGAGGACCTCGCCGAAGTGCGCACGCTCGCAGTGCTACCGCACATGATGCGTCGGGGGATCGGTTCATCGGTGCTCGCCGCCCTGGTCGGACGGGCCCAGGACCTGGGGGTCAGCCGGGTTTTCTGCCTGACCTTCGAAACGGAGTTCTTCGCCGCGTTCGGCTTCCAGGAGTTCAACGAACGGGGTGTCGAGACCCGGGTTTATGAAGAGCTGCTGCAATCGGTCGATGAGGGGGTCGCGGAGTTCCTGGACTTGGATCGGGTCCGGCCCAACACCTTGGGCAACACCAGGATGGTCCTGGAACTCTAGGCCGTACCTGCTCAGAGCAGGCGGCGCTCCCAGGCTGCCGGGTCATCCACAGCGAAGTAGTGGGACCTCTCAGGGGTGGTGACGGCCAGCACCGGTCGGGCGCTCTCCCGGTCCGGCAGGTGGGTGGTGGCGCTGACGCCGGTGATGTCGAAACGTTCGATGGTGACGATCCGCCCGGAACCGCTGGCGAAGATCAGTTGGCTGGGGGTCAGCCGCAGCACGCCAAGCCCCTTGTCAGGCCCGGCGGCGATGGCGGCGGCCTGTTCGAAATCCCCAGCATCGATAGGTGGTAACGCCTGGTCCGCGCGTCGTGCGCTCGTGCGGATGGCGGTGGCGTTCGGTGACTGGTTCACCAGTCGCATGACCGCATACACGGCGAACCCGACGAGGGCCAGCAGGATCAGCACGCGCAGCATACGCACCAAGTTAGGCGCTCAGGAGCGTAATCTCCACGGCGGGCTGGGTCTGTTCGCTTCGACCGAGTCGGTGCCCGGGCGTTCGGCGTCGGGGGCAAGGCGCATTCCGCCGCAATGACGGCTCTTCGGGTTTCAGGGGAGTCGAACGTGGTCGCCCGCCGTGGGTGCGGCATACTCCCGGGTTGAACAGCGTCTGGTCCTTCCCGGTCGCCTGATCGGGCCGATCCGCTCGGGATCGTCGACCAGCAGCTGACCGTGGGCCAGCATCGTGTCGTTGACGGCATGCCAGTCACAGCCCCACGTGGCCGTGATGGCTCGCAGACGCCTGCCACCAGAGCATCTACCGCTCACCGCCATCACATGAGGGGCCGCGGCGGGGCGGTGAGGCCCTCGGCGGCCCCGATGTGATGGCCACGGCGTGCGCTGTGGGGCTTATGTCCCTTTCTGCCATCAGATGGGGCCGCAGCGGAGCCGAGGGTGCGACCGGTGGCCCCCAGTCGATGGCGAGGCTGGACCGAACCGCTGGTCAGCAGTCGTTTCGAGGAAAGCCGCGGCCACCACCGACACCGCCCGCCGATACTCACCTACCTGCGTGGTCAACCACCACCTCGGTGGGTCACCGAGCCTCGCGGCGCGGCGATCCGGGCATCACTGGTGGTCCACGACCCCCGCACACACACACTGTTAGGGCAGGACGGCGAAGCGTGTGCCAGGCCGCCACCGCCGGACGCCCGAACACCGGTAAATTCAGTCAAATCCGAAGCACCGCAATGACGCCAGACACGCGTACCAAGGGACGGTCAGTCGGTGCCCCGGCGTCGCCGTGACTCGATCCCACTCACGCAAGGGTGTCCGTGACGAGTTCGCGCGCTGCCCGCTGGACCTGCTCCAGGTGCTCGGCGCTCACCCAACTCTCCGCGTAAATCTTGTAGACGTCTTCAGTGCCCGACGGCCGCGCCGCGAACCATGCGTTCTCGGTCTGCACCTTCAGCCCACCGATCGCCGCACCGTTGCCCGGAGCGCTGGTCAGCACCGCAGTGATGGGGTCCCCGGCCAGTTCCCGTGCGGTGACCTGTTCGGCGGCCAACCCGGCGAGCTTGGCTTTCTGCTCGCGGTCGGCGGGTGCGTCGATGCGTGCGTAGTGGCTGGTGCCGTACTGCTCGGTCAGCGCCGCGTAGTGCTGGCTGGGCGTCTGGCCGGTGGTGGCGATGATCTCGCTGGCCAGCAGAGCCAGCAGGATTCCGTCCTTGTCTGTGGTCCAGGTGGTCCCGTTCTTGCGCAGGAAGGAGGCGCCAGCGGACTCCTCGCCACCGAAGACCACGTCCCCGCTCAGCAAGCCCGGCACGAACCATTTGAAGCCCACCGGCACCTCGAGCGCGCTGCGTCCGCGGCCGGCCACGACTCGGTCGATCATCGACGAACTGACCAGCGTCTTGCCGACACCGGCTTGAGGCGACCATCCGTCGCGATGGCTCAACAGATAGTCGATTGCCACGGACAGGTAGTGGTTCGGGTTCATCAGACCCGCATCCGGGGTCACGATGCCGTGGCGGTCGGAGTCCGCGTCGTTGCCGGTGGCCACCTGGTACTGGTCCTTGGCCGCAACCAGCGAGGCCATCGCATACGGCGACGAGCAGTCCATCCGGATCTTGCCGTCCCAGTCGAGGGTCATGAACGCGAACTGCGGGTCGGTTCTCGGATTGACCACGTCGAGGTCCAGGCGCAGCCGCTCAGCGATCGCCGCCCAGTAGGCGACACTGGCGCCTCCCAGCGGATCCGCGCCGATGTGGACGCCGGCCGAGCGGATGGCGTCGATATCCAGGATCGAGGGCAGGTCCTCAACGTAGTCGGCGATGAAGTCGAAGCTCTGAACCTGCGCGCGTGCCCGTGACAGCGGGATCCGCCGGACGCCCTGCAGGTCCGCCCGAAGCAGGTCGTTGGCGCGGTTCTGGATCCAGCCGGTGATGGCGGTGTCAGCGGGGCCGCCGTCGGGCGGGTTGTACTTGAAGCCACCGTCGGTCGGAGGGTTGTGAGAAGGCGTCACGACGATGCCGTCGGCTTTGCGCCCCTGCGCGTTGAGCGTGAGGATCGCATGGCTGATCGCTGGGGTGGGGACAAAACCGTCGTCCGCGTCGACCAGCACGGTGACGTCGTTGGCGACCAGAACTTCCAATGCGGTGGCGTACGAGGGTTCTGACAGACCGTGGGTGTCCCGGCCGATCAGCAGGGGCCCGTCGATGCCCTGCGCCGCCCGGTACTCGCAGATCGCCTGAGTCGTCGCAGCGATGTGATCGTCGTTGAAACTCGTCTTGAAACTGGAGCCCCGGTGCCCGGATGTGCCGAAACTGACCTGCTGTCCGGGGTCGTCGGGTTCTGGGTGTTCTGTGTAGTACGCGGTGATCAGACGTGCCACGTCCACCAGGTCGTCGGGTTGTGCGGGGGTTCCGGCGCGATCGGTCATGATTCGCAGGGTAGTCCGAGCGGCTGATTGAATGAAGGCGTGGATGCACAAGGGTGGGACGACCGGTATCAGGATTCCGAATTGGTGTGGAGTGCGACGCCGAACTTGTTCGTGGCGCAGTACTTGAGTGGCCGGACCCCCGGCATGGCCGTAGACCTCGGCGCCGGCGAGGGCCGCAATGCGGTGTGGCTGGCCACGCAGGGGTGGGACGTCACGGCGGTCGACTTCTCAGCGGCGGGTCTGGCCAAGGCGCGATCGATGGCCTTTGAGGCGCAGGTTGAACTGGCCACGGTCGTCAGTGACGTCGACCACTACCACCCCACAACACCGGTGGACCTGGTTCTCCTGTCGTATCTGCAGGTTCCCGACGAGCACCAGCGCCGGATCCTGCGCCGCGCCGCCGAATGGTTGCAACCCGGCGGTGCGGTCTTCGTCGTGGCACATGACAAGGCCAATGTCGACAACGGTCACGGCGGTCCTCCCGACCCGGATGTTTGCTACACGGTGGAGAACACGGTGGCCGCGCTGTCGGAGTTGCGCATCGAGGTGGCCGAATTGGCACAGCGTCCCGTCGACGGGGCGGTTGCTTTGGACACGGTGGTCCTCGCGGTCCGGGACTAGCGGCGCGGTCAGGGGCGTGGTTTCCGGTTCGCGGGCCTGGTCGCGGCGAGTGCTCAGCTTCCGCGGATTGCCGCGCTCTCCACGACGGTGTGGCGTGGGAAGAAGGCGGTGGCCACACTCTGGATCACAGCGGCCGCCGGCAGGGCCAGGAAGGCTCCCAGCGGGCCGAACACCGCCCCTCCGATCAGCAGCGAGATCACCGCGGCGGCCGGTGCCAGTTGCATCGTCTTGGCCGACACCCGCGGGCTGATCACGTAGTCCTGGAAGGGCACCCAGGCGGCCAGCACAATCAGGAAGATGAGGGCATCGGCAGGGTTGCGGGTCAGGAGAATGAGCAGGGGCAGCGCCGCCGCCACGTAGGTTCCGATCATCGGCAGGAACTGCGAGATCAGGCCGTACCAGATGGCCAGCGCCAGGGCGTAGGGACAGTCGAGCAGCCACAGGGTCACTCCCACGACCGAACCGGCCAGGAACGCGGTGAGGATCCTTGAGTACAGATAGCCACCGGTCTTGTACACGGCGATGTCCCACGCCTGTCCGACCACGCTCTGGGTGCCGGGCGCCATCAGGGAGAGCAGGAAGCGCCGGAACGTGTCCTGATTGGCCAGCAGAAAGAACGTGAACAGCAGAATGACGAAGAATTCGAACAGGCCGCCGAGCAGTGCGCTGGTCAGACTCAACGCCCCGCCGGCGAGATCGGGTAGATGCCCCTGCAGCGCAGTCAGCGCCGACTGTGCCTGCTGACCGGTGTCCAGGGCGTTCACGTCGACACCGAAACGGCCTGCGAAGTCCTTCAGATTGTTGATCATGCCCGGTACGTCCGCGATCATCGTCTCCGTCTCGCTGACGATCAACGGAGTCATCGCGATCAACAAAACCAGGACACTGACGATCAGCCCCAGCATCACCACACCGGTGGCCAGGCCCCGCTTGAGTCCTTTACGCACCAGCCAGTCCACCGCGGGAGCCATCGCGAAATACAGGAAGGCCGCGACCAGTCCCCACCACATGAGGTATCGCACCCGGCCGAACAGGGTTGTTGCCGCCCACGTGACCAGAACCAGCAGGATGAAGACGACGAATGCGTGGGCGCTCCACGGCGGCAGGGGGCGGCGCATCCATCGACCCAACGGGCCGCTCAAAGCACCCGGTTCGAGGCCGGGTGGTGGTGTGGCCGGGGTTTTGGACATGGGACCTCCCGGCAGGTGACGCTATCGGCACTGCCGTGCCTGATCAGGGAGGCTGACGTCGTGCGTGTCCGGGTCGTCGTCAGCCGAAGCGCAGGTCGAGCTCACGACCCGTGTAGGACGCGTACTCGCCGGCGCGCGCTTCGATGGCTTCGCGGCTTGTCTTCGTGAGGGGGGAGAACGCGCTGATCGTGACTCTCAGCTTTTTGCTCAGGGGCTTGCGCTGCCAGGTGCCCACGACCTTCCCGCGTTCCACGACGGTCGCCTTGAACATGCCGTTCCCGCCGGGCACGATCTTGTCGCTGTCAGCGGGATCAAGGAACAGTCCGCGGTCCTTGTAGCCCAGCATGTATTCGTCGAACCCGGGCAGAAGCAGGGCCTTTGGTGGTTCCGGGCGTTCGGAGTCGACGAAGAAGACCTCCCGGCCGTCCCAGGTCGCGCGTTGAAGGTCTGCTTGGTCGATGGCCGCTTTCGTGTCGGTCGCAGTCAGGCCGGTCCAGCCCTGGAAGTCCAAGCGCGTCGTCGGGCCGTGGCTTTGGAAGTACATCTGCGCCGTGCGTGCCAGGGCCTCCTGGCGGTCAGGTGTGCGTTGCTCGGGCGCCCAATCGTCGAGCAGAACAAAGGTCTGTTCCTTGCCCTCGTTCGGCCCGATGCAGGTCACGCCGATCTGGGCGGTGTGCCACAGGAGGTGATACGAACGGCCCGGCCCGGTGTCGATCCCCGCGTCGGACAACACGTCCAGGCATTGCCCGCGGGTGAGCCGGTTGCCGCCGCGCAACGCATCCCTCAGCACGTCGGCGGCCCGGTCGACGGTCTGCCTGTCCAGCCCGAGGTAGTCCCAGCGCTTCTGCAGGCCCATGAGTGCCCGGGAACCGGTGAGTTCCAGCATCCAGCGCGCGTTCTGCGGGTGGATCAGATGAATGGTTCCGCGCATCGGCCAGGTGCGGATGACCTCGCCCGAGGCCAGTGCCGCATCGATGTCCGCCTCGCGGCTGCCGGGGATCCGCACCCCCAGCGACCATTTGCCGCTGGCCAGATCCTGGGCCTGCATCGCCCCGAACCAGTCCACGAGGTCGGCGGGGCTATCGCCGGGCACGCTCAAGCGCAGGTTGGCCAGTCGCATACTGAGCACGTCGCGATCGGTGAGTTCAGCCATCGACGCCATCATGTCCCAGATCCAGCGCACGCGGTGACGGCCGCCTCGATCGATTGCCACGAGTTCGGGGACACTGGTCTGCGTGACCGTCGATCTGTTCGCCGCGCTCGCAGGTCCGGCCGAGGAGGTGGCGCCGCTGCTGCTGGGCGCCACGATCCGCGACGATGTGGTGGCCGTTCGGATCGTGGAAGTCGAGGCCTACGCCGGACAGCGTGACCCGGCTAGCCACGCATTCCGGGGACCGGGCGCCAAGAACGCCGTTATGTTCGGCCCGCCTGGACACGCCTACGTCTACCTGAGCTACGGCGTCCATTGGTGCCTGAACGTGGTGTGTCATCCCGAAGGAGTGGGAGGCGGAGTCCTGCTGCGTGCGGGAGAGGTCGTGGCGGGTGTGGAGCTCGCCCGGGCGCGTCGATCAGGCAGCGACATACTGGCACGCGGCCCCGGCCGGCTGGGGCAGGCGCTGGGCGTGACTGCGGCTGACAGCGGCGTCGACCTGCGGAGCGGACGTCTGCAGTTGTCCGCCCCGGACGCCGTTGCGACGTTCAGCCGAGGTCCACGGGTCGGAGTGAGCAAAGCCGCGGACTGGAACTGGCGCTTCTGGATCCAGGGCGATCCGCACGTGAGTCCGTACCGGCGCAGCCGGCGGGCCTGAGCGCCTCAGTTCACTGCGGACAGGACTTGCCCGATGCTGGGATTGGTCAGAGCCGACCCATCCGGGAGTACGACGGTCGGTACGACGTGGTTGCCGCCGTTGACACTGCCGACGAACTCGGCCGCCGCTGGGTCGTGCTCGATGTTGATCTCCTGGAAGTTCAGGCCTGCGCGCTTCATCTGCGACTTCAGCCGGATGCAGTAGCCGCACCAGGATGTTGAATACATGGTGATCATGAGGGTCTCCTTGGGTGTTGAATCACTGGGGTTCTGGCGGTGCCGGACGGTCACTCGGCGGCGACGATCTGCTCCTGGGAGGCGACCACGCCTTCCACGTAGATGGGCTCTTCCAGCGGAACGGACCGTTTGATGACCGCCAGGCCGATGGGGCCGAGCTCGTGGTGCTGGGCCGCGGAGGTGAGCCTGCCTACGACTTTCTCGCCGCGCAGAACCTCGGTGCCGGGGTCCGGCAGCGCGCCGTCGAAGTGCAGCAGTACCAGGCGCCGGGGCGGGCGTCCCATGTTGTGCAGGCGGGCGACGGTCTCCTGGCCGCGGTAGCAGCCTTTGGCCAGGTGTACCGCTGGGCCGATGAGGCCGAGCTCATGCGGGAGGGATTTGTGGTCGGAGTCGACACCGACCACCGGGAACCCGGCGGCGATGCGCAAGGCGTTCAACGCCCACGAACCGCACTGGGGGCCCTCCGGCACCTCGCCGACGGGGAGGATCACTTCGGCGCCGACCAGGCGGTCCGGTCGGGCGGGAACGTATTTGTCAGCCGTGCCGCCCCGGTCCTCCCCCGACGGGGTCGTTCCCAACCCGGCGAACTCCAGCGGAATCAGCCACGTCGGGTGGCCGTCGTGCTCCTCGCGCCGCGGCACCCACACAACGTGGTGGGCGGCACTGACGTCCGCGACCGCCACGTCCGCCATGAACCGCATCGAGTTCAGGTAGGTGACGAGGTTGTCGACGGTTGCGCCGTCGACGATGAGCCAGGTGGACTCGCCGTCGTCGACGATGTGCAGGTCGTATTCGATGTGGCCGTGCGGATCGAGGATGAGGGCCTGCGTCGAGGCTTCTGGCCCGATGCGGTGCGACGTCAGGGAGTCCAGCCAGTGGATGCGATCGGACCCGGTCACTGACACCACGCTGCGGGTGTCCAACTCCACCCAGCCCTCTCCGGCCGACAGGGATTTCTGCTCGCGGAAGGGGTCGCCGAAATGGGTCATGCTCTGTGCAACACCGCAGAGCCCGCGGATGTTTCACGTTGTGGCCGCGGGACCGGCTGGTCTGCTGCTCCGTTGAGCCCATTTGCGCTCCGACGGGCCGTGACCGGATCACTGGCAGGTCGCGACCTCGCCGATCTTTCACGACCTGCGGGCCGGTGCTCTCGCCGCTGCGCAGGCGTTGGAGTTACGTACGTCCGTTGGACAAGCGCACGGCCGTTGGAGTTGCGCGGTCCGTGGTTCTCCTCTGCCTCAACCGGTCGACCTTCTGGTGAAGGAATTGTTTCATGGTGGTGTGGAGTCGTCATGGACTCGTGCTGGTTCGTGTCCCTCGGTGTTCGGGCTGGTCGTTAACCGGGCCGTAGCCGAGTTGTGCGTTGGTCGGTGAAGTGGTGGGGCCAGGCTTGCCCCTATGCAACCTTATGGGGCGAAGAGGGTGGTGGCGTTGCGGATTTGTTTCCGGTGACCCTGACGAGCCGAGGCAGCGCCGGGCGTTGACGTTGGCGGATCGGCAGGCGATCGCGGCGGGTTTGCGCTGGGGGATGACCCAGGGCGCGATCGCGGATTTCCTGGGCCGTTGTAAGTCGGTGATCAGCCGCGAGATCAGCCCGTCTGGCCGGGGCCGTGGCGGCCCCGGTGTGCGCGCGGATCGAGCGTGGATGGATCAGGGCTGTCTGCTTTCGCAGGAGGGTGCTGGCCTGCGAGCGGGGTCTGCGAAGATAGTGGTGAGTCACGCGTCTACCGGGCGTTATACGTGCAGTCGCGGGTAGCCGGCCTGTACTGCAAACTGTCGTTTGCGCCGCAAGCAGCACGCAGGCCGTGGCGACGCCGGGACCCCTACCGCGACGCGTTCACGATCCGTGACCCCCCCCGCTTGGGAAGGCGATTTGATCCTCGGTGCTGGCAACCGCTCCGCGGTCGGCACCCTGGTCGAACGGACCACCCGGTTCGTGGTCTTGTTACACCTGCCCAACGGTCACAGCGCCGACGAGGTCGCCGCGGCGATGATCCGGCAGATGAAGAAACTACCCGAGCATCTACGCCGGTCGATCACCTACGACCGGGGCACCGAAATGGCCCGATATCCCGAGATCCAGCTGGCCCTGGATCTGCCGGTCTACTTCTGCGACCCCGCCTGCCCATGGCAGCGCGGCAGCAACGAGAACACCAACCGACTCCTGCGGTTCTGGCTACCCAAAGGCGCCGACCTGTCCACCTACACCGCCGCCGACCTCGACCACATCGCCGCGCAACTCAACGCCCGCCCCCGACCCACCCTGAACCTCCGCCGCTGCCAACGACTACCCCTGCCTGAAACCACGTGTTGTAGCCGGTGGAATCAACGCTCCAACGTACCGATCCCAACGATCTCCAACGTGTGTGCCGATCTCCAACGTGTGCCGATCTCCAACGTGTGTACCCAACTCTCACGGGCTGTGGGCCGACGCGCGCGAGCACCCGGCCCGGCGCGGTGCGCGGAGCACCCCCTCCGGGCGCAGGCGTTGGAGTTACGTACGTCCGTTGGACAAGCGCACGGCCGTTGGAGTTGCGCGGCCCGTGGATCTCCAACGTGTGTACCGATCTCCAACGCGTGTACCTAACTCCAACGTCTGTGGCACGGCGCGGCGCCTAACCGTCGCTTTGGTCTACGCCTCCACGCCCGAGAGGGCCAATGCTCCACGCGCCGCCAGTCCACCGAGACTGCCCCCGATCCGCACAGCGAGGTCCACCATGCGCAAGCGTGGCTGCCAGTCCCCGGTCACTCTGACGGCTGAACCGTTGCGGAGCCTCGGCATTCGGCACACAATCCCGGCAGGGAGATGTAGTCGAGGTCGGCGGCGAAGCCGTGTTCGCGCACAAGGGCCTGCAGAAGTCCGTCGGCCAGGGCCACGCCGGCCGATGCCTGGGTTCCGCATTGTTGGCACACCAGGTGCATGTGTGGGGTGGGGTCGACGGCGTGGTACACCGGGGCGCCATGGCCGATGTGGGTGTGGGTGATCAGGCCCACATCGAGCAGGACGTCGAGGGCTCGGTAGACGGTGGATGTGTCGACGCCTGGCAACTGCGCAGCGATCTGGTCGGGGGTCGCGTGGCGCAGGCGCTCCACCGTCTCCCACACGTCGCGGCGCTGGTCGGTGCGCCGGTAGCCGCCGTCGCGCAGCCGGGCTTCGAAACCGTCGTTCACACGCGTTGGAGTTTGGCGGCCAGGTGGTTGGTCAAGGGTTCGCCCACCGCACTCATGTCGAACGTCCATGCCAGGTCGCCGTCGGGTACCAGGCCGTAGAGACGCTGGCCCCCGATGTACTCCTTGGCGCTCTCGGTGCGCATGACCGTGTCGGTGGTCATCTCCAGACTCGCCCGGGTGATGCGGGCGTCCTGGATGTCGGCGATGGTGACGCGGCCGTGCCACACCTCCGCGAAACCGGTGGGATGGCTGAAAAGGGCCTCGAACTGGTTGTCGGGGCGGGGGCGGAAGAATGCTGCCTCCGTGGCGCCGGGGCGGACCCGGTTGCCCTCGTCGTCGAGGATCCACGACCTGGAGTTCATCGCGATGAAAGGACGCCCGTCGCAGGTGAACGAGAGTTCCTGGCCGAAGCGGAAGTCTTCGATCGTGGGGTAATGGCCGGTGCCGACGCCGACCCATTGGCCCAGTAGCCAGGACAGCGGCAGTACTTCGTCAGGCAGGTCCATTAGTCACTCTTGAACAAGCGGTAGAGCACGTATACGGAGAACCACATGATTATCAGCGTCACCAGCACCAGCAGCGACGTGAAGAACAACTCGGTCATGGATACAGCCTAGTGCGTGGCGGCGGGATCGGACGCGGGTCACGCTGGACGACCGAACTGATCGTCAGTACGTGACCACCTGCGTGCCATCCGCCAGTAGCAGCTCGACCAGGCTGGTCGCCCCGGCGATGTGGGCACCGGCGTGCAGATCGTCGTCGCTCAACCCCCGCCGTGCCGCGCACTGGCTGCACACGGACACCGATGAGACCAGAGCCAGCGCCTGCCGCGGGTCCGGGGCGAGTTCCAGGTCGAGTTGGGGCTCGCGGTCCACCACTGCGAACATCGTGGCCGGTCCTGACAACCACAGATCCACCGTTGCCCCGCCGGCCGCCGCGGTCATCGCCACGGTCAGAGCGGTCGCGGTCTTCTCCGGCTCGTCGGTTGTCAGGTGCACGACGAGCCGCTTGCTCATCCCAGGCTCGGTGATGTCTGGTCTCCAACCTCGGCGCTGCGACGCACATCGACGAGGTGACCGTCCTGCTGCTTAGGCATCGCCGAGGCGGGGATGAACTTGCGCACACGCAGGTAGATCTCACAGCCGAGGCAGAACCCGAAGGCGGCGTTCAGTGAAGCCGCGAACAGTGCAAATCCGGCGAAGATCCACACGCCCAGGGTCCAGGCGAAGAGCATGCTGATGCTGGCCGCCAGCGCGAAGCCCAGCCCGATCGCTTGCGCGAACTGCGGCGCAAGGGCGTCCTCGGTGTGCGAGGGAGCCTTGAGACGGGGACGCACGACCTTCTTGAACAACCAGCCGTACGGCTGCGCACTCGGGCCGAGGATGGCACCGAAGGCGAAGACCAGCGTCTGCAGGCTGAGCAGGAAGGTGGCGGCGGGACTGGGTGTGGTCACGATGACCAGTGCCAGCACGAGGGTGGTGATGGCAGCGGAGAATCGGGTGCCGCGGGGGTCTATCACTGTGGGCTCTCTCAAGTCTTTCGGCGTGATGGGTGCTGTTGGGATAACCCGAAACCTTTCTCATGCATTCCATCGGGGGATGCGTTCGACCAGGATAAACCGCGCAGTGGGAATGTCCGCGGTATGGGAGGTGTTTTGCACAACATGTCCGGTGTGTGGATTCTCCTCGTGATCGGCGTGCTGCTGGCCGGATTCGGTGTGTGGCACCGGGTCGCCAACGGTCGGCTGCGCAGCCACCGAACGGCCGGTGACCGGTTGACCTCCTCCCAACTGGGGGATGAACTCGGCGAACAGGCCACACTCGTGCAGTTCACGTCGGCTTTCTGCGCCCCCTGTCGGGCCACCCGCCGCATCCTGCAAGAGGTCGCGCAGATGGTGCCCGGGGTCAAGCATCTCGACCTCGATGTGGACGAGTACCTCGACCTCGCCCAGGAGCTGAACATCTCCCGCACGCCGACGGTCCTGGTCCTGGACGCCGACGGTGGCATCGTGCGCCGGGCGTCGGGTCAGCCGCGCAAGGCCGACGTGATCTCGGCACTGGGAGAGGCGATTCCGGCCTGAGGTCGAGGTCGGGCAGCGATGCGCATCAGCACTGGCTGGTTTCCCCCACGGTGCGGTCCGGTCCGTGCGAATCCGGTCTCTGCCATATCGTGTACGCAAGAGGTGGCGCGATGAGCAGTCTTCTGCTGATGACCGATGCGGTCGAACCCAGTGACCACGTGCTGCCCGCCCTGGGCCTGTTGTCCCATCAGGTGCGGGTTCTCCCGGCCGAGGCCGCGGCCCTGCTTGACGCCCCGCACGCCGACTTGATCCTCGTCGACGCCCGCCGGGACCTACCGGGCGCCCGCAGTCTGTGCCGGGTGCTGAAGGCCACCGGCTCGGACTTGCCGGTCCTGCTCATCGTCACCGAAGGTGGTCTGGCCGCCGTTTCGGCCGACTGGGGCGTGGACGACATCGTTTTGGACACGGCGGGCCCAGGCGAACTCGAGGCCCGCGTCCGGCTGGCTCTGGGCAGGTCCACCTCGTCCGAGCAGAACGGCGAATCTGAGATCCAGCACGGTGAACTGCTCATCAACGAGTCCAGTTACACCGCCACTGTGCGCGGGAGGGTACTGGATCTCACATACAAGGAGTTCGAGCTCCTGAAGTACCTGTCCCAGCACCCGGGCCGGGTCTTCACCCGCGCCCAACTGCTGCAGGAGGTCTGGGGCTACGACTACTTCGGGGGCACCCGGACGGTCGACGTCCACGTGCGTCGGCTGCGGGCGAAACTCGGGCCCGAATACGAGGCGTTGATCGGCACCGTGCGCAACGTCGGCTACCGCTTGGTGCCACCACGCACCGATCTGGAGTCGGAGTTCACATCGTGAGTGTCCCGATCACATGGCAGCAACGGCTGACCGAGTCGCAGGTCGAGCAGGTCGACGCCATGCTCGACCGAGTCAGCGCCGCCGACGGGGTTTCGGC
Source organism: Micrococcales bacterium (assembly GCA_016719135.1). GTDB lineage: Bacteria > Actinomycetota > Actinomycetes > S36-B12 > UBA10799 > JADKAV01. Next base: position 14,256 of record JADKAV010000025.1, on the reverse strand, counting down.
GATCTCCGAGCACAGCTATTTACATCTGCTGGCCGGAGGTGGGAATCAGGAACGGCATGCGCTGGCGCACGAGGACGGGCAGATCGTCGGCTACGCGTTCCTGTCCTCCGGGGAAGAACCGGTCGCGGAGTTCCTCGTGGATCCCGGCGCACGGGGCCGCGGGATCGGCCAGGCGCTGCTGGAGAACATCCTGTCCGCCGGCGGCCCGGGGGTTCGGCTGTGGGCGCACGGGCAGCTGCCGGCAGCGAATGCGCTGGCCACCGGGGCGGGGCTGCAGCAAGTCCGGTTGCTGTGCCGCTACACGCGCACCTTGCAGGATCTGCCGGACCGTGGCCTGCCCGAGGGTGTGCAGGTGCGCCCATTCAGCCCGCAGGACGCTGCGGCCTGGCTGGAACTCAACGCTGTAGCGTTCGCCGATCTGCCGGACCAGGGCGGATGGAACGCCGACGACCTCGCCGAACGCCTCAAGCAGCCCTGGTTCGATCCCGACGGCTTCCTGTTGGCCTTCGACGACGAGGGCCTGGTCGGATTCCACTGGACGAAGGTCCACGGTGGCAGCGAGCACGCCCACGAGCGGACTGGTGAGGTCTATGTGCTGGGGGTGGCGCCACGTGCGCGGGGAACCGGCCTCGGATCGGCGTTGACCGTCGCGGGACTGAAGTACCTGCAGGGGCTGGGGCTGCATGACGTGATGCTCTACGTGGACGCCGACAATTCTTCAGCCGTGGGGCTTTACACACGGCTTGGGTTTGTGCGCTCGGACTGCGATGCGCAGTATGCGGCAGGCTCGGTTGGGAACCCCCATGGGGTTTCTGGCACGCTGGGGGACATGAGCACCGCCACCGCCCAGACACCTGACGGGGTGGGAGACCCACCCGAATTGCCAGAACACCGGTTCATCGATCGTGAACTGAGTTGGCTCGCGTTCAACCAGCGGGTGCTGGAGCTTTCCGAGAACGAGGACCTGCCGCTGCTGGAACGCGCCAAGTTCCTGGCGATCTTCGCCTCCAACCTCGACGAGTTCTTCATGGTGCGGGTGGCCGGCCTCAAGCGCCGCATCGCCGCAGGAATCGCCGTGCGAGCGGCCAGCGGTCTGCTCCCACGCGAGGTCCACGACGCGGTGCTGGTGCACGCCCATGACCTCATGCGCCGGCAGGCCGAGTGCTGGAGCGACGAGGTCCGCCCAGCTTTGGCCGCCGAGGGCATCACATTGGTTCGCTGGGCCGAACTCGACGACGAGGACCGCGCCAAACTCGCGACGCTGTTCCGGGACAAGATCTACCCGGTGCTGACCCCTCTGGCCGTGGACCCGTCGCACCCGTTCCCGTACATCTCCGGCCTTTCGCTGAACCTGGCCGTGGTGGTGCGCAACCCCGAGACCGGCAACGAGCTGTTCGCGCGGGTCAAAGTGCCGCCCTCGCTGGACCGCTTCCTCGCGGTGGGCAACTCGCGCTTCGTCCCACTCGAGGACGTCATCGCCGTCCACCTCGACCAGCTCTTCCCCGGCATGGAGGTGCTGCAGCACCACACCTTCCGGGTGACCCGCAACGAGGACCTCGAGGTCGAGGAGGACGACGCCGAGAACCTGCTCAAGGCCCTGGAGAAGGAGCTGTTGCGGCGCCGGTTCGGGCCGCCGGTGCGACTCGAGGTCGAGGAGTCGATCGACCCCCACGTGCTGGATCTGCTGATCCGTGAACTCGGAGTCGCCGACAACGAGGTGTTCGTGCTGCCCGGGCCGCTGGACCTGCGCGGGCTGTGGGCGTTCGTCGGGCTCAACCGCGAGGACCTGTCCGACCCCGCGTTCGTGCCGAAGACCAACCGTGCGTTGATGCAGAACAAAGAGAGCGCCAGCGCGCCCAACGTGCTGGAGGCGATGCGGCAGACCGACGTGCTGCTGCACCACCCGTACGACTCGTTCTCCACCAGCGTGCAGCGTTTCCTGGAGCAGGCGGCCGCCGACCCGAAGGTGCTGGCGATCAAACAGACGCTGTACCGGACCTCGGGTGACTCGCCGATCATCGACGCCCTGATCGATGCGGCGGAGGCTGGTAAGCAGGTTCTGGCCCTGGTCGAGATCAAGGCCCGTTTCGACGAGAGCGCGAACATCAAGTGGGCGCGAAAACTTGAGCGCGCCGGTGTGCACGTGGTGTACGGGCTGGTCGGCCTGAAGACCCACTGCAAGTTGTCGATGGTCGTGCGCGACGACGGCGAGCGGCTGCGCCGCTACTGCCACATCGGCACCGGCAACTACCACCCCAAGACCGCCCGGCTGTACGAGGACTTCGGGCTGCTCACCGTGGACGACCAGGTCGGCCAGGACGTCGCCAACCTGTTCAACCAGCTGTCGGGCTACTCGATGCACACCGAGTACGACCGCCTGCTGGTGGCCCCGCACTCGATCCGGTCGGGCCTGCTCGAGCGCATCGACAAGGAGATCGCCAACCACGAGGCGGGCCTGCCGGCCCGCGTCCGGTTCAAGTGCAACTCGATCGTCGACGAGAAGGTCATCGACGCCCTGTATCGCGCATCCATGGCCGGGGTGCCGGTGGACGTCCTGGTCCGTGGGATCTGCGCGATCCGCCCACAGGTGCCCGGCATGAGCGAGAACCTGCGGGTCCGCAGCATCCTGGGCCGCTTCCTTGAGCACTCCAGGGCGTACGAGTTCCTCAACGGCGGGGACCCGGAGGTATGGATCGGCTCCGCCGACCTGATGCACCGCAACCTCGACCGCCGGGTGGAAACGCTGGTGTCGTTGCAGGGCCCGGATCAGATCGCCTACGTCGGTGAGATTCTCGACAAGGGCTTCGACCCGGGTACCTCGGCGTGGGATCTGGAGCCTGACGGACAATGGATCCACAACAAAGCGCCGGACGGTGGCCAGCTGGAGGACTTCCAGGCGTACATGATCCGGCGCAAGCACCTACGCGGAGGATGACAGTCATGGGCGACCCGGACAACGAGGTAGTCGAAGATCCGACACCGCCGGACACCCGGGCCGCGCAGTTGCCCGACGATCCCGAGGACGAGATCTACCAGCCTCCGAGGACGCGATCGAGGTGAGCCGCCGGTGGATGTGGTCACGATCGACCACGCGGAGGTTCTGGAACCGCCGCAAGTGGACCCGGAGACTGAAGCGAGTCCATCCGCCGCCGATGACGACACCCCCACCGTGCCCGACGGTTCCATCGCCACGCACACCCTGCGGGTCCATGGCTTGTTCCGACTGCCGGACCTCTCAGCGGCCGGGGCCGGTGTCTCGCGGGCCAAGCGGCAGGTCGATGCGCAACCTGTCGGCGGTCTACCACGACACCAACGACCTGCGCCTCGCGCGCTGGGACGTGACACTGCGCCGGCGGCAGGGCGGCGTTGATGAGGGCTGGCACCTGCAGTTGCCGGTGGAATCGCAGCCCGGTGTCCGGGAGGAGGTCCACCTACCGCTGACAGCGGGGGCGGTCGGCGAAGTGCCCCACGAGATGCGGGACTTGATCCTGGCGTACGCGCGCAACGCACCGTGAAGCCGGTCGCCAGGCTGCGCACCGAGCGCACGCCCTACCTGCTGTACGACGCCGAGGGGCGGGCCGTTCGCGGAATTGTTCGATGACACGGTCTCGGTACTGACGGCGAGCACATCGCGGCGCGCTTCCGGGAACTGCAGGTGGTGGCCCTGACGCCCGACGCGCAGCTCGCCGGTGGTCGCCGCGTTGGAGGCGCTGGGGGCCGGCCCGGCGACACCCCCAAAGCGGTGACCGCGCTCGGTCCCGGTCACCCAGGAACCGCCGGACGTTCCCGCCCCGCAGATCGTGGGGCCGGAGGACCCGGCGGGCGGCCGTCACCGCTCACATCCGCCGCCACCCGGGCCTTCTTGACCCAGGACGTCCGGGTCCGGCGCGACCTGCCCGACAGCGTGCACCAGATGCGGGTGGCCGCCCGGCGGTTGCGCAGCGGGCTCAAGGTTTTCGAACCGATGCTCGACGTCGAATGGGCGGAGGCTTTGCGCACCGAGTTGGGCTGGATCGCCGGGGAGCTGGGCGTCAGTCGCGACACCGAGGTTCTCCAGGCCCGTATCGACCATCACGCTGACGAGGTGGGCGAGGACTTCGCGCCCCTCATCCGAGCGGTGGTTGATCCGGCGTTGTCCGAGCGCTGGCATGACGCTCGCGACCACGCCTTGAAGGCGATGGTCTCCCAGAGGTACCGGGAGTTCCTCGACAACCTCGTGGACGCGGCGCGCAGTCCGCGCCTGAACGCCGCCGCCGACGCCCCGGCCCAGGACGTATTGCCGGCGCTGGTCGAGAAGGCGTGGAAGAAGCTGCGCAAGGAGGTCAAACTCCTGGAACTCGATGGTGAAGCCCACCCCTGGCACGAGGCTCGCATCCGGGCGAAGAAGGCCCGGTACGCCGCCGAAGCGGTAGCACCCGTGATGGGCGAGGAGGTCAAGAAGTTCGCCAAGGCGCTGTCGGGGGTCACCGAGGTGCTCGGGGAGCATCAGGACGCCTGGGTCGCGCAACAGACGCTGAAGGAACTCGCCTCCGCCCCGGAGATCGACGGAATGTCGGGCTTCAGTCTCGGACTGCTGCACGAGTTCGAGTTCGAGCAGGAACTGTTCGCGCGCAACGACTTCGTCGAGTTGTGGCCCAGTGTCAAGCGAGCGCACAAGAAGGCCCGGTTGGCCTGATGGCCAAGTCGACGTCGCCCATCCGTGCGGCCGGGGTGGTTTTGCTCCGCAGGGATGCCGATGGCCCCCTCGTGTGTGTTCTGCATCGCCCGCGCCAGGACGACTGGTCCCTTCCTAAGGGCAAGCTGGATCCCGGTGAGAACACTGTCGAAGCGGCGCGCCGGGAGACGATCGAGGAGACGGGCTGCGACGTCGTGCTCGGCATGCCGCTGGAGACCCAGCAATACCGGGTGGAATCTCGCGCCAAGACTGTGCACTACTGGGTAGGCTGGGAACGTCCGGGGGGTCCGGGTTTCCTGCCGAACAAGGAGATCGATGAACTCCGGTGGTTACGTCCGGAGGCGGCCATCGCGATGCTCAGCTACCCACGCGACGGTGATCTCGTGCGCGACGCCCTGGCAGCCCCGGCGACGAACCCGTTGGTCGTCCTGCGGCACACCGACGCCATGCGACGGTCGGACTACTCGGGGGCGGTGGACGCGGAGCGACCTCTGACGTCGTCGGGAATGGCAGCCGCAGATCGGGTGTCACAGGTCCTCGACGCCTTCGGTATCCGCAAGGTGTATTCCTCGGACTCCTTGCGCTGTCTGGACACGGTTCGACCGTTCGCCCACGCCACCCACGCCACGATCGCCCGCGAACCGCTTCTCAGCGAAGAAGGTTTCTCCTCCTCGCCCACCGCGGCCTTGAAACGCATCGACCAGATCCTGGGGGATCCGGCACCCGCGGTGATCTGCACGCATCGACCGGTTCTGCCCGAACTGCTTCAGCACATCGCGGGTCGGCTAGGGCTCAGCCAGATCCCCGATACGAGCCTATCCACCGGTGAGGCCGTGATCTTCCATCGTGCCCACGACCGGGTCGTGGTCGAGCGCGTGGAGTCGTAGCTCGGCTACGTGTGCGGCGCGGCGGAACACTGGCGTCGACCTGCTGCAAATCCGTCAGAGTTGGGTACAGGCGCGGGGATGGGCGAGCCGTGCAACTCCAACGCCTGCCCCGGGGCGGCAGGCGGGCGGGTGCCGCGGGGTCCAAGCGCCTTCGGCGGGGGCGCGAGATGTCAAGCGAACCGGCTATCGCCGATCGCGGGAACTGGGGAAGCCTTTGACTTGGTCGCATCCGGGAGCGGGTCCATGCCTGTTTGCCTCTGCCTCAACCGCTCACAGATCCGAGTGAGGATCGGCGTCACAAGAATCGCAGACAAGCGTCCGGCGCCCCGGCCGACACCGCCAGCCCACCCAACGCGCGGCGCCTTCACACCCTGGCAGGGACCGGCGCGCGCAGCAAAACCGCGGATTCTTCTACAACCTGTCATGTGTTGCTCACCGGGCGGTGACACGTTCGTGACATATACCCGTCGGCCAGGATGTTTTCAGTTGCGTCGACCGCTGTTCACCTTTCAGGTCACCGAACGCTCAGTGGCAGTCCACCACCGCTCCGTAGCGTCTCGAACGTCGATATGACTACATTGGGAGGAAAGGGTGAAACTCGCCCGCTCTAGCAAGTTCGCTGTCCTGGCGGCAACCGGTGCCCTGGCATTGGTCGGTTGTTCGTCCGGCGATTCAGCGAGCGATTCCGGCTCTCCGGAAGCCGCCGGCATGATCGGCGGCGCCGAATGCGCGACCGGAACGATCAAGGCCTCGGGTTCCAGCGCTCAGAAGAACGCCATGACCGAGTGGATCAACGCTTACCAGACCGCCTGTGAAGGTGCCACCATCGAATACTCGCCGTCCGGGCTCGAGCGCCGGCCGTGCCGACTTCATCAACAACCAGGTCGCATTCGCCGGATCCGACTCGGCGATGGAGGGTGACGAACTTCAGCAGGCCGCGGCTCGCTGCGATGCGACACCGCCGATCAACATCCCGATGGTGGGCGGCGCGATCGCTCTGACCTACAACCTCGAGGGCGTCGACAACCTCGTCCTCACCCCGGACGTGACCGCCAAGATCTTCAACAACGAGATCACGAACTGGAACGACCCGGCCCTGGCCGAGGTCAACCCGGAGGTCAGCCTGCCTGACGCTCCCATCGCCCAGTTCCACCGCTCCGACGGCTCGGGGACCACAAACAACTTCACCCAGTGGATGGCCGCGACCGCTCCCGACGCCTGGCCGTACGAGCCGGGTTCGGACTGGACGGCCAAGGGTGGCCAGGGCTCCAAGGGTTCTGACGGTGTTGCCGCATCGGTGAAGTCGACGCCCAACTCGATCGGCTACGTCGAACTGTCCTTCGTGGAGACCCAGGGTCTGAAGGCGGCCTCGGTGGACAACGGTGGGGGACCGGTCGCGCCGAACGCCGACACTGCGACCGCTGGTCTGGCCAGCGCAAAGGTGACTCCGAACCCTGACGCGGGTGAGGGCGACCTCACGATGGAGATCGACTACGCGGTGCAGGACTCGGCCGCCTACCCGGTGCTCCTGCTGACCTACGAGATCGTCTGCCAGTCGGGGAACGCCGCTGACACGCTGCCCCTGACGCAAAGCTTCCTCACCTACACGGCGTCGACCGAAGGTCAGTCGATGCTCTCCGGTATCGGCTACGTGCCGCTGCCCGGCGAGCTCGAGACCCAGGTCGCCGACGCTGTCAACTCGCTGTCCTGAGGAATCGACGCATAACGGATGAGTACTGACCTGAAGCCCCCGGACGCACCTGCCCCTAGCGTCCGGGGGTCTTCGGTCCGGCTGGGGGACCGGATCTTCACCAACCTGACCCGGGGTGCAGGGGTCTTCGTCCTGCTCATCATGGCCTCGATCGGGGCCTTCCTGGTGTGGAAGGCGATCCCGGCCTTCCAGAACAACACCGGCAACTTCTTCACCACCCAGGAGTGGTTCCCCGATGCGGACCCGCCGGTGTTCGGTATCGCGGCGCTGGCTTTCGGAACCGCCATCTCGTCAGTGATCGCCATGATCATCGCCGTACCAGTGGCGATCGGCACCGCGCTATTCATCGCCTTCTTCGCCTCGCGACGAGCTTCGACGTCGCTGGGCTTCGTCATCGACGTTCTGGCCGCCGTGCCGTCGATCATCTACGGCCTGTGGGGCTTGCAAGTCCTGATGAACCACATGGAGGGGATCACCAAGTGGCTCAACGACTACTTGGGATTCATCCCGTTGTTCAACAACGAGATCGGCATCTACACCAAGTCCATCTTCATCGCCTCAGTGGTGCTGGCGATCATGATCCTGCCGACGATCTCCGCACTGTCCCGCGAGGTGTTCATCCAGGTGCCGCGCGACCACCGGGAGGCCTCGCTGGCGCTCGGTGCGACCCGCTGGAGATGATCCGCATGGCGGTGTTGCCCTTCGGTCGCCCGGGCATGATCTCCGGCACCATGCTGGCCTCGGGCGGGCGCTCGGTGAGACGATCGCCGTCGCGCTGATCCTCTCCGCCGCTTTCGAGATCAACTGGCAGATCACTGAACCGGGCGGCAACACCTTTGCCGCGAACATCGCGCTGAAGTGGAACGAGGCGGGACCGATCGGTCTCTCGGCGTTGATCGCCAGCGGTCTGATTCTGTTCATCATCACTCTGGTGGTCAACATGATCGCCCGTGCGATCATCGCCAAGCACAAGGAATTCTCCGGAGCGAACTCATGAGCGTGATGGACAAGGACGACGCGGAGGTCCTGGAGGGCCTCAGTTCGCAGTTGGCGATGCGCACTTTGCCTCGGCTGGGGACGTTGTACTCGGCGCTGATCGCCGCGGCCATCACCGCGGTCATCGTGGTGGTGACTCCGGCCGCGGGGATCGCCGGCAGCCTGGTGATCTGGTACCTCATGTACATGCTGGTCCAGACCGTCTGGAGTTTCCGGGTCGAGGGCGCAGGTTCGCGGTCGACCGGCTCGCCACCACCTTGGTCTGGACGGCCTTCCTGATCGCGCTGACGGCGCTGGTGTGGATCCTGGTTCGTGACGATCCGAGGGCTCAGCGCGTTCTCGTGGGACTTCCTCACCGGCACGATGCGCAACGTCTCGCCGCTGCGCGAGGGCGGCGGGCTGGCGCATGCGCTGGTGGGAACCCTGCTGCAGGTGGGAATGGCTGCGGCGATCGCCGTGCCTCTGTCCATCCTGGTCGCGATCTACCTCGTCGAGTACGGCCGAGGGAAGCTGGCGACGTTCGTGACGTTCTTCGTGGACGTCATGACCGGTGTCCCGTCCATCGTCGCGGGTCTGTTCATCTACACCTTCTGGGTGCTGACGTTCGGCTTCGAGCGCTCCGGGTTCGCCGCCTCCTTGGCGCTGACGATCCTGATGATCCCGGTGATCGTGCGGTCGACCGAGGAGATGCTCAAGATCGTGCCGAATGACCTGCGGGAGGCGTCGTACGCGCTCGGCGTGCCCAAATGGAAGACGATCGTGCGGATCGTGATCCCGACGGCGTTCGGCGGCATCGTCACCGGGGTCATGCTGTCCATCGCGCGGGTGGCCGGCGAGACGGCGCCGCTGCTGCTGACCACGTTCCTGTCACAGTCGATGAACCCCAACCTGTTCACCGGGGCGCAAGCTTCGGTGCCCACATTCATCTGGGATCAGATCCGCCGGGACGCCTGCGTCGATCGACCCTCGGGCTTGGGCCGGTGCGCTCGTCCTGATCATCGTCGTCGTCATGTTCTACGCCCTGGCCCGGCTCGTGGCCAAACTCACCGCCCCCGCGCGGCAATAGACCTAGGAAAGGACAGAAATGGCCAAGCGCATAGATATCAAGGACCTTGATATCTACTACGGAGACTTCAAGGCCGTCGAGGGTGTCAACCTGGCGATCGAGCCGCAGTCGGTGACGGCGTTCATCGGCCCGTCCGGATGCGGCAAGTCCACCGAGCTGCGCAGCCTCAACCGGATGCACGAAGTGATCCCGGCGCGTACACCGAAGGCGAGGTCCTGCTCGATGGGCGAGAACATCTACGCCCTGGATGTGGACCGGTGAACGTGCGCCGGACCGTCGGTATGGTCTTCCAGCGGCCGAACCCGTTCCCGACCATGTCGATCTACGACAACGTGATCGCCGGGCTGAAACTGGACCGGGCCGGGCGCAAGGGCAGAACCCGATGAGGTGGTGGAGAAGTCCTTGCGGGCGCCAACCTCTGGGACGAGGTCAAGGACCGGCTGAAGCGTCCGGGTCGGGGCTCTCCGGCGGCCAGCAGCAGCGGCTGTGCATCGCGCGGGCGATCGCGGTGGAACCGCAGGTCCTGTTGATGGACGAACCCGCGTCGGCGCTGGACCCGATCTCGACCGGCAAGGTGGAAGACCTCGTGCACGAGCTGAAGCGCAACTACACGATCGTCATCGTCACGCACAACATGCAGCAGGCCGCCCGGGTGTCGGACACCACAGCGTTCTTCAACCTCGCCAGCATCGGCCGGCCGGGCAGGCTCGTGGAGTCCGGGCCGACGCAGACAATCTTCACCCCGCAGGAGGAGCAGGCCACGAGGACTACATTTCCGGCCGCTTCGGCTGAACCGCGGATATGTCGTCCCGGATCCCATTTGGTGCGGCTTACGATTGAGCCGTGATCACCCACGTCGTCATGATGAAACTGCACGATCCGGCCGACCGGGTGGAGGCGGCCACCCGCCTGCGCAGCATGCAGGGCCAGATCCCGGACCTGCTGTCGGTGGAGGTCCTGATCGACCCGCTGGGCCGACGGTTGTTTCGACCTGGTCCTGCGGTCCACCCACACTGACGAGCACGGATTGATCGGCTACCTGAACACCCGGTCCACCAGGAGTTGCTGGCCTGGTTGCGTCCGCGGCTGGCCGACCGGGCAGTGGTCGACGCGCAATGATCCAGATCGTCGAAGTCGGCCCCGCGACGGCCTGCAGAACGAGGCCACCGTCCTGGATACCGCCACCAAGGTGGACTTCATCAACCGCTGTGTCGAGGCCGGGGTGCAGCGGATCGAGGTCGCCAGTTTCGTCAACCCGAAGCGGGTGCCGCAGATGGCCGATGCGGAAGCGGTGCTCGAGCAGTTGGAGCCCGATGCCGCCTCCTACATCGGCCTGGTGCTCAACGATCGCGGCTTCGAACGGGCGCGGGCAACCGCCGTGGACGAGGTCAACCTCGTGGTCATGGTCACCGACACGTTCTCGCAGAAGAACCAGGCGATGACCACCGCCGAGGCGATCGCCGCGGTCGAGGCCATCGCACCGCGCGCCCGGGCCGCTGGACTGCCGGTGAGCGTGACCCTCTCAGCGTCCTTCGGCTGCCCCTATGAGGGTGAGGTTGAAGTGTCCCGGCTGGTGGATGTGGCAACGCAGGTGGCCGCAGCCGGGATCGACGAGTTGGCGATCGCGGACACGATCGGCGTTGCGGTGCCGCGTGATGTGCACAGGCGGATCTCCGCGGTCCGCGACGCTGTAGACGTGCCATTGCGGGTGCATGTGCACAACACGCGCAACACCGGCTATGCGAGTGCACTGGCCGCTGCCGACGCCGGGTGTCGCCGTGCTGGACGCCTCACTCGGCGGGATCGGTGGTTGCCCCTTCGCGCCACGGGCGACGGGGAAACATCGCCACCGAGGACCCCGTCTGCGCTCGAAACGCCCGGGGTACGACACCGGCCTGACCCGACGCCCTGTGTCGCGCCAGTGAATGGCTCGGGGAGCAGGTTGGGTCGCCCGACGCCGGGATTGGTGGCGAAGGCCGGGGGTTTGTCCGGTTGAACGGGGATCAACGGCGCTGGGGCGACCTCGGCGATTGCCCGCGGTAGCGACAGGACCGACGTCAACTTCTGCCTTCTGACAAGGAGCCGCGCGGAGCTAGTAATCTTCAACCCTGCCGGAGGTTCGTCACAGCTCGACGGTCGCACCCTTACCGATGACCACGACACCGCCGGCGCTGACCGTGAACCGTTCCCGGTCGCGTTCCAGATCGACCCCGATCTGAGCGCCGTCGGGGATGTCGGTGTACTTGTCGATGACCGCGCGGCGGATGACCGCGTTACGGCCGACCCGGACGCCGGGCATGATCACCGCTCCCTCGACAAAAGCACCCTCGGCCACCCGCACGTCGAACGACAGCACGGACTGGCGGACATGCCCGCCGGAGATGATCGAACCGGCCCCCACCATCGACTCGTGGGCGTTGCCGCCCAGGGCGAACTTGGCCGGTGGCAGCGGCGCCAGATAGGTCAGGATCGGCCACTTGCGGTTGTAGAGGTTGAAGACCGGGTGCACGCTGACCAGATCCATGTGGGCGTCGTGGTAGGCGTCCAGGCTTCCCACATCGCGCCAGTAGCCCCGGTCACGATCGGTCGTGCCGGGCACCTCGTTGTCGGAGAAGTCGTAGACGTGGGCCAGTCCCTGCGAGGTCAGCATCGGGATGATGTTCCCGCCCATGTCGTGCACGGATCCCTCGTCGCCGGCGTCGATCTTCAAGGACTCGACCAGGACATCGGTGCTGAATATGTAGTTTCCCATCGAGACGTACGACTCGTTGGGACTGTCCGGAATCCCGGGCGGATCTGCGGGCTTCTCGTGGAAGGCGGTGATGCGTTGTCCGGTGACGTCGGTCTCGATGACGCCGAACGGCGTCGCCTCTGAGCGGGGCATGCGGATTCCGGCCACGGTGACCCCTGCGCCGGAGTCCATATGTTGGTCGAGCATCTGCCCGGGGTCCATGCGATAGATGTGATCGGCGCCGAAGACCGCGACATAATCCGGACGCTCGTCGTACACGAGGTTCAGTGACTGGTAGATCGCGTCGGCCGACCCCATGTACCAGCGCGGCCCCAGGCGCTGTTGAGCCGGAACCGGCGTGACGTAGTCGCCCATGAGGTTCGACATTCGCCAAGTGGTGGTGATGTGGCGGTCCAGCGAGTGCGACTTGTACTGCGTCAGCACCGCGATTCGTGAGAAGCCCCCGTTCACCAGATTCGACAGGACGAAGTCGATCATGCGATACGCCCCGCCGAACGGTACCGCCGGCTTCGCTCGGTCGGCGGTGAGCGGCATCAGACGCTTGCCCTCCCCGCCGGCGAGCACGATTCCCAGAACACTCGGTCCTTCTCTCACATGCAACACGTTAGACATGCCAATAGCCTGAAGCCGTGCGAACAGCGATTCTGACCCGTGAATGGCCCCCTTTCATCTATGGCGGAGCAGGTGTGCACGTAGAACACCTGGTTCCGGAGTTGCGGAAAATCATCGACGTCGATGTGCACTGCCTGGGCAAACCCCGTGAAGACGCTCAAGCACATCAGGTGCCGGACTCGCTGCTGGACGCAAATCCCGCGTTGCAGACCATCGGAGCGGACCTGGGGATGGCCGATGCGGTCACCGACTGCGACGTCGCCCACTCCCACACCTGGTATGCGAACCTGTCCGGTCACCTGACCGGATTGCTCAACGACATCCCGCACGTGATCACGGCGCATTCCTTGGAGCCGCGCCGGCCGTGGAAGCGTGAGCAGCTCGGCGGTGGGTACGCGGTCTCGTCGTGGGTCGAGAACACCGCCTATCGCAACGCGCAGGCGATCATCGCAGTGAGCGCGGGGATGCGCGAGGACGTACTGGACTGCTACCCGTTCGTGGATCCCGAGCGGGTCCATGTGGTGCACAACGGAATCGACACCCAGGCCTACCGTCGGGTGGACGAGGTTGATGCTCTGGTCAGCCACGGGGTGGACCCTGAGAAGCCTTACGTGCTGTTCGTCGGCCGGATCACCCGGCAGAAGGGCATCGCGCACTTGTTGCGAGCCGCCCAGGACTTCGACGAGTCGGTACCCATCGTGTTGTGCGCAGCATCACCGGACACCCCGGAACTCGGCGCCGAGGTGTCGGCTGCGATCGATGCGCTGCGCGAAAGCGCGACGGCGTTCATTGGCTCAATGGCCACCTCGAGCGCAGCGACGTCAGGCAGTTGCTCAGTCATGCTCTTGTCTTCGCGTGCCCGAGTGTGTACGAACCGCTGGGAATCGTGAACCTGGAGGCGATGGGCTGTGAGGCGCCGGTCGTGGCCAGCGACGTGGGCGGAATCCCGGAGGTGGTGGTCGACGACCAGACGGGTCTGCTGGTTCACTACGACGCCGATGAGCCGGGGCAGTTCGAGGCGGATTTCGCCACGGCGATCAACAAGGTCATCGCGGACCCGGCCCTCGCGCGGCAGATGGGCCGCGCTGGTCGGCAACGAGCTATCTCCGACTTCGGCTGGGATCGGATCGCGGGGCGCACGGTAGAGGTCTACGAGCAGGCGCAAGCGGTGCACGGGAGCTGAATTCCGCGCTCAGTCACTGCCTTCGGCTCTGGTTCCCGTGGTCGCGCAGGCGTTGGAGTTGTGTACAGGCGTTGGACAAGCGCACAGCCGTTGGAGTTGCGCGGCCGGTGGATCTCCAACGCATGTACCGATCTCCAACGTGTGTACCGATCTCTCACGGCTGTTGACCAGCGCGCGCCACCCAACCGGCCCGAACCCGCTGCAGTCAAGCAGCCCACCTACAGAAGCACAGCGGCCTGCTCGAAGTCCAACCGCGGCATCCGCGGAATGACTCCGGGGCGGGTGTCCGATGTTCACCAGCGAAAGTCAATGAGCGCGCCAGCGGGCCGTCGGGGAAGGAACGCGCGCGGTCGCGACGCCGGCCTGGTCGAAGC
>JADKAV010000024.1 GCA_016719135.1 Micrococcales bacterium | reverse complement strand
GGACACAGCACGCCTCCCACTGACCGCATACGACCAAAGTCCCGGCGACCACGGCCCACCCCGCGAACACACCCCGCCCCTCCCGTGACTTCGGACACAGCACGTCAGGCCAGCGCGTCGTCCTCGTGCCCCGGCCGGCTCTCGCCCTCTCCTGCCACACTGACCCTTCCCGCATTCCGAAGTAACAGAAAACCTGCGGAGTGAGTGGGTATCCAGGTGGCTTCGTTGACCCGAGGGAAACCCCAAAGACATCTGTCATACCCCCGTGCCAGGCTGGTGCTCTAGTCGAGGAGGTCATATGGCAGACAACGACGACATCAAGGCGAAGATGAAAGAGGCCCTGGAGCGCAAACAGTCTCACGATCCGGGCGTCGAGCACAGCGAGCACACGAAGGAGCGTGGGCCTGAGACCCACGGCCCAGTGGGCGGAGTGCAGATGCACCGGCGCAAGGCCGGCGGCGGGGGTTCCTGAGGATCAACCCACCGTCGTATCGGCACAGCGGCACCCGGCCACCCGCGCCAACACATCGTCGATGGCTGGGGACGCCGCGAACGTGTTGACGTCGTTGGTCATGACTGCATACATGAGCAGTTGCCCGTCGCGGTCGCTGACGAAGCCGGCCAGGGTGGAGGTCCCGGTCAGGGTTCCGGTCTTGCCGGTGACCGCTCCCCTGGCCGGACGCGCACTGGCAGCGCTGAACCGTGAGGCCAGGGAACCGTCGAACCCGGCCACTGGCAAGCCGGTGTAGACCGGCCACAACTGCTCCGGGTCGGTCTCGACGGCGGCGCGCAGGACATCGATCAGGCGCTCGGGGCTGATCCTGTTGCCACGCGACAGCCCGCTGCCGTCGTTGAGCACGATGCCGCTGGTGTCGATGCCGAGCTCCTCCAGTACCTGCAGGGTGGCGCGGGCACCACCGGCGAATGTCGGATCGTCCAGCACCTCCAGGCCGACCTGGTGAGCCAGGATGTCGGCTTCGGTGTTGTCGGAGGTGAGTAGGAGGTGTTCGACCAGATCCGCCAGCGGGGCGGATTCGACCACCGCCATCTCGTCACCGGCGGCAGGTGCCGGTGTGGGCTCGCCAAGCACCTGGATGTCGCGCTGCTGAAGCAACCGGGCGAATGACTGCGCGGCGGTGAGCGGCGGATTGGGCGAACGCGGGGACGCCGGAGGATTCAACCGGCCGCCGTCGGCGGACAGCGCAGTGATCGGCGCGACCACACCGATGGCCAGGAAGTCGGACTTCCAGAAAGGCGCCTCGGCGGGGGCACCGAAGAGTGTGGCGTCGTAGCGCAACCGCACCGCGGAGACACTGGCATCACGCAAGGCGACGGCTGTCCGACGTGCAAGGCGCACCAGCGAAGCGTCGGCGTTGATCGCGCGGGGGGTCGAAAATGTGGTCAACTGCGGATCGCCGCCGCCAACCAGGAACACCTGGTTGCCGCTGCGGGTGACAGTGGTGCGGAAGCGGTGCTCCGGGCCGAACGTGCGCAGCGCAGCGGCCGCGGTGAGAAGTTTGGTGGTCGACGCCGGCATGAACGCACTTTGGGCCGCGCGGGCCACCTCAGACTCCGGCGAACTGAAGACTGCATCGAGGGCCAGCCCCTTGTCCACCCCGAGCCCGGAAGCAGTCCAGGCCCGGTCCACGCGGCCCTCCAGGCGCTGCGTGTCGAGCGGAGCGACGGACGTGACCGGTGCAAGGACTTGGTAGTCAGGTGGCAGGTCGGGCGTCGATGCGGCAGGCTGGACGCCGATGGTTAGGAACGCGGCCAGGACCGCAACCGCCCTGGCAGGCTTTCCGACCCTCACGTGGTGAACACTAGGCCACACCAACGGGACAGTCAGGAGCGACAGTGGAATTCGACGTGACGATTGAGATTCCAGGCGGAAGCCGGAACAAGTACGAGGTGGATCATGTCACCGGACGACTGAAGTTGGACCGCATGCTGTTCACGTCCACCCGGTACCCACACGACTACGGATTCGTGGACAACACCCTCGGTGAGGATGGCGATCCGCTGGACTGCTTGGTCCTCGTCGCAGAACCGACGTTCCCCGGCTGCCTCATCCGGTGCCGCACGATCGGCATGTTCCGCATGACCGACGAGGCCGGCGGCGACGACAAGCTCATCTGCGTGCCGGTGGCCGACCCCCGTCTCGAGCACCTGCGCGACATCTACCACATGCCCGAGTTCGACCGTCTCGAGGTGCAGCACTTCTTCGAGGTCTACAAGGACCTCGAGCCCGGCAAGTCCGTCGAAGGGGCCACCTGGGAGGGCCGCGACGCCGCCGAGAAGGAGGTGCTCGCGTCCATCGCGCGCTACAAGGAATCGGGCCACAGCATCGCGACCGGTCCTTCGCTCTTGCCGCCAGAAGGCGATACCCAAGCGGAGTAATGGTCACTTCGGGGGAAGCGCAACATGCCGATAGTCACGGCGTGGGTTCTGCGTGGACGGGCGGCCTTGAAGACCTGCTGTCCGCTGTGCCCGGCCAACAAGTCCTGCTGTGGCTTCCCGACGCCGACGGAACGCTACAACTGTCGGGCTCGCGGGGCATAGAGCATTCGGCCCAGGCGACCCCCGACGCCGCGGCCGGACTTTTCGACACCCCGCCGTTGCTCGTACGGACCCCGCCCAACCCCGATCAGCCGGCCCGAGCGTTGCTGGCAGTGAACCCGACCGGCGCCGACCAGTCCACCCTGCAACGCCTGCTCGATGAGGCGTTCACGCCACCCCCACCACTGGACACGTGGGACGTTCTGGAGGCGATCGGGGACCAGGCGGCCGTGCTCGACGCGGACGGTGTGGTGATCCGCGCCAACTGCGCATGGCGGCAGACCCCAGAGGCCGCCCAATCCGCAGTGCCCCGCTGCGAGCCTGGCGTTGACTATCCCGCTCATCTGCGCTTGACGAGTTCTCGGCCGGCTCGGATCGCCGCCGACGGGATCCTGTCGGTCCTGCGCGGGGCCCTTCCGGCGTTTCAGTCTGACTATGACGCGGGCGAACGTGCTTACAGTCTTCAGGTCGAGCCTCTGCCGCACGGCGGCGCACTCGTGCGTCACGTCGATATCTCGTTTCGCCAACACCTGCAGCGCCAACTCGCTCACCGCGCCACTCACGACGCCCTGACCGGACTGCCCAACCGCATGGTGATGGCCGATCGACTGGGGCAGGCCCTGATCCGCGCGGCCCGCACCGGCAGCACCGTGGCGGTGCTGTTCTGCGACGTGGACCGCTTCAAACAGATCAACGACACCCAAGGGCACAGTGTGGGTGATCAGGTACTGGTGGCGATGGCCCGCAGACTGCAGAAGTCAGTTCGTCAGGCCGATCTGGTCGCGCGGTTCGGCGGCGACGAATTCGTGGTGTTGCTCGAGGACATCGACACCCCCGCCACCGCGCAGGCCATGGCGAAGTCCCTGCAGGCGACAACCACGAGTCCGATTGTGGTGGACGGCCGACCGCTGCACTTCGGCGTGAGTTGCGGGATCGCAGTCCATGCGGGGACGAGCAATCCCGATCTGGCGACCATCGACGGCCTGCTGTCGGACGCCGACTCGGCCATGTATGCGGCCAAGCAGACCGGACGCGGCCGGATCGCACTGTTCGAACCCGCGCATCGGTACGTTCGGCGCGACCCTGAGCTCATCGCGCCGGCGTTGCGCACCGCTGCGGACAACGACGAGATCCGGATGATGGTGCAACCGATCGTCGCGCTGGGCACCGGTCAGGTCAGCGGCTTCGAGACGTTCGTGCGCTGGGATCTGCCAGAGGTCGGGCTTCTGTCACCTGCCGACTTCCTGCAGACCGCCGAGGAGACTGGCGCGATCGTCGAGATCGGCGCCAGCATCCTTCGCCAGTCGCTGGCCTTCGCAACTCGGTTGCCCGGGCAGGTGGTGTCGATCAACGTGTCGTGGGTGGAACTCGCACAGCCCGCCTATGCCGATTCGGTGCTGGACGCGCTGCGAGCCGCGGGGTTGCCCCCCGAGCGGCTCGCCCTCGAGGTCAACGTCCCGGCGCTGGCCGAACCGCAGGCGCTCACCCACTTGGACCAACTGCGGACCGCAGGGCTGGGGGTCACCCTGGATGCCTTCGGACGCCAGCCGGTGGAACTGTCGATACTGCCGCACTTGAGCGCCACTGCGGTCAAGATCGACCGGACGCTCACGGCCTTCGCGACCCAACCCGGATCTATGGCGCGGATGCTGCGAGGGCTCGTCGGTCTGGTCGCGCACTTGGGACTGACCGGGATCGCCGAGGGCATCGAAAGCCGCGAGCAGGCCGAGGCAGCAGCTGAGCTCGGACTTGCGCAGGGGCAGGGGTTCTACTTCGGCAAACCGGTGGAACCCGAGGAGGCACTGGTCACGGTCAGCGACGGACCATCTGCGGTGCCGTGGTGAGCCGTCCCAAGTTCTGCAGGACCCCGACCACGATCAGCGCTTGGCCGACCACATAGGTAGGCATGATCCAGGTGCCAGCGGCATCGGATAGCCGGTCGGAGAGTTCGGTCAACGCGATCAGGCTGTCGGAGATCAGGAACAGGCCGGCTCCAACAGCAGTCGTCGGGGAGACACCGACCGCCAGGACGGCCATGGTCACCAGCGCCACGGCGTAAATGGTCACGGGGACGAACAGCACCCCAAGGTCCGGAGCCAGCGTCACGAGTAATGCCATGCCCACTGCCACGTACGGCAGGGCTAGCCACGGCTTGGCGCGCAGTGGCCCCAATTCGATGAACGGGCCGAATCCAGCGATGTAACAGATCTGCGCGCCCAGGAACCCGGCGATACCGAGGATGAAGAACACGTCGGCATCACCCATCAACAGGACGTCTCCCAGCCAGGAGAAGACCAGTGCCCGCTTCACCCAGGTGGCCAGCGGATGGTCCAGGCCACCCAGGCTCGCCACGAAGAATCCCAGCAGTAGTGGCATCAACAGGGGTTTGGTAACTGTGCGCAGTTCCGGGGCATCCAGGAACCCGCCGACCACGTTGAGTCCAGCCACCACGACGTACGCGACGAACCAGCCTGGGGCGAAGCGAGGCTGGAACATGTCGGCAGTGTGCCACGGTTGAGCCGGCCAGGCTTAGGCTCGGGCGCTATGGACAGTAACGATTCCAACACCGCTGCCATGGGGAGGGAGGTCGTCAGCGACGGCAGTCACATGCACATCCGGACCAACCGCATCGGCCCGTTGAGCATTCAAGCCACGGCACCGGTCGTGGACGGCGTGCTGTCGGAACATGAACTCGAATTCACGGTCCGCATCGATCGGGTCGCGACCGGGAATCCCCTGCTTGATCCCGAACTGCAGGCGCTGATCCATCAGATCACCAGTGGCACCTTGGTCTTCCGCGGACGTCGGTCCGGTGAGGGTTTCTCCGGCTCGGCCAGTGCCGGGAACATCACTGTTCCGCTGGACCTGCAGACCAGCGATTCCGGGGCCGTCCTGGAACTGGCTGGTCAGGCGCAGTTCTCCGACGTCCACGTACCGCTGCCCGGACTCGGTCACATCCGGCATCTCGAGGTGCATATCGACGGACGGATCCGCCTGGGGTGAATCAGGCGTACATCGCGATGGTCTGCTCGCTGAAGGCCACTGGCCGTCCGTCGCGGACCAGCATGCCTGTGACCGTCGACAGCGGTCCGCTGCGCCATTGCGCCTCACACCTGAACCACGACCACGACTGCCCATCGGCTTCGTCGACATCCGCGTGGAACGCGACATGCCAGCGCACGCTGCTCGCCGCCGCCGGTCGGTTCAGAAGCGCCAGCTGCGGTGGCGGCCAGCATCCATGTGCGTCATCAGGGCAGCCGGTCCCTGCGCAGGCCCCAGGTTGCGCACGAAACCGCCAGCGACTGCGCGGTCGGATCCGCTCATGGGCACGTCGCCCTCGCCGACGCGTAGATCGAAGTTCTCCAGGAACTTCGGAGTGATGCCTTCCAGCACTGGCATCCGAATGCAGTCGTCGAGCGCCTTCTCGGGTGCGGGTGGCACCGGTGTGGCGTCGAAGGAACCGGATTGCGCGGATCCCAGCAAGAAGCGGCCCATGGCTGCCCGCTTCTCACCGCTGGTCAGTCCAATCTCGAGTTGCGTGAGGTGTTTACCCGCGCGCACTGCGTCCACCGACAGGCGGATCGGACCGGGCGGCACGGGCTCCAGGAAGTACACGTCGGCGTTTCGGATCGAACGACTGTCGGCGTTCTGCGCGGCGCGGACGAGGTACGCGGCGACGAGGCCTCCGAATGTCGTGCGCCCCTGATCCCAGCCCTGAGGGACTTCAGCCAGCCAGTCATCCCCGTCGGGCTTGAGAGCCAGAGCGTGGTCCAGATCAGTCATGCTTCCGAGTCTTCCAACCGTCACAGACAGTGACGGCAGCGGGTGGCTCGGGCCTGATCGCGGCCCGTGCGACATTGCACCGCCTGTGCGATTGCGAACCTCACAGCGGCTTGCGGTCTTCGTTCTCGCCAGGCGCTCGGACACCTGGTTCTATCCGGTGTCCGGTGGGGGTCGGTCGGGGGTGGTGTAGGCGCCGGTGGGGGTTTGGGTGATGTGCAGGTGGCCGTGGTGGATACGGCGGTGGTGGTAGCGGCAGACCAGCACCAAATTCGGTAGGTCGGTGGGCCCGCCGGCGGCCCAGGGCCGGATGTGGTGGGCGATGCAGCGGTGCGCCGGGACGATACAGCCGGGATGGATGCAGCCGTTACCGTCGCGCACGGCCAGCGCGGCACGCTGAGCTTTCGTGGCGTACCGTTGCGCGAATCCGACCGCCAGGGGCTGCCAGTGGACCTGATCGGTCGTGAGCCCCACGACCAGGGAGACCTTGGCGGTGCAGGTGTGTTCGGCGACCTCCACCCGCGACATCAGCAGCCCCGAGGGCCAGCGCACCCTGAGTCCTGTGGTGAGTTGGTCGGGGTCACGGTGATCGTGACGTGCCCGGTGCCTGTGGGCCGGTCAGTGGTATCAGCGGCGCGCCCGGCGATCTCGGCCAGGGCGTCGGCGCGGCGCTGCCCGGGCTGCAGGAGTCATCCGGGCCGGTGGGTGCGGCGTACGTCCCGAACGCCGCGGCCAACGCTTCACCGGTGGCGGCGTCCAACAGCCGTTGAGGAATCCAGTGTTGTCCAGCCCCGGCGACAGGTCCACCCGGCGGCGGGCCCGGTCGTGCTCGGCCAGGTCGTCGTGGACCTCCGGACGGTACTGCTGGATGATCACTTCCAGGATGGTGCGTAGATCCGCGGCGGTGTGCTGGGCTGCGATCCCGGCCACCGTGGCCTCGATACCGGCGTAGTCCTCGCCCAGGATCCGGCGGGCACCGCGGATGGCCCGCACATGTTCCAGACTGATCGCCCCGCGCGCTAGCTGGGTCGCCGTCTCAGGCAGGTCATCGCGCAACGCCCGGGCAGTATGCACCCGCCACCCCGCGGCCGCCGACGTGATCCCGGTGGTGGTGGCCAGCCAATCACCGGTGGTGCGGTGCCCGGCGATCTGGGCCCCACCCGCGGCGTCATAGCCGCCCAGCAGTCGCATCTCCGCGGCATCCACCTTGCGGGCAATCACATGCAACTGTTCGATCGCCCCAGCCACCTCATCCAACGACTCACCAGACGGGTCCGCGGCCACGATCGCGTCCACCGTCGCGTGCAGAGAAGCGATCAGACCCGGCAACGACACCGCCGGTGTTCGTACTGCTGATGGTGCTGGTGCATGATCCCCCCTCCCCCTCTACTTCGAACACTAGTACGATAGATGTGCCCGGGCAATAGTCCGAATGAACCTGTGCACAACCCGCCCCGACCCTCACCACAAACGCTACGACCCGGGTACGACACGACCGACCCCGCGCAACAGCACCTGTGCACAACCCGAGCAACCGGTGATGGGCAGCCGATCGCTGGCCTAAAGTTGCTCCCCGCTACGAACTCATCGATCCGCGATCCCGCAGAGAGTGCCGACCCTGCCCCACAGACCTCGAAGTCGATCAAGGCCGTCTGGATGACGCTAGGGTGTCCTGATGCGGGGCATCAGTCCGGGCAACTCCGCGACAGGTTCGACAGCGGGATCGGCCATGTCGTTCGGTTCGGTAACCGCACTCGCAGTCGGCGGCATGATGGGCGCCGGGCTCTACACGCTGCTCGGCTTAGCTGCTTCGACCAGTGGTGGCATGCTGCCGCTGGCCTTCGTCATCGCCGGAGTGGTCGCCGCCCTTTCCGTCTACTCGTACGCCAAACTCGGCTCGGCCTATCCCAGCCGCGGAGGTGCTGCGGTCTACTTGCGGGACGCGTTCGGGGAGGGCCTTGTCGCAGGCGGCCTGAACGTGTTCCAGTACGCGGCCTACATCATCGCGACTGCCCTGTACGCCGCTGGTTTCGCCGAGTACGTCGCCGCCTTGGCCGACAACAGCGGCCAGGAACTGCGCCGGGTCGTGGGCGTCGGGGTGGTGGTCATCTTCACCGCGGTAAACCTGATCAGCTCCAAGCTGGTGGGCCGATCGGAGACCGCGATCATCGGGATCGAGATGGTCGTGCTTGTGGGGTTCCTCGCCTTCGCGGTGACCCATATTGAGCCCGACCGGATCAGCCAGGCAGCACCCGGCGGGACCCTCCGGATCTTCTCGGCAGCCGCGCTGCTCTACGTGACCTACCAGGGCTTCGGCGTGGCCGCGACCGCCGGCGGGAACATGGTCGATGCCAAGCACAACCTGCCGCGGGCTTTGTACACCGCCCTGGCGATCGTCGCTGTGGTCTATGTGGTGATCTCGACGGCAGTGGTGATGTTGCTCGACCTGACCCAGCACACCGATACGGTCGGACACCTGCTGGCCGACGCCGGTCAAGCCGCTGCAGGCCGAATCGGCTTCGTCGCCGTTTCCATTGCTGCGTTGCTGGCAACCGCCTCCGCGGTCAACGCCACACTTTTCGCCTCGGCCAACATCGGCTACGACGTGGCCGAGAAGGGCGAGATCAGCCGCCCCCTGACCCGACCGGTGGGAAGGGTCGGCAACATGGCCCTTCTCGCGGCCGCGATCTGCGTCATTGCGCTGGTCGTCTTCTTCCAGCTGTCCGCGGTCGGTCAGATGACGAGTTTGGCCTTCTTGCTCGTGTACGCCGCGGTCAGCCTCGGGCATCTGAAGTTGCGTGCCCACACCGGCGCACGCCGTGGACTGCTGATCGGCGCCATCGTCGCCAACGCGGTGCTGTTCACCCTGCTCTTGATCGAAGCGGTGCGCACAGGGCCGGCCAGCACCTGGATCACCCTGATCCTCGTGTTCGCGGCCAGCTTTGGCTACGAGTGGCTGCGCCGTCGCCGGAAGTCGACAAACGCAAAACAGTGAGCCTCGTGTCCTGCTGGGCGCCATCCGCGACGCAGGGACGGTTCGCTCGGGGTCGTGGCGGTCGCAGAACTGAGCGCGCAAGCCCGACTGCGTGGATTCGCGGACGGTCCAGACAGGCCACAGACTCGGCTCGGCCCACCCGCAGACCCGACCCTGGAATACCCCTGGCAAGTATGGTGTTCCGGGAACCGGAGGTACCGCCCATGCAGACCAGTGAAGAGACCAAGAAGGCACAGGTAAACCGCCTGCGCCGTATCGAGGGTCAGGTGCGAGGTCTGCAACGCCTCATCGAGGACGACAACGATTGCGTCGACGTCCTCACACAGGTGTCCGCCACAACCCGCGCATTGGAGTCGTTCGCGATCCAACTGGTCGAGCAGCACCTGCAGGCCTGTGTGCGGGAGGCCAGCCAGGACGGGGTGGACCCCGAGGCCAAGGTCATGGAGATAACGGCAGCGATTGCCAGATTGGTGCGATCATGAAACAGCAGATCAACGTGCAAGGAATGACCTGTGAGCACTGCGTAAAAGCGGTGGCTGAGGAGTTGTCCGCGGTGACCGGCGTCACCGATGTGCAGATCAACCTCGTCGCGGACGGGACCTCCACAGTGGTCGTGGAGACCGATCAGACCCTGACCGATGAGCAGATCCGCGCGGCCCTGTCCGAGGCTGGCGGCTACCAGCTCGTGTAGTCGAGTGTTGCGCGGTTGTCCCGGGCACCGCGACACTCGGGCATCGGGACTCGGGCATCGGGCAGCCGCAACAACTCAACACTCGGCAGAGCCACCAACACCCCGGGTTTACCCTGAATCCGTGAGCACGTCGCTGGTCTTCGTCCACGGCCGGTACGCCGACAGCGGCGACTGGGTGGGAGCCATCAACACAGGTCTGGTCGCTGCTGGACGACAGACGCTGCCCGACGAGGTCGACACCGTCCAACTGGACTACTCCGACGTCCTGCACGACGTTCTGGCCGCCATGCCGGCACGCGACATCGAACTGACCGAGCCGTGGCTGGACTACGCCCGCCACCAGCGCATGGTGCGGCAGTCGATGCACCCCTTCACCAGCCGGCCCACCAGCCCGTACGACTTCTTCCCCAAGGAGTGGGTCACCCGGTTCCTCATGAACCGGATGCCGGAGATCCAGCGCTACCGGGCGCAGCCCGAGGTGCGCTCCGCGGTTCGCGCGCGCTGCATGGAACAACTTCCCAAGGGCGACCTGATCATCGTCGGGCACAGTCTGGGTTCGGTGGTCACGTTCGACCTTCTGCACTACTTGCCCAAGGACACTCGCGTGAAGTTGCTACTGACTATCGGCAGTCCCATGGCACGCCGATGGTGGCGCGAAACGCTCGCGGAATTCCGCGGCCACTTCCCCACCGGTCAGGTCGGCACCTGGGTGAACCTCGTGAACAAAGGCGATTGGGTGACCGCTGGCGACGGTATCCATCTGTGGTACCCGCAAGCCATCGACACGTTCGCCAGCATCGGTCTGGGCGTGCACGGCGAGACCCGCTACCTGGCTTCCCGACCTGCCGGGGTGGCCATCGGGGACGCCTTGAGCCGAAGCCCCCGCCGATGAGGGTCGCCGCGCTGGGTATCGACTGCTCGAACCCCGATCAGACCTGGGCCACATTGCGCGGCCTGCCGCCCGTGGACCTGCTGGTACTGCCCGAGCTTGCGTTCATGCCGTGGCTGTGTGCCACCCGCGACGTCAACCCGGATGCCTGGGAGCGCGCCGCCGTGAACCAACACCTGGAGCAACTCGAAGACCTACCCGCACGGGTGGTGATCGGTACTCGCGCCAGTGGGCGTTACAACGACGCCTTCTGCTGGACGGCCGAATCCGGGTTGCGGTCGGTTCACCGCAAGACGTTCTTGCCCGACGAGCCGGGTTTCTGGGAAGCGACCTGGTACGAGCGCGGACCGGTGGAGTTCCAGGCCTTCGACACCCCGGTCGGGCGGATCGGGGTGAGCGTTTGCACGGAGATGTGGTTCACCCAGCACAACTACCCCGACGTGGACCTGGTCGTTGTGCCGCGGGCGACGCCTGCGGAAACGGGCGAGAAGTGGCTGGCCGGCGGCGCTACCCACGCGGTGACCAGCGGCGCCTTCTGCGTCTCAAGCAACCGCGCGGAATCCGTCGCGGGCACGACCATGGGTGCCCTGGGCTGGATCATCGACCCGGATGGGGCCGTCCTTGCCCGGACCACCGACGCCGAACCAGTGGCGATCCGCGACATCGAACTGACCGAAGCGCGGGTGGCCAAGCGTACCTACCCCCGGTATGTGGCACGAGATTGAGCCACCGCCGTACGCAGGGTTGCCTGGCGGGGCAGAATAGCCACCATGACCGACAAGATGGTGTACGCGTTTTCCGAAGGCAACAAAGACCTCAAGGACCTGCTTGGCGGTAAGGGTGCGAACCTCGCCGAGATGACGAACCTGGGGCTGCCCGTCCCGCCCGGTTTCATCATCACCACTGAGGCGTGCCGAGCCTATCTGCGTTCCGGCTCAACGCCGCGTGAGTTGCTCGACGAGGTCAGGTCGCGCCTGGACGCCCTCGAACACGAGATGGGCCGCACGTTGGGCGACTCCTCCAATCCCCTGCTGCTGTCGGTGCGGTCCGGGGCGAAGTTCTCGATGCCCGGGATGATGGAGACGGTCCTGAACATCGGGCTCAACGACGAGTCCGTGCACGGCCTGGCCGAGCAGTCGGGCAACGAACGTTTCGCGTGGGACTCCTACCGGCGGCTGATCCAGATGTTCGGAAAGACCGTCCTGGACCTCGACGGCGACCTGTTCGCCGACGCCCTGCACGAGGTGATGATCGAGACCGGCGTCGAGTCCGACGTCGAGATTCCCGCGGAGGCGCTCAAGGGATTGGTCCTGCGCTACGAGGAGATCATGACCTCGCACGGTGCACACTTCCCGCAGGACCCCCGCGAACAGTTGCTCGGTGCGATCGAGGCGGTGTTCCGTTCCTGGAACACCCCGCGCGCCCAGTTGTACCGCCGCCAGGAGCGCATCCCCAGCGACCTGGGCACCGCGGTCAACGTGCAGGCGATGGTCTTCGGCAACTCCGGCGAGCACTCCGGCACCGGCGTGGCGTTCACCCGCGACCCGGCCACCGGCGCCCGCGGCGTGTACGGCGACTACCTTGAGTCGGCCCAGGGTGAGGATGTCGTCTCCGGCATCCGCAACACGCTGGCCCTGTCGGACCTCGAGCGGCTCGAGCCTGGTCCGTACGCCGAGCTCATGGACATCATGCACACCCTCGAGCAGCACTACCGCGACCTGTGCGACATCGAGTTCACGATCGAGCGCGGGAAGCTGTGGATGCTGCAGACCCGCGTCGGCAAGCGCACCGCTGGCGCTGCTTTCCGCATCGCGACCCAGCTGGTCGAAGAAGATCTCATCGACATGGACGAGGCCGTGCGCCGCGTGTCCGGACCGCAACTGGCCCAGTTGATGTTCCCGCAGTTCGACCGCAGCAACAGCCAGAAGCCGTCCACCAAGGGCACCGCTGCCTCCCCCGGCGCAGCCGTCGGCGAGGTCGTCTTCAACTCCGAGGACGCGGTGGTCGCCGCTGCTGAGGGCCGCGATGTGATCCTCGTGCGCCGGGAGACCAACCCCGACGACCTGCCCGGGATGATCGCTGCGGCGGGCATCCTGACGACGCGCGGCGGCATGACCTCGCACGCGGCGGTCGTCGCGCGCGGCATGGGCAAGACCGCGGTGTGCGGCACGGAGTCCATCGAGATCGACATGGTGGCCCACACCATGAAAATGCCCGACGGAACCGAGCTCGGCGAAGGCGATGTCATCTCCATCGACGGCACGACCGGTGAGGTTTTCGCCGGATCGGTGGATGTCCGCCCGTCACCGGTGGTCGAGTACTTCGACGCCGGCATCGACGCCGCCCTGGACAGCGCGGATCAGCAGACCGCGGAACTGGTCCACGCCGTCGACCGCATCATGCGCCGCGCCGACGAACACCGACGGCTGGCGGTGCGTGCGAATGCCGATACCCCCGACGACGCCGCGCGCGGTCGGCGCATGGGTAGCCAGGGCATCGGCTTGTGCCGCACCGAGCACATGTTCCTCGGCGACCGCAAGCAGTACGTCGAGAAGCTCATCCTCGCCGAAAACGACGCGGAGCGGGAGGCCGCACTGGCAGCACTGTTGCCGCTGCAGCGCAAGGACTTCATCCGCATCCTCGAGGTCATGGACGGGCTGCCGGTGACGATCCGGCTGATCGACCCGCCGCTGCACGAGTTCCTGCCCGACCTCACCGAACTGTCCGTTCGGGTGGCCGTGGCCGAGGAGCAGGGCAAGCCGAACGAGGCCGACCTGAGACTGCTGCGCGCGGTGCGACGTCTGCACGAGTCGAACCCGATGCTGGGTCTGCGCGGTGTGCGACTGGGCCTGGTGGTCCCGGGGCTGTTCGCGCTGCAGGTGCGTGCCATCGCGGAGGCCGCGTGCTTCCGCCAGCGTCTCGGCGGCGACCCCCGTGCCGAGATCATGATCCCGCTGGTGGGTTCGGTTCACGAACTGGAACTGGTCGCCGATGAGGCCGCGGAAGTCCTCGCGGATGTGGCGAGCAAGCACGGGTGCACCCTGCGCTTCCCGATCGGCACAATGATCGAACTGCCCCGTGCGGCGCTGACCGCCGGTGACATCGCGAAGAGCGCCGAGTTCTTCTCTTTCGGCACCAACGACCTGACGCAGACGACCTGGGGCTTCAGCCGCGACGATGTCGAGGCCGGTTTCTTCTCGCTGTACCTGGACAAGGGCGTGTTCGGGGTGTCGCCGTTCGAGAGCATCGACGTCGAAGGCGTGGGACGACTCGTGCAAATCGCGGCGAATGAGGGCCGCCGGGTGCGTCCGGACATGCACCTGGGCGTGTGCGGTGAGCACGGCGGGGACCCGCAGTCGGTCCACTTCTTCCACGATGCCGGGCTGGACTACGTGTCCTGCTCGCCGTTCCGCGTGCCTGTTGCGCGACTCGAAGCGGCCCGGGCATCACTGGGGATGACCACCTCCGACATGCGCTGAATGCGCGCGTCCGCGTCGCGGGGTCTCGTGACGCGGACGGGGCGTCTAGAGCCGTCCGGTCTGCCCGCCCCGGCGTGCATCGGCGGCTGCTGATCCATCGCTGGACACCGCATGCACCCCGCCGAAGTAGAAGTCCCGCTCGGGCCACAGGGACACGGGTTCGGTTAGCTCGGCGACCTGGTCGTCCGGGAAGCCCGGCTCGAGCTGCACCACCCCGTCGTTGTCGGTGTGGATCCGCGGCGCGTCAATCGCCTGCCGCAAATCCACGCCACGGGTCATCTGCGCGATCACCCGCACCATGGCGCTGCGGATCCGCTCACTTCCGCCGGTCCCGAGCGCGCTGACCAGACCGTCGCGCTGCACCAGACTCGGGGCCATCATGGATCGGATCCGCGCCCCGACCGGCAGTTCATGACCGTCGGGATGAAGGTCACTTTCGCCCATCATGTTGTTGAGCTGGATCCCCGTGTCGCCGAGCATAACCCCCGAGCAACTGCCGTTCGACACGGTCATGGAGACCGTCTGCCGGCCGTCGGTCACGCTCGCGTGCGTGGTTCCGCGCACCGAGACCGGCGCGAGCGACTTGTTGTGATCGGTGGCGTCCCGCAGGGCGGTGAGCAGGTCGAGGGCGGTCGGCTCCTCTATCTCGGCCAAGTCGGTGAGCGCCTGGGCGATGATCGCCCCGCCCAGCGACGGCGCCGGGTTGGTGAGCAGCGTCGCCCGGGGCAGGTCGACGCGTAAGGGTTCGCGTTCGAAGACCTGGTAGGCGGCCACATCGCCGGGATCCAGCGCACCGATCGCGGGCATCGCGGTGACGCCCTGACTCAGGCCGATGAGGAAATCCCGGTACTGCTCGTTGCGCATCAACTCCCCTTGCTCGAGCAGGCGACCTTCGGGGGCGTAGATCCGGGCCGCCTCCGGCGTCAGCGTGAGCACAGCCCCGATCAGGCGGAAGACAAGAGCCTGTTCGGCGGTCATCGGCGCCCCCGTGCGAGCAACGTCGATAGCAGGAGCGAGGACTTCGGCAAGCGCCATTCGCCCGTACCGTTCGTGGGCGTGCAACAGCCCGGGAAGAACCCCCGGGACGGCGACCGTCGACGGCCCGACGGAGAAGTCCTGCCGGGCCCCGGCGAATTCGACAGTGACGACGTGGTGCTGATCGTGGCCGTTGGGCCGAGGAACAGCGGCGAAGAAATCGATCAGGACGCTGCGGCCATCCGGTTCACGGACCATCATGAAGCCGCCACCGCCCAGGCTGGCGAGCCCGGGTTCGGTCACGGGCATGGCGAAGGCGGCGGCGACCGTCGCATCCACGGCGTTGCCGCCCTGGGCCAGCACCTTGAGCGCGACGTCGACCGTCGCAGGTGCGCCTGCCGCGACCGCCGGATGCATGTGACCAAGGCTAACCAGACGATCCTCGACCGCGACTGCCAGACTCGGCTCGTGCTCAGTCTCGTGGTCTCCCTGGGATTCCTCGGACTCGCAGCGGTCGATCCGGTGGGGATCGCAGTGATGCCGCTGCTGCTCACCCAGCCGAACGGCATCCGCCGCTCCACGTGGTTCCTGCTCGGTTCCGTGCTGGGAATCATCACGCTGGGTGTGGTCTTCGTGATCGGCGCCGGCCGCATCATGCTGCGCCTGACGACCGACTACCCGTGGTTGGAGCCGGGCATCGAGATCGTGTCCGGCGTGTTGTTCGCCGGGTTTGGCTTCTACCTCTGGTGGCGCCGGCGGCACGGCGATGCCGGACCGGAGGTGTCAGACAGTCTGCGGCGGCGGCTGAACCTCAGCGGTGGGAAGTTGTTCGGCTTCGGCGCAGGGCTGGTCGTCGTGCAGAGCCTGCTCGACGTCGTGTTCATCGTCGCGATGATCAACGTGGGCGCCCGCAACCTGCCTGCCCTGGAGGTCTTGATCGCGGTCGTGGTCTACGCGGCCGCGGCGCTGACCTTTCAGATCGCCATCGTGGCCGCATATGCGATGGCCGGTCCGCAGCGACGGACAGTCGTGGCCGACGCAGTGACCGGATGGCTGGATCGGCACGGCACCACCACGGCGATCATCGCCGCGATTGGCGTGGGCGCGGTCCTGGTAGCAAGCGGCGTGAGCGACCTCAACGGCGGACCTTCGTTGGGGTGAGCTGGTGCGCGCGAGGGCGCGCCAAAGCGACCGTTCGGCGCTTGGGCTGGACGGGGCTTCGGGCGGATGTTTCTATGCTGCGTGGTCGAGGGTGTTGGGTGGTTTGGTGCGGTAGGTGCGTCCGGCGGGGCTGGTCCATTCCAGTTCGTTGTCGCCGATGTTGACGACGTGCCAGCCGGTTTGGTGTTTGATGCGGTGGTGGCGTCGGCATAGGCGGTGCGGTTGTCCGCGGTGGTGTCGCCGTCGGGGTGCGGGATGGTGTGGTCGAGGTCGCAGCGCGCGGCCGGGCACGCTGCAGCCGGGGAAGCGGCAGTGTTGGTCGCGGGCGCGTACGGTGCGGGCCAGCGCGGTGGGGATGCGGTACTGCCCGGGGTGGTGTTGATGATCCGGCCGGTGGGGTGGCCAGCCACGCGAACCAGGTCGGGTCGGTGCGGCAGGCCAGGTGCCAGGCGTTGGTCCACGGCGGCGGGCAGCCGTTGACGGTGGCGCCGATCCCGGAGGTCGGCAGGACCACCGCCACCGTGGTTTTCACCACCGTCTGCTCGTCGAGCAGGTCCGCGACCGCATCGGCGCGGCGCTGGGCCAGGGTGCGCTGGTCGTCGGGGACGGTGTTGGTGCGCGCCAGGGTGTCCAGGGCGGTGAATCGTGCTTCGGCGACGTCGGTGGGCAGGTAGGCGTACAGGTCGGTCATGCCGTCGCGGTCGGCGGTGATCTCGACACGCCGGTCCTCGAACGCGTTCTTGCGGGCCTTCTCATCCCCGTCGGGGAGCCGGGACAGTAACCAGCGGCGCACCTGATACGTCGTGTGCGACCCGGCGTAGTCGATCGCGTCGGCCTCCCAGCGGTCTTGCAGATCGCTGGTGGGCAGCAAGGTGGCGATCAGTTTCGCCCGGGTCAAGTCGATGTCACCGGTGCGCAGCGCGGTGAGGAGCCCGCGGCGTTGGCAGATCATGAACGCCTCGTCGTACAGTCGCCACGCCGAACGGTGTGACAGGTTCAACGAGCAGGCGACTTCGGCGACCAGCGCGTCACAGGCCGCGGAATACCGGTCGGTGGGCAACGCCTGATGCAGCGCGTAGATCGCCTCCAAACGTCCGGCGGCCGCGGCCCGCACCGCGAGTTCCGCGGCGTCGATCCCCTCGACCAGCCCATCGAACTGGTCCAAATCGATGTCAATGTCCATACCCCGAACCTAGAACAGAGGTACGACAAAACGAACCGACAATACACAGGACTAATCCCCAGGCACGACCTCGCGCACATCCAACCCCGGGACGCCGTCGAAGTCCACCGGATTGGCGGTGTACAGCGGTAGGTCGTGGGCCAACGCGGTCGCCGCGATGAGCGCGTCGTACGCCCGCGCGGTGACCTTGCGCCCACGGCTGCGTAGCGAGGCGGCAACCAGCCCGAAGGTCCGGGCGCATGCGCTGTCGAACGGCAGCGGATCGAAATCCGACTCAACCTGCTGTAGGAGCATCTGACGGCGGGCCGTCTCCAACGGGTCCTGAGCAACCAACGGACCCACCGAGAGTTCCGCCAGCGTCACCGCTGAGATGAGGGGCTCAGCCGGAAGGGCTGCGGCATCCGTGATCCCGGGCAACGCGACGACCACGCTGGTATCAAGCAGCCCCCTCACAGGCTGGGATCCAGCACAGCGTCGACGTCGTTGCGCAGCTCGTCATAGTCCACACGGGGCAGATGACGCCAGCGCGCGAGGAGTTGCGCGGAGGGCAGCGGCGCTCGTGTCGCCGGCCGGAGTTCGGCCACAGGGGTCCCGGAACGGGTGATGGTGATCAGCTCTCCGCGCAGCACGCGTGCGACGACACTGCCGCCGTCGTTGCGCAATTCACGGATGGACACATCTGTCATGTATCACAGCGTATCACCGCGTGAGACATCAATACAGAACGCGCAACCGCACCGTTTCGGGCAGTTCCCGCAGCTGCTCGAGAACCTCCTCGGCATAGTTCACGCCGATGTCGGTGAGGACGTATCCGACGTCGCCGCGGGTGCCGAGCAGTTGCCCCTCGACGTTCACCCCGTGGTCGGCCAGCACGGAGTTGATGGCGGCCAGGACGCCGGGCACGTTGTGGTGCAGGTGCGCCAGGCGATGTGTGCTCACGTGCTCCGGCAGACTCAACGGCGGAAGGTTCACGCTGAGGACGGTCGACCCGTCGGCGACGAAGTCGGCCATCTTGCCGGCCACGAAACGGCCGATGTCCTGCTGGGCCTCCAGCGTCGAACCGCCGATGTGCGGGGTCAGGATGACGTTCGGAACGCCGCGCAGGTCGTTGCGGAATTCTTCGCCGCGCGAACTGGGTTCGACCGGGAATACATCCACCGCAGCGCCGGCCAGATGCCCGCTCACCAAGTGCTCGCACAGGCTCTCGGTGTCGATGACGAATCCGCGGGACAGGTTAAGGAACAGCGAACCCGGTTTCATCGCGGCGAACTGCTTGGCTCCGAACAGACCGGCGTTGCCCGAGCGGCCATCCACATGCAGCGTGACGACGTCGGCCACGCTGAGCAGGTCGTCGAGGCTGCCGCACCGACGCGCGTTTCCCAACGCCAGCTTGTCGGCCGTGTCGTAGAAGTACACGACCATGCCCAGCGCCTCGGCGAGCACGGACAGTTGCGCGCCGATGTTGCCGTAGCCGACGATCCCCAACACCCGCCCGCGCACCTCGTGGGCACCCGCGGCGGACTTGTCCCAGACGCCTTCGTGCATCAGGCGGTTCTTCTCAGCCAGCCCGCGGGTCAGCGCGATGACCTCGGCGAGAGCGAGTTCCACGACGCTGCGGGTGTTGGAATACGGGGCGTTGAACACCGCGATGCCGTTCTGCGCGGCGGCGGACAGGTCGATCTGGTCGGTGCCGATGCAGAAGGCGCCCACCGCGAGCAGCGAGTCGGCCTCGCGCAGATGACTCGCAGTCACCTGCGACTTCGAACGGATGCCGAGCAGATGCACCCCCTCGAGCGCCTGGGCGAGGTCGTCGCCTTCCAACGCGCGGTCCAGGCTCTGGACGGCGAAACCCGCCCGTTCCAGGGCCGAAGCACCGTCGGGATGGATGTTCTCAAGCAGAAGGGCACGCACGTCCCGATGCTACGGCGAGGCCTGACCGCCCCAGTCCACTGGACGGTCGATGCGCAGTAGCGTCCCACGCTCGAAGTACCGCCGCTCGCCACAGACCAGCGAGGTTCCCCTGGTCATGTCCACGACCGCATCAGCCTGCTCATCGCCAGGCGCCAACTGCGCTAGTGCCACCCCGCCCGGACCGAGGTGGCCGTCGATCGCTGCCGCACATTCGCGAATCCGGGCCAGGCCATCCTCGCCGCCATCGATGGCCAGCCGCGGATCCTCCGGAAACGCATGAACCTGCGCCCGCGGCACCCACGGCGGATCCGCGATGATCAGCGGGAACACTTCCCCGTCACCCAGCACGTCGTGTACCGAACCAGTGCGGGTCATCACGTCCACACCGGCACCCTCGGCATTGCGCCGGGTGTAATGCGTGGCGACCGGGTTCACATCGACGCACACCAGTCGTCGCCCCGAACCGGCCACAGCGAGCAATCCGATCTGGCCGGCCCCGCAGTACAGCTCCAGCACATCCCCGGGCGGAAGATCCGCCAGCAACTCCCCCGCCCACCTGCCCTGGGCCTGCGTCCAGTCCCGCGGTGCCAGCAGACGGTCGTCGTAGGCGATCGCCAGCCCGCCGAAATTGCCGGCACTCATCTGGGAATCACCTTGTGAGTCGCGTCGCACCATGGCTTGCGCTGGGACTTGCCGCACGTGCACACCGCCACCACCGGCCGCGTCACGCGATGCTCATTGCCCTGATCGTCGAGGACGACGTCGGCACCCCGGACGAGCATGGGTCCGTCGACGCACTGCCTGACGACCACCGGTTCGTTCACGACGCCACCTGCAGATCGCTGTCCCACCGCTGAAGGAAGTCGCAGGCCACAAGATCGTCCATGTGCAGGCACACCAGTGCGCCGAAGAGGACATCGTCACGCAGGTCAGGTTCCGCAGCGACCATGCACCCACAGATGTCGTGAGCGACCACGTGTTCATGGACGGCATCAGCCTCCACGTGCTCGTCGAAATAGGCCCGGACGTCCTCGGGGAAGCCGAGTCGCTCAAGGCCTCGGGAGATGCGACGGCACGGCAGCGAACTCGTGGCCTCGAAGATCGCCAGATGACCCATCGACGCACCCCGCAGACGACGGTTGAAGGCGAACATCGACATCACGTTGACGCTGGCCAGTGTCACCGCCGACGCCTGTTCGATGTACGCGCCGTACTGCGGATCGAGCCCGGCGGCCCGCAACGCCTGTGCATACAACGCGGCGTGCAACCGGCCGGGCCTGCCGCCGCCGTACTCGTCGTATTGCAGTTCGGCAAGCGCCACCTTCGCCGCACCGTCCAGGCGTCCGAGCACGAACGAATGCGGGTCGGATTCCTTCAACTGCACGATGCTGCGCTGACTGAGGTAATCGCGCATCTGATCGACTGTTGCATCGCGTTGCAGCCGTAGCGCGATGCTGGGCCCGTCCGCTGATTGCGCCAGGTCCAGCAACACCTCGCCCACATCGGTGTCCAATGGCACTTCGGCACTGGCCGTGACCGCGCGCAGCTGCTCCTCGAACCGCCGCTCGAGCTGCCGGCGCAATGCCAGGATTCCCAGATCCCATTCGGCGTCGGGCGACACGTCGTCGAAGCCCCGGTAGTGCAGTTCGTAGGTCATCCACAGCGCCAGCTGCGCGTCCTCGTTGCCCGTCAGCGCATCCTCGGGCACGTCCGGCGCGTGACCGGGATCGACGCCCACAAGGACATCTCGCACCCACGCACTCAGGGGCCCCCTTGCGTGCGGCACCTGCATGTTCCACCTCCACTTTCGACCAAAACCCGAAGTGGAAGTACCCCGTTAACTGCAGTTCAGCCGTTCAGTGGTTGGCCAGCCACTCCTGGTTGAAGGCGTACTCCTTGTCCAGGCTCTGCAGGGTCTCCTTCTTGACGACGTCCTCCAACTTGCCCCCCACCAGTGGCACGCTGGCGGAGATCTCCATGTTGACCACCCAGTCGCTGGTGGAGTCACCGGTGGGATTGACGTCGAGCTTGCCGGTGACGTGCAGGGGCTTGCCCGGGAACTCGATCTTGAGATCGCAGGAACTTCCCTCGCCGGCTGGCCCCCAGTTCTCCGTCTGCACGATCCGGTTGGTGTCGCCCATGATCTTCTTGGCGAATCCCGGCAGGTCGGCGGGCACCTGGCGGTCCACCTTCAGGCTCAGTCCGTCATCGGTCGTTTCGAACGTCTCCACCGACGTCGAGATGTCGCCGAGCGCCTGGTACTTGGCGTCGACGTAGTCGCGGTCCTGGAGCATCGCGAGGATGGCCTCAGCGCTGGCCTCGTACTTGTCGACACGCGAGATCTTCTTGGACATATGACGGCTCCTTAGGTCTGTGCCCCGAACGTAACGCCCACCTGCGACACATTTCCTGCCGAACCGAAGAATGTCATCCCTACCGAGTACTGTCGAACGCATGTACGCACACGATCTCCTGGATGGCCTCAACGACGAGCAGCGAGCAGTCGCG
Organism: Micrococcales bacterium; assembly: GCA_016719135.1. Lineage (GTDB taxonomy): Bacteria > Actinomycetota > Actinomycetes > S36-B12 > UBA10799 > JADKAV01. Next base: position 13,511 of record JADKAV010000024.1, on the reverse strand, counting down.
CAATTCGACGAACCAGCAGCACTGCGGGTTCTCGCCGGCGCGGGCACTGGCAAGACCACTGCGCTCACCGCCCGGGTCGCGCGGATCGTCGCGGATGGCACGCCCGCCGAGAGGGTGCTGCTGCTGACGTTCACCCGGCGCGCCGCCCGCCAGATGATCGATCGCAGCCACACCCGCCTGGCCCATGCGGGACTGCGGTCCGGGCGCGTTTCCGGAGGGACGTTCCACTCCGTGGCGCACCGCACGCTGCGCCAGCACGCGGCCCGACTCGGTCTGCCGGAGGGCTTCTCGGTGCTCGACCCGTCGGATGCCGCCGACGTGATGGACGTGGTGCGCGACGAGACGGCGAAGAGTCTGCCGAACGGGCGTCGGTTCCCGCGTAAATCCACCCTTTTGGATCTGTACTCGCGCGCCGTCGACACCGGCACGCCGGTGGGCGAGGTGATCAACGCGGTCGCCCCGTGGGCCAGCGACCTGGCCGAACCCATCGGCACGGTGTGCAAGGCATACATCGCGCGCAAACGACGTCTGGGTCTGCTCGACTTCGACGACCTGTTGCTGCACTGGCGGCAGGCCCTGCGCGACGACCTCGTCGGCCGCTCGCTGGGCGGGCTGTACGACCACGTGCTCGTCGACGAGTACCAGGATGTCAACGCCCTGCAGGTCGAGGTGCTGCAACTCCTGCGCACCCACGATCCGCAGCTGACTGTCGTCGGTGACGACGCGCAGGCGATCTATTCCTTCCGCGCCTCCGACCCCAAGCACATCCTCGATTTCGGGCTCGACTTCCCGGCGTCGGCGACCTTGCGACTGGGGACCAACTACCGCTCGACGCAGTCGATCCTGGACACCGCGAACGCACTGGCCGACGACGCGCCCGCCGGTTTCTCCACCCGGCTGCACGCAGCCGAAGCCGGACCCGACCACAAGCCCCGCCTGGTCCGGTGCGCGGATGAAGACCATCAGAGCGCACTGGTCTGCGAACAGATCCTGGAGCATCGCGAACAGGGCACGGCGTTGCGCGAGCAAGCGGTTCTTGTGCGCGCCGCACATCACAGCGACCACCTCGAGATCGAACTGGGCCGCCGCGGGATCCCGTTCGTCAAGTACGGGGGGCTGCGATATCTGGAGGCCGCCCACGTCAAAGACCTGCTCGCGGCGTTCCGGATCGCCGACAACCCGCGCGACGAGGTGGCGTGGTTCCGCGTCCTGCAGCTGCTGCCCGGGGTCGGACCCACGAAGGCCAAACGTGCGGTCTCAGCACTCGGTCTGCTGGCCGACGGCGAGGACTCCGACGTGCTCCTTCGGTGGCCGCTCGCCTTGGCCGAGCTGCCCGCGGCCGCACATGCACAGGCGGAAGCCGTGGCCCGGGCGGTCGGGACCAAACAGGCAGAGCCGCTGCGCCAGGCCGTCGCACCGCTGATCCGCGCGAACTACGACAACGCCGAGGAACGACTGGTGGACCTCGACCTGCTGGTGGAAGCCGCCGCACGGGTCCCCCGCCTGTCCGATGTGGCCGCCGACCACGCCCTGGAGCCGCCGCGTTCCACCGGCGACCTGGCTGGGGTGCCGGCGATCGATGAGGACTGGTTGACGATCTCGACGATGCACTCGGCCAAGGGGATGGAATGGGACGTCGTGCATGTGATCCACGCTGCCGACGGGAACATCCCCTCGGACATGGCCCTCAACGACCGCAACGGTCTGGAGGAGGAGCGCCGCCTGTTCTACGTGGCGATGACCCGGCCGCGCCGCGAGGCCCACGTGTACGTGCCGTTGCGCTATCACCATCGACCAGCCGGGCGCGACGACCGCCACTCCTGGGCGCAGCCGTCGCGCTTCCTCACCGACAACGTCGCAGCGACGATGGATCAGGTCACTTTGCTGCGTGACGACGCCACCGACGCCGCGGACTTCGCGACCGTGGACACCACCACCGCCGTGGACGCACACCTGGGCGGTCTGTTCGGCTGAACCGCGACGCTGTCAGACCGCGGGCGGACTAGCGTTGCGCCCATGGGCAAGGCCGAGTTGCGCGCGCAGATCCGCGCGGGGCGCGCGCAGGGTCACACGCCGAGCCCGGACTTCGTCCAACGCGTTCTGGCGCACGTTCCCGACGGTGCCGCCGTGTGCTGCTACGTCCACCGGACCGGGGAACCACCCACCGCCGAGGTCATCGAGGCGATGCTGGCGCGCGGTGACGCGGTGTTCCTGCCGGTAGCGGTTCCCGGCGGACACCTCGAGTGGGTGGATGCTGCCGACGCGCGCCCGTGGGACGCCTGGGGTGTGCCCGGGCACCCGGCCTGCGACGCCGCCCGCGTCGAGTTGCCGACAATCGACGTGGTGCTGCTGCCTGCGCTCGCGGTCACGCGATCCGGCCACAGACTCGGGCAAGGCGGCGGGTACTACGACCGTTTCCTGGTTTCGCAGCAGCAGGCCCGGACCGTGGCGCTGGTGTGGTCCGACGAGGTCGTCGCCGACGTCTTCGCGCAGCCGCACGACGTGGCAGTCGATGCGTGGGTGAGCGCCGATGGCTGACCCCACCTCCGACCTGGTCGTCGCCGACGACCTCACCATCCCGGCCAGCGAGTTGCGTTGGCGTTTCAGCCGGTCATCGGGTCCGGGCGGACAGTCGGTGAACACCTCCGATTCCCGCGTCGAGTTGTTCTGGGACCCGGTCGGCTCGCGCGTCCTGACACCGTCACAGCGCGACCGCTTACGCACCTCGTTCACGGTGGTGGCCTCCGAACATCGTTCGCAGTTGCAGAACCGGCAGGCCGCGCGTCACCGCCTGGCGCGCAACGTCGTCTCCGCCCTCGCGGGTCCGCGCAAGCGCCGTCGCAGAACCCGACCCACTCGCGGCTCCGTGACCCGTCGACGGGAGGCCAAGCGCAAACGCTCGCAACTGAAAGCCACCCGGCGCCGGCCGCCGATGGAGTAGGGGCCCCGCAGCCCGCGGAACCCGCGGCCCACGCCATTAGGCTGAAGCCCATGAGCCTCTATCCGCTGTGCCTCATGCCGCAGGTGATCGTTTCCCAGGGCCAGGCCCAAATGCCGCTGAGCCCCGGCTCCGACGCCGAGTACGGGTCGGTCCACGACGTCGTGGCGGCTTTCGCGGAGCAGGGCGCCGCCTGGGTCCACGTGGCGGACAAGGACGCTGCCTCCGGACAGGGCAACAATTACGCGGACATCGCCCGGGCGGCCGGGGCCCACATCCAGCTGTCCGCGCACATCAAGGACCAACAGGGTCTCGAGGCGGCGTTGCAGGCCAAGCCCACCCGGATCGTCATCGAGGCCGAGGACCTGACCTGGACGCAGAATGTCCTGGCTGCCCACGGCGACCTGCTGGCCGTCGGTCTGGACATTCGCAAGCCCGGCGTCTTCGACGTGCGCGTGACCCTGGACCAAGCGGGAGCCTCCCGGTACGTCGTGCGGGACATGGCCACCCACCACCTGTGGCACCACGAGGACCGGCACCTGCTGGCGGAGTTCTGCGAGCAGACCTCAAAACCCGTCATCGCCGCCGGCGGGATCGCCCACCTCGACGACCTGCACGAACTACACGAACTCGTACCCGAGGGTCTCGACGGGATCATCCTCGGCGCCCCCCTCTACAACGGGGCGTTCACCTATCCGGAGGCGGTCGCCGCGGGTGCCGACCGGTTCGACATGTTCTTCTGGGGACCCCCGCAGCCGTAGCCGCTTCGGACCCGTGGGTTGGGCAGCCAGCCCCTACTCGGCTCCCCGGAACGACTGGGCACCGATCCGCTCGGTGTAGACCATGACCCGGTCACGGCCGCCGCGCTTTGCCGCATACAGCGCCACATCGGCGCACCGCCGAAGTTCACTGGCACTGGTCGCATCCGCCGGGAAGACGGCCAGACCCGCCGACAGCGTCACATTCGGCAACCGGTTGTTGGACGCGGTTCGCACGAGTTGGGTGAACGACCCGCGGATGTCCTCAGCGCGCGACAACGAGACCGTGAGCGGCGCTGACGGCATCATCACGACGAACTCCTCACCGCCGTAGCGGCACGCGATGTCTCCTGGTCGCAGCTTCGTCTTCACCAAATCACCGAACCATTGGAGGACCTGATCACCGGTGGCGTGTCCGTGTTCGTCGTTGAGCGACTTGAACCGGTCCAGGTCGATCATCAGCAGGCTCAACGGGATGCCCTCGCGCTGGGCACGGGCGAGTTCGCGACCGACCGTCTCCTCGAGGTACCGGCGGTTGTACAGCCCGGTCAACGGGTCGCGCAAAGCCTGTTCCCGCAGTCCCTCCTGCAGGTCCTGGATCGTCGACAACTGCGCGGTCAGCTGTTCGTTGGCGTCGCGCAGCTCCAGGTCGGCCAGCCGAAGCTCATTGATGTCACGCAGCACGAGAACCCGCCCCCGCACCCGCTTGCGCTCATCGGTCACCACGGCGCGCCGGACGTCGACGTAGCGTGACCTGGGATGGTCGATCAGCACCTCGCTGTCGTCGAGTTCGCCGGTGACGGCGTTCAGCAGTTCGGGCCAGGGGCCCAAGACCTCCGACGCCGGTTTGCCGACGATCGGTTCGAAGATGCCCAGCCACTTGAAGAACGCGTAGTTCGCCAAGGCCACCCGGTTGCTGGCGTCGAGCACGAGGACGGCGTCGTGCAGGTTCTGCAACACGGACTCCTGCGCGATCGGCACGACTGTCAGCAGACCCTGCCGGGTCACACTCCAGGTGAGTCCGACCGCGGCGACCGCGAACGCGATCGGGGCGGGGTCCTGGTCCGGGAACGGGCTGAAGCCGATGACGTAGGCCAGCGAGCCGACGAACGGCAGCGAAGCGAAGACCAGCACCGCCAGGAACTGCCCGCGGTAGTTCGCGTCGTGCCGGGAGAAGGCCGCGATCATCACGAGCACGCCACCTATCAGCATCAGGTAGCTGTAGCCGATGACGAGGAAGAAGATCGGGCCGTGGGAGTAGACCAGGGTGTTGCCGGCCTCCATCGTGAAGCCGGTCCACAGTTCGTGGTGGAAGGCGTTGGTGGCCGCAGCCAGAACGCAGAAGCCGGGGATGATGAACAACAGCCAACGCGGCGACGGCGCCCAACGCTCACTCTGCGTGTACTCGATGGTGAACAAGAAGAAGAAGACGGCGACGCTCAGAGCACCCGGATAACTGAGGACCCCGAACACGATTTTCGCGTTCTGCCCGACGACCATCGACTCACTGCCGGCACCGATCGACCACACCATCATCGCGATCAGGATCCCGACCAGCGGTCGGCCACCGGCGACCTTCCGACGCGGCCAGACGACGACCAGGGCGCCCAGCATGACCAGCGCGGCCAAGTAGAGGGCCACCCCATAAACGGTCCATTCCCATCCCACGGTTCAACGCTAGGTTGATCTTGACCGGATCGCCGTTCCAGAGGGACGAATCACCCGATCGAGGGGGCGCTCAGGGCACTTTCGCCGGCTCATCCTGCCGCTCGTATTCGGCGAGGCATCGCACGCTCCTGGGCCTTGTCCGGATAGCGCCACCAGGTGATCGCCGCCCCCACCAGAATGGCCAGGATTCCGGCCGCATATGCCCAATTCGCCCCCTGTAGAAGGGCATTTTTGGCTGCGGCGACGATGGCGTCAGAGTACTGCGGATACTGCTGCGCGGCGGCCTCGGCACCTGCAAACGACTTCTGCAATTGGGTCTCCAGCGTGTCGGTCACCTTCGCCGAATCCGGCGAGTTCGCGACCGCAGAAGAGATTGCCGTTCCGTAACCCACAGTAAGCAAGACACCGAGGATGGACTGCATCACCGCGCCACCGAGGTCGCGTTGCAGGTCCGCGGTACCCGAGGCCATTCCGGCCCGGTGCACCGGCACGGAGGCCGTCAGCGAATGCGAAGCGGGCGTCCCCGCGAGCCCGACCCCGACACCGACCAGCAGGTAGGCCAGCGCGATCGCCCAGTAGGCCGTCTGCACGTCCCACAACAACAGCATCACGAGGAAACCGGCGACGAAGAACGCATAGCCGGCCATCAGCGTCAGTCGTGAGCCCAGACCCACGACCATCCGCGCGGACAGCCCGGCCACCGCCACCATCGCAATCGACATGGGGATCACCGACGCACCCGCGGCCAGGGGGTTGTACCCGAGGACGTTCTGCAGGAACTGCTGGCCGATGTACATGGTTCCCATGAGCGTGCCGAACACGATGATGCCGGCCACCGCCGCGACCCAGAAGATCCGCCGCTTGGCGATGTCCAGGTCGTACAGCGGGTTGCTGGCCCGCCGCTGCCGCATGATGAACAGCACCGTGGCCACCACCGTCAGCACGGCGAACAGCAGCGCCTCGGTGTGCCCGTCGGGCATGGGCGCGAAATTGATCGCCAGCACCAGCCCGGCGATCATCAGGATGGACAGCACCCCACCGGCGTTGTCGACGGGTTCGGTCGTCTCGTTGACGTGCGCGGGGATCAGCCGCAGAGCGAGCACGAAGGCCACGACCGCCAGCGGCACGGTGATCAGGAACACCGACCCCCACCAGTAGTGCTCCAACAGCCAGCCCGCGGCAAGGGGTCCGAGCACCATCACGCCACTGCCGATCGCCGACCACTTCGCGATCGCCGCGGTACGTGCCGGGCCGTCGGCCCACAGCGCCGCGATCAGCGCCAGCGTCGTGGGATAGGCCATGCCCGCAGCCACCCCGCCGAAGATCCGCGCGATGATCAGCACGGCTTCGGTCCAGGCGAACGCGGCCAGCAGTGCGGCCGGGATGGACAGGCCGATGCCCAGCAGGAGCAACAACTTGCGACCGTAGCGGTCCCCGACCGCGCCCAGGTACAGCACCGACGCGGCCAGGCCCAGCGAGAAGCCCACCGCGATGAGGTTCAGCGAGGTCTGGCTGGCGTCGAATGCGCGGCCGATCGAGGGCAGAGCGACGTTGGCCACGGCCAGGTTGAGGTTGGCCACCCCCGCGACGGCGATCAGGGTGGCCAGGACGACCGCTGCACGTTTGGGCTGGGCTTCAGGCACGAGCCTCAGGATGGCACGTGCGGGTTCCCCACGAGCGGTTACCAGAACTCGGTGCCCGGCGCCCCTTTGTAGGGCCCGGCGATCCGCGAGGTCGGCCAGTCTCCGTAGAAGCTGCTCTGCAGCGGCGTGACCTTTTCCCCGCCGACCTCACACAGGTCGACCTTCTGCGGGTAGAAGCACACTGCGTTCGTCATGGCCTCGTAGCCAGGGCTCGGCTTCGTGAACCACCAGCACACGTGCTCGACGGCTGGCTGGTCGGGCAGGCGCAGATCCGCGTAGCTGGCCGCGCCTTTGTACTCACATACCGTGCGGTGGGGCACCTCGAACAGGTACGTCCAGTCGACGTCGGTAGCGGGGATGTAGTACGCCGGGGCGTGGGACGTCTCGAGGATGCGCCAGGCGCGGTTGGTGTCGGCGAGCATGTGCCCGGCGTGGAACACGGTCACCAACTCGTCACTGGGCACCAGCGCCGGCGGCCGGGGGGTAGTCCCACACGGATTCCTGGCCGGGGCCCACCGGATCGCGGCGGGGCTGGTTGCGCCACATGCCCTTCAGCGTGCAACGAAGCGCGCAATGGCGCAATTTCTTGCAGAACGGACAATAGGACCATGGCCACGGTGGTGTACGACGGGTACTGCAATCTGTGCAATGGCACCGTCGGGTTCCTGCACCGCCACGCCCGGCCGGGAACGCTGGACTTCGTCGCGAATCCCGAGCCGGACCAGACCACGGTGGTGGTGATCGACGGCGGCCGGGAGTACACCAAATCCGACGCGGTGCTGCACGCGGCGCGCTACCTGCGCCGGCCGTGGCCCGCGCTGCGCGTCCTGCGGATCGTGCCGCGACCGCTGCGCGACCGCGTCTACGACGTGGTGGCCGCCAATCGCTACCGCTGGTTCGGCCGGCGGGACACCTGCGCGATCGCACCCGCGAGCTCGGCCAGCGCGGCGGCGGGTTCTGCGAATGCCCGCTCGCGGCCCACCTCGTCGATCAACGAATAGGCCGGCACCGGGGACTCCACGTCGACGGTCCCCGCGAGCACCACGACCGGCACGTCGCCGGCAGCCGTCAGCACACCGCTGGCGACCTTGCCGTGCAGCGACTGCCAGTCGAACTTCCCCTCGCCGGTGATGACCAGGTCCGCTTCGGCACACGCGTCTGCCAGGCCGACCGCTTCGGCGACAAGTTCAATGCCCGACACCCGACGTCCGCCCAGCAGCATCAGGCCGAAGCCGAGGCCTCCTGCGGCGCCAGCGCCCGGGGCTTGAGCCAGCTCCGGGTCGCGCTGCGCCCAGTCCTGCATGCGCTGCTCCAACGCCGGCAGCTGCTCGGGCCGGGCGCCTTTCTGCGGCGCGAAACCGTAGGTGGCGCCGTGCGGTCCCAGCAGCGGACTGTCGACATCGGTGGCAAGCAGCAGCCCGTCGACGCGCTGTCCGGCGAGCGCTTCGAACGCCCCGCGGCCGCCGTCGTTGGTGGCCGAACCGCCGAGGCCCACGACGATCTGCGGCATGGCCGCCGCAGCAATTAGTTCGCCCACGCCGAAGCTTGAGGTCCGCAGGGGGTCACGCTCCTCGGGCGCCAGTAACTCCAGACCGTTGGCTTGCGCCGCTTCGATGTAGGCGGTGCCCGTTGTGCTCGAGCCACTGCGCATCGACGGGGCGCCCGAGTGGGTCCTGGACCTGCACCGGATGGAACTGTCCGCCGAGGTTGGCGTGCAGCACCTCCAGGAACCCAGGCCCGCCATCAGCCAGCGGAATCTGCGTCACCTCGTCGTTGGGACGGGAGCGCAGCCAACCCTCGGCGATTGCTTCCGCCGCTTCGACAGCACTCAACGTGCCCGCGAACTTGTCGGGGCAGACCACCACGCGCATGGTTCAGTCTTGCAGCGCCGCCTCGATCGCCGAGGCCATCTTGGCCGGCTCGTCCTGCGAACCGAACCGCTCGAGGACCTCGCCGTCGCGGCCGACCAGGAACTTCGTGAAGTTCCACTTGATCGACTTGGAGCCCAGGAAACCCTTGGCCTGCGAGGTCAGCCATTTGTAGACCGGGTCGGCGTCGCTGCCGTTGACGTCGATCTTGGCCATCATCGGGAAGGTGACGCCGTAGTTGACCTGGCAGAACTCGGCGATCTCGTCGTTGCTGCCCGGGTCCTGGTTGCCGAACTGGTTGCAGGGGAAGCCGAGGACCGTGAAGCCCTGGTCCTTGTACTGCTGGTACAGCTTCTCCAGCCCGTCGAACTGCGGGTGAAGCCGCACTTGCTGGCGGTGTTGACGATGACCAGAACCTGGCCGCGGTAGTCGTTCAGGTCGACCTGGGAACCGTCGGCGGCCTGAACCTTGAAGTCGTAGATGCTCATTGGTCCAGTGTCGGGGGTCGCGCGGATGCCCGCCAACGCAGGGTTGCGCGGGCCCGATGGCCCGCTAGTTGCCCGATGGCCCGAAACTTACGGGTCAGTCGGCAACCAACGGGCTGCGGGCCTGCCTCGATCGGCGCGATGGCCCCCAAGTTGCCCGATGGCCCGTAACTTACGGGTCAGTCGGCAACCAACGGGCCACTGCACCCGCCAAAAACCTCAACCAACATTCACCACGCCGTCGCAACTGGCCGCGGCACGGTTCATCTCCTTCGTCACGTCGTTCATGACCTGTTCGGGCGTGGTCGCGTTATAGATGATCTGCATGCCGGTGGCCATGACCTGCGCACACTTGGTCGCGAGCGCGGTCTTGGCCTGCTGGGCCGCGAGCTGGTCGCGCAGGGTGGCTTGCTTCGCGTTCGCTTCCTTACGCGCCTTGTTGTATTGCGACTCCAGGTTCTTCAGGTTGGCGGTCTCCTTGCTCAGGTCTTGGTCCTTGACCTTGAGCTTCTGTTCGACCTTGTCGTGTGCCGCCTGGGCCTTCTCGAGTTCGGCCTGCAGAGCTGCGTCCTGTTTCTCATCCTCAGCGATCTGCGCCTGGAGCTGCTCGACCTTCGCGGCGTTGTCCTGCGCCGCGGTGTCCGCGTCACTCTTCTGCATGAAACCCCAGACGAGGGCTCCCACGGCCACCAGCGCGGCCACACCCGTGGCGATCTTCCAGCCGATCCCTGAACCGCCGTCCGAGGGTGGCTCGTCCTGCGGAGGCATGGCAACCGGTCCCGGAGCCCCGGGCGGCGGACCAAAAACCTCCAGGCGGAGGGCCGTACGGCGGCGCCGGTTGCGCACCGGGCGGGCCGAAACCACCAGGAGGTTGCGCTCCGGGCGGCGGACCCCCCGCGGGCGGGCCATAACCGGGCGGCGGACCTCCGGGTGGTGGGCCGAAGCCGGGCGGCGGGCCGTAACCCGGCGGGGGACCAGCAGCGGGCTGACCGTTCGGCGCTCCAGCGGGCGGCATTCCCCCTGGCGGCTGGGCGTACCCCTCGGCGGGCGGACCCCCGGGCGGCATATCCTGTGGCTCCTGCGGAATGCCCCCCGCGTCCGGCACATCATGATCGTTCGACATAAGCCCTCCCGGCGGTTCCTGGTCAGGCTACTGCCCAGCGAGCCACCGCGGGCTCGTGACACGGCGTAACCTTCTGCACGGGAAGGCGATTGTGGTGGACAGTCCTGGCGGCCCCGAGAATATGCACGTGGCGGAGGTTCCCGCCCCCGAACCCGGACCCAACGAGGTGTTACTCAACGTAACCGCGGCCGGGGTCAACCGGGCGGACCTGTTGCAGCGTCAGGGGTTGTACCCGCCGCCCGCTGGGGCCAGTGAACTGCTCGGACTCGAGGTTTCAGCCAAGCTCGATGGCCAGGACGTCTGCGCCCTGCTGTCCGGCGGCGGCTACGCCGAGCAAGTGGCCGTTCCGCTTCGGCAGGTGATGACCCTGCCGCCCGGGGTCGATCCGGTGAGCGCTGCGGCAATCCCCGAGGTCGCATGCACCGTGTACTCGAACCTGGCCATGATCGCCAAACTACAGCCCGGGGAATGGGTGCTGATCCACGGCGGAGGCAGCGGGATCGGCACGTTCGCGATCCAGTGGGCCCGGGCCATCGGCGCGCACGTCGCGGTGACCGCCGGTACCGAGGAAAAACTCGAACGCTGCCGGCAACTCGGCGCTGAGGTGCTGATCAACTACCACGAGGTCAAGTTCGTCGAAGCCCTGGAACACCGCGCCGACGTGATTCTCGACGTGATGGGCGCCAAATACCTGGCCGACAACATCAATTCTCTGGCACCGGACGGCCGCCTCGTCGTGATCGGAATGCAGGGCGGAGTCAAGGCCGAGTTGAATCTCGGTGCGCTGCTGTCGAAAGGGGGGACCGTCGTGGCGACATCCCTGCGCGGGCGCAGCGAGGCGTCGAAGGCCGCGATCTGCGAGGCGGTCGAGCGCGAGGTGTGGCCGATGTTCGCCTCGGGACAGATCCGCCCGGTCGTGGACACCGTGCTACCGCTCGACGAAGCGCCCGAGGCACACCGGATGCTCGCTGAATCCCGGGCCTTCGGCAAGGTCGTCCTGCAGGTCTCGCCTACGGAACCGACTTGATGGGCAGCACGGCGACCGCCCCGGCCAGGCCCACGATCGCGGTCACGACGTAGAGCACCGGGTAGCCGCCCAGCGTGGTGACGATCGGCGCTGCGATGACCGGCGCGAGCACCTGCGGAAGCGAGTTGGCGATGTTGATGACTCCGAGGTCGCGGGCGCGGTCGACCGCGGCGGGCAGCACCTGGGTGATCAGCGCCTGGTCCACTGCCAGGTACCAGCCGTAGCCCAGGCCCAGGATCACCGCCGCGACGACGGCGACATTGAACTCCTTGGTGAACGCCAGCAGCAGCGCCGCGAACGCGACGATGATCGTGGAGGTCACGACGAACTTCTTGCGCTTGCCGCTGCGGTCGGAGATCGCGCCGCCGACGACCGCGGTGAGCATCGTGCCGAATGCGTACAGCGCGATCAGGATGGTCTGCTTCTGCCCCGCCTCGTCGGAGGAGAACCCGAGGTGGTCCTGCAGATAGAACAGCAGGTACAGCGTGGACATCGAGATCGCCAACGCCACGAGGAACCGCGCCAGCCAGGCCCACGCGAAGTCCGGGTACTGCTTCGGCGAGATCCAGAAACCCTTCACGAACGTGCCGAGGTGGAACGGCGGGCGGTCGGCGGGATCCAGCTTCGGGTCCTTGAGGATGAACATGAACGGGATGACCAGCAAGAAGAACAGGATCGCGATCAGGTAGGTGCCCGAGGTCAGACCCAGCACCACGAACGACACCAGCGCGACCCCCAGCACGATGCCCAGCGTCTGCGCCAGACCCACCCAGCCCGACGCGACGCCGCGTTGTTCCACCGGGACCTGGTCCGGGATGGTGGCGGTGAGTGCGGCGTAGGAGGCGTTGACGGAGAACTGGATGAACAGCCACAGGATCGTCAGCCCGATGATGGTGTTCATCGACGGCAGGATGAACAGCGCGACCATGCCGAGGATCGCCCCGCCCAGCATCCACGGCCGGCGACGGCCGAAGCGCGAGGTCGTGCGGTCGGACAGAGCCCCCGCCAGCGGGTTGCCGATCACCGAGCCGATGACCCCGATACCCAGCACAACGGCGAGGGCGACTTCCTGCCATCGGCGCCGGCGATCTGCTCGGACAACCGGGGCAGCAGGTTCTGGATCGGCGTGTAGAACGCCAGCATGATGCCGAGGTTGGCAAGGGCCATGCCCGCGAGGTAGATCCCGGGGACGCGGACGGTGGGTTCAGCCAGCGCCTTCGTGGTGGGCGTGGCGGCAGTCTCGCTCATGGCCCACAAGGTACTCCTGCGGGAAGTGCGAGGTGGCAGTGATCAGAGATCCCGCGATCCTCACCCCGCGGGGCTGATGTTCATCATCCAGCTGATGCCGAACTTGTCCCGCAGTTCCCCGTAGGTGTCCCCCCAGATCTCCTTCGACAGCGGGTTCTCGACCGTGCCGCCGTCGGCCAGCTTGTCCCAGTAACCGCGCAGCTGCGCCTCGTCGTCACCGTGCAGGATCAGCCGGATGCGCTGGCCCTCGGAGTACTCCCAACCGGGCGGGATGTCAGAGGCCATGAGCGTGAAGACCGGGCTGTCGAGCTGGGCGTGCATGATCTGGTCCGCCTGGGGTCCGGTCTCACCGAACTCGGCGTAGGTGTTGAGGGCGATCGTGCCGCCGAACACGTCCTGGTAGAAGTCCATGGCCTCGCGGGCTTGGCCCTGGAAGGTGAGATAGGCGCTGAGTTGAGTTGGCATGGGGCGACGATACCCGCCTGCTCCATCAAACCTGGGCCGCGAGCCGGGCGGCAGGTCGTCCACGGCCCTCATTTGATGGCATTCTGTCCGGTTTGCGGCCTTCTGGGCGGCCACCGCCATCAAACCTGGGCCACGCGGCCCTCATTTGATGAGCGACCCGGCCGGAACGCCAGCCCGCCTCATCAAAGCTCGGCGTGCCTGCTCCATCAAAACCAGGGCCGCAAGCCGGGCAGCAGACGTCCACGGCCCCTCATTTGATGGCGTTATGTCCGGTTTGCCGCCTTCTGG
>JADKAV010000023.1 GCA_016719135.1 Micrococcales bacterium | reverse complement strand
TCGTCCACGAGGTCGGCGAGCACCCAACCCGCCACTGCACTGACGACACCGAGGGTGATCAGCAGTCGGGCACTGGTGGGAGTCACCGTTCCACTGTACGCAGCAACCGCCCGAGAGGTCGAACTCCTTCATCGGGCATCGCGTCGCGCACCGCGACAACCGAACGGCCGTCCGGGAGCACGAACTGCGGGTCCGCTTGCGCCCAAGGGATCATGACAAAAGCGCGCTGAGTCGCACGAGGATGCGGCAATGTCAGGTCCGGATCGTCGCTGACGCGATCACCAAAAGCCAGCACGTCGACGTCAAGGGTGCGCGGACCCCAGCGGACCTCGCGGGTGCGGTCCTTGCCCTGTTCGGCACGGTGGGCTGCGGCCAGTACCTGCTGAGCAGATGCGTCCGTCTCCACGACGACCACGGCGTTGTAATACTCCGGTTGCTCCGGGCCCCCCACAGGATCGGTCTCGTACACGTCCGACAGTCCCACGATCTCGCCCAGGCCGGACAGCACGTCCACGGCATGCTGAAGGGCCGCAACCCGGTCCCCGAGGTTCGCGCCCAACGACAGAGCCACCCTGGTCATGGGCGGTTGCTCGGGCGGGCAACACGATGGCGGCGACCGCACACCCGTCTGCTCATCGCGTGATCCGCAGTGTCACGTCCTCGAAGATCTCCGTCACCGGCGCGAACGGCTTGTGCACGGTCACGGTCACCTGCTCCACCCCGGGGAACTCTTTGATCCGTTCGGCGATCTTCGCCGCGAGCGTCTCGATCAGTTGGAAGGCGGGGCCGGTGATGATCCGGACCACCTCGGTACTCACAGCCCCGTAGTCCACCGTCGCAGCAAGGTCGTCATCGGCGGCTGCCGTCCGCGTGTCCACTGCCATCTCGACATCCACTACGAACGGCTGCCCGATCTCCTGCTCGAAAGCCAGAACCCCGTGCTTACCCCGGGCCCGGATCCCCAGGATGCTGATGGTGTCGCTCATGTGGCCTCCTGCCATGCGGCCGCGACCTTCACCGCGTCGCAACTCCCAAGAACATCATGGACCCGCACGCCCCAGACCCCGCGCGTGGCAGCCAGCGCGCTGACCGCGGCCGTTGCAACATCGCGCTGCGTCTCGGGCCGCGCCACCGTGTCCACCGCGAGTAGAGCGCCGAGAAAGCGCTTGCGCGAGGCGCCGATCAGCACCCGCGGACCGATTCCCACCAGGCGTGGCAGACCCGCGAGCAGCTCCCAGTTGTGGTGGACCTGTTTGGCGAAGCCCAGACCTGGATCGAGGATCACCCGGTCCGCGGCGATGCCGGCCTCGACGCACGCGGCGAGCCGTTGTTCCAAGGCCTCGCACACCTCCTCGACCACGTCGGTGTAGTGGGTGAACGCGTCCATCTGGGCGGATTGCGCTCGCCAATGCATAGCCACGTAGTCGACGTCGAGTTCCGCGACGGTGGCCAGCATCGAAGGGTCCGCCAGGCCCCCGCTCACATCGTTGACCATCCGCGCACCCGCAGCGACGCAGGCCCGCGCAACCGGGGCCCGCGTGGTGTCGATGCTCACGGCCACACCCTCGGACGCCAGCGCGGCGACGACGGGAACGACCCTCTCGAGCTCCGTCTCCAGCGACACCCGTTCGGCACCCGGACGCGTGGATTCACCACCCACGTCCACCCAACTGGCTCCGTCGGCAACCATGCCCACCCCGGCTTCGACGGCCGAGGCCGGGCTTTCGTACCGACCGCCGTCGCTGAAGGAATCGGGGGTGACATTGAGCACCCCGATGACGATGGTCACCGACCGAGGATAAGTGACATCGCTTCCGCCCGGGTGGCCGAATCGCGCAACTGCCCGCGCACGGCACTGGTGGTGGTGGTCGATCCCGGTTTGCGGATGCCTCGCATGGCCATGCACAGGTGCTCACACTCAATGACCACGATCACCCCGCGGGGTTGCAGGATGCCCTGCAGCGCATCGGCGATCTGGGTTGTCAGGCGTTCCTGCACCTGCGGGCGCTTGGCATACACGTCGACCAGTCGCGCCAGTTTGCTCAAACCGGTGATCCGGCCGTCGTCGGCGGGGATGTAGCCCACGTGGGCTTTGCCGAAGAACGGAACCAAGTGGTGTTCGCAGTGACTCCACAGTTCGATGTCGCGCACGAGCACGAGTTCGTCGTGGGCCAGGTCGAACGTGGTGGTGAGAACCTCTTCGGGTCCCTGGCGCATTCCGGCGAACACCTCGGCGTACATGCGGGCCACGCGAGCCGGCGTGTCCTTGAGTCCGTCGCGGCCGGGGTCCTCACCCACGGCGTAGAGCAACTCACGGATCGCCGCTTCGGCACGCTCGGAGTCGAACAGCGGTATCTCTCGGTCGGGCAGACTGATCGGATCGGTCATTCGTCCAGTTTGGGGCAATTCCGCGGCTTGCGCCCGGCGGGGTGCTTCAGCCCTGCTCGGACGTCGGGGGCAATCGCATCGGGGGCCACGATCGGCGACTGTGCGAGACCGCTGACTGCCCTAGGACAGTCGACGGTGAACCTGCGGGATCCGCGGCTCAGGCCGGCGGGTCAGGAATCGGCAGACCTGCACTCGATCCGGATCCGGACCCGTTGCCGTTCGAGCCCGCCGGGTAGTCCACCGGACCACGCTCGTGCGGGCGGCGGCGAGCCGAACCGGTCCAGGCCGGTCGAGCCTGCCGCAACCGCAATTCGGAGAAGATGCCGGCCACCTGCTCCTTGTCCAGGGTCTCCTTCTCCAGCAGTTCCACGACGAGTCTGTCGAGGATCTCTCGATTGTCGAACAGGACCTCGTAGGCCTCCTGATGCGCCTGTTCGATCAAGGAGCGGACCTCTTCGTCGATGGCTGCCGCGATCTCCTCGGAGTAATCGCGCACGTGGCCCATGTCACGGCCCAGGAACACCTCGTTGTTCTCCTGGCCGTAACGGATGGCTCCGAGCCGCTCGGTCATGCCGTACTGGGTGACCATCGCGCGGGCCACCGCGGTCGCCTTCTCGATGTCGTTGGACGCACCGGTGGTCGGGTCGTGGAAGACCATCTCCTCGGCCGCACGCCCGCCGAGCATGTACGACAACTGATCGAGCATCTCGTTGCGGGTGGTCGAGTACTTCTCCTCGTCCGGCAGGACCATCGTGTAGCCCAACGCCCTGCCCCGAGGCAGAATCGTGATCTTGTGCACCGGGTCGCTGTTCGGCAACGCGGCCGCGACCAAAGCGTGGCCGCCCTCGTGGTAGGCGGTGATCCGCTTCTCGGCCTCGTTCATCAACCGTGAGCGCTTCTGCGGCCCGGCCACCACGCGGTCGATCGCCTCGTCCACCGCCTCCGGAGTGATCAGGGTGTGACCTTCGCGCGCGGTGAGCAAGGCGGCCTCGTTGAGCACGTTGGCCAGGTCCGCACCGGTGAAACCGGGCGTCCGCCGGGCAATGTTCATCAGGTCGATGCCGGGTGCGATCGGCTTGCCTTTGATGTGGACCTTGAGGATCTCCTCGCGGCCCTTGAGGTCCGGGCGCTCGACGGCGATCTGGCGGTCGAACCGGCCGGGCCGCAGCAGAGCCGGGTCGAGGATGTCCGGGCGGTTGGTCGCCGCGATCAGGATGACGCCGCCGGAGACATCGAAGCCGTCCATCTCCACGAGCAACTGGTTCAGGGTCTGCTCACGCTCGTCATGTCCACCGCCGAGTCCCGCTCCGCGGTGCCGGCCCACGGCGTCGATCTCATCGACGAAAACGATGGCCGGCGCGTTGGCCTTGGCCTGCTCGAAGAGGTCGCGCACCCGGGATGCTCCCACCCCGACGAACATCTCCACGAAGTCCGATCCGGAGATCGAGTAGAACGGCACGCCGGCTTCACCGGCCACGGCCCGGGCGAGCAGGGTCTTGCCGGTACCCGGCGGGCCATAGAGCAGCACGCCCTTTGGAATTTTGGCCCCCACGGCCTGGAACTTGGCCGGTTGCGCCAAGAACTCCTTGATCTCCTCGAGTTCTTCCTTGGCCTCGTCGGCACCGGCCACATCGGCGAATGTCGTCTGCGGCATGTCCTTGGAGATGATCTTGGCCTTCGACTTACCGAAGTTCATGATCCGCGAGCCGCCGCCCTGCATCTGCGACATGAAGAAGAACAACAGACCCACGATGAGGATGACGGGCAGCAGGGAGACCAGCAATGTCACCAGGATGTTGTCCCGGGGGACGTCCACGGTGTAGCCATCAGGCAGCTGACCGGCGTCCTTCTTGGCCTGCAACTGGTTCTGCAGTTCGATGCCCTGCCCGGTGATGTACTCCGACCTGACTTCGGTACCGTCCTGCAGGGTCAGCTCGATACGCTGCTCACGGTCTACCAGAGTGGCTTGCTTGGCCTGGTTCTGCTCGATGTAGTCGACCGCCTGCCAGGTGTCGACATCCTTGGTTCCGCCCACGCCGGACACCAGGCTGCTGCCGAGCAGCACCAACAGCACCGCCAGCAGAATCCACAACAACGGCCCACGCGCCAAGCGCTTCATGTTCATCTCCTTGAGGATAGAACGGTTGAACCCGGTGCGTTCATTCCCATGGGGCTTAAGGGGTGCGGCGGGGTGCGGCGGGTCTCTCGGTCCGGACTCGGCTTCCGTGGGGCTGTTCGGGGTCGACCGAGGGGTTTGGACCTGCGTCGTACCGGCGCCAGCGGTCAATCGGGGATCCGGGAGGCCACACGTCGCCCGTCTATGCCGCCAAAAAGCCCCGACGGGCGTGCCGGCCGCGCGCAAGCGTTGGAGTTAGGTACGCACGTTGGACAACCGCACCGGCGTTGGAGATACACGGCCCGCGGATCTCTCACCGATGTACCGGACTCCAACGGCTGTACACAACTCCAACCTCTGTGGACCAGAACGACGGCGTCCCTCCCCTCCCGGAATTGGGCGTTCGAAGCATCCCAGCCGCGCGCAAGCGTTGGAGTTAGGTACGCACGTTGGACAACCGCACCGGCGTTGGAGATACACGGCCCGCGGATCTCTCACCGATGTACCGGACTCCAACGGCTGTACACAACTCCAACCTCTGTGCACCAGAACGCGGCGCGACTGCGTCCCGCTCCACTCCCGGTCGCGCGAAAGCGATCCCTCGCCTACGCGTGGCCCTCGTACACCGACGGCGAGAGTTTCGCGACGCAATCGAGGTTCCGGTACTTCTCGGCGTAGTCCAGGCCGTATCCGACCACGAAGTCGTTGGGGATGTCGAAACCGAGGTACCGCACATCCACCTCGGTGCGCATGGCGTCCGGTTTGCGCAGAAGGGTCAGCACCTCGACGCTGGCGGCCCCCCGCGAACGAAGGTTGCGCAGCAGCCAGGACAGGGTCAGACCGGAATCGAGAATGTCCTCGACAATCAGCACGTGCCGCCCGCTCAGATCCGCATCGAGGTCCTTGAGGATGCGGACCACGCCGGAACTCTTGGTGCTCGATCCGTACGAACTGACCGCCATCCAGTCCATCTCCACCGGGATCTTCAGCGCCCGGATGAAGTCGGCCACCACCATGACGGCGCCCTTGAGCACGCCGACGATGAGCAGATCTTTGTCGCGGTAGTCCGCGTCCACCTGGGCGGCCAGCTGGGCGAGCCGGGCCTGTAGTTCCTCAGCGCTGATCAGGACCGCTTCAAGGTCTCCGTTGACATCCTCAACGTGCACTGCGCCTCCCGGATGCTCGATGCAGCACAAGACTGCCAGACTCTCGTCGCGCGCGGACACCGCCCGGCAAATCGATGGGTCCTTGGCCACGCCAGGCGGTCACCAGCGTGAAGACCGACAGCAGATGCTCGCGGGTGATCGCGGCGCCCGGACACCCGGCTTGCAGGGCCATTCGCCGGATCACCCGCACTCCCACTGCCGGCGGAATCTCCTCGAGGGACCGGATCGATGCGGTGACCTGAGCAGTGCTCGATTCCACGTCGACGCGATCGGCCCAGGCATCGAGGGCAGCATTGTCCTCGCGCAATGAGGCCGCCGAACGGGCCAGACCGAGCACGACGTGATCGCCCAGGTCCTCGACCAGGGCGGGCAGGCTGTGGTGGCGGACCCGGGATCGGGCGTAGCGGGCGTCGGCGTTGTGAGGATCCTCGTGCGCGGTGAGCCCGGCCTGCGTGCATGCCGCGCGGACCGTCTCGCGTCGCAGTCCCAGCAGCGGGCGCCGGAGATCACCGTCGACCGGCGACATCCCGGCGAGGCTGCGAGCGCCCGATCCCCGGGCCAGCCGCAGAAGGACCGTCTCGGCCTGGTCGTCGAGAGTGTGTGCCAGCAACAGGGACGTCGCGTCGAGTTCGCTGGCGACTTGGCGCATTGCGCGATATCGGGCCTCGCGGGCGGCTGCCTCGGGACCGCCGCGCGAGCCCACGTCGGCGCGTCGGGTCACCACGGGATGCAGACCCAGGTCATGACATTGCGCGGCGGCGGTGGACGCGATGTCGGCGGAACCGGCCTGCAAACCGTGGTCGACCACGACCGCACCGACGCGATGGCCGCTGATCGCAGCTCCCGCCGCCAGCGCCAACGAGTCGGCGCCCCCGGAACACGCCACGAGGACCAGCGCGCTGGGGTCGCAGTCGGCCAGATTGGCGACCACCGCGCGGCGAACCGCCAGCAACGCCGTGCGGTCATTCACCGCCGTTCACCGGACATGGGCTGGGCACCACGGGCCTCCCGCGTCAGACCCGGGCAAGCCACTGCGTGGGATCCTCGATCTCCGCGCGGGTGGGCAGATGATCGGCGGACTCCCAGACGGCGTTGAGCCGGGGCATGCCGCCGTCGGCCATCACGGCTCGCACGAAGGAGGCACCCTGGGCATATTGACGCGCTTTGAGGTCCATCCCCAGGACCCTGCGCAGGAAACCCTCCCAGCCGCTGGTGCCCGCGGCCCGCCGGTACTGGAACGCTGCCCGGATCACTTTCACCGTGGGAATCGCCTGCGGCCCTACCTCGTCCATCACGACGTCGGCGTGTCCCTCCAGCAGGCTCATCACCGCCGTCAACCGGTCGAACACCTGCTTCTGTTCCGGCGATTGCAGTGCCCCGATCACCCCGTCGGGTTCGTCGCCGGACCTGACCGCCCTGACCGCGCCTGCCAGACGGCCGAACAGCTCACCGGTGCTCATGTCGGACAGGCCCATGTACTCGTGGATGTTCTCCAACAGGTATCCGGTCAGCCACGGTGCGGCCGCGAACTGGATCCGATGGGTCTGTTCGTGCACACACACCCACAGACGGAAGTCGCGCGGCTTCACCTGCAGTTGCCGTTCGATCTCCACGATGTTCGGGGCGACGAGCAGCAGCCGCGGGTCGTCTTCGGTGAAGATCTCGAACTGCCCGAGCACCCGCGAGCCGACGAAACCGAGCACCAGACCCAGCTGCGCTCCGGTGGCTCGGGAACCGACCTCGCGGGTGAACGCCGAGGCGGTCTCCAGCCGTTCGGTCAGTGGCGCACTGATGCGCCGAAAACTGTCGAGGTTGGAGCGGATCCATTCCGCTCGGTCGACCACCTTCACCTCGCTGGGCAGGTGCTGGTGCAAGCCAGTCGTCTCCTGCACCAAAGGGGTCGCCTCACCAGCCAGGTAGTACAGCTCCGCGACGACCTCGTTGGCCTCATCGGGGCTCAGGCGCGGCCCGCCCCCCACCACCCGAGCACCCAGGGTGGCGGCTAGGTTCCAGTCCACGGCATCGGGCATGTCTCGACAGTATCCCGAGATCCCACGGGGCGTTTTCCGGCACAGGGCTCCGGACACGACCCACGATCCGGCTGACGCTTGGAACACCGGTGCCCTGAGACGTAGGCTCTGCGCGTGGACATCGAACGCTTTGCCGCATTCGTGGTGGCATCTGCGGTTGTCCTGGTCATTCCGGGACCCACGATCCTGCTGGTGGTCACGCGATCGCTGAACCACGGGGCGTCGGTGCGTCGCGCGACAGCGGCGGGCGTGGTGCTCGGGGATCTGGTCGCCATGACCGCAGCGATGCTCGGTGCGGGAGCCCTGCTTCTGGCATCCGCGGAACTGTTCACGATTCTGCGCATCATTGGCGGCGCTTATCTCGTCTGGCTGGGAGTTCGCACCTGGCGATCCGCAGGCAGCCAGTGGGTGCTTGAGAGCCCCACAGCCGGGTCGCCAAGACGTGTCTTCTCCGAGTCGTTCGCAGTCACAGCGACGAATCCCAAGAGCATCGCGTTCTTCGTCGCCTTCGTCCCGCAGTTCATCGACCCGGCGCGACCGTGGCTTCCGCAGATCACCGCCATGATTCTTGCCTTCGTCACGCTGGGCGGGCTGAACGCCGCGGGCTACGCATGGCTGTCCGGTCGCGCCCGCACCGCGATCGCGCAGCCGCAGACCCGCCGGCGGGTGGCACACGGTTCCGGCGGAATTCTCGTGGCCGGTGGGGTCGCGGTCATGGCCACGGTCCATTAGGCGGGCAGCGACGATGTACTACCGCCGCCGCCTGGCCGAAGTGCATGCCGCCGACTACGCCCAGTACGCGCGCGCGGCGGCTCAATTGCTGGTCGCGGAACTCGAGGGGCCAGGGGTGGTGATCGATCTCGGCTGTGGCGCCGGTGACCTGTGCGAGCCGGTGCGGGCAGCCAGCTTCGACTATCTCGGTGTGGATCTGAGCCCCGACATGGTCGCACTTGCTCAGCGCAGGTTCCCCGACGCCGCGTTCAGGCAGGGATCCGCGTTCGACCTGCCGTCCCTGCGCGGTGCCGCAGGGATCGTGGCGGTGGGCGAGGTCGTCAACTACGCGACTGACCCCCGGGCCGGGGCCAGCGGCCTGGCCGCGTGGCTACGTGAGTGCAGACAGCGACTTCGACCCGGTGGCATCCTGCTGCTGGACGTGGCCGGACCGTTGCGCGGCGATCCCGAACCCACAACGACCATCACGGTTGCGCAGGACTATCGAATAGCGGTGACGGTGAGCACAGACCCCGGTCGGCGCGTGCTGCGGCGCACCATCACCGTCGATGACGGATTCGGCCGCGACACCGAGGTGCACGAATTGCACCTGATCGACCCGGTGGAGGTGATGGCCGCCTTCGGGCAGGCCGGGTTCGAGCCCACCGCCCTCCAGGGATACGCCCCCGACCTGCCCTTCCCGCGCGGGTGGTCGGGTTTCCTCGCTCGGGTGATACTCGATACATGAGTTCCCCAGCCGAGACGTCGCGCGGGTTGCGTCCTTTGATCCCCGTGGTCGTTCTCCTGGGCGTGATGTGGTTGCTCGAGATCCTGGACGCGGCCCTCCCCGGGGACCTCGACCAGTTCGGCATCGAGAGCCGTGACGTCGATGGCCTGACCGGAGTCGCGGCGTCCCCGTTCCTGCACGCGGACTTCGCACATCTGATGGCCAACACCGTGCCGTTCCTGATCCTGGGGTCCATCGTCGCGCTGCGAAAACCGCGTCGGTTCTGGCCGATCGTCATCACCATCACGGTCGTCGGCGGGTTCGCGGTGTGGCTGCTCGGCCCGACCAACACGGTGACGATCGGTGCCAGTGGAGTGGTGTTCGGCTTGCTCACCTACTTGATCACCGCGGGCATACTGACCCGGCACTGGCTGGACGTGGTCATCGCCGTGGGAGTGCTGTTCGTCTACGGCGGGATCCTGATCGGGGCTCTGCCGTTCGGGGTGTCCAGCGGCGTTTCCTGGCTGGCGCATCTGACCGGCGCTGCGGCGGGTGTGCTGGCGGCTTTCCTATTCGCCCGGCAGCCCGACGGTGTCGTCCATGTGCCGCAGTGACGGCAGGAACCAGGTGGACAACCCCACCCCCAACACCCCCGCGGACATGATCACGAATGCCACCTGCAGACCCAAGAACTCGACCATGGGTCCGCTGATCAGGTAGCCGATCGGTCCCGCGACGTATGCCGCGGACGTCAACAGACCGATGACCCGCCCACGCAGGATCCCCGGCGTGCGGTGCTGGATCATCAGATTCACCAGAGGACCAACAGGTCCGTAGAACAGGCCCGCCAGGATCGCGAAGATCAGCAGAACCGCGTACGCCGGCAGAGTGGCCATCCCGAGGACCGCAGCCCCGGATCCGGTCATCGAGGTGACGAACGCCAGCCTCCTGCCGATGCGGTGTCCTATCGCCCCATAGATCAGAGCACCAACGATGCCGCCACCGGATAGGGCCATCACGGTGACGCCGAGCCGCTGCGGTTGTTCCAGGCCCTGGAAATAGACGGGCAGAACCACGCCCTCGATGGGTAGCCAAAACCCGACGATCACCATGCTGACCAGACCCACCGTCCGCAGGATCCGGTCGTTCCACACGAACCGCACCCCTTCCACGGTCGACGTCCACACACCTGAGGCGTCCTCGTGACGCTGCGGGCGTCCTGCCCCGGGTATCCGGACGGCATACATGATCAGGGCGCCCACCGCGAACATGGCGGCGGACAGCCAGAACGTGGTGGCCGCGCCGAGGAAGCCGATCGCCAGACCACCGATGCCAGGACCGATCAGGAAAGCGGCACCCCAGATCGCCTCGTGGATCCCATTGGCCCGTTCCAGGCGCAGTCCCGCGCTGCGAGCAGCTTCAGGCAGCATCGCCTCCCGCGCACTGATTCCGGCCGGATCGAACGTGGCGCCGAGCACGGCGAGCGCCGCCAACGGCCAGAACGACAAGGTGTACCAACCACTGAGGATCGGGACCAGTGCCACCGAGGTCATGGACAGCAGATCGGACACGACAGCCACCCGGCGGCGACCGACGATGTCGACGATCACCCCGGCGAAAAGAAAAGAGACCAGCAACGGAGCCGCGGTGATGGCACCCAGCGCCCCGGCCGCGCTCGCCGATCCAGTGGCCTCCAGCACCAACCACGGGAAGGCGATCATGGAGATACCGTTGGCGGTCCCGCTGAAGATCGTGGCAGCCTCCAGCGCCCCGAACGGCAGCCAGTTGCGCGAGGACACACCGCATTCTCTCCGGTGGTGACACCGTTGGCTGAGCGGGGCAGACGACGCCGCAGGCGTAGCGGGAGTGCACCCCCCGGGCGCGGGCGGACTCGCCATCGCGGTGGTCGTATCCATCGAGCTGGGACTCGCACTGTGGGCGAGCAGCTGCCAGCGCTCGACGGGCCGGTGTCCTGTGTACTGGCGGTCCATCGCGGCTCACAAGTGCCGCGGAGTGCCATGACACCTCAGGACAAGGCAGGATGGTTGTGTGACTTCATGGCCCGGGGGATCGTTACATGCCAGCGCGCAGGTGGTTGTGGTTGGCGCGGGTATCGCCGGCTTGAACGCCGCGCATCACCTCACGGAAGCAGGCCTCGACGTCGTGGTCGTGGAAGCATCAGACCGGGTCGGTGGCCGAATCCAGACCGACGAAGTGGATGGCTTCCTGCTCGACCGGGGTTTCCAGCTCTACAACCCGTCCTACCCGGACGGGGCGCGTGTCCTCGATCATGAAGCGCTCGAGCTGCGTCCCTTCTTCCCGGGCGCGGTGCTCAGCACCGAGGCAGGACCCCGCTGGCTGGTCGACCCGCGCCGCGCCACCCGCGCGGCTCTTCGCAATATCCGGACCCCGCTGGGCGTGATCGGCACCCTGCAGACTCTTCGCTACTTCACGGGATGTGCGGTGACCGACCCCGAGGAGTTGCAGCAACGACCGGACATGTCGACCAAAGAGGCCTTCGAGCAGGCCCACATCGGGGGCCGGGCCGGCCGGATGCTGCTTCAACCCTTCCTCTCCGGGGTGCTCGCCGACACCGAACTGCAGACGAGTCGTCGTTTCACCGATTTCGTGTTGCGATCGCTAGCCCGCGGGACACCCGCCGTCCCCGCGGCAGGGATGCGCGCGATACCGGATCAGTTGGCTCGCCCACTGCGCCGCAGGATCTTCCGGGGGGTGCCGGTTCATTCCGTGGCGCCGGACCGCGTTGAAACCCAGCCAGGATCCATCGACTGCGAGGCTGTCATCGTGGCCACCGACCCGACGACAGCAGCCAGCCTGGTGCCCGGCCTTCCTGCTCCCGGAATGCGCGCACTGACCACTTGGTACTTCGGCATCGAGGAGGACGACCTCTACAACGGCCACCCCGTCCTCGTGCTGGATTCAGAGCACCGGGGACCGGTGACCAACGCCGTCGTCGTGAGTTACGCCGCACGCGAGTACGCCCCGCAGGGACGCCATCTTGTCCAGGCGACCGCGGTCGGCCTGAAGGAAGCGGGCATCGACGAGGTCCGGCACCACCTCGCGGATCTGTACGGCGTTCCAACGGGTCATTGGGAACTCGTGGGCCATTACCCGCTGCCTGAGGCCCTGCCCGCAGCGATACCGCCATTCCAGGTGGCCAGCCCCCAGGACTTCGACGGGGTTCTGGTCGCCGGGGACCATCGTGACACTCCGTCGATCCAAGGTGCGCTCGTCAGCGGCAGGCGCGCCGCAGCTTCGGTCATCCGCCGACTGCAGTAGGCGCTCAGTTTCCCAACGTCACCGGTCCGCGGTGGCCGGCGTTTCCGAATTGACGCAGGATTGAGCAGGACCGAAGAAGGAGCAGCATGAAGGCAACCTGGAACGACACCGTCATCGCCGAGAGTGACGACACGGTGGTTGTCGAGGGCAACCACTACTTCCCCAAAGACAGCGTGCGGTGGGACTATCTGACACCGACTGACTCTCACACCACGTGCCCTTGGAAGGGACAAGCCTCCTACTTCACGATCGAGGTCGATGGTCAATCCAACCCGGACGCGGTGTGGACCTACCTGGATCCCAAGCCGGAGGCGGCCAAGATCAAGGACCACGTCGCCTTCTGGAAGGGCGTCGTCGTCTCCTGACAGACCTGTTCCGACCGTTCGATCATCTGGGCCTGGCGGCCCGCATTCCTATGGGGGTCCTCTGGTGTGGGTGATGACGGGGATGGTGTGGGTGTCCATGGTGATGGTGTACCGGCCGTGGTGTAGGTCGTTATGACATCTCGAACAGAGGAGGGCGAGGTTTGACAGGTCGGTTCTGCCGTCTTTCCAGTGGATGATGTGGTGGGCGTGGCAGTGCCGCGGGGTCCGTCCGCAGCGGATGCAGCCGCGGTCGCGGGCGATCAGCGCGGCCCATTGGGCCGCGGATGCCCGGCGTCGTTTTCGTCCGAGGGCTAGGGGGATGAAGGTGCCTTTGCGTTTGATCCCGAAGATCACCGTGCATACCGCCGCGCACGACAACAGATCGAACGATCCGGCACCGAGGGGGTGCCGTCGACCAGGGTGGCGTTGTCACTGGTGGGCAGGTTCTCCAGGTCCACGAGGATGGACACTGCGGACACCCCGCCGGGGTGGGTGTTGGCCGCCGCGGCTTTGGATATGTCGGTCAGGGCATCGGCGCGGCGTTGGGCCGGGGTGGTGGTGTCGTGGGTGTCCGGGGGGCGGGTGAACGATGCCAGGGTTTCGGCCAGGATCGCCCCGTCGACCTCGTCGAGCATCCCGGTGATCGCCCACATCCCATTCGCGCGGGCAGACAGCCGCAGGGACCGTTTGGCGCGTTGCTGATCCAGGCTCAAATCCAGGTGGGTCGGGTTGTCGGCCTCAGCGGCGACCTGCAACACCCGGCGCACCTCCGAGGCGTCGGTCAACTTCGCCAGGCCGACGATCGCGGCCTGTTTGGTGGTGAAGTCATCGATGGCCGGGGCGTGGGCCAGGATCTGATACACATGCAACCCCGAAATACTGCCCTCGCAGCCCAGGCGTCCTTCACGACCGGCAGGTCGTGCAGGGCGTTGGCGGTGTTCACCATCCCCGACCCGACCGCTACCGGGGATCCGGTGGCGATCGCGACCAGGGACCCGGTGGTGCCTGCGCCCAGGACCCGGGAATCCCCGGCCGTATCGGCGGCGCCGGCCAGACCGGTCAGGTAGGCCTCGATGCGGTTCCGCAACTTCGCGGTGTGTGCCATGGCGGCGGCGCGTTCCTCCGCACACAGCAGCTCGGGGTCGGGCAGCGCATCGATATCGTCGTTGATCTGGTCGAACCCGGCCGGGGCGGCAGTGGGTAGGGAGGCCCGGATCCGGGCCCGGCGGTGCGCCGCCCGCGACACATCAAAGAACAGAAGAAGACGCAGCAGTAGCAGTAACGGCCATAGGGACACCCCGATCGACACAAGAACATTGAATGTCGTATCGGAAGGGCCGGTGCCCTACCGCGACGTCGCTCCACGAGCTGACGAAAACCAACTACCAACTACCTGTTTCGAACCGTAAACCCAGGGTGTGACATCTTCCCCGAGCTACCTGTTCGAACCATAAACCCAGGGTCCGACATCTTCCCCGGACTACCTGTTTCGAACCATAAACCCAGGGTCCGACATCTTCCCCGGACTACCTGTTTCGAACCATAAACCCAGGGTGTGACATCTTCCCCGAGCTACTGATTCGTACCGTAAACGGGACCTATCACATTTCCCCGATCACTGATTCACACCGTAAACCGGGCCTCTGACAAAACCTGCGGGATCGAGCCGACCCACCGTCAGCATGCACACCAACCCAACGAGGTCCAGGTAGACCATGAGACCACCATCGAACCTCGAGGCAATCACGGCCAAGGGGCTTGACAGTGGCCCCAGCTCACGCCTAAACCGGATCGCGACTCAGCGCCTGGTCTCATACCTGGTCAGGAGCACGCCGTGGGGAAACGCCCGGGTCTCCACCAAGTTCAGGTTCACCCAGTTGTCCAGGGCCGCGAAGTACGGCCTGCCTCCACCCACCAGGACGGGATGAGTGACCAACACGTACTCGTCGATCAGCCCGGCCCGCATGGCCGTCGCGGCAAGGGTGGGACCGCCGACGTCCATGAAACCGCCATCCTCAGCCTTGAGCCGAGTGATCTCCGTGGCAGCATCACCGGTGACCAGGCGGGCGTTCCAGTCAACCGCGCTGAGAGTCGAGGAGAACACCACCTTCGGCATGTCCCGCCAGCGGCGGGAAAACTCGATGTGTGCCGGGGTGACGCCAGGCTGCTGGTCGGCGGTCGGCCAATGGGAGCTCATCGTTTCCCACAATCTGCGCCCGTACAGCGCTAGACCAGTGGACCCCACCCGGTCGGACCACCACTGGAACAACTCGTCGCTCGGCACGCCCCAACCGAGGTCGTCGCCGGGCGCGGCGACGTAGCCGTCAAGACTTACGTTCATGCCAAATGTCAGTTTTCGCACACCCCAGTCTTTCGTAAGCCGACCGTCGGCGTACAGACCCAGACTGCGGACCGAGCCCGGGCCAGAGCCGCTCGGCTCGGATCGCGTGGCTGGATAGATGCGCACAGGTTCAGATACTCTCCGTGGCCGCCCCCATCCCGGCGTGCGATTCCTTCAGACGCCCGTACGGTGGAGCAATGGGCTGGAACATAACTGACATTCCCGATCTGTCGGGACGTACATACCTCGTGACCGGAGCGACGTCGGGCCTCGGCCTGGAGAGTGCCAAGGCGCTGGCGGCAGCTGGCGGCCAGGTGATTCTGGCCGGACGGTCAGCGCAGCGACTGTCAGATGCGCAGAATCAGATACCGCGGCACACTGAGTCGCTGCTCGTCGACCTCGCGGATCTCGAGAGTGTGCACAAAGCCGCTGAGAACCTCCCCGTGGACACCCTTGACGTGCTGATCAACAACGCCGGGATCATGGCGCCTCCGCTGGGACGCACCGTCGACGGTTTCGAGACCCAGATCGGAACCAACCATCTCGGGCACTTCGCACTCACCGGGCTGCTTCTGCCCAAGATGCCGGTGGCCGGTCCCAATGCGGATTCACGGGTCGTAAACGTGTCGAGTGCTGCTCACAAGATGGGCAAGATGGATCTGGACGACCTCAACTACGAACACCGCAA
Source organism: Micrococcales bacterium (assembly GCA_016719135.1). GTDB lineage: Bacteria > Actinomycetota > Actinomycetes > S36-B12 > UBA10799 > JADKAV01. Next base: position 41,242 of record JADKAV010000023.1, on the reverse strand, counting down.
GTACTCCAGCTGGCCCGCCTACGGGCAGAGCAAGCTGGCGAATCTGCTGTTCACCGCCGAACTCGACCGGCGCGCGCAACAGGCCGGTTGGACCCTGAAGAGCGTCGCGGCGCACCCGGGCTTCTCATCCACCAACCTGCAGTTCGCCGGTCCGTCGATGGCACACAACCCGGTCGGCAAGCAGATGACTCGGCTGATGAACGCGGTCATGGGCCAATCGGCGGAATCCGGGGCCCGGCCACAGTTGTACGCCGCCACCATGCCCGACGTGCGTAGCGGCGAGTACTACGGGCCGAAGGATTTCTTCGAAACCCGGGGCGCACCCAAACGAGTGGGACGCACTGCGGCGGCCAAAGACCAGGCCACGGCTGCTGGACTGTGGGAACTCTCCGAGGAATTGACCGGCGTCCACTACGACTTGGCGTCGCGGCCGAATTCGTCCACCGAGTAGGTCCAGACCGTCGCGGGCCAGGTGCCGGGCCTCAGGCCCGCCTTGCGCCACAACCCCGCAACGAACGACTCACTGGTCGGCAGTTGCTCCCAGACTGTGGGCAAGAAGGTGCCCCGGCGCCCTTGCGCCGAGACGACAGCGCCTTCCCGCGGCAGCCGAGCGACCACGTCGTCGTAGGAGGTCGCCGGGAACTCGACGAGCGGCCCGAGCACGGAGACCTCGATGTGGACGCCTCGCAATTCCTGTAACGGCTCGAAGCGCGGGTCTTCGAACGCCGCGGCATAGGCGTGGTCGGCGATGTCCTGGCCGAGCGGCTGATACGGCTCAAGCGCACCGATGCAGCCCAACAGGTTCCCGTCGCGGCGCAGGGTGACGAACGCACACCCCAACTCCTGCAGGTAGTCGGGAAGGCCCTCGACCGCGACCCGGCCGCCAGCGGTCAACCCACGCACGATCGCCGCTTCGGCGATGTCGAGCATCTGCTCCTGCTGGCTGGCGGTGAACATCACAGTCCCACGGTGAAGGCGCCATAGCCGACCACGCGGTCATGGGGGCCCGCAGTGTCGCCGGAATTGCGCAGATCCAATAGCTCGACCGGCAGGTCCAACCGCTCGGCCGCGACCAGCAGACCCCGCAGCGGATACGCACCACAGGCATCCTCGTCGGCAATCCCCTGCCAATCGCGAGCGACGATCCGGTGAGCAGTGGCCGCGTCGCGTTCACACGCCTGCGCATACCGCAGGTAGTGGGACAGATCGGTGGAAAGGACCACCAGGCTGTCTGGATCGGCAAGGAACGGCTCAAGCACATCGGCGACGTCGAGAGGATCGGTCCGACCGACCAGCAACGGCAGCAGCTGCCATCCCGGCTCGAGTTGCTCCTGCAGGAATGGCAGTTGCACCTCCAAACTGTGCTCGGGTGCGTGCGGGTAGTCGTCGACGGTGACGGGCAGGTCGCGGATCGTCGTCTGATCGATGGCCACATCCCCCAGAGGGGTTCGCCACACAGATGCTGCCGGGGCCGCGATCCCAGCCACCGCAACGAAGTGCGCCGGCCCGGCGAGCACCACGCGCTGGGTGCGATGCACCCTCCGATAGGCGAAGGCTGCCACGGGGCCCGAATAGATGTGGCCCGCGTGCGGAACGATGATCCCGGCCGACTGCTCGGTCCCCCCGGGGGCGGCCGCGAGCCACCCTTGGACCTCGTGGGCCAAAGTGCGCGCATCGCCGGTGTAGAACCTGCCGGCGACCGCGGGTTCTCGGACGTCCATCACGTGCCCCCTCCCGCCAGCACCAGCCGTTGCACCTTGCCGGAGGCGTTGTGCGGCAGGGCGTCGAGGCGCTGGATCTCCTTGGGTCGTTTGTACGCGGCCAGCCGCTCGAGGGCCCACGCCGCGACGTCCTGGCTGGTGGCCGTTCCGCTGTACGCGAGGCACACCCGTTGGCCCCACAGGTCGTCGTCGCGCCCGAAGACCGCAACCTCGAGCACGCCGGGGCACTCCGCCAAAACGCCTTCCACCTCAGCGGGATACACGTTCACACCACCACTGATGATGAGGTCCTCGCGTCGGCCCTCCAGGTACAGGAAGCCGTCGTCGAGGCGTCCAAGGTCACCCACGCTGAAGGCGTCGCCGTCCCACGCTGCAGCCGTCTTGGCATCGTCGTTCCAATAGCTGAAACGCGCGAACTCGGGGGTGTGACACCAGATCACGCCGTCGCGAACTTCGAGGCGGCGTCCTGCGCGCGCCCTACCCACCGTCCCTGGGCGCTGCTCCCAGTCGGCGGCCGAACACACAGTGAACTGACCCTCGGTGGACCCGTAGAACTCCCACACCGCGTCCACGCCGGCCCATTCGTGCAGCCGCCGCTTGAGCGCCGGTGGGCACGCCGCCCCGGCGTGTGTGATCAGCCGGTAGGGGCTCGGCGGAAGGTCCAGATCGAACAGCCGCTGCAGATGACTCGGCACGAGGAAGGCGTGGGTGGGACGGTGATCGATCAGCGCCTGCGCGATGGCGGGCGCATCGAACTCGCCGGGCAGGACCGCACGGCCGCCGGCCTCCAGGACGAGCATCGCGTAGCGCAGTGGTGCGGCGTGACACAGCGGGCCGTGCACGAGCGTGGTGTCGGCGGCGGTGAACTGCCATTGATCGAGTTCGTCGCGCCATAACGCTTCCGACGCGGCCTCGCCGATCCCTTGCGTGTAGACCCCCTTGGGCCGACCGGTCGTGCCGGAGGTGTAGTGCATCGGTCGTCCGATCGGCCAGCGCGCCAGGTCGTTGGCCTCCCCCTCAAAACGGGTCAGGGAGACCAGATCGTCGGCGCTTTCCAGTACTGCCGCGGCACCGCTGTCCTCGATGATGTGCGCACGTTCCGCTTCGGTCAGCAGTGGATTGATGGGGACCGGCACGAGGCCAGACCGCAGTGCGGCGGCGACGACTGCGATGACCTGGGCCTGGAGGAGCGCGGCATCGTCGGCCGGAAAGCGGTGCTCGGGGGTCACCACCGCGACCCGGTCGCCCCTGCGCAGACCACGGGCGAGCAGACCAGCGGCTGCCGCGGCGGTCATCCGCCGGTAGTCATCAGCCGCCAGCACGAACATGGCCTAAGGCTAACTGTGAAGCGTGACCGGCAGCCGGCGTCGTCCCCAGGTGCCCGCGCTGGCGGCAAAGACACCCGGAATCTGCGTCCCGCAGTGCGAACAGGCACCCTGCGCGTCAAGGTCGTAGGCGAGGATCTCGTACCAGTCGCGTTCGACGACCCGGCGGTGGCAGTTGGGGCAGAACGTCGTGTCCCCATCCGGGTCATGCACGTTGCCGGTGTAGGCGAAATGAACGCCGTGCTCGAGCGCGATCCGGCGGGCTCGACGCAGCGTCGCCGGCGGGGTCGGGGCGACGTCGGTCATCTTCCAGTCCGGGTGGAACGCGCTGAAGTGCATCGGTACGTCGGTCCCCACGTGCTCGACCACCCACGCCGCCATCCGCGACAGTTCCTCATCCGAGTCGTTGTGACCCGGGACGACCAAGGTCGTCAGTTCCACCCACACCGACGACTCCTTGACCGCCCACTCGATGGTCTCCAGCACAGCATCCAGGTCGCCACCACACACCTTGCGGTAGTAGTCGTGCGTGAAACCTTTGAGGTCGATGTTGACCGCATCCATCGCATTGAACATCTCCGCCCGAGGACCTGGCTCGATGTATCCGGCCGTCACCCCGACCGTCTTGATCCCCGCCTCGCGGCAGGCCAGCGCGGTGTCGACCGCATACTCCAGGAAGACGACCGGATCGTTGTAGGTGAAGGCGACGCTGGCGCATCCCAGTCGGCGCGCCGCATCGGCGATGGCCGCAGGGCTGGCCGAGTCCGCCAACGTGTCGATGTCACGGGACTTGGAGATGTCCCAGTTCTGGCAGAACTTGCAGGTGAGGTTGCATCCGGCGGTGCCGAACGACAACACCGGCGTCCCCGGGAGGAAGTGGTTGAGCGGCTTCTTTTCGATCGGATCGATGCAGTACCCGCTGGAGCGTCCGTAGGTCGTGGACACGATCTCGTCGCCGTCGCGGGCCCGCACGAAACACAGCCCGCGCTGACCCTCGTGCAGTCGGCATGCCCGCGGACAGATGTCGCACTGGACCCGCCCGTCGTCGAGCAGGTGCCAGTACTTCGTCTCGGCGACCTCCCCGAACGAAGCGCTGTCACGTATCCGCGCCCCCATACCTCGAGCGCACCACCACTGTCCGCCGATGTCAAGGCCGCGACGCACCGGGCCCCCGCCTCCTCACCCCCGGAAAACCGACATCAGGCGTTGGACATCGGCGCAGAGGCTGGAGAACCACCGCCCGCGCTTGTCCAACGGATGCGCGAATCGTCGCTGTGGCGCACCAGCAGCGCCAGCCCTAGTCCGTCAGGTGATACGCGAAGTGGCTGTCGAGCGCGAGCAGGAAAGCCCCTTGCACCACGACCGCCGCCCCATCGGCGCGGAACCGTTCCGAGCGCCACGCCCACAACCCCAGACCGATGTAGCCGACGTCAGCCAGGCAGTTCACCAGCAGGACCTTGCGCAGCCGGTCGGTATCAGGAGCCGGTCGGCTGAGGCCGAATGCCGCGATGGCCGCATCGACGGCGCCCCACGCGGCCGTCTGTCGACCGAAGCTGCGCACCGCCGGGGTTCGACCGGCGGACCACAGCGCACCTCCCGCGATCATGGACCCTGCGGACCATGCGCCCAGGGTCTTGAGCAACTGGCGGTGGGTGGCCATCAATCCTCCAAGATGTACGGGCAGTGTCGGCATCCGTTGCCGCAGCACGTCCCGCGCTTGACATGAAACGCCGCGGTCAGCACGAACAGTCCCGTGTCGGGATCGGAGTATCCGGCGTCTCCAGCCTCCACGGCCCTGGCATGCGCCGCGAGGATTTCAGCCCGTCGCGGGTGGTCGAACGCCAACCGATCCGGATGTGGCGTCGTCCAAGCAGCGCGGGTCACACATCCATTATTCCGGCGGACCGACGATCTGCGCCAACGTGACCACCATGGGACGCAGCTTGTCCAGCGACTTGTGCACCGTGGTTCGCAGCCGCTTGGTCCCCATCCAGGCTTCTGGCTCCCAGGTCTTCGTCGCGTGCAGCGTGCGATGACGCAACAGATCGAGATCCGGGTGATCAGCGTCGATTCCGCGCGGGCGGGACTTCAGCTGTTCCCCATCGATGGTGAAGCCCGCCTTCGGCAGCCCCTTCAAAGCAGCGCGGATATCGCCGGCCCCAGCTTCGGTGATGTGCTCGCGGAAACGTTTGACCTGCGGTCCACTCGACGAATACCACCCGCCGGCGACCATCAACCCGTGCACGGAGACCTGCAGGTACCACCCGAGACCGTTGTCAGCTGCGAAGAAACAACCCTGGTGGTCCTTGTAGGGCGTCTTGTCACGACTGAACCGCATGTCGCGGTACGGCCGGTACAGCTTCGCCGGGCCGAAGTCCGGTTCCAGTGACTGCGCGAGTTCGTGCAAAGGATCGCGCACATACTGCTCGTACTCGGACTTGTGCTCTATCCAGAACTCCCGTGAGTTGTCCACATCGAGGTGCTCATAGAACTCGAAGGCCTCCGCCGGTATCCCTGTCATGCATCCAGCCTGTCAGGATCACACGCCGGGTCAACCGGCCCGGAAGAATCTGTGGATTACCCATCCCGCGGAACCGGGCAGCTCATCCGCGCAAACCGACCATTGATCCCATCACGCCCTAGTGTCGATCCATGAAGGCTGGCATCGGCGAGCGCGTGCTGGCCGCCTCGCGGACCCGGGACCGGGTGCTGGACGCGGTGAAGGCGGTCGCTCTGCTACTGGTGATCGTGGGTCACAGCCTGGCCTGGCACGTACGGCCAGACGGCACCGCCGTCAACGTTGTCGAAGATGTCCCGTACCTGATCGCGCTGACGTGGTTGTTCCAGGTCCTGCCCCTATTCTTCGCGGCGGGGGCGGTATCGAACGCGGCATCGCTGAGCAGACATGGCCAGATGGACTACCTGCGCGCTCGCGGCAGGTCGTTGCTGGCCCCGGTTGTGGTGTACGCGAGCCTGTGGACCGTCGTGCTACTGGCGTTCCACGGCTCAGAGCAGGTGCGCGGAGCGGGACGCTTCCTGTCGCAGTTGCTGTGGTTCGCCGGCGTGTACCTGCTGGTGGCGGCAGCGGCCGTCATAACGACCCGTTGGATACCGCACCCGGTGCTCACACTGGGCCTGTGGCTGGGCGCAATCGCGGCGTTCGACGCCCTGCGCACCACGGACCTCGCCGCGTGGGGCTGGATCAACATGCTCCTGGTCTGGGGATGGCTGCACCAGTGCGGCTACTACCTGCCACAACTCAAGGGCCGCAGGTGGCTGGCACCTGTGGGGGCAGCATTGATCGCGACCTCCGTCCTGGTGGCGTTCGTCGGCCCGTACTCCCATTCGTTGATTTCGGTGGCAGGCGTTCCAGGGTTGTCCAACCTCGCCCCGCCCAGTGTTGTGCTGGCGCTGTACGGCGCCGGGCAGATCCTGCTGCTGGCCGGCCTCTGGGATGTGCTGGGCAGACTCCTATCGCGCGACCGCTTGTGGGTGGTGATCGCGCTGATCGGCGCGCGTGGGATGGGCATGTACTTATGGCACATCCCGCTGGTCGGCACGGCCGCGGCGACCGTCATCGCCACTGGCTGGACTCAGCCACCCTTGAGCGGGCTATGGTGGCTGGTGCACATCGCGGTAGCCGTGGTCGTGGTCCCCACCGCCTGGTTCCTGGCCGGCCTCGTGGAGCCGGTGCAACGACGCCTGCTGAAGTGGCGCGGGCCGGTATCGGCCCCGGCCGTAGGCTGCGCGCTCGGCGGTGTGGCGGTGCTCAACATGTCGGCCACAGGTTTCGCCACACTCACCGGGCCCGGTGCGGTGGGAATGCCTTCCTCGGCGATCCTCAACCTGGGCCTCGTGGTACTCGCTTTCAGCTTGGTCAACTCCGGATCACCGGCCAAGGCCGTTCGATAGATGTTCTGCCCACCAATTCGCTAGGGGTTCACCAGCACACTCAAGGCCAGCAGACAGCCTGTCACCGTCAGCACGGCCGGCTCCCACGTCGCGCGGATCTGCGCATGTCGCAGACTCGTGAGCCGGTGGGCGGCCGGAACACAACCGATCAGGGCTATCACGCCGACCGCCAGTGCAAAGTGGCCCAGCCCGGCCACTGCCAGGTGCACCGACCCGACCCCCGCCACCACCAGCAGCGCGAGAACAGTCCGTCGCCAGGCCAGCCGCGTGCGTTCTATCTGGGAATTCACTACAGGGACCCCGCGATCACGATCACGGTGAGCACCACCATGCCGATGGTCAGGATCAGCGGACCACGCTGGGTCGGCAACGGTTCACCTTGCTCCATCCGGCGCTGCACATCCTGCCAGTGCAGGTACGACGTGATGGTGAGAATGCCACCCAGGATGGCGAAGCCGATGGCCGACACCGACAGCAACGGGGAAGCACCAGCGTCGATGATGAAGATCCGGATCGCGATGCCGCCGGCGATCAGTGCCATACCCGTGCGGACCCATGCCAGATAGGTCCGCTCGTTGGCCAGCGAATACCGGTAGTCCACTTCCTCGGTCACGACGTCACCTCCTGCCGATGGACCCGGACCTCCCACGGTCGCAAAACCTGCCCCACCGGTTCCCGATAGTTGGTGATCACCAGATCCCCGTGCAGGTCGACCGGGGACTCGACTGGATCGTCGCCGACATTCGCCGCGACCAGGAGACGGACACCTTCGGCGGTGCGGGTGAACACGAACAGATCCGGATCCGCGGGCAGCAGCAATTCGAAGTCACCATCGCGGACCACCGGATCGGCGTGACGCAACGCGATCAGGCTGCGGTAGTACGCGAACACCGATTCCGGGTCAGCCACTTCTGCCGCTGCGTTGATCCGGGGGTAGTTCGGGTTGACCGGTAACCACGGCGTCCCCGTGGTGAATCCCGCGTGCGCCGAGTCGTCCCATTGGACCGGGGTGCGGGCGTTGTCGCGGCCCATCGCCTGCAGACTGCTCATGACCAGCCGCGGGTCCAGGCCCATGCCATCGACCGCCTGCCGGTAGTAGTTCAGCGATTCCACGTCCTGGAACTGCTCGATGCTTGCGAAGGGGTAGTTCGTCATCCCCAGTTCCTCGCCCTGGTAGATGTAGGGCGTGCCGCGCAGCAAATGCAGGACTGTAGCGAGCAGCGTCGCGCTTTCGTACCAGTAGTTGCGGTCGTCGCCGTACCGGGACACGACGCGGGGCTGATCGTGGTTGTTCCAGTACAGGCTGTTCCAGCCGACCCGCGCGAGCCCGTACTGCCACTTCGCCAGGTTCTCCTTCAGTTCCACGAGGTTCAGCGATCGGACGTCCCATTTACCCAGACCGTGGTCGAGTTCCACGTGCTCGAACTGGAAGACCATGTCGAGTTCGTGCCGATCCCGGTCGGTGTAGAGGCGGGCCTGCTCCACTGACACCCCGGGCGTCTCCCCGACTGTCAGCAGCTCGGCGTCCCGATCGGCGAACACCGCCCGGTGCATCTCCTGCAGGAATTCGTGCACCCGCGGACCCTCGCTGTAGTACGGGCTGCCGTCGCCGTATAACTCGCCCGGCGCTTGCTGCCCGTCGGGCAGGGTTGCGTGTTTGGAGATCAAGTTGATCACGTCCATGCGGAACCCGTCGACCCCGCGATCCAGCCACCAGTTCATGAGGTCGTAGACAGCCTGCCGGACCTGCGGGTTCTCCCAGTTGAGGTCCGGCTGCTTCTTGGTGAACAGGTGCAGGTAGTACTCGCCCGTGAGGTCGTCGTACTCCCAGGCACTGCCGGAGAAGATAGAGCCCCAGTTGTTCGGGGGACCGTCATCACGTCCGGTGCGCCACCAGTACCAGTCCCGCTTCGGGTTGTCCGGGCTCGAGCGCGATTCCATGAACCACGGATGTTCGTCGGAGGTGTGGTTGACCACCAGATCCATGATGAGTTTCATGCCACGTTCGTGCACGGCCGCCAGGAGCCGGTCGAAGTCCGCGAGAGTGCCGAACATCGGGTCGATGTCGCGGTAGTCGCTGATGTCGTACCCGTTGTCGTCCTGCGGTGATCGATAGATCGGCGACAGCCAAAGAACGTCCACGCCGAGGTCCACGAGGTAGTCCAGCTTCGACTCGATCCCGGCGAGATCCCCGATCCCGTCACCGTTGGAGTCCGCGAAGGAACGTGGATAGATCTGGTACACGACCGCGTTGGTCCACCACAGGCTCACAGCCGTCAGGCTACGGGTGAGCAGATGAGTGGCGCGAGCCCTCATCAAATCTGGGCCACTGAGACGCCGCTCCCGGCGATCCGGCCCCCTTGTGATGCCAATCCACGGCAATCTGCCCGATATGACTGATTCCGACCATCAAAACTGGGCCACCGGCGCACGATCCGGACCAGTTTTGATGGCAGCGCCCACCACACAACGCATCCACATCCTGCCGGTCAAGTTCCCGATGAGTGGCGCGAGCCCTCATCAAATCTGGGCCACTGAGGCGCCGCGCCCGGCGATCCGGCCCCGTTGTGATGCCAATCCACGGCAATCTGCCCGATATGACCGGTTCCGACCATCAAAACTGGGCCGCCAACGCCCGACCCGGACCAGTTTTGATGGCAGCGCCCACTACCCAACTGAGCCACAACCTGCCGGTCAAGATCCTGATTTGTGGCGCGAGCCCTCATCAAATCTGGGCCACTGAGACGCCGCTCCCGGCGATCCGGCCCCGTTGTGATGCCAATCCACGGCAATTCGCCCCATATGACTGATTCCGACCATCAAAACTGGGCCGCCAACGCCCAACCCGGACCAGTTTTGATGGCAGCGCCCACTACGCAACGCCATTCAACTGATCCACGACCTGCAACAGGTCACCCTGGTCGTACCAGTTCACCGCCACGAAGTTCGGGATCTGACCACGCTCGTCGCGGCAGGTGCGAACCCGCTGCCCCAGGACGTCCTCGGTGTTGGCCTGCTGGGCGCTGGACACCAGCGTCGTGAAACCGCTCAACCAGTGGTTCACCATGAACAGCTCAGCATCGGCCGGACCCCGGTTCGGTGCGCAATCAAAATCGTCCACACTCTCGTACGTGAACCCGGTGTCCTGGACCAGATCGAAGCCGGAATGCAAGTAGGGGTACCGAGCAGCCCCACCCTCGTTCTCCATGAGCACCAGCACTCGGCGGCCCGAGTCGATCATCTGGCCCAGCGTCGGCCAGGGGTCACCCCGGTCGTGGACGTAGGCCATGTCGGCCAACCCAGTCGCCTCAAAAACCTCCGCAGTGTCCGCTGGCGTCACCGCGTCCTGGATGAAGATCGTCACGACCTCGCGCGGATTCTGGTCCAACCAGGACTTGACCCCCGCCAGCTCGGTCTGCATCTCAGTGGCACCGAGTTCACACAGGGTGTGACACAGGAACGGCTCTTCTGGGCCGAGGGTCTGCTCGCCGCGCAGCCGGTCGATGGTGCGCTCCATCGCAGGCGTCAGCGCGCTCGCCCGGCCCGCCGTAAAATCCGACTGCGCCCGTGCCAGGGAGCGCTGGGCAGTGACCGCACCGCCGGAGCGGGTCGCCTGGCCGTACCAGGTGTCGATCAGGAACACCCGGATCCCGTCGTCCAGGGACTCCACCATGCCGGTGGGTTGTTCGGCGAGGAACCAACCCGGCTGGTCGGCTGCGGACATCGAGTTGTGACTGGCTGGAAACGCGACGTCGTTGAATGGACGGTCGCACAGTTCCACGTGCCCGTTGCAGGCCCTCGGATCACCGGTCGAGGCGGCGACCCGGGTGGCTTGGGGCAACGCGGACGGCACCAGCACGAAGGCGACCAGCCCGATCGCCAGCACGCCGAGGGCGACGGGTGGCACCCACGCCCACCGCCAGGCACCCTCGTCCTCGGCCGCGCCGCGCGATCGCTCGACCACGAGGTCGAGTTCGGCAACGCCGGTCAGAACCACGGCGATTCCCACCCCGATCGCAACCACCACAACCGCGATGTCTGGCTCAAGGATGAAGCCCGCGCCCACCGCCACCAGCACCAAGGCCCGGATCAAGGCCCACGCCGGCGAACTGGGACGCCGGGTCAGGCGCCGACCCCACGACGTCACCAGTTCATGCACATGCACCTGCGGCAGAAGGGCACTGGCCGTCACCACGAGCAAGCCACCCACGACTGCGGTCCACAACACCCGTACGGCCAGCGCCCGACCGAACACGTCGGCAGCCGACTGCAGTACTGCTGAGGGCAGCGGACCCGGGCTGTACAACCGGCTGGTCATCCAGGCCAGACCACCCAGGACCGCCAACGTGGTGGCGACCGCCAGCAGCGACCACCCCACCCGCAGCACGGCCACCCGCCGAGCAGGTGCCATCCATATTCCGAGCACCCACAGAGCCACGGTGAGGGTGGGCAGCAGCCACGCCAGGGCGGTGATCGTCTGGAACAACGGAATGACCTGGGCGGCCACCCCTTGCTGGCCGCCGATCTGAGCAAGCGTGACGTCCAGGCCGGGCGGGATGTTCTTGGCCAGGTCCGGGGCGATCGCCTCGACCAGGGAGAGCGCCGAGGAGCCGATGTCGGCGATCGTCAGAACCGCCGATTCCGATCCTTGTTCGGTCAGGGCGCTGTGGAAAGCCGCCACCGCTTGTGTGAACACCCCGTCGAATGCGCTGCTGGCCACCACTGCAGCCGCGGCCGGCTGTAGAGCGGGGGCGATCGCCACGAGGTCGGGCTGGGCGTCGACCAGGGCGCTGCTGATCTGAGCGCCGATCTGTGCGGCCAGTTGCGGGTCGGTGCGCATGGCGTTGACGTGGTCGGCGAACCGTGGACCGTTGACGACATTCGCATTGAGGAATCCGGCCACGCTGGCCAGCAGGAACAGCACGCCGGCGAGCACCAATGCGATCGACGACCCGCGGCCGTTGCGCATGCGCGCCTCCCCATCAGTCACCTCAGCCTATGACCGAGGGGGTCCATATTGACTACTCTGCGTATTCGAATCGTCTCGAATGGTAATAAACCTCTTCGCAGCAGGATAGTTGAACCGTGGCGGATCCAGGTCCAGATCTCAAGGGGGTTCCTTCGGCATGGAAACTTGCCATTCCGGTCGCCCTTGTCGCAGCCCTGGGACTGGCCCTGACGATCGGCATGGTAGATCTGCAGCGGCACAACGTCGCCGAGGATGCCCGGGTGGTGGTGCGACAGAGCGTGTCCAGCACCGCCGAACGGGCATCGCGTTCTTTGGGTACCTTGAACGGCTCGATGGGCGCCGTGACTGGCCTGTTCGAGATCCAGGGCGACATCACCCAGGAGGAGTTCCGCGCCTTCGTGCGGCGGGCGTTCGCGGGTCGCCAGGACGTTCAGGCAGTGCAGTATGCGCCGCTGATCTCCACGTCACAACGCGCCGAGTTCGAGGCCCAGCTCACCCAGAACGGGCATCCAAAGGGGATCCGGGATCCATCACCGGACGGCTTGGTCCCCTCCCCCCAACGCGTGGAATACCTGCCGATCCAGTACACCTATCCGCAAGCTCGCAACGGCCGGACATATGGCCTGGATGTGCTCTACCGCCCGACCAACCGCCCGACCGTCCTGGCCGCACGTGACACCGGCGAAACGCGGATCGGCGGCCTGACGAACATCGTGCAGGACGGCACCCCGGCTCTGCTGCTCTACACGCCGATCTATCGCCCAGGCGAGCGACCGACCACGGTAGAAGGACGGCAGCAGAGTTGGGCCGGGGTGGCGGTGGCAGTCCTGCGGATCCCCGAGTGGATGGAGCGCGCAACGGGCGCCCAAGCCGATCGGACCACGTCCTTGACGCTCATCGACGACCGCCGGCAGAACTCCGAGGTCATCTGGTCCAACGACTCGAACGTCGACCCCGACAACCCGCAGGACTGGACCAGTTCGGCCACGGTGACGCTGACCGACGACCAGGATTTGATTCTGGCCGGGCAACCCACCCCGGGATTCCTGGCACAACAAGGCGCCTGGCGCCCGTGGGCGGCGCTCATCGGTGGACTGATCGTCACGGTGCTGTTGTGCCTCGTGGTGTGGAAATGGCTGGATGCGCGGCGCATCCGCCGCCTGGCCGACGAGTTGCAGCAGGCAACGGGCCGCCTGCGCTTCCTGGCCGAACGTGACCCTTTGACCGGCCTGCCGCACCGCGACGGTCTTCGCAGTTGGGTCGACGGGTGGTGTATGCGCAACCCCGACCGATCGTTGGCGGTGCTGTTCATCGACCTCGACGGATTCAAGGAGGTCAACACCGCGTGGGGCCATCCGACCGGGGACCTGGTCCTGCGCCAGATCGGCCATCGGCTGTCCGTTCTAGCCGGCGACGTGGACTCGACGATCGCACGGCTCGGCGGCGACGAGTTCGTCGTGGCGCGGGCAATGGACCGCGGCTCGCTCGCCGGTTTGACCACGATGGTCCACACCCTGGTCCACGAACCCATCCCGATCGGCGACCGGGATGTGCAGTTCAGCAGCTCCATCTGGATCGCCGTCTGGCCCGAAGATGGCAACTCCCTGGACAACGTGCTGGTCAACGCTGACATCGCGGTGCGCGTTGCCAAGCAGAAGCAAGCCGACTCCGTGGTGCGGTTCGATCCGGTGATGGCCGCCGAGGGCGCAGCTCACCGGCAGTTGGCCAGGGCCCTGCGGATCGCCATGCGCCTGCCCGACGAGAACTTCTACCTGGAGTACCAGCCCCAGGTGGACATGCGTACCGGATCGATGGTCGCCGCAGAAGCCCTCGTCCGCTGGCGCGATGCCAGCGGCCGCATGATCCCCCCGATGGAGTTCATCCCGATGGCCGGGGTGCAGGGAATGATGCCGACCTTGGGCCGCTGGATCCTGGACCAGGCATGCCAGACCCTCGCCCAATGGCGTCAGACCTGCGACGCGGTCGTGGCCGTCAACGTCGACACCCAGCAACTCAAGGATGACTTCGCCGGCACCGTTTCCACCGTCCTGCACCAGCGCGGTGTCGAACCGGAATGGCTGATCATCGAAGTCACGGAGAGCGCCGCGATGGACAGCGAGGCGCAGCGCGAACTCGACCGGGTCCGTGCCCTCGGTGTGCAAGTGGCCATCGACGACTTCGGGACCGGCTTCTCCTCACTGTCGCGCTTGGCCGACCTCCCCGCGAATCAGTTGAAAATCGATCGTGCATTCGTCGCCGGTCTGGGCGAGTCCCCTGAGTCGCTGGAGATCGTGCGCACGATCGTCGCCCTGTCACGGGCGCTGGGTCTCGACACGCTGGCCGAAGGCGTTGAGACCCCGATGCAGGCGCAGATCCTGTTGCGTGAGGGGGTGCATCTCGGACAGGGGTTCCTGTTCGCGCGCCCCATCTCCAAGCAGGCCTGCCTGGAGGCTTTCCAGACCGGAATCGGGATGCCTGCCAGCCTGGTCAACCGGTAGCAGGGCCGCGGCTGCGGCCTACTAGGTCGCGCGGACGCAGGCCTTGATCATGCGTACCGGGTTGCTGCCGCCGTACATCTTCATCTGCGCCTTGCTCACCGACGTCGTGCCCTTGATCCGCTGCTTGGAACCCGAGCCCTTCCACCGGACCGTGTACTTGCCCGCTGGCTGGTTGAACTCGTCGTACTGAGTGGCGCGCAGTTTGCCCTTCGACACCTTGCCCTTGATGCAGAAGTACTCGCTGTAGAACGCGCCGATCGCGCCCACCACCTTGCGGCCCTTCTTGCGCAGCGCCGCGAAGTCGCCGTAGTACAGCCCGTTGACCGACTGCAGGTTCTTCACCATGTACAGGTCCCGAGTCGGCGCGGCGCTGGCCGTCGGCGCCACCACCCCCACCGACCCGATGGTCAGAATCGTCGTCAGTGCTGCTGCGCCCATACCTTTGTGATGCATACCTCCACGGTACGCCTCGGGGCTCTGATACGAGCGCGTCGCCGGGCCGGAGCGGCCCACCTGCGACAATCAGGTAATCCCCGATCCCAAGGACACGTCACATGGCCCTGCGCAGCGACCTGCGGAACGTAGCAATCATCGCCCACGTCGATCACGGCAAGACGACCCTGGTCGATGCCATGTTGTGGCAGTCGGGCGCCTTCCGAGAGAACGCCGACGTCGCCGACCGGGTCATGGACTCCATGGACCTCGAACGCGAGAAGGGCATCACGATCCTCGCGAAGCAGACAGCGGTGCTGCACGGCGGCGTGACGATCAACATCATCGACACCCCCGGCCACGCCGACTTCGGCGGTGAGGTGGAACGCGGACTCGAGATGGTCGACGGCGTACTGCTGCTGGTCGACGCGTCGGAAGGGCCGCTCCCCCAGACCCGGTTCGTGCTGCGAAAGGCGCTGGCCAAACAATTGCCGGTGGTTCTAGTGGTGAACAAGGTCGACCGGTCCGATGCCCGGATCGCCGAGGTGGTCGACGAGGTCTATGAATTGTTCTTCGACCTCGACGCCACAGAGGACCAGATTGACTTCCCGGTCGTCTACGCGAGCGCCCGTGCCGGTCGGGCGAGCCTCGAGCGGCCACAGAACGCGTCGATGCCCGACTCACCGGACCTCGAACCGCTCTTCGAGACGCTGGTCTCCACCGTCCCGGCTCCCAGCTACGACGAGGACGCCCCTCTGCAGGCGCACGTCACGAATCTGGATGCGTCTGCCTACTTGGGCCGCTTGGCGGTGTGCCGCATCCACGCCGGAACCATCCGCAAGGGCCAACAGGTCACGTGGTGCCGCGCCGACGGGACACAGACCAGCGCGAAGGTCAGCGACCTGCTCATGACCGACGCCTTGGAGCGCAAGCCCGTCGACCAAGCCGGGCCCGGCGACATCATCGCGGTGGCCGGGATTCCGGAGATCACGATCGGTGAGACCCTGGCCGATCCGAACGACCCCCGGCCCCTGCCGGTGATCACGGTGGACGAGCCGAGCATTTCGGTGACCATCGGCACCAACACGTCGCCCCTGGCCGGCGGGCAGGGCAGCAAGATGACCGCCCGACTGATCAAGAACCGGCTGGACTCCGAGTTGATCGGCAACGTCTCACTTCGGGTCGCGGACACCGACCGCCCCGACGCATGGGAGGTGCAGGGTCGCGGCGAGCTGCAGTTGGCCGTGCTCGTGGAGATGATGCGGCGCGAGGGTTTCGAGTTGACCGTCGGCAAGCCCCTGGTCGTCACCAAGGAGATCGACGGCACGCTGCACGAACCGATGGAGAACGTCACCATCGACATCCCGGAGGACTACGTCGGGGTCATCTCGCAGTTGATGGGGCTACGTCGCGGGCGCATGGAGGACATGACCAACCACGGGACCGGATGGGTGCGCATGGAGTACCGGGTGCCCGCCCGAGCACTCATCGGCTTCCGCACCGAGTTCCTCACCGAGACGCGCGGGACCGGCCTGATGCACCACGTCTTCGGCGGGTACGAGCCGTGGCACGGTGACTTGCGCACCCGCCCGAGCGGCTCGCTGGTCGCCGACCGCCGCGGTGTGGTCACCAGCTACGCATGCTTCAACCTGCAGGAACGCGGGACCCTGTTCGTCGAACCCGGCGCCGAGGTGTACGAAGGCATGATCGTGGGGGAGAACGCCCGCGCCGACGACATGGACGTCAACCCGACGAAGGAGAAGAAGCTCACCAACGTGCGGTCCTCGACCGGTGAGGAGCTCGAACGGCTGATCCCCGCGCGGCAGTTGTCGCTGGAGCAGGCATTGGAGTTTTGCCGGGAAGACGAATGCGTCGAGGTCACTCCGCACATGGTGCGATTGCGAAAGGTCGAGTTGAACGCGGCTCTGCGCGGACGCGCGACGGCACGGCGCAAGGCCCGGGGCTGACAGTTTCGGCGGTGGCGACCTCCGCCACGTGATGACCGCAGCTGCCTGCGCGCGCCCAAAACGGCGATCAACATGCCCCCCGAATTGCGGCGCCATCCTGGACCGGGGCCTAGAAGCTCCTCTCGCTGCCCGCACACGGGCGTGCCGCGGCACCGGGCTCGCGCCAACTGTCTAGCCTTGCGTCATGAGCAACGATCTGCCTCCGGCTGGCTGGTACCCGAATCCCGACGGCACAGGAGGTCTTCGCTGGTGGAGCGGGATCGGGTGGAGCGAGTACACCCGCACCGGACCGCCCGCTGTGACTGACGCCGCTGTGCAGCCACCGGCCACCGGCATGGTCGAGCAGCCCTTGGCGCCCGATCCCACCGTTGCCCAACCCGTTCAGCCCCCGGCCAGCGCGTGGGACGCAGGGGCGGGCGCACCCGCCGCGACCGCACCCCTGGGGGGCTACGCGCCCTACTCACCGCCGCCGAGTAACCCGTTGACCGGCAGCGGCATGCGGCCATTGGGCTCGATGTTCTCCGACATCGGACGGATCGTCCGGCGCGCATGGTGGCCGATCCTTGCGATCTCGGTGATCATCTGGACAGCGATGACCGCACTCATGGCCATCCTGGGGGTGGCGTTGGTGGATCTGCCGGCCTTCCGCAGGGGCCTTGACTTCCTCGGCACTACGCTGGACAGCACACCTGACGGCAATCTCAGTCAGGCGCAGATCGACCAGTTGCAGGCCGATTTCGGGCAGGCCTTCAGCCGTCTGCCGGTCGCCGGATGGGTCCTGATCGGCGTGATCCTGTCCGTCTTGCTCTTGCTCGCGAGCACGGTGCAGATCGGGGCCGTCAACCGTTTGGCGATGGACGCGACCACGTCGAACCCCGTGTCGTGGGGCCCCGCCTGGAGGTCCGGTTTCACCGCAGGTCTGCGACTGTTCGGCTACTACGTACTCATCACCGTTTTGGCCGGAGTCGCCCTGGTCCTGGTCGTGGGAGCAATCGCCCTGGCCGCACAGCTGTCCCCGGCCCTCGCGGTCGCACTGGGCCTGCTGGCCTTCATCGGGTCGATCGTGCTGTCGGTCTGGCTGACCGGGCGCCTGATCCCGACTCTGGCGCAGGTCGTGGTCGCCGGTGGCGCTCTGCGCTGGTCGTGGCGGGCGACCGAGGGCAAGTATTGGGCAGTGCTGGGCCGCTACCTGCTCTGGTCGCTGGCGGCTTCGGTGATCATCAACGTCGTGCTCACCGTCATCAGCATCCCGGTGAGTCTGCTCTTCCTCGGCTCGTCGACCAGCGCGGATCCCTTCTCGCAACTCGGGCTCGCGTTGTCCCTGAATCTGATCCTGCTGCCGCTGAGCATGGCCACCGCGGCCATCACGATCGTAGGCATCGTGCCGATCTGGCGGGACCTCACAGACCACCCGGTCTATCGTTCGATCGACGATGAGGGGCTACCGATCACACAACCCGGGGCGTGAATCGACCGCCTCTGCCCCCAGTGGCCGGGGCTGTTTTTGCGCCTGTCGAATGGTTACTCTGGCCCCATGCCGCGACCAGTCCATTTCGAGATCCAGGCAAGCGATGTGGGTGCGGTGCGCACCTTCTACGAGGACGTTTTCGGCTGGACCTTCGAGAAATTCGGTGATGTCGACTACTGGGTGATCAACACTGGCGACGAACCGACGGGGGTCAATGGCGGTCTGCTCCCCCGCAACAGCCCGGCCCCGAAGCCGGGTGACGGCGTGAACGCGTACGTCGCGGTGATCGGCGTGGGCGACTGTCAGGAGTACTTCGATCGAGCCATTTCGGCCGGTGGGACCGAAGCCATGCCCGTGACCGCGATGCCCGGGGTAGGAGTCCTGGCCTACGTGAAGGACCCCGACGGCAACCTCTTCGGGATCATCGAACCCGAGCCCCGCAGCGGTTGACCCGGGCAGTCGCTGCCTTCTGACGCTGCGTCTGCAGTCCTGCTGGTCGGGCCGCTCGTGGGGGACTTTGGTCGGATCTGGTCACCCCGCCCCCCCCCCCGCCCGGTAGCGCCCCCGCCCGCCCCCCCGGGCCCCCCCCCCCCCCACCCAACAAGGCGCGCTACGTCCAAAGTTCCACTGACCGGGCCGCCCGTGGGGACTTTGGACACATACGGTCACCCAAAGGCGCGCTACGTCCAAAGTTCCACTGACCGGGTCGCTCGTGGGGGACTTCGGTCACATCTGGTCACCCACCGACGCGCCACGTCCAAAGTCCCACCGCCCCGGCCGCCCGCGAAGACCTCGGTCACATCCGGTCACGGTTCGAGCCGCCTAACAGGCCCGAACGCGATCCTCATTCGGGCAGGGTCGGGATCACCGCTTCGGCCAGCAGCGCATCGCGGCGCACCTCACGGCTCTCCAGCAGTTCCACGATCCTGCGCACATCACCCTTGGCGCGCAGAACCTGTCCCAGCACCGGCGGCAGATCGGCCCGGTAGTCATGGCCCCGCGAACGGAATTGTCCCAATTGCTGCTGCGCGGCGAACACCAAGTCGAAGATCACCTGCCACCAGGTCAGGACCGGGACCCAGTTCATGGCCTCGGGGACGTTACGGCCCCGATCGCCGCGCAACCACGCGGGACGCCGCCACGCCAGCGCTGCGTCCCAACGGGTCACGGGGTCCGCGTCGTGGTCGAGAAACCACAGCTGATCCTGCTCGTCCCCGCTCAACTGCTGCCAGCAGTCCAGGTGGACGACACCCGGTGTCCGCAGCATCTGGTTACGCAGCGACCGGCCACCCGGGGTTCCCACGGAAACCACTGCATCCAGGCCGTCCACGCGGCCTTCCGCGCTGACCAGACTGGGGCTGATCTGCAGGGCTTCCTGTGCGACCCGTGCGCCGAGGCTCTCCCCATACATCAGGACCCTCGGCGGCTCGGGCATTTCCCGCAGTCGTTCGGCCAAGCGGTCGAGCAGTGTTCGCACGGTGAGCGCACCGAGCTCGACCCGCCGGAGCGACAGCACCGACGGCAGCACCCCGTACTGCACCACCACGCTGGCGCAGTCGCCGCCGGTGAAGCACTCCACCGACTCAGCGGCGACGTATTCGGCGTAGCCCGATCCCGCGGGACTCATGACGAGCAGGGTCTTGCGTTCCAAACCCCCGAGCCGCTCAAGTTCGGCCAGCGCGAGGTCCACCCGCTGTTCCACAGTGGGCGCGGTATACAGCCCGATGTAGACGCGGACAGGTTCTGCCGACGGCCCGCAGACTGCCTGGATCTGCTCGGCAGGGGTCCGCAGACTCACGAACCGACGGCCGTCTCGGGCCAGCGTGTCGTAGGCGACCGCAGAAGCCGGGCCCCCTGAGACGTAAGGGTCGTCGGGCGCCTCCCGTAAGGCGGGATCGGCGGCGGCGCCCACGGCACGAAGACCGGACAAGCCTGCCCTGACCCCAACCGCCGCCACTCCGGCAAGACTCGTACCCGCCGCCAGCACGAGGAGCCCGGACCACGCCGTCGGGGAACCACCCCGGCGGTGCGCCAGTGCCGAGCCTGCCCAGCGCGCAGTACGCGCGGCGAGCCCCGGGGTACCGGCCAGCGCAGCCCCCGCGGCAGTGCCCGCCGCCACCGCAACCACCGCGTTCAGCGGGCGAGGATCCCACGCGGGGTACGACGTCCGCTGCTGCCTGACATGAACGGCGCCACGCGCTACGGCCAATCCCAGCCCCACCGGCACGATCCAGCGTCCGACACGCCACGGAACATCGGGGATCGCCGTGGTCGTCACGCCCGTCGTCGCGGCACATACCGCCGTGACCATCGTCTGATGCCGGGTCGTGCGCGGCACCAGGGTGGGACGCAACGACTGCACGACGCCGGCAGCCACAGCCAGCAGTCGCAGGGGGTCCACGTCGCCATTGTGGTCGATCACCGGGGGAATCGCGGTTGCGCACGCGCCGCAGCCGACTCGGCGAGCGCGGCGGGTGGGCTTGCCTCCCCGGTGTCCACGGGCCACTCTCGAATCGTGAGCACACGATTGAGCGCAGAAGAGATTCAGCAGCGCCTCGCCGACCTGCCCGGATGGAGCGGCGACCCGCAGGGGTTGAACCGGACCATCGAGTTCAGCGACTTCCCTACCGCGATTCGAGCCGTCGTGCTCGTCGCAGAGGCCGCCGAACAGATGGACCACCACCCCGACATCGACATCCGGTGGCGGCGCGTGACGTTCGCCGTGTCCACCCATTCCGCTGGTGGCGTTACCGGTCTCGACACCGATCTGGCTGACAGGATCTCGACCATCGCGGCATCCTTGTCCGCATGACCAGGATCAAGGCTTACCAGAGACTGCTCGATGTCGCCTTGGCACTGACTGCCGCCGGGCGCGTCGGCGTGCTCAGCGGCGACCTGCTGCAGCGGGTCGGCTACAAATCTGACGAGGCGGGCAAACGCGCACTGATGCGCGACCTCGATGATCTACGCGACGTCGGCTTGGAGATCGAGAACCTCGCCGATCCCGGCGAGGACGCCCGCTACGTGCTGCGCCCCGGTGACGTGCGGATGCGCGTCGAGTTCACTGTCGAACAGCGCACCGCCCTGCAGGCAGCACTGGCCGCCGCGTCCGAGGACGGCATCGTCGAAGTCGCCCGCAATCCGCTGCCGGTGGACCTCGATCGGGTCCGGGAGGCCGTACGAGCACGATGCGTCATGTGGTTCCAGTACAACGGCAAGCGGCGCCAGGTCGATCCACAGTCCTGGCAATGGTCCGGGCACGACTTGGTCGTGTCCGGATGGGAGCGCAGTTCCAAGAAGATCAAGAGTTTCGCGGTCGTCAGGATGATGGATCTGGAGATCGGCCCGCCCGGCTCGGCGCAGCTTCCCGCCGATGTCCAGCGCCCAGGTCTGGATCCCATCACCTGGCAGGTGGACCCGCCCGTGACTGCGACCCTGGAATGCCCCGGCTTCCAGCACGACACGATGCGCCTGGTCGGAGGGCAGGCGCACGGCGACGAGGTACAGGTGCCGGTCACCAACCGTCTGGTTTTCCTGGCCCGGGTGGTCGAATTGGGCTCCCGAGTGCGATTGACCGGACCGCCGGAACTACGCGACGAACTCCGCGGCCTGCTCGAGGCGGCACGATGAAACACACCCGCGCAAGTCAATCCCTGGTACGGCTGTCGACTGTGCTCAACCTGCTGCACGCGCACCCGGCCGGACTGCGCATGGACTACCTGGCAGAACAGGTCGGCGTCCCCGAGCGCTGCTGCGCCGGGAGATCCTCGACTTCTACACCGCGGACACCCTGGGAGTGCGCCCGGACACGATCATCTTCATGTCCGCCGAAGGCAAGGAGGACGACCCGGCATCCGCGGAGATGGTGCGGGTCGTGACAGACAGGCCGGGCGCCGAATTGGGGGTCGAACTGCAGACGCCGCAGAAGTGGCTGGAGGTCTACCAGACAGCGGCGCGCATGTCGGAGATGCGTCCGGACGACACCGATCTGGCCGAGGCCGTGCAGGTCATCGCGCAGCGGATACTGACCGGTGTGCCGCAGCGGCCGGACAGCGAGATCGGCCGCGTTCTCTCCGAGGCGATCAGCAAGCGGATAGCTGTCGAGATCGAGTATTCGCGCACGTGGAAGCCTGGACTGGTCGACCGGAAGGTCCATCCACTACGCCTTGTCGAGACGGCACGCGGCTGGGAGTTGGACGCCTTGCTGCCCGATGATGAGGTGCGCACGTTCATCATCGACCGAATCAGAGATGTGGCGCTGACCCAGGACTCGTTCGAGGTGCCCCGCGGAACCACCGCTCGGCTGGTCGAACACCGCAGACCCACGACGGTCGACCTGGTGGTCCCGCTCGGGTACCAATGGGCGGTGGACCGTTACGCCGAGAGCAGCACAGTCGTGGAGCAGGACGAAGGCGACGTGAGTATCAGTGCGCAGTTCCTGCCGCCGGTGGCCGAACGTGTCGGACTGGTGCTGATCACAGCACCCAACGCCTTCGTGATCCGTCCAGATGAGCTGAAGGAGGCCGGTCGGCAGATGGCCGACGTGCTGCTGGACCACCACGGACTGCAGGGCTGACGGGCACGCGACTGCTCAGACCCCGGGGTCGTCGGTCTATCGCCCATTGTGGTTTCGCAGGTCGATGGCAGACTGGACACATGCACATTGCTTCCGACGTGACCGAACTCATCGGCAATACCCCTCTGGTCCAGATCAACCGGATCTCCGACGGCGCCGAGGCGACGATCGCCGCCAAGCTGGAGTTCTACAACCCGGCCAACAGCGTCAAGGACCGGATCGGTGTGGCCATGATTGACGCGGCCCTGGAGTACGACCTGATCGGCCCGGACACCGTGATCGTGGAGCCGACCAGCGGCAACACCGGCATCGCGCTGGCCATGGTGTGCGCGGCGCGCGGGATCAAATGCCTGCTCACGATGCCGGAGACAATGAGCATGGAACGGCGCATGCTGCTGCGGGCCTATGGCGCCGAGTTGATCCTGACCCCTGGCCCGGACGGCATGGCCGGCGCGATCGCGAAGGCTGAGCAACTGACCAAGGAGAACCAGAACTACGTGATGCCGCAGCAGTTCGCCAACCGCGCGAACCCGGCGATCCACCGTGCCACCACGGCCGAGGAGATCTGGCGCGACACCGATGGGAAGGTGGACATCCTCGTGTCCGGCGTCGGCACCGGGGGCACGATCACCGGTGTGGGCCAGGTCCTCAAGGAACGCAATCCGCAGGTGCAGGTCGTCGCCGTTGAGCCGGCGGCGTCCCCGGTGCTTTCCGGCGGCCCCAAGGGCCCGCACCCGCTGCAGGGGATCGGCGCTGGTTTTGTGCCGGAGATCCTCGACACCGAGGTCTATGACGAGATCGTCAAGGTCGAATCCGATGATGCGATGGCCACGGCACGGCGTAGCGCCAAGGAGGAGGGCCTGCTCGTGGGCATCTCCTCGGGTGCGGCCCTCTGGGCGGCGATCGAGGTCGCCAAGCGGCCCGAGAACGCCGGCAAGCTCATCGTGGTCATCGTGCCGAGCTACGGCGAGCGCTACCTCAGCACTCCGCTGTTCGCCGACCTCGCGCAGTAAGCCTGGACAGCCTGCACCGGGTGAGGATCCGATTCGGATTCCATCTGGGCAGGCGACCGAAGGCCAACATCCGGCCGCCAACTCCGCCGTGACGAACAGGACGGTTTCCGGTCAGATACCCGCACCGTCGGTGAAGACCTCGACCTGCGTGCGGGCCTGCGTCACGAAACTGCCCGGGGGCAGGTCCTGGGTCACCCAGCAACCACCACCGATGACAGCGCCTTTGCCGATGGTGATGCGTCCCAGAACGGTCGCGCCCGAGTAGATCACGACGTCGTCCTCGACGATCGGGTGCCTGGGGATCCCCTTCTCGACACCGTCAAGCTTCTTGGCCCCTAGCGTTACGTGCTGATACAGGCGCACGTTGTCGCCGATGATGGCCGTCTCCCCGATCACGACTCCGGTTCCGTGATCGATGAAGAAACCTCCCCCGATGTGCGCGGCGGGGTGGATGTCGATCCCCGTCTCCGAGCGCCCCAGCTCCGAGATGACGCGGGCGATGAACGGGACCCCGAGCACGTGCAGGCTGTGCGCCAGACGGTGATGCATCATCGCGTGGACACCGGGATAGCAGACCAGGACTTCGGCCACGCTGCGTGCCGCCGGGTCGCCGGCGTACGCCATGCGGATGTCGGAGACCAGCAGGTCGCGCAATCGGGGAAGACCATCGGCGAACCGTCCCACGATCTCGTCGCAGTTGGTTTCCACGACCTGTCCGGACTGACGCTGGAACTGCAGTTCCGTGGCCACTTCGCCGCTGAGGCTACCCAGGGCGGACTCCAGCATCCGGCGCACGTATCCGTTGACGTCGGGTCCGCATGACCCCAATCGCTGGGGGAAGAGTGCCTTGATCAGGTGATCGGTGACTTCCGAGAGGACCTGCCGCGACGGCAGTTCGCCGGTTTCGTCCAGGCGCATCTGCGCAAGCGCGGAGAGGACCTGATCGTCGGCCCTCACAGCTGCGACCCTGACGCTGTGTAGTGCAAATCGTCGGGTTCCTCGATCTGTCGCAGTTCCACGATGTCCCCGGGCAGCGCTGAGCAGCACTGAGCCCACGCGTACGCGATCGCACTGGAGTCGACTCCCCGCTCGGGGACGTCGCGGGTCTGGGCGCCGGACTGCTCGAAATGCAGCCGCACACCGCTGCTCGGGCGGTGCAGGCCCTCGACCGCCTCAAGCACTCCAGCCTCGGCGAGCCCTGCGTTGTAGGCCGTCATCTTGTCGATCATCTGCGCGGAGGGCATGTCGTGCGCAGCCTGAGTCCCGAAGACATCCGCGATCATGAACATGGCGTACCGCATGCGGTTCTCCTTCGCCTGGCTGAACCGCCAGCCTACCTGCGGCCGGGAACCGTGCACAGGCACGCAGACGCCAGACCCGCGCCGTACGTGCGCTAGACAGGAAGTATGAACGACGGGCTGACCGGAACCTGGCGGGTCATCGCCTTGCTGCCGGGCGCCCAAGCCCCGTCCCAGCCCACAACCATCACCTTCGAAGACGGTCGGTTGTATTTCTACGCCGGGTGCAACCGCGCCGTCGGCGCCTACACCGTCTCCAGCGACACACTGCGGGCCGGGCCGGTGGCCCTGACCATGATGTACTGCCCGGACATGACCGTGGAACAGCACCTGTGCACGGCCCTGGCCGAACCCCTGCACCTGGATCTTCGCGACGACCTGTTGGTGGCCAGCGGTCCGCGCGGAGGATTCCAGGCCCGCCGCGAGGAACCCGAACCGTGAACGGCGCGCCACCACCACCTGTACGCCCCGGCCGCGACAGCATGGCTACGTGCTGCATCTGCGCATCTACGCGCCCAACGCCCTGACGCAACGCGCGGCCGAGGTGCTCTCGCAATCGAGCGCGGTGTCGAGCCTGGCCGTCATCCCGGGTGTGGGACTTCGGCCCCCCGGCGATCTGATCATGGCCGACATCCCCCGCGAAGCGGCCAACGACGTGATCGACGAGCTGCGAGGTCTGGGACTCCAGGACGAAGGCGCCATCCAGATCACCGGCGTACCCACGTGGATCTCACGGCACGCACTGCAGGCCGAGCAGGATGCACCGGGAGCGGGATCGGACACCGTGGTCTGGGCGGAAGTGACCCAGAAGGCCTACGAGGACAGTGAACTCACCTGGTCATACGCATCCTTCATGATCCTGGCCACGCTGATCGCCGGCATCGGCATCGTGCTGGATTCCCAGATCCTGCTCATCGGCGCGGTGGCCGCCATGGGCTTGGCATTGGTCCGGCGTCGCCGTCAGTTGTTGCGCCGCGCGGTCTCGACGCTGGTCTACGGGTTCGCGTTGGCGATTGCCGTCACGACCGTGGCGGCAACCATCGCCCGACTGCTCGGCTGGATCAACGTCCGGGCGATCGAAGGCCCGCGCCCCCTGACCGAGTTCATCTATACGCCGGACAAGTGGTCGCTGATCGTCGCGCTCATCGCCGGGGTCGCCGGGGTGCTGGCGCTCACCTCGTCCCGCGCAGGGGGCTTGACCGGCGTGTTCATCTCGGTGACCACCGTGCCGGCCGCCGGCAACGTCGCCCTCGGGCTGGCCTTCGGTGCCTGGCACGAGGTGCTCGGCAGCAGCCTGCAACTGCTCATCAACCTCACCGGCATGGCGCTGGCGGGCTGGTTCACTTTGTGGATCCAGCAGAAAACCTGGCAGAGGCTTACGCGTTCGGCGCCGTAGCAGCTGCCTACTGCGGCATCAGGTAGCCGTCGGCCAGACCCACTACCTCGTCCACGAACGCCGCCTCCGCGGCCGGATCGATGTGCGGCGCCCGGATCAGCCCGAGGGCCGCCTCGCGCTGGGCATCGGTTGCCGAGGCCTGCCCGTGCAGGCCGACGGCGATCTCCGAGACGTCCTGCACGAACACCGCGAAGATCCGGTCGATGTGGGCGTCGTCGAGCCCGGGCATATCGGCGACCGTACCCGGCCGTGGCAGACCGGCTGATTCGCACACCAGCTGCGCGTACACCACCTGCGTGAACAACTGCCCGAGGGTGAGCAGGAAGTCCAGATCCTTCTGCTGCTCCTGGCTCGGCGGGGCGGACATCACCAGGGCTGTGAAGGCGTCGACCTGCTCCAGGAACCGCGCCACGTTGGGCAGGTGCTGGTAGCGCTCCAGCGCGGGGCGCCACGGGGCGAACGTGATCTTGCCGAGGCCGGATGCGTGGCCCTGGGCGAACAGGTATTCGTCGTCGGCTGCATCCTGACGCACGGGTACGTCCGCGTACTCACCGGACGCCATGAGGTACTGCGGCAGGAACTTCAGCACGAGCGCGAGGTTGACGTGGACCGTGCCCTCGAGCTTGGGCAAGGCGCGGATGTCGCTGGCCGCCTGTTCGAAGTAGGTGTCCTTCTCGAAGCCGCGGGCTGCGATCACTTCCCACAGCAGGTCGATGACCCGCTCCCCCTCGCTGGTGACCTTCATCTTGGTGATCGGGTTGAACAGCAGGAAACGCCGGTCGTCGTCGGAGGCCTGCCGGAAGTAGTCCGCGCTGCGGGCGGCGAACAGTTTCATCGCCAACAGTCGGGCGTAGGCGTCGGCGAACATGCGGCGCACGTGCGGGAAGGTCGTCACCTTGCTGCCGTAGAGCACGCGATGGTCGGCGTGGGTGACGGCCTCGTAAAAGGCGTGTTCGCAGATGCCGATGCTCGCCCAGCCGAGGTTGACCTTGCCGACGTTGACCGTGGCCAGCGCCGCGTCCCAGGCTGCCTTGCCGGTGTGCAGGATGTCAGCTTTGGTGACCGGGTAGTCGTGCAGGTCGAAGGCCGACACGTACATCTGGTCGGCGACGACGTTCTTCTTCAGCTCGTACTGCGGGGCCTGGGTGTCGACCAGGAAGAACACGTACTCGTCGGTGTCGGCGAACTTGCCGAACACGCTCAGCCGCCCGGCAACGTTGCCATTGCCGATGTAGTACTTCGGCCCGTTGGCCACCCAGCCGTTCTCTGTGGGCGTGAGAATCATGTCGGTCGAGTAGATATCGGCACCGTGCGTCTGCTCGGACAGGCCGAACCCGAAGATCGACCCGGACTCGAGCAGTTTGCCGACGAGTTGCTTGGCCTCCTCGTTCTCGCTCATCCACACCGGGCCCAGCCCGAGCACGGTGACCTGCCAGGCGTACCAGTAGGACAGGGAGTAGAAGCCCAGGATCTCGTTCAGGTCGTTGATCCGGGCGGTGTCCCACCGCGCGCCCTCGCCACCCACCGCCGCCGGGGTGCCGAACGCGGCGAGGATCCCTCCTTGGCGTTGAAGTCCAGGAAGTCCTGGTACCACGTGCGGTTGTGGAAATCGTCCTTCATCTCAGCCAGACCCTTGTCCTCGAAGAACTGGATCAGCGCCTTGAGCTGACGCTGGGTCTCGGGTCGTACGCCGACGGGTCGTAGGTGTGGGGATTGAAAATCATGGGCCCAAGGTACCGCGTGGTTCCCGGCCGCCCGCAGGGCTCTTGGTGAAGATGTGACAACTCACGCTGTTTCTTCACCAAAAGGCCCACACTGGACGCATGTGCCGGAACATCACGATCCTGCGGGCCTTGAGCCGCCGGCCACCGAGACCGAGATCCGGGCCGCCGCAGAGCAGTACGTGCGGAAGGTGAGCGGGGTGGCCAAGCCCAGCGCTGCGACCGAGGCCGCCTACGTGGCCGCGATCGAGGCAGTTGCTGCAGCGACCACCACCCTGCTCACCGATCTCCCCGCCCGCCGCCAGCCGCCGACCACCGAACCACCGCTGCGCCGACTTCACTCGTAGGGGTTACGCGGCTCCGGGACGCGCTCGACGTCATCGGCCTCGATGAGCGGGATGGCTGGGTCACCGCTGTCACCGGGGACCCAGCGCCCGGTGACCTCGACCCAGGAGTTCGCCGGCAGGTCTTCGGCGTCCAGTACCCGGGCGCGGAACGACAAGGCGTCTGCGGCACAGCAAGCCAGGCCGAGCCGTGTCACCCACCAGCCGCCTTCCGGGTCGGGGGTGACGAAACCGGTCAGCCTCACTTCGCGTCCCTCCAGGGTCTGGCCCTGACCCCAGACCGCCCGGGTGATGTAGTCCGCGATCGGCACGTCGACGGGGTCTCCCGCTGGCAGCGGCAGCAGTTCCGCCGGTTCGGCGACCACCGGCGCCGTGGCCAACTGGCGGGCGGCGGTGAACGCCCCCAGGGGCCGCGGCGACACCAGGAACACGACCATGACCGGGAGCACCATGAGCCACGCGACTCGCGGCACCCCGTCGTGTCCGTGGCCGTCATCGTGTTCCTCGGTACGGCGCCAGGACTGCCAGAGACTCCACACCGCGAGTGCGAGTAGCACCGCAGCCGTCAGGAGCAGGAACGGCTTCATCGAGGCCTTGACGTAGTAGACGTACGATCCGCCGAGCGTCAGTCGCAGCAGAAGGATCCCGAGCAGGAGCAACACCGCACCCTGGGCATCACGTCTCACAACAACCACCAGCCGAACAGCGTGGCCATCAGGACGGCGACGACGAACGTCGTCGGCGCAAAGCGATACATGAAACTCTTTCCGAACGTCCCGGCCTGCAGCGAGATCAGTTTCAGGTCAACCATCGGCCCGACGACGAGGAAGGCCAGCCGGGCGGTGAGCGAGAACTGCGTCAGGCTGGCGGCAACGAAGGCATCGGCCTCGGAGCAGATGGACAGGAGGACCGCGAGTAGCGCCAGGCCGAGGATGGCGAGTGCCGGGTGTTCGGCCAGTGTCTGTAGCCATTGTTGCGGCACGGCCACGTTGAGGATGGCGGCGGCGATACCGCCGACCACCAGGAAGCCACCGGCGTGCAGGAGGTCGTGTGTGGCCGCCGCCGCGAAGGTCTGCCACCGGGCCTGGCCCTCGATATGTCGGCGCGAGGGCACCCGCAGCCACTCCCCACGGCCCCACTTGAGCCAGATCCAACCGACGATCACGGCGGTCACCAGCGACGCGCCGAAGCGCGCCACGGCCATCATCGGTTCCCCTGGGAAGGCCACGAAGGTGGAGATCACGACGATCGGGTTGATGGCGGGCGCCGAGAGCAGGAAGGCCAATGCGGCCGCCGGGGCCACACCGCGAGACATCAGCGAGCCCGAGACAGGCACCGAGGCACACTCACACCCCGGCAACACCGCCCCGGGCACAGCCGGCCACCGGAACCGCGAGTCCTGGTCGCTTCGGCAACGCCTTCTGCCAGAAGGAGTCCGGCACGAACGCCGCGATCGCGGCCGACAACACCACGCCGAGCACAAGGAACGGCAGCGCCTGGATGACGATCGACACGAAGATCGTCGCGCCTGCCTGCAGCGCGGGGTTCGTGAGCCGTCCCGCCAGGAACGGTTGCAGCAGCAGTAGCGCCACCGCCGCGAGCGCGAGGATCTCCATCCCGCCGATCCGCCGTCGCGGGGCTGTGACCACACTCACCGGGCCACGATAAGCAGATGACGATCAAGATCCGCGCGAATCCACAGGTGGTGTTGGACGCACATGTGGGTCAAGGACAGCCTTGCCTTAGTCTGTGCGGGTGGACGCGGGTTACCGCCTAGGGCTCTTCGTGGTCGCTGCAACGGGGGCGACCGCGGGCGCACACCTGCACGCGGGGCTTATGGGCTTGGTACTGGTCGCCGCGCTCGCCGCGCTTGTTCATCGGTGTGTCCTGACCAAGAGGCGCCCGGCGGCGATGTGTATCGCGTGCCTGATGGCGGTCCAGTTGATGGGGCACCTGACGCTCGGCGCGGGCCATGAGCCGGGAATGCTCTGGCGGCACCTTGCCGCCGCGGCCCTGCTGGGCCTGCTCGTCGATCGAGCCCAGGGGTACTCCTGGACATCCGCGGCCCGCGATGCGTTGCTCCGATTGTTCCGCTCGCGGCTCACTGCTGTCGGTCCGACCCAGGTCGAGCCCCGACCCGTCATGCCGGTCGTGGTGCTGCCGCGACTGCGACCGATCCCCCGGCAGAACTCCTGCCGAGCCCCTCCCGCACTGGTCTGATCCCCGCACCATCCCTCGGGGACGGCGCTGCGCCGTGCCCGGAAACCAGACCACAAGGAGTTCCAATTGACTGAAGTGTTGACCCCTGCCCGCGAACGGAACCGTTCGTCGGGCCTCTACCGCGCCTTCTGGCGCTGGCATTTCTATGCCTCGTTCCTGGTCATTCCGGTGATGCTCATCCTGAGCGTGACCGGTCTGATCTACATGTTCCGTTTCACCATCGACCCGCTCATGCACCAAGGCGTCATCACGGTGCAGTCCGAGCAGGGCGTGGTGCAACCGCTGTCGGTGCAGCAGGAGGCCGTTGAGGAGGCGTTCCCTGACTATCCGGTCCTGTCCGCACTGCAACCGTCCGGGGACCGCGCCACCCTGTTCACCGTCGCCGACGGCGAAGAGACGGTGCGCAGCGTGTACGTCGACCCCTACACCGCGCAGGTCACCGGTGATCTCAATCCGGAAAGCCTGCTGTCGAACATGGCAGTGCGACTGCACGGGGAACTGATGACCGGCAAGATCGGCGATGCCGTCATCGAACTGGCCGTGTGCTGGGCGATCGTGATGACGATCACCGGGTACTACCTGTTCGTGCGCAACTGGCGCAAGCGGCGTACACGGGCCCCGATCCGCAGGCGGCACGCGCTGGTCGGCGCGATCGCAGGTGTCGGCATCCTCTTCCTGATCGTCTCGGGGCTGCCGTGGACCGGGCTGTGGGGCGAGAAGGTTCAGGAGATCGCCGCACCCCGCGGGATGAGCCTGTGGGGTGAGGATCCCGGAGCCACGTCAACGCTGAAGGAGTCGATCGAGGGCGCCTCAAGCTCGTCGGCCCCGGCCGGTTGGGCGATCGGCGAGACCGAGGTCCCGGCAGCACCGGTCACAACCACGGTGGTGGCGCAGCCACCGGGGAAGCCAGCGGCGACGTCAGCATCGACACCGCCGTCAACGCCGCCTACCAGGCCGGCGTCCCCGGTCCCTACTCCGTGGTCCACCCGGACGGCGAAGAAGGAGTCTGGTCGGTGATGGGTGACCAGTGGGGCGACCCCGGCAACCCGGCCTTCCAGGACGTCTCGAAGGAGGCGGTGGCCCACGTCGATCAGTACAGCGGCGAGGTCGTGGCCACCTACACCTACGACGAGTACACCCCTGTCGCCAAGGTGGTGTCGCAAGCGATCTCACTGCACGAAGGGCGCAAGTTCGGTGGGCTGAACACCATCGCCACAACCGCCTTCTGCCTCGAGTCATCTTCTTGTGCATCACCGGGCCGCTGATGTGGTGGAAACGCCGGCCGAAGGGGTCCGGGCTGTCGGCACCCCGTGGGCGGATGCCGCTGCGCACCAGCCCGTGGCTTCTGGTCGGCCTCGTGGCGCTGTGCCTCGTGCTGCCCCTGTTCGGCCTGTCGGTCGTTCTGCTCCTGCTGTTCGACACATTCGTCGTGCGCAGGAACGCCACGTTGAAGCAGTGGCTGGCAGCTGAATGATGGTGTGCGCGGTTGCCGGCGATCCGGTCGGCAACCGCGCACGTCGGCCGCGATCGCCGGTGTGTCAGAGACCTCGCTGCGCTCCTCGGAACGCCAAGTCCACCGCCGGCTCACCCCAGGGATCATCGCCGAGCATGGCGGTGAGGTAGCCGATGAACTCCTCGTCGGTGATGGGCTGGACCAGCGTCATCTCGGCACCCCCTCCCGGGCTCGCGTCCACCAGGCACGCTTCGGCGGCGGTGGAAGAGGGTTTTCCGGCCGACTTTCGTCCAGCCCGGCTAGCGAACCCGCCGCGACGTTGCCGTCGGCACGGGTTCCAGCACCACCTGGAACCGCACGACCTCGCCGGTGTACGGATTGCGGCCGAACAACTCGACACCGCCGGCCACATTGCGGACCTTGATCAGGACCTCGTGGCCGCGATTGGCGCGGCGTGCTCGCTCCCGAGCGACCGTGCGCAGCCCGGTAAGCGTGCGGCGACCCTCCAGGCTTCCGGCGAGATACCGGAGGTCGGTGACCAGCGCCGCAGCATCGGAGGCACGGATCCACTTCCTCTGTGACACCACATCGCGACGGTCGGGCAGTGGGACATCCACGCGGCCGTACTTCCACGTCGCGTAGTTGTCCAGGTCGAGACCTGCGCCGCGCTGCCCGCGCAGGATCGCGGTCCCGGCCACGATCAACCCGTTGCGGATCGTCACGCTCGAGGTGACCTTGACCGGCAGGGCGTCGTCATCGAGCCGGTAGGTCATGTTCCAGGTCGTGACGTCCCCGGCGATCGTGCGATCCAGTGTGGCCTTCGCGTCGGCCGCGAGCAGGTGGGATGCGCAGCGCTCGGGCTGGGCCGGAACGGTGGTCGAGTCGAGGTCCACGAAGCGATCCGGCGCCAGTACGTCGATGCGCAGGAACTGCCGGAACGACCCGCTGGACACCACCCCGAACTGGCCTCTGGTCAACACCCAGGGCCGGCTGCGGAATCCCAGGTATCGAGCGGCCTGGCGCACCTGCGCCTTGCGCAACCGGGCATCGAGGACGAATCCGCTGCGGTCGTACGTGCCCTTGCCACGCACGATGATCGCCGGCCAGCCGCTGTCGGTGACCCGGCCGCGCACGGGATCGAAACGCTGGACCTGCACCGGGTCGCCCTTGGGCTTCTCGCGCAGGACCACCACACCTCCGTCGAAGAAGGCCTTGCGGGATGCGACGCAGGCCTCTTCGATCTGCGGGACGCCCTCGGCAACGGGGACCGGCTCGGCGTACGCGGGCACAGCGACCAGCAGGCAGCCACCAGTCGCCACCACCCCCGACAGCAACCTCACGCGGCCTCCTCGTAGACCGCGGAATGCGGTACCCCTCCAGTGTGCGCCCTAGGCGGTGCGGTCCGGCTACCGGGACACGGTTGAGTTTCAGACCTCGGCGAGGAACCCACCGGACTGGTGCGTCCACAGTGCCGCGTACGTCCCGCCGGCGGCCAGCAGTTCCCGGTGGCTGCCCTGCTCGATGATCCGACCGGCATCCATCACGAGGATGCGATCCATCGCCTGGATGGTGGACAACCGGTGGGCGATGACCAGGGTCGTCCGGCCCGCCATCGCCTGGGCCAACGCCCGCTGGATGTGGACCTCGCTCTCGCTGTCCAGGGCGCTCGTGGCCTCGTCGAGTACGAGGATCCGGGCATCTTTGAGGATCGCCCGGGCGATGGCGATGCGCTGGCGCTGGCCACCGGACAACTTCACCCCACGCTCACCCACCAGGGTCTCGAACCCGTCAGGCAACGACTCGATGAAGTCCAACGCATAGGCTCGCTCGGCCGCGTGGCGGATCTGATCCTCGGTGGCGCCGGGCAGCCCGTAGGCGATGTTTTCGCGCAGGGAGCGGTGGAACAGCAGCGGCTCCTGCGGCACGTAACTGATCTGCTGGCGCAGGCTGCGTTGGGTGACCTCGGCGATGTCCTGGCCGTCAATGAGGATCCGGCCCTCCTGCAGGTCCGAGAAGCGCAGGAGCAGCCGGGTGAGCGTGGTCTTGCCGCTGCCCGACTGCCCGACGAGGCCGATCTTCTCGCCCGGCGCGATGTCGAGGTCGAAATGCTCGAACAACGGATGCTCGTACTGCCCGTCGTGACCGAAGGTCACGTCCTCGAACTCGATCGCGCCGTGGCGGACCGCGAGTTCGGTGTGGTTGCGATCCCGCACACCCGCGGGCAGGTGCAGGATCTCGACCATCTCGTGGGCGTCACCGAGAACCTTGTTGTAGTTGCGGATCACCTCGTTGATCGACCACAGCTGGGACGTCACGGTCAATGTGTAGGTGACCGCGAGGTAGATCGCCCCGATGTCGACGACGCCGGCCTCTGCGGCGAGAACTGCAGCGGCGACGGCACCGGTGTTGATCACGGTGATGACCGATGCGTAGCCTGCGCTGAACTTCAGGAAGGAGCGCATGACGTCGAGGTCACGGGAGGTGCGGATCTCCGCGACCTCGCTGGCGGTCTCCTTCTCGTCCGGCTCGGATCCCTGGGCCTTCACCGCGGCGATGTTGGTCATCACGTCGGCGAGGAAGCCCGTCATCCGGTTCGCCGCCTTCGCCTCCGCGGCGGTCAGGTCCTGCATGCGCCGCGACGCGAAGAACACCAAGAGGATGAAGATGACCGACATCACGAACAGGAACAGCGCGTACGGCCAGATGACGAACGCGAGCACGACGCTGGCGACCACGATCCCGGTGAGGATAGGCATCAGCGCCCAGACGATCGTGTCCCAGAAGACCTCGAACGCGCTGAGCAACTTGTTCGTCTGCGACACCAGGGCACCGCTGAAACGGTTGGAGTGGAACGCGACGCTCTGCTCGGTGAGATGGTCGAACACCCGCTGGAAGAGCAGGGCCATCCCTTTGACTTCCATCGTCCAGGTCGCCCACAGCACGATCCGCCAGCCGATCACCGTGCCCAGGATCTGGCTGGCCAGGTACCCGGCGACCAGCGGCCAACTGTTCGCCCAGCTGACCTGGTCGGTCTGGATCTGATTGAGCAACAGCGAGATGACGTAGGGGCCGAGGAACTGGCCGATCCCCACCGCGAACACCGGGCCGAGGATCGCCACCAGCCGCCGTCCAGGCGTCACCGCTGCGGCGTCCCAGAACAGGCGCAGCGAAGCGGAGGAGGTGGACACGGCCATGCTCCAATTGTCCGTTCACCGGGTCGGACGGCTCAACCAGGTTCCGGCGCGGGGTGTGAAACACTGCGGAGCGTGAGCGCAGCAGACGAATTCCTCGACCGGGTCATGCCCCACGTCGCCGAACTTGGCACGGACCGCTTCCGGCACAAGTCCTGGCGGTTCGAGAACAGGCCCACCTCCGAAACGGTCGGGATCCTTCCCCCACGCGGACACCGACGTGGACGCGATGGTCACACCATCCTCGACGTCGAGGGCTACCCGGACAACGTGCCTACGTAGAGCCGTGGAGATCGTCGAGCGCGCGCTCCGACTCCGATGTGACCTATGTCCAGCGCATGAACCTCCGATCATCGGCCGCATCCAGGTGCAGATACACCTGTCGGACTTCGGCGAGCGCGACGGCTACCGCATCGTCGCCTGGGACCAGGACGACGAGGGCACCGAGGCGTTGAACAAGAAGCAGGGCGCGCGCACCGCCTACAACCTCGGGGCGTGGCTCTTGACCGACGACGCGGTGGGTTACGCGCTGTCCACGGCACCATTGAAGAGCGACGTGGGGACGCTGGAAGTACTAGGCCGTACCAAGAGGGGGGGGACGCCCGGCCAGCGAGGTCCTCGCTCGCCAACATCGAGGGCATGATCCGCTGGGCCCACCGCTGAGTGTTGCGCGGTTGTGACCCGGTACCGCGGTGTTGCGCGGTTGCTGTTTTCCGCGCGCGGGTTCGGGGCAACAGTCCAGCGTGAAGGTGGGTGTGTTGCATGCCGGGGTTTCGCACTACGCGGCGGATGGAAGACAGGTTCTGGGCCCAGTACTCGGGTGGGGTCGGGCTTGAGCAGGCTGCGGCGGTAGCCGGCGTGTCGTGGGGCACGGCGAAGGGGTGGCTGCGTAAGCGTGGCGGGGTGAAACCTACACCGAGTTCTGATGGCAATGCTCTGAGCCTGGACGAGCGGATTCGTATCCAGGCCGGGGTGATGGCTGGGGAGTCGAATGCCGAGATCGCCCGGCAGATCGGCCGGCACCGTTCGACGGTCGGTGAGGAGTTGAAACGCAACGGGTGGGCCTCGGCGCGGGGGCCGGCCAATCAGCGCCGGTCGTACAACGCGTTGAGCGCGCAGCGGCGTGCTGATGAGCAACGGCGACGCCCGAAACCACGCAAACTGGATGTGAATCCGACATTGCACGACGAGGTGCAGGACAAACTGGATCTGGACTGGAGCCCCGAGCAGATCACCCGATGGCTGCACCGGATCCATGGGAAGGATCCCGAGATGACGATCAGCCACGAGGCGATCTACCAGTGCATCTACGTCAACAGCGCCGGGGGGCTGCGCCGGGCACTGACCGCCCGGCTGCGCACCGGGCGCAAGCTACGCAAACCGCGGCGGCGCCCGCAGGAACGCCGCGGCAAAATCCCGGACATGCCCAGCATCGTGGAACGCCCCGACGAGGCATGGGGCCGGGCGGTCCCCGGGTACTGGGAAGGAGACCTGATCATGGGAGCGGACAACGCGACCGCGATCGGCACCCTGGTCGATCGGTGCAGTCGCACCATCAAACTGCTGCACCTACCCGATGGCCACAGCCCCGAGCAGGTCCGCGACCAGATGATCGCCGCGGTCGCCGGGATGCCAGAGGCCCTGAAACTCAGCATCACCTGGGACCAGGGCATCGAGATGCACCAGCACCGCGCGATCACCGAAGCCACCGGCGTCCAGATCTACTTCTGTGACCCCCACAGCCCCTGGCAGCGCCCCACCAACGAGAACACCAACGGGCTGCTACGCCAGTACTTCCCCAAAGGCACCGACCTGTCGGTCCACTCACGCGCCGACCTCGACCACGTCGAATGGCTACTCAACGGCCGACCCCGCAAGTCCCTAGACTGGCTCACACCAGACGAGTACCTCAAACAGGTACTCGAAGAAGACATCACTGTTGCGCTGACCGAATGAATCCGCCCGGCCCTGAACGACAACGGTGCAACAGTCGCGGGGACCAACCGACAACGACGCAACACTCGTGCGCGGCTGAGGCTCAGGACGCGACGAGCTTGCCCAACTTCTTCAACTGGAACGCGCGGATCACGTCGGTCACGCCCTGGAGCAGCGCCCAGATGCCGGCGAACACCAACAGGATGTATACGCGCTCGAAGAAGAACTGCCCGGCGACCCAGAACGCCAGCACGAACATGATGATCCCGGAGATCAGGCCCAGCCACCACAGATCGTTCGAGCCACGCGTGGCAAAGGCTTCGATCACCCAGAA
This sequence comes from Micrococcales bacterium, assembly GCA_016719135.1. Classification (GTDB taxonomy): domain Bacteria; phylum Actinomycetota; class Actinomycetes; order S36-B12; family UBA10799; genus JADKAV01. Next base: position 3,469 of record JADKAV010000023.1, on the reverse strand, counting down.
GATCGCGACCAGCAGGAACAGGAAGCCGAGGGAGTCGGCCAGCGCGGCAGTCGTCGCGCCGGGATTGAACAGCGCCCATAGACCGGCGAGGACGAACAGCACCCCGAACACGATCCACAACCACTTCCAGCCCTCCACGGCCGCGGAGATGACGAACTGCTGGATGCCGGTGAACAAGAACATCGCCCCGACGATCACTCCGACCGTGGCAACGGAAGCACTGTCCATCTGCAGGATGACGATGGCGATGAAGAACCACAGGATCCCCGTGACCAGGCTCAGCCACCACAGGCGGCTCATCGCTCCTGCGTACTCGCGGACATCTTCGGGGATCTCGGTCTCGGACATGGTGGCCTCCTGTCGTGGGACACCTGATTCCTACCAGCCCGACGCGGCCACCTCGATGCGACCCGCCGAAGCGGCCGCCTGCAACGCCGCATAGTCCTTGGCGTTCTGATCCGCGTAGTCCTCCGCGAAGCCGGTGAGCACCCGGTCCAAGGTGTTGCTGGTGCCGAGGTATCCGGCCAGGGCGACCCGATCGCCCGACCGGCTGTGTGCGCGCGCCAGGGTCCACCCGCACATGTGCGCGTAGATCTCCAGCGCCGTCGCGTCCATGGTGGCGATGTCGGCGGAATCCTTCCAGTCCCACATCTGCCGTACGTAGAAGTCCACCTCCTGACCCTTGACCGACACTTGGGTCCAGCCGAGCAGGATGTCGGAGGCGGCCTGCATGACGCGCTGTCCCTCGACGACCCGGCGGCCATGGTGGTGGGCACGCGAGGGTCCGAGGTACTTCTCCAGAACCGATGCCTCCGCCTGCTTGAGCTGGAGCATCAGCACATCGCTCTCGTCCTGGTCGGCCATGAGCAGCATGACCCAACAGCGAGTCCCCACGCTGCCCACACCCACGACCTTGCGGGCGAGGTCCACGACGCGGTAACCGGAGAACAGGACCCGCCGGTCGGAGATCAGTGACCGCCTGTAGTCGACCAGTGCCGCCTGCGCAGCGTGCTGGTAGGCGTCGCGATCCTCCGCGCCGACGACCTCGTCGAACGGCTCCATGAACGGGGGGTTGCTCACGAAGGAGATGTTGCCATTGGCGTCCGTGGTCGTCAGTTTCTGCAGAGCACGGGCGCTGGTCTTGGTCTCGGCCTTGGCCAACTGCTTCTCGAAGGCCTTGCGGTAGGACTTGTCGACCTTGCTGCTCCACTCGGTGATGATGTCCTGCGCGGTCAGCCGCGAGTACCAGACATCCATGCGGGGCATCTGTGAGAACGTCTGCACGCTCTCCCGATACGTGCGCACCACGCGGCCTATGATCTCGGCGCGGGTCTTGTCGTCGAAGCCGTTCGCGCGGCCCGCGACGGCAAAACTTGCGACCAGGCGCTTGAGATCCCATTCGAAGGGCCGGCAGGGTCTCGTCGAAGTCATTGACGTCGAACACGAAAGTGCGGTCGGGGGCAGCATAACCGCCGAAGTTCGACAGGTGGGCATCACCGGCGAGTTGGACGGTGAGGTGGGTGTTGGGGCTGTACGACAAGTCGCTGGCCATGACGGCCGCCGCGCCCCGGTAGAAGGCGAACTCCGAGGAGAGCATACGCGCGTAGCGGATCGGAACAAGGTCCTGAACCCGTGAGTCACCCTGGTCGATCAGGATCTGCACGGGGTCGCGCCTGTCCGCCGGGGCGGACCACATGCCCAGCGACTCGCGTGGGACCTTCTTCCGGACCTCCTTGCCGGCCAGGCGCCGTTCCTGCCTGCCCGAGGACTCGCTGCTCGTCATGCGGCATCCCTTCCCTCGCCGGACAGCCTAGGGGCTCACGGCGGCCGATGGCCCGGATTCACCGTCAGGGCCGCCAGCGGTGCGTACTCGGCGAGGCCGGGTGGCAGGTTGTACACGCCGCGCCGCAGCCGGTTGGGAACGGCCGCAAGTTGTCTTTCAGCGGCGTCCCGCCCCGCCTGGACACAGCCGAGCGGATCTGCGACATCGAGCATCCGGCCGTAGTCGGTCGACACCATCACGACGGGCGTCTTGGCCGCGGCGACAAGCAAGGCGTTGACGGCCTGCTCGCGAATCTGGTGGGCGTACGACAACGCCGCCACCTCCCACCAGCGGTATGCGGCCACGGCGTCGACGGACATCGCGGCATGTCCGGTGTCCAGCACGATCACGGTCCTGGTCTCGTCCGGGACGGCCCACAGCGGCATACCCGCAACGAGCCCGCCGTCGATCAGATGCGCGCCGTCGACATCGACCGGCGGCAACAACCCTGGCAGCGCGCAGGACGCCATGACCGCCTGCACCAGGTCGCCGCTGTCGAGCAGGACCGCGTCACCGGTCTCGAGGTCGGTGGCCACGAGCCGCAGCGGGATGGCAAGTTGGTCGAACCGCTCGGGCAGCATCCCCGCCACACGCTCCCGGACCATCTCCACCTGCTTGCGCGACTGCCGCGCGGACAGGCCCTTCGCCAGAGTGCGCACCGGGCTGGCCATCACCTCGGCCAGAAGCCACTGCCAGAACTCCCGCAGTTGTGCCGGGTGGCAGCCTGCAGCCAGACCAGCGGCGTTGACCGCGCCGAGTGACGACCCGACGACCGCGTCCGGGGTGACGGCGCGCTCCGTGAGCACTTCGAGCATGCCGACCTGAGCCGGCGTCCGGGCCAGCCCGTGAACGAGGTCACAACGGTCACGGGGGCCTTCATCGGCGGACCTCGCGCACGAGTGGACGCAGTTCCGGGCTCAGCCCATGGTCATCGGGGCGCGCGTACAGGCCTGGACGCAGCCGGCGGCGGCGCTGCATGGCGGGGTCTGCCACGAAGGCCCGCGCCATGGCATACCCCGCGGCCCCGGCGCGCATGGTTCCTGCGAAGTCCAGCGTCCCGCCGAGATCAGCCGGCGTGGGCGGGAGCAGGACCGGGACGTTGCGGGCGGCCTCGCGAAGCTGGCGGCGCCGTTGACTGCTGGCCATGATGGCGCCCACCCGCCCGAGCACCTTGGCAGGCGTGGTCCCGATCTCACCGGGGGCCTTCGAGCCGGTGTCCAGTACGACGATGCTGCCCGCGCCCCTGTGCAGGGCGGGGATCGCGGGAAGGTTCGCCGAGGCCAGCCCATCCACGAACCACCGCCCGCCGATCTCCACCGGCGGTAGCACACCGGGGATGGCCGAGGACGCCAGCAGCGCGGGGGATCAACAGCCCTTCGTCGAAGACGGTGGGACTGCCGTCGGCGAGGTCCGTGGCCACCGCGGCGAAGGGGACCTCGAGGTTCTCGATACGACTGGTGTGCAGGATGGAGCGCAGCGTGGCCTCTTGGGTCGTGTTCGGCATGAGGCTCACGGAGCGCACACTCGTGAGGCTGCGGGTCAACCACCTGTCGCCGGCCAGGAAACTCATGTTGAGCTGACCCCAGACATACGCGATGCGGTGCACACCGGACGCGAAGTCCTCGGCCAGGATCGACCCGGTCAGAG
>JADKAV010000022.1 GCA_016719135.1 Micrococcales bacterium | reverse complement strand
GCGCAGCGACGGTTCGAGGCGACCCTGCCTCTCATGGAGTTGCCCGCAAGCACACCGGTGACGCTGGTCAACTGGCATGACAAGGAACCACAACTATACGTTTCCCACGGGTCCCGCTGGAATGCTCCCAGCCCTGAGCCGTGCACGTGCTTCGACTCGGACTATGACCGCCCGTACCGGAGATCGTCGGGCTTCGACTACTGGTCGGATCCGGGGCCTGCTGCCTGGGGTGCTGGATGAGCGCCCGGGGACATGTCCTCGGACTACGCTGGCACGCGGTACTTGGCAATGACGCCTTGGCTGAGTTGTCCGGAGATTCCGAAGTCGCCGTATGAATCCCCGAAGCCTTGCAGACACCCGTGAAACATCCCCGGTCGCGATCCTCACCGGAGTGGCATGCAAACGAGAGGCAGCCGCGCCGGCCGAGAGTCACGCGACGACGACGTCCGCAGCGGGCCCTTCTTGGAGGCGGCGATCGGTGGTGACCAACGGAAGGCCAAAGCGAGACCGCCAACTGGATGTACAAGGCATCGACCAGCCGTAACTGTTGACGTCTGGCCCAGGAGTCGACAAGCAGATCGCTGACACCGTGCCGCTGGATCGGTGCAGCGGCCAGCCCTTGCAGCTTCCACTCGACGTCTTGGGCCTTGATGTCGCCTGCGCGGTGCAGCCGGCCCAGAGCGCAGAAACCTCGGCATCGAGATGGGCTGGTGCATACAGAGCGTGGCCCGCGAGCCGCCTGCCGACGGCGCCACCCAGTTCGTTACCCAGCAGGAGGTCCACGATCGCTGAGGCGTCGACGACGATCTCAGTCATGGCATGTAGGGGCTTCGTCGCGTGCGGCATCCAGCGCTCCGAGAGCACGGTCGTGGGGAACCACTTGGTCAGAAGCCGTGGCCGCGATCGCTGCGAGCCAGGCGTCGGTCGAGCGTTCGGCGAGGGTTCGTCTCACGGCGTCTTGCGTCACTACGGAGAGATTCAGTCCTGCTTTTGTGACCTCTGCCGCAAGTTCGTCCGGGAGATAGACGTTGAGTCGAGCCACAACACACACTATGCACACAGAGGAGCCCCGCTATCCTTACTTCATCTTGTCTGTAAGGAGAGCCCGATGGATGCCGCTGCCAGAGTCACGTCCAAGGGCCAGGTGACTGTCCCCAAATCTGTACGCGATGCGCTCGGTATCCATGAGGGAGATGAAATCGTTTTCCGCGTCGAAGGCAACCGCGCGGTCCTTGCACGGACTCCGGACTTCTTGTCCCTCGCCGGCTCTCTTGCCGTGCCTGCCGCCAAACGCAACGTCGCCTGGGATGACGTGATCCGCAAGACCCGTGTGGAGCGAGCCGACAGACGCCGATGAGCGCCTTCATCGATACGAACATCATCGTTCGCCATCTGACTGGAGACCCTGCGGACATGGCAGCTCGCGCTACTGCGTTTCTGGAATCCGCGTCGGGACTGCTCTTGACCGATCTCGTTCTGGCCGAGACCGTGTATGTGCTCGAATCGTTCTATCACGTTCCTCACGCGAAGGTCGCTGAGGCTATGCGGTCACTTATCGCGTTCAAGGCGGTGATCACCGTCGATCCCGCGCTCCTCCTCCGCGCGCTCGAGGTGTACGAGGTAGACCGTCTCGACTTCGCCGAGGCTTACCTGGTGGCCAGCGCCGAGAGCTCCGGGGTCAACAGGATCGTGTCCTACGACAAGTCGATCGACAGGATCACGACAGTCGAGCGTATTGAGCCTCCGGCGATCGCCTGACCCTGCGCCCGCCAGCGCCAGCACAGCGCTTCAGCGAATCCGTACGGCGACTAGGCGGCGATGTCCCCAAGAACCCGCTCTGGGATCGTCGCACTAGCAGGGCGACCTGGTCGCGCACCGAGCCTCGAATCACGAAACGGCGGCATCCGGAACCCCAGCACGAGTTCCGGACACCGCCGCCCGTTGTGACTACTTGACCTCGGATCGGCGCAGGAACAGCAGGCCGACGACGAGGGGGATGACGATCCAGATCATCGTGGTCGAAGCGAGCATCGCCCACTCTCTCGCGGTGTCTGTGGCGCCGAGGAAGAGCGCCTCCTGCGCTGTGTTCCAGTCGATCCACGGCTGCAGGTCCTCGAACCAGGGGCGCACCTGGGCCAGGAGGACGAGGATTCCCGGCATGACCAGCGAGACGACGAAGTAGGCCACGATCGCGGCCGCGGAATTGCGCAGCACGACACCGAGGGTGAAGCCGACGGACATGCCGACCAGGTTGCCGAGCACCAGTTGAGGCGCCATGGACGACGAAATGTCCCACACGGTGTCGACGCTGGCGATTGCGGAACCGGCCACGTTGCCGATGGCACCCACCGCGGCGGCGATGGCCATGGAGCCCACGCCCACCAGCAGGGCCGCGATCGCCTTGGCGCCGATCACGCGTCCACGGTCTGGCACCAGCGTGAACGTCGTCAGCCCACTGCGCTGGCTCCACTCACTGGTGACGGCCAGGATCGCGATCAGCGGCAAGATCACCGACATCGGGAACCCGATCGCGCTCGCGAAGCCCAAGTAGGTGACCGCGCTGTCGGGAGCGAAGATGATGACTGCCCCGGTCGCGATGACCGACAGGACGCCGATGCTGACGAGCATCCAGAACCCCGAGCGGGTGTTGAACATCTTACGCAGCTCGACCTTGACGAGTCGGGTGATGGGGATGGGCTGGGCGGTCCGACGGGCCGGCGTGGTGGCCAGGGGGTCAATCGTGGCGGTCATGCTGCAACTCCTTCGCGTTGGGTGTCGGTAGTAAGCGACAAGAACATCTCTTCGAGGCCGGCGCTCTCGGCCGATCGAAGCTCGGTGAGGGCGAGGCCGGCGTTCAGGGCCACGGCCCCCACATGAGCGGGAGCGGCCTCCGTGCGAACCGAACCGTCGCTCGCCAGCGTGCTGGTAATCCCGGCCTGTTCCAGTGCGTGTGCCAGATCGCGCGGTGACGGCGACCTGGCGAGCGTTCCGGCGGCAGCCAGCAGTTCTTCCTTGGTACCGGCCGCGACGATCTTGCCGTTGCCGATCACGACCAGATCATCAGCGATGACCTCGATCTCGTGGAGCAGGTGTGAGCTCAGCAACACGGTGCCGCCCTGACTGGCGAAGGCCGTCAGCAGGTCGCGCATCCAGCGGATACCCGCAGGGTCGAGCCCATTGGCGGGTTCGTCGAGAATCAGCACCCGCGGGTCGCCAAGCAGTGCCGTGGCGATGCCAAGGCGTTGACGCATCCCGAGGGAGTAGTTGCGCACCCGGCGCTTGGCCTCAGTGGGGGTCAGACTCACCAGCTCGATCATCTCGTCGACCCGGGTGCGTGGCAGGCCCATCGTGTCGCAGGCAATGGTGAGGATCTCGCGTCCGGTGCGGCCGGCGTGCTGGGCCGAGGCGTCGAGCAGGACGCCCACCTCCAGGCAGGGGTTGGGGAGGTCGGCGAACCGGACGCCGTCGATGGTGGCCGAGCCGGACGTCGGTGCGGTCAGACCCACCATGACGCGCATCGTGGTGGACTTGCCGGCACCGTTCGGACCGAGGAAGCCGGTCACGCGACCGGGCTGGGCAGTGAAGGAGACGTTGTCGACGGCGGTGAAGCCGGCGTATCTGCGGGTCAGGGACTCAACTGTGATCATGGGCTCAACCCTCGCGGCATCGCGCCGTGCGCGCATCAGTCCGCGGGCGGGTCTTTGGGCGGCCGGAAGTCCGGCGCCGAGGTCATACTCGCGGCCGATGGCCGGAACCTGACGTACCCCTACGTGCGCTGCCGTGACCAAGAGGCGGGCTGTACTCAGCGCGTCTGACCGTGACACCTCGTGATGCGCACTCTTCACCGACTCGCTCTCCTACGGGCTGGTGTCCACGATCATCTACGCTGTCGGATTCGGTCTCGTGGCATTGAGGCACCGCCCATCCGCCGGACGTCGTGCGCGGACATCTACCCACACCGTTGAACTCGAGCCAACCATCTGAGAGCGTTCACCCGTACCGGGTTACCCGAGAACGGATCTCGGGCGTCCCTCCTGTCTAGAGAGCTCTTGGCGCGAGTGCTGCACGGTTGTCGGTTATCGGGGCCATGAACCGACAACCGTGCAACATTCGCCGGCGCCCGCCGCCACGCGCCAGTCGCAAGAACCCCGCCTGTAAAACAACGGTCCTCCGAGATCCGCCTGGCATACGCTGTCCCCAGACGAGGAGCCGCATCATGCGCAAACGAATCATTCCTTCCGCCGACGAAGCAAACCCGACCTCGGACGACAAATGGCTGGATCTCGAAGAACTGGTGGAGGTCGAGGTCACCTCCGAGGACCCGGAATATCCCATCGAGTCCGCCCTACTGCCCGGTGGCACCTCGGGGTGGCGCGCATCGGGACCTGGCGAGCAGACCATCCGCCTTCTTTTCACACAACCGCAAGCCGTGCGCCGGATCCTCCTGGAGTTCGTCGAACCTGCCGTTGAGCGCACACAAGAGTTCGTCCTGCGCTGGTCTTCGGACGGGCGGACCCTCCACGACGTCGTGCGACAGCAATGGAACTTCAGCCCCCAAGGCGCCACCGCGCAGACCGAGGACCACCGGGTCGAATTCAACGGCGTCACTATGATCGAGCTGACCATCGTTCCCGACATCAGCGGCGGCACCGCTCGAGCGTCACTGGACAAATGGCGTCTCGCCTGAGCCGACCGCCGACCTGAGCCGACACTCGCTCACTTCGCCGCGAGCACGTCGGTCGCCGAGAAGTCGTGACCAACGAATAGCAGTGGCTCGTTCTCCGATACCGCTAATGCGTAGGCGAACGTGTCCCCATAATTCAGCCGGGCGGGGTGGCCCGAACCACGCCCGTAGACCCGGTAGGCCTCGCCGGCGAGGCGGGCCTGCTCAACCGATACCGGAATCACCTCGATTCCCAGCGTCTTCAGAAGGCGGTCGGCGCGGCGAGAGGCTGCGGGGTCCTGCGATCGGGCCAGCACACACATCAATTCCACGTAGCTGCCCGCCGACATCCAGGCGCGATGGGCAAGAATGCGACGCGCAAGGGCCTCGGAATCATCCTCTCCCCTAAGAATCGCGACCACCGCTGATGTGTCGACGATCACCGGGGCAGACCGGCTTCGTCATAGAGGTCCTCGGCGTCCAACGTCACTCCCGGGGGAAGGGACTGTCGAATGGCGTGCACCAACTCCATGGCATCGGTCAGTCGTCGCTCCGCGGTGGATTGTGACACTTGGTTGGTCAACGCATCGACGGCTTGCTCCACAGCACTCACCTGATCCGTTTCCAGTGCGCCTGCAAGATCCCGGATCTTCTCCAAAACACGCTCATTCTTGATGGTCATCGCCATGCAGCCATGGTACCCCACTTGTGGAACCAGGGTACCCAACATCCCGACGGCGCATTTCGTTTGTCGTACCCCCCGGTTTCACTGTTCTCGGGGAAGGAGTTCTGGATGTTTGAGAATCACGAGTCCGTACGGCAGAACGGCACCTGGGATCCGAGCTTGGATGCCTACCGGGTGGTTGATCCGAAGGACGGCAGCACGAGGTACTACGTGTGGAAGAAGCCAGCGCTGTTCTGGGAGGCCCTCGCCGCGCTCGCGGCATTCCTGTTCTGGTTCTGCGTAGCGGTCTTCGTGTACTCGCTGTTCTTCCAGTGGCCGGATGGCGTGGCCGGAGATCGCCGCGCCCAACTCGCGGAGGTCTTGAGCGATCGATACCGCGTCAACGTCAACTACCTGCCACAGACCTGGTCCGGCGGACAAGTGTTCACCGTCGACGTCACACGGGACTGGGACGATCCGAAATACGACGAACCAGGTGAGACCACCAAAGCATGCAGACTCCAGCCCGGGGAGACCGCCGACGACCTCAGCCTGCAGTGCCCGGACACGTTCGGGGGCTTCCAAGAGGTCAGAGAAGGCGGCCTCGACGCCGACCAACACCGCCGGAACGAGGCTCTGCTGGAGGAACCTGCTCCCCGAGTACCGGGGCCGGGAAGTGCCGATCCCAACGACCAGTACGCAGTTGATCCATACGAACAGGACGCAGCAGATCCCTATGACCAGTACGTGCCCGATCCGTATGACTACTACGAGCCAGAGGAGATGTTCCCGTGAACGAGCCGGAAGCCATGCGCCGCGCCACTCCACAAATCCGCTGGATTGCCCTCTCGACGGTGGCTGTCTGGATCGTCACGATGACGGTCACATGGGAATTGACGCGCGGCGACTACTACCGCACATACACCTCTGCTTGGTGGGTCTGGGCCTTCGTGCTGGCCGGCGGCTGGACTGCCAGTGCCTACTCCAGCGTCAGCGCCCACATCGACGGGCCGGAACTGGAGGAGGTGCCCGTGCACGAACTCAAGTTGAGCCGCAAGGAACCGCGCAGCGAACCACTCGAGGACTCGCCGACCATCGAGGAGATCGACACTCGCCGTCACACAGTGCTGGGAGCGTACGGAGCGTTCCTCAGTGACCTCGTCGCGATCGCCCGCGCACCACTGCTCGCCGACCCCACCTGTCCCACGACAGACCGGTTCCGCGAATGCCTTGTCGCGGCCGAGGACGCGCACATCGATGCGGTCCGTGATCCTGCGCGTCTGCAGGTGTACGCACAGGCTGTGAGCGATCTTGAGAAGTCATGGCAGCAGGCGTTGTCCTACGCGAAACGCAAGGGCGCATCTACGTTCGACGAGACTGATCAGGACGCCTTACGTCGCGCCCGTGGCCTTCTCGACATCGCGCTGGACGAGAACGCATTCGCCGCCGAACGCCGCGCCGCCATGCACAAAGCTGTGGCACTTCTGGGGACCGTGATCGACGTGCCTCATCAAGCCAGCACAGCGATCGAACACCGCGTGGAGCGCCTCGAGATCGAGGGGTGAGTGATCTGGAGACCCTTTTCACTGCCCTTGCGCATTCAGCCCCGAGGGTGCGACGCGGCATACCACCGCCAAACCCTAGAGACCCAGAACGCGGCGTAATCCGCGGTCGACTTCATCGAGGAGGTAAGTGGGCACTCGTCCGGCTGCCCGATCAAGTTCGGACTTGTCCAGGGTAACGACAGCCATCACGTTGACCACGGAATCTTTCGGGAGTCCACTGACGTCTGTCGGCAAGAACACGTTTCCGGGCATTGCGGCCAGCGACGTATTTGAAGTCAAGACCACCGCAACCACCGTTGCCAACCGACTGGAGTTGTAGGCATTGGACTGGACCACCAGGATCGGCCGATGTTTGGCGGGTCGGCTGCCCTGCGCCGGCCCAAGATCCACCCACCAGATGTCGCCACGTTGGATCACCAGTCGGCCTCGGACACAAGCCGCGAACGCCCTGCTGCCACGGCCGCGTCTGAGCTGTCATCGTCGGCCACGTCGTCGAGGGCCTGGTCGATGCGAGCGGTGAGCGACTCACGCTCAAGGGCGTCCAGGTACCGTCGGGCCGCTATGGCGAAGAACTCAGAACGACTGATGCCCAAGGCCATGGCACGCCTGGTGGCTTCGTCGAAGACGGAGTCAGGGATCGATATTGCGGTCTTCATAGGAAGAGTATAACCCGGTATAACCGATCCCCGCTGAATCCGACTGTTGACAATCGCATCGCTCGTCGCCGAGCGCCACGGAGCCGGCCACACACATGCGTCGGCGATAGGGTCACTCACATGATCGACTGGCCGGAGTTCGAGGGTCCAGCTGCGTTCGGAAAGATCGCACTGGGCGGCCATTGGGAGTCCGCCGTCACCTTCCGCGGCGGGGAGTTCGTGACGCAGGCCGAGGCGCTTGCCTACCTCGGCGACAGTCAGGAGGTCGCGTGTGAGGCGTTCTTCGGACTGCCCTTCTTCGGAATCCGGCTGCATGGGGATCCGACGGAATTGGCCAGAGACATCGCGCACTTCGCCACGGCGGTGCAGACTGCTGACAGCGGAAGGCAACTCGTATCGGCTGTCGCCAACTCGTTGCGAGTGCCATTAGGACGGGCTTTCCGCTACGCCGAGATCGGCGCCGAAGGAGCATGGAACAGCGTAGGGGCCTTCCGGATCGACGATCCCGGGAATGCGCTCGAGAGGTTCGACGAACTCTGGCGCGACGTCTCGAAATCGACGGTCGGGCGCGACACGACGCACCAGAAGGCACTGGAGTTCAGTTACGACAACGGCCGCAGTGACGGCACCTCCCATTGGTTCGCGTTGCCAGTCTCCTCCGGGCAGGCACTGGATCGCTCCATGGTCGAGTCGGCTCTCCAGCGATTCGTGGCCAGGACGTAGTGGCTGCCACGACCAGAGGGCAAGAGCGGCAGCGGGTCAAGTAGCTCCCCCGCCCGGGGACTCAGGTGAAGAAGACTCCGGGCCGCGTCACCCGCACGGTGACATCGTCGCCCGCCGCGACGGCCTGCCTGCCCAACACCCGGATGAGCAACTCCTGCTCCCCCGCCCGCGCCGCCAGCAACGTGTCGTGCCCGTGGTAGCTCACCGAGGACACTGCCGCGTGCGCGAGTACGGGGCCGTCCCCGGTGATCTGCAGGTCCTCCGGACGGAACACGAGCACGCCCGACGCTCCACTGCGGGTTGGGTCCTGCGCGGGGAGCTCGCCCAAGGCGGTCTTCGCCCGGCAGGCCCCGGTGCCGTGCGCAGGCACCAGCACGGTGTCACCGACGAACCGTGCCACGTCCAGAGAGACTGGTGTGAGGTACACCTCTGCCGGGGGCGCCTGCTGGGCAATGGTGTTATCCATCATGACTGCCACTTGGTCGGCCACTGCGAAGGCCTCCTCCTGGTCGTGCGTCACCAGGATCGCGGTTGCGCCCGTTGCGCGGATCGCCGCGAAGACGTCTTGCCGCACGTCGTCTCGCAGAGCCGCATCCAGCGCGGAGAACGGTTCATCGAGAAGCACCACGTGCGGCGAGGGCGCCAGCGCCCGGGCCACCGCCACCCGCTGCTGCATGCCTCCGGACAGTTCGTGGGGGCGCATCGCCGACGTACCGGGCAGACCGACCAGATCGAGCAAATGTGCGATGCGGCCGCCGGAGTCCCGGCCGCGCAGGCCGTAGCCCACGTTGTCGCCCACACTCAGGTGGGGGAACAACGAGCCCTCCTGCGGGACCAGGCCGATCCCGCGGCGTTCGGGCGGCACCCAGATCCCTTTGCCGAAGACCACAGTCGATCCGATCTGGATGACACCTTGCTCTGGGCGCAGCAGGCCGGCCAGGCAGCGAAGCAGTGTGCTCTTGCCGGAACCGCTGCTGCCCAGAATCGCGGTGACGGTGGAGGTCCGAACTTGCAGATCCAGGTCCTTCAGCACCGGCGTCTGGGCGAATCGCATGGTCAGCCCGGTGATCTCGATGCTGCTCATGAACGCCTTCCGGTCAGGCGGGCCAGGGCAAACGCAGGGATCGCTGCCAGCAGCACCAGGACGAATGCATAGGGCGCGGCCTGACTGAACGACCCAATCGTCGTGAAGGTCCACATCTCTGTTGCCAGTGTCTCGAACCCGGTCGGGCGCAGCATCAAGGTGGCCGGGAGTTCTTTCATCGCAGTCACGAGGACGAGCAGCGCACCGGCAATGATCCCAGGTGCGGACAGTCGCGCGGTGACCCGCCACCAGGTGCGGGTTGGGCGGTCCCCCAGTGTGCGAGCCACCTCCTCGACATTGCGGGATACCTGCGCGGTTGCCGAGCGGATCGAACCGATCGCATTCGACAAGAAGAGTACGGCGTAGGCGAAACCCAGCATGGCCAGCGTCTGGTAGAGGGCCGGTGCCACGGTCAGGCCGAGATACACAAGGGACAGGCCGACCACAACCCCCGGCAGAGCGTGGGAGACGAACGCCGCAGATTCCACGCCCTTCGCCACGCGATCGGTGTGCCGGGCGGCCAACACGCCGATCGGCAGCGCGAGCAGCATTGCGAAGACCGCACCGATGCCCGCGGCCTGCACGGTGTTTCCGGTCGCGGCCAGCCATGACCCGGGGTCAGCCTCGAACCGCTGTGACTGCACCATGAGTCGCACGAGCACGACCATGGGAAAGCCCACAGCCAGTCCGAACAGGCCGACAACCCCCAGCAGTGCCGGCCAGCGCCACGGTCCCAGCGGAACGCGCTCGGCGCGCCTGGCAGCACCGGAGCCGACCCGCCACTGTTGATGGCGGCTGCGCATCGCCCGCTCAAGGACGACGAACAGCAGTGCGAGCAGCACCAGCACCAGGGACAGCACGGCGGCGCTGGTCCGATCGAATGCCGCGCGGTAGGAGGTGTAGATGACCCGCGTGAACGTGTCGAACCGCAGCAGCGAGACCGCCCCGAAGTCGCTGAGCGTGTACAAGGCGGAAAGCAGCCCACCGGCCGCGGCAGCCGGCCACAGCAGGGGGGCGGTCGTGCGGCGGAACGACCGCAACGGTCCGTCACCAAGGGTGCGGGCCACCTCGTCGAATGCGGGGTCGACCTGGGACAGCACGGCAGCCACCGGAAGGACCACATACGGAAGGCTCACCAGACTCAGCACCGCCCACGCCGGGGCAAAGCCCTGCAGCCACGGGAAGGCGGCCAACCACGTGTAGGCCGCCACGTAGGACGGAACCGCAAGCGGAAGTGCGGCCACGATCAGCCACGGCCGCCCACCCGGTATCGCCGTACGGGTGAGCAACCACGCCAGCGGAACACCCAGCGCGATGCAGGTGCCGGCCACTGCGGCGGCCAGCCCGAGACTGGCCACGGACAACTCCAGCGTGCGCGGCCGGGCCAGGATCTGCCAGATGTCCGCCCACCCCGCCGAGCCGGTCCGCACGAACAGGTAGAGCAAAGGTGTCACCGACACCAGGGCGGCGCAAGCCGCCAGCAAGTGTAGCGGGGTCAGCCGACTACGCACCGGGACTCAGAGCAGCCCGACCTGGATCAGTAGGTCCTGGGTTCCGCGCAGGTCGGCAAGCTGGTCGAGGGTCAGATCAGGGCCGTCGATCTGGGACAAGGGCGGCAGATCTTCGCGGGCGGCGATCCCCTCGACCAACGGGTATTCGGAGGTCTCTTCCGCGAAATACTCCTGGGCTTCGTCGCTGAGCAGGAAATCGACAAACTGCTCGGACGCGGCATTGTCGGCACCGGATGTCAGCACCGCGGCACCAGCGACATTCACAAGATTGCCAGGATCGCCGGACTGGAACGCGGCGTTGCGCACCGCGAGGTTCTCCGCGCCGACCTCCGCGGCCTTCTCGAACAAGTAGTAGTGATTCGCGAGGCCCAGTTCGACAGTGCCTGCGTTCACCGCATCCAGGATGGCGAGGTTGTTCTCAAAGGTCTGCACGTCGTTGGCGATGAGCTCCTCAAGCCATTGCTTGGTCCGCTCCTCGCCGACGCTCACCCGCATCGCCGTCACGAAGGCCTGGAAGGAGGCGTTCGTCGGGGCGATGCCCACTTGCCCCTTCCAGCGGGGATCGACCAGCTCGAACACGGTGTCAGGAACCTCTTCGGCGGGTACGAGATCGGTGTTGTAGACGATCACCCGTGCACGGCCGCTGGTACCGACCCACTGATCGTCGGCGCTACGGAAATTGGCGGGCACCTTCTTTACGACATCTGCGGGCAAGGAAGTTGCCAGGCCCTCATCCTCGATGACCTGCAGGGCACCCGCGTCCTGGGCGAAGAAGATGTCGGCTGGTGAGTTGTCGCCTTCTTCAAGCAACTGCGCGGCCAGTTCGGCGGTGTCGCCGTAGCGCACCTCGGCCTGCACGCCGCTGGCCGCCTCGAACTGCTCGATCAGCGGAGCGACGAGTTCCTCGCTGCGACCGGAGTACACCACCAGTTCGGCCGCCTCCGTCGACTGATCGGTCGCCGGGTCGCCTGAACCGCAGGCCGACAATCCAAGGACCGCGACCGCCAACACGGCGACTGCCCCACCCACCTTGTTCACTGACTCTCCTCGTTGTTAGGTAAGCCTAACTTTATTGGAGGGGCGTGTGGTGGATGCAGGTGACCCCCGCTACGAGCACCCCAGCCACCGCGGGAATCAGATCGATTCCCAGCGCATTCAGCAGTCGATCGGTCCACCGCCTGAGTGTGGAAACCCCTTGCAGTTGTCCACAGATCGGCTTTCGCCGTGTCCCCCACAGCCTTCGCCGACATACCTTCGGTTCCCGAGGAGGACGAATGGGTTTCTACAGAGCATGGCTGTTCGGCGAGCAGGCGATCGACCACATGGATGCGATGACCGCGCCGGACGGGTACCCGAGAGCGGAAGTGTGGCTGCCTCTCGATGTCGTGGGCACGTTCGACGATGGCCTCAAGCAGTGGCGGTCGGCGTGGGTGCAGTGCCCGCCGGAGAATGGGGAGGTGTGGATCGAGTTCGGTCTGCCTACACCTCTGATCACTGAATACCTGGGGCCGCGCGCGCTGATCTCGGACTTCGGAATGGGCCACGGGAAAGCGCTGCGCTCAAACGTGCGGAAGCGCGAGGGCACGTGGATGGTCAAAGTGCCGCGCTTCTTCGAAACCGTGACGAAGTTCTGGACGACCGAGCCGCAAGACGACGCTCTGCTGAGCACCACCAACGGTCAGAAAACGGCCGCCACCACGGTCGGAACGCTGGACGTCGAAGTCTCCCGAGACAGATTCCGCAACGAGCCGGAACTGATCGTGGGCCCCGACGGACCGATGGTCTTCGGACCCTTGGACTACCGGTATCGCAGCACGCTCGACTGGGAGAAGCGACTCGACGCCGCCCTCCACAGCTTGCTGCAGATGCCGTCCACAACGCCAGTCACCACGGCCTGGTGCCGATTCTGAGACAGGAGTTCAACGTGCACTACAACGGATGGGTCTTCGGGCACGAGGTCGACCGACTCATGGATTCACTAACGCACCCGTTCGGCTATTCCCAGCCCGAGGTCATGATCCCGATGGAGATCATCAGCGATGAAAGCGTGGAACTGCCCATGTGGCGCTCCGGCTGGGCACTGGTTCATCCCGACCCGTCAGTGCCGATCTGGAGTCCTGATGAGCAGGACTTCCTGACCATCACGTGGCCCACGGCCGTGCTACGCGATTTGTTGGGGCCGTGCGCACTACTGGGGAAAGGTCACACCGAGTCTGCCGGAGTCGCCCGCAAACACGTCGTTGAGATCGACGGACAGTGGTACGCCGCAGTCCCGCGGTTCTTCCACACCGTCGGCGACCATTGGTCGCGCATCATCGCATCCGATCGTCCGGCCCTGGTCACCATCTCCGGCCAAGAGGTCGCAACGACGACCGTGGCCGATATGGACCTCGACGCGAGTTTCCAGGTCGGCGGCCCCAGTTTGATCGTTGGGCCGGAAGGACCGGTCTATCACGACATCAGCTGGGGCTTCGGCGACAAGGAGGACAGCATCGCCCGCCGGCGTGCCGTCACGGAGGTGTTGATGACACTTCCCGGCGACACTCCGGTAACAGCGATCGACTTTCACACCTGAGGTAATTCAGGCCGCCCGCGGTCCGCCGACCCGAATCAGGCGCCCGGCGATCGGATCACGCACATGAACGCTTGGCCAGAGTTCAAGGGTTCAGCCGAGTTCGGCAACATCGCGCTGAGCGGCCATTGGGAATCTGCCGTGACCTCCCGCGGCCGGGAGTTCGACCTCGGCGACAGCCCAGAGGTCACATGTGGGGCCTTCTTCGGACTGCCCTTACTCGGAATCCGACTGCACGGGGATCCGACGGAATTGACCAGGGATGTCACGCACTTCGCGACGGCACTGCCCACTGGTTCGCGCTGCCGGTGTCGATATGGCAGAGCGGGATCGGTCGCTGGTCGAGTCGGCCATGTTCCAATTCACACCACGGCGTAGTGGCACACTATGCAAACTCGTGCCACACTAGTGCGATGGATGCCACCGTAGTTCTGGGCCCCCAGGGCCGCATTGTCATTCCGGCAGAGGTGCGAGCGACTATGGGGTTGGCACCCGGCGATCGACTGCATCTACGTGTGACCGGCTCCCAACTCGTGCTGGAGCGACCGCAGGACGCAATCGTCGAACTCCGATCATTGGCACGTCAGATCCCGAAATCGCGCTCTCTTGTCGACGAGCTTCTCGCGGAACGCCGGCTCGCGGCGACGGCTGAATGACCGTCCTGGACGCCTCCGCAGTCCTCGCACTGATACACGACGAGCCGGGCAGCGAACTGGTCGCTAAACACATCGAGGGCGCTCTGCTCAGCACAGCGAATCTGGCAGAGGTGGTGGGCAAACTCGTTGACGCCGGCCTCGATGTGGTGCGCTTTCAGAGGCTAATCGCGGCGGCCGGAGTGAGTCTGATTCCCCTGAGCCCTGCGGATGCCGAACTTGCTGGCGCGATGCGCGGACTCAAGGGAGGCAAAACGCTTTCCCTGGGTGACCGCTGTTGTCTTGCCCTGACCGTCCGCAGCGAGCCGGCTGAGGTGCTGACCGCCGACCGAGCCTGGGCAAACCTCGACCTCCCGATCCGCGTCCGACTATTGCGCTGAGCGGGCGGGTAACTGATCGAGCAGGCCCTCATGATCAGATCCGGCCAAACGCTCCGCCAACAGCGCGTGCCACTCGCCGAGGTCCTTGGGGACGCGTCGGGAACTCTTGCTCGACGCGCTCTTGTTCAGCGCCTCCACGTAGGCCTGCGCGAACTGATCCCACATATCGGGGGTGATCAGCAACTCAGCGAGCACGTGCGCAAGCGACGTCTCGCGTTCAGCAACCCAACCATCCCCACGTCGGGTCCATCCGTAGCGCGACTCCCACTTCAGCAACTGCGCCGAGCCTTGTTGCGCGAAGACTTCCATCCCGTACACCGTTCGCGTTCTCAGCCAGATCGCGCGGACAACGTCCGACACGACGAACCGGGCAGCCTCGACGGGATCCTCGGACCGGAAGTAGTCGACGCGTTTCATTTCCTGCGCCAGGTCGACCATGATGCCCAAGGCAGTTGCGCCCGCCCGCACCGACTCCTCATCATCACTGGTGAGGGCGGCACGGGCCTCCTTGACCAGGTCACGGAAAATGAACCGCCACCGAGTGCGCTCCCGGGGCGAGACGCGTCGATCCCCGCCGAGATACGCCCCGGAACGGACGAGGGCCGCGAAGTACTTGACGTCCCGCAGCACGAATTGAGGGTCGATCGGTGGGGCTTCGGGTGGCACAACGCCCAGCAGGCCCTCGATGCGTTCGCGCACCGGCCGCGCGCCTTTCCAGTAGAGCGTCCAGAGCGTCTTTTTCAGCGCCGCTTCATCCTTGCCCGCGAGCAGGGCGTAGAACTCGTCGCGGTCCATCCGTTCCTGTGCCACTTCACCACACTAGGAAGGAGCGGACGCCAGAACTCCACGGCCCCGCAGGACCTCGTTCATCGACTGATCATTGATCGGGCCAGGCGACAGCGACCTGATGCCAGCACTAAGACACAACCTGGGCCTTCAGGGCTGAAGGGTGGACTGGCCAGAGCCCGCATCCCGGACCGGCCGCAGTTAAGCCGGTGCTATTCGTCTTGTTTGTAGCGGTGGGCGCTGGTGCGGTGGGTTCGGCCCAGGGGGCTGGTCCAGATGAGGTCGTGGGTGGGGGTGTTGGGGGTCGCGTCGGGTTTTCCAGGCGGTGAAGGTTTTGGTGCGGTGGTGGCGTCGGCACAGCCCGGCGAGGTTGTCCGGGCAGGTGGCGCCGGTGGGGTGGGCGATGATGTGGTCGCAGTCGAAGTATTCGGCGCGGGCGTGGCAGCCGGGGAACCGGCAGGTGAGGTCGCGGGCTTTGACGGCGTTTCGGATGTGCTCGGGGATGCGGTATTTGATGGTTGCCATGGCGGCTAGTTGGCCGGTGACCGGGTCGGTGACCAGGCGCCGCCAGCGGGCGTCGGGGCTGGTGCACAGGTCGCGGGCGATCTGCGAGCCGATCGGTCCGAGGCGTTTGGATTCCGGGGTCCAGTCGTTGTCCCCGATCAGCGCATCGGCGCTGATCACCACGTCCACGGTGACGTCCACGGTGGTGTGTAGGTCCAGGAACCCGACCAGGGCGTCGGCTTGGCGTTGGGTGGCGGTGCGGGCGTCGCCTTGCTGGTAGGGGTCGGCGCAGTCGTCGGCGGCGGCGAGTTTGGTCAGGGCTTCCATGAAGATTTCGGCGTGTTCGGCCGACAGGTAGGCGCTGATGTCGGCCATGCCGTGCCCGGCCGGTGTTATCCACACGCCGCGCCGGTCGACGGCTTGGCGGCGCAGGGTGTCGTCGGGGTCCTGGCAGGTCAGGGCCAGTAGTTTCTTGCGCAGTTGGTGGCCGGTGTGGGACTGCGCGTAGCCGACCGCGATCAGTTCGAGTTCTTCGCGGCGGGGGTCGGGGATCGCGGCGAGCATGTCGTGGATCATGACGGCTTTGGCCTGGTCGATGCGCCCGTCATAGAGTGCGGCCCACAGTAGTTCCCGGTCACACAGTCCCACGGCGGTGTCCATGCGGTGGTCGGCGCTGCGCGGGGAGATCGCGAGCATGGTGGCCAGTTCCTCGGCGGCGCCGTTGAGCGAGTAGCCCATGGCCTGGATCCGGGAGTTCAGTTCCGCGGTCAGTACTGCGGTGTGCGCCTGGTGGCGGCGCAGGGCCATTTCGGCGTCGTGGATGGCGTCGCACAGGTCCTGGTCGTCGAGCCGGCGTGCGTCGGCCAGCGCGGCGCTGACTGACGGGAACGGGTCGATGACGGAGGCTTCCATACCTTCATTCGAACACATGTTCGAGACATTGTCAAGGGCCCAAAACCATCAGTTTCGAGAATCCGTTGCGGCCTACGTCCGCCGCCGTTCGTCGCGCCAGTCAGCAAGTCCCGCACGCAGGTCATCGTCGGCCATCACCATTGCCACGGTCGGGCAGTCCTGCGGACCTTTGTGCGCGTCCGGATGGCACAGGGTGCACGGCTGACCGTCACGCAGTGGACACCGGGCGTCCACGACACGGGTCGGCATTGGCACCTCACTTCAGACAACTCCATTGTAGGACTCGGTCGCCGGCACTGGAACGTCGAAAGCGTCCGCAATCAACCCCGCAGCACCTTGTCCATCGACTTCCCTCTGGCCAACTCATCCACGAGCTTGTCCAGGTAGCGGATCTTCTGCATGAGCGGATCCTCGACGTTCTCGACACGCACTCCGCACACCACCCCGGTGATCAGCGGCGCGTTCGGGTTCAGTCGCGCGTCGGCGAAGAAGCCCTCGAAGGTGGCGCCGTCCTCGAGGTGGGCGTCCAGTTCGGACTGATCGAAACCGGTGAGCCAACAGATCACTTCGTCGAGCTCGGCCTTGGTGCGACCCTTCTTCTCGACCTTGTTCACGTAGTGGGGATAGACCGAGGCGACGCTGGTGGTGAATATCCGATGCATGTCCGTACGGTAATCACGCTTGACCTACAAAGAGCAAGCGGTTCGGTGCGCCTTCGAGTGCGCCGTCGAGGGCACCAACAGTCGCGGTCCGCTTCAGCCAGCGCCGCACTTTCGCAGGTCGCGCCCGTGGGTGATCCTGCAGGTACACCGCGACCGCGCCGGTGACGAACGGGGTGGCCCACGACGTAGCGCCGACCTGCCGATAGCGAGTGACCCCACCATCGGCCAGCACAGACGAGATTCCCTTGCCCGGCGCCCACAAGTCCACGCACCGACCCCGGTTCGAGCCCGACCACGGACGGTCGTTCTGCGTGCTGGCGCCTACCGTGATGACCGACGCCAGGTGCGCCGGGGATTTGGTGCAGGCATCAGCACCCTGGTTGCCCGCGGCAGCAATCACTGGAATGCCACTGCCAACCAACCGCCGGACGGCTCGGTCTACACGGGCGTTGCGCGAGAAGGCCAATGACATGTTCACTACGGCCGGCCGCTCGGCGTTGCGGCGGATCCACGAGGTTGCCCGAATCACTGCCCGCCGCTCCTGCTTGAGCGTCATCGTCGACCCGCCCTCGGAGCACCCCAACGCTTGCACTTCCACCAACTTCGCCTGCTTCGCAACGCCGGTCCTGGCACCACCGACGATCCCCGCGACGAAGGTGCCGTGGCTGACGCCAACCTCGTCCGGGCAGTCCGTGACATTCGTGCCGGTCAGATTGATACCCAAGGAGGCCCGTCCGCCGAACTGCGAGTTGCCGACGTCAAGGCCGGTGTCGATCAGGTAGACCGTGACGCCGGCACCATCGGCGGGCGGGGTGAACCGGCTGTCCAGCGGAAGACTTCTTTGGTCGATCCGGTCCAGGCCCCAGCCCGGACCGCCGCTGGCGGCAGCGTGGCCGCCAGTGACCATGGGCACGACCAGGAGTGCCGCGACCAGACCCCTGAGTGTGTGTGCTGCAACTCCCGACCGATGGTTCACGCCGGGAATGCTACGCGCCAATGGGCGCCGCCGGAAGCCCTATCTACGGCCGGACCATCACCTTGAGCGCCTCACGCTTGTCCATCGCCTCATACCCGGCGGGCACCTCTTCAATGCCGATCGTGCGGTCGAACACCCGACCCGGCTGAACAGTGCCGTCCAGTACGGCCGGCAGCAGGTGCTCGATGTACGCGCGGACCGGCGCGGGTCCGCCGGTGAGGGTGGCGTTCTTGCCGAACAGCGACCAGCCGATGGGACCTTCGCGGTACTGCGGAACACCGACCCGAGAAATGACCCCGCCGGGGCGCACCACACCGAGGGCCTGTTCGTACGCGGGCAGGTGACCGACCGCTTCCAAGACCCTGATGGCGCCGCCCTGCGTGAGGTCGCGCACCTCGGCGATACCCTCCTTGCCCCTGTTCTCGACCACATCAGTGGCGCCGAAATCGCGTCCCAGGTCGGTCCGGTCGCGGTGACGCCCCATAAGGACAACGCGCTCAGCACCGAGTTGTTTCGCCGACAGAACCGCGAGCAGTCCAACGGCACCATCACCGATGACGGCGACCGTATCGCCGGCTCTGACACCAGCAGTGGCCGCGGCGTGCCACCCGGTGCCATAGACGTCGGACAGAGTCAGTAGAGAAGCAAGCAGGCCCTGATCCGCGGAATCCGGATCAACACCGGGCACCTTCACCAGCGTGCCGTCGGCCAAGGGGACCCGGGCGGCTTGTGCCTGCAGACCGCCGGTACCAATGCGTGCGTCGTTCCAGAAACCACCGTTGCTGCACGACGTGTGCAGACCTGCACGGCAGAACTCGCAGTGGCCGCACGAGATCGCGAACGGCACGATGACGAAGTCACCGGCCTGCAGCGACGAAACGCCCTCCCCGACATCGGCCACCATGCCCAGCGCCTCGTGACCCATCGACTGTCCGTCCGGGGTGTCGGGCAGGGAGTGGTAGGGATGCAGATCCGATCCGCAGATGCAGGAGTGCGTGATCCGCACCAGGGCGTCCGTGGGTTCGATGAGTTCGGGCTCGGGAACGTCGATGACGCGCACGTCGCCCGCGGCATACATGAAGGTGGCTCGCATGATGCTCAGTCAAACAGGTGACGATGAGTGTGGCTGAGGCTACCGAGCGCCCCGAGTGATGCCTGTTCGGACGCCTCGTCGCACGACGGCCACGAGTCGACCGGACTGTCGGCGTGCTGCAGCAGTACAGCGACAACGATCCCGCCAGGCTGCTCTTCTCGGAATGACTCCTGACCAGCGGCTCGGTCCAGCCATCAAATGGGGGCCGCCGCGCGCACCGTTGCCTCCGCTGCGGCCCTCATCTGATGGGAGAAATGGGACAAAAGCCCCAAAGTGCACGCCGTTGCCATCAAATGGGGGCCGCCGAGCGCATCGTTGCCCCCGCTGCGGCCCTCATTTGATGGCGGGCGTAGATGCTCTGGTGGGAGGGGGGCGGCCACGAGGCAGGCATTGGCCCGGTGGTCCATCGGGCTCGAGCTGCACTGTGAGGATCCAGCCGGGCGGCTGCCTATCTCCCATGACCCAGCCACCGCCCGCTCAAGCAGCGTCCGCATCACCCTCGATCCAGCTGATCCCCGTCCGGCGCACGACGACGAGGATGAGCAGCCCGTACGGGCCCAGGTCGGGATTCACGAAGTTGATCAGCGCTAAGGCGCCCACCACACCAAGTCTCGTTTGCGCATTTCCCGGCGGTGGTTTTCGCCGCGTGCCCGCCTGGACTCAGCCCGGCGCCAGCCAACGATGAACCCATTGACAGATCGTGGCAAAGCACTCGGCTTCCACGTTGCCCACCTCTCCCACGACCCGTTCGCGCGCGATGGTCCGGACTTGCTCGGTCATCGCCAGTATGGGCACCGGCAGACCGATTGAACCCATCAGCAGAACGTGGTTGGGCCAGTCCCGATCCTTGCTTGTCGCAGGGACAACCGTGACCAGAGCGGTCGCGGCAGTCAGATGATCGGCCGAGGAGACCACGACCGCAGGACGGCGTCCACCCTGCTCACGACCAGAGACCGGATCGAACTGCACCCAGATCACACTCCCCGACGAATCACGGGGCCTCAGAGATCGTCAGTGAATCCCACACCGCAGTCTCTTCCAGGTACTCGGGATCCGGTTCGGCCATCGCGGCGCGGGCATCTGCGAGTCGCTCCCGCCACAGCTGTTCCTCTTGGAGGTGCGCGAGGTACTCGTCGACCGTCATCCTGTGCGCGCGGGCGGCCCTAGTGATCGAATCCCGGGTTGAGGGGGGCCAAGAGGGTCAGCCTCCTCCAGTCTATCCCACTGTTGAGTATATGTTGGTATTTTACTTCTATGAGTGGGACATACATGGCGACAATGGGAGACAGAGGTCGCCTGGTCGTGCCCGCGGAGCTACGTGAGCGGGCGGGCCTGCAGGAAGGCCGGCCGGTGGTGCTGGTGGAATCGCCACAGGGCTTGCTGCTTCTCACCCGTGAGCAACTGCGCGACATCGTCCGTTCGGGTCTGGAGGGCAAGGATCTCGTGGATCAGTTGCTGGCCGACCGGCAGGCGGCCGCCTCCGCCGAGGACAGGGCATGACGGTATTCGACGCCTCTGCATTGCTGGCCTATCTCGGCAACGAGGCTGGTTCCGACGTCGTCGAGGCGGCCCTCGAAACCGGTGGTCGGTGCAGCACGGCCAACTGGAGCGAGGTCGGACAGAAGGTGCTCGCCGCCGGCGGAGACTGGGACCTCAGCCGCGCTCTGCTTTTGTCCTACGGAGTCGCACTGGAGCCCGTCCAGGCCGACGACGCAGAGTGGGCTGCCCGTCGCTGGCGGACCGGCGAGGGACTCTCGCTCGGCGACCGGCTCTGCCTGGCGTTGGCCGACCGGGTTGAAGAAGTCGCGCTCACTGCGGACAGGAAATGGGGCGACGGGGAAGGCATCCGCCAGATCAGGTGACTTGGATCGCCGCAGCGACACTCAGCGCCGAACGCACTGCCCGTTCGACTCCGTTGTTCTCGCCGGCCACCGACCCGAACCCGTCGCCGGCAACCCAGCATCGTTCCGCCAACTCCAGGAAGCCCCCCGCGAGGACATGGGTTGCGTTCGCGTATCGCCAGCGTTTGAGGATCGAGTTGGACACCGACAGCCCCCGAACCACTTCGCGCAGTTCCACAACCAACTCCGCTTCGGTCACGCTCGCGTCGGCGTCGAAGCGCCTGGCGCTCCACCGGGGATTCGCGAGTCCCACCACCGCGACCTCAGCACCGGCACGTCCCCGCACAAGTCGGACATCACTGAACACATCCGACGCGCGATCGGCGGGCAGCGTGGTCGAGGGATCACACGCCGCGAGCAGGACCAGGCGCTTTCTCGTAAGTGATAGCAGCCAAGCCTGCGTGCTCGATGCCGCTGCGCGACGCGATCGTTTGCACCTGCGGGGCAGGTGGCGTGAGAACCACGTGCGTGTGCTGACCCACGTCCGCGAGAAGGTTCACCAGAACCTTCCGGTAGTCCAGGCCGGTAGCCAACTCCGCGGCCACTGCGCGTGCGGAAGATCGATAGCTGAAATCCCACCGCCCACCCGATAGCTGGCACGACAGCGCATCCGGGGCCCACCGCTGCAGAACACCGGCCACTTCGGGATCAGTCACCTGGAAACCGGTCGGTCCGGTGTCGACCAGGCGTCCGGCCACCGTGCGTGAGGACAGACGCCCGCCCGGGTAGCCCGCCTTGTCGACGACCTGCACCGTGGCACCGTTCTCGGACAGCAGTCGCGCAAGCGTCAAGCCGGCGATACCTGCCCCAACGACGACGACGTCTGCCATGTCCACGTGTCTACCGTTCTGCCGCTTCGTCGGCCACCGCGGGGCTCGCCGGACACCTCGAACCCGGGTTAGTCTTCCGGTGTCCGACCAGGGAGAGGCGCGTCACATGGCCGACGGTTTCAGCGCGGAAGAGCGCGCAGCGATGAAGGAGCGCGCGGCCGAGTTGCGCGCGGAGGGCAAGAAGGGCGCGAAGAAGGCCGACGGGCTTCAAGCCGTCCTCGACCGGATTGCCGAGATGGCGCCGGACGACCGGGCACTCGCCGAGCGTGTGCACATGACGGTGACCAGCACAGCCCCCGACTTGACCCCCAAGACCTGGTACGGCATGCCGGCCTACGCCAACGCGGACGGCAAGGTCGTCGTCTTCTTCCAGGACGCGGGCAAGTTCAAGTACCGCTACTCCACGGTGGGATTCCAGGATGCGGCCAACGTCGATGACGGCGATATGTGGCCGGTGTCGTACGCACTGATCAATTGGAGCCCCGCGGTGGAGAAGAAGCTTGTCGATCTGGTGAAGGCGGCCGTCTCCTGAACGGCGGCATACTTGCACGATGGGATGGCTGAAACGCAACTGGGGCGAGTTCGTAGGACCTGAGGCGTCTGTCGCCGAGAACACGGGCAGCCTGGCAAGTGCAGCCGCAGGGACTGTTGCAGCTCCCCTGCTCGATGCGGGCAGGCCCCGTGGCCGGAAAGCCACCGCCGGCCTGTCGTTGATCGCCATGGACATCTGGGGTGGAGCCTGGGCGAACAACACCCGGTCGTGCGCGCGCTGGTACGAACGTCCCGGCCAGGGAACCAGGCAGCATGTGCAATTCGCCGCCCTGCACGTGCATCCGTTCGCGATCGCCGCCTATGACCGCGGGCTGCGCGAACGCACCTCACCCATGCTGTGGGCCGGGCTGACCTACGGCTACATGATGGCTGCGACGGTGACCATCCGCCGCTTCCCCGAACACCGCCGCGCGCTGGGCGTCCTCACGACGCTCGGGGCGGTCGCCCTGGATCGAAAGCTCGGCCCCTCCCCCACCGCGGGCTGGTTC
Organism: Micrococcales bacterium; assembly: GCA_016719135.1. Lineage (GTDB taxonomy): Bacteria > Actinomycetota > Actinomycetes > S36-B12 > UBA10799 > JADKAV01. Next base: position 16,179 of record JADKAV010000022.1, on the reverse strand, counting down.
GCGCCGGCATTCGCGACGAAACTGCTGCTGGGCCACGCCAGCGCCGCGCTGTGGTCGGACACCGCACTGACAACGGCACCGTGAGCACCGACAACCCGCAGCGGCGCGTCCCGGCCGCCGACATCATCGACGTGTTCGTGTACGTCGTCGTTCTCAACCTCGCCGTTCAATTCGTCCCCGCGGTCCTGTCCGAAACCTTCACGCTGTCGCTGTTGACAGCGGTTCTGCTCAAAGCCGTGCTCGAGGTGGTCGTCGCACTGAAGGGCAGAGTCAAGCACCTGTTCAAGGCCGCGGTCAGGCCGGTGGGCAAGGTCGCGTCCGGCCTGCTTCTGTGGTTGTTGCTGGTGGGCAGCAAGTTCGCTGTGCTGGAACTAGTGGCCTTGGTGTTCGGCGATCAGGTCAGTCTGGGCGGGTTCTGGGCCGTCACCGGGCTGATCTTCGCGCTCCTGCTATCGCGGGCCGGCGTCCGGTGGCTGCTCAGGGAGCCGAACCCCGATCCGCTCGGCGACTACTGAGGCGTCATGGACCTGAGGCGTGCGCCTTGGCCGCGCTCCAGGCGCCCAGGACGTTGCGGACCGTGGCCCCGCTGGGTCGTTCCGGTCCGGATTGCGCCCAGCGCACGTAGTCGGCGTACGTCCCGGCCGCGTCCTCGGAGTTGAGGTACTCGGCTACTGCAGCCAAGACCGCAGCGCGGTCCCATCGCTGTGCGTACTCGCGGGCGGCTGCCGCCGAGGTGACTCCGGCAGCCGCGCAAGCCCGTCCCCACGAGCCGAAACGCTGAATGATCCTGGCCGAGGAGGGTCCAGCCACCTCCCGCGACACACTGTCGTAGCGGCCGTGACTCAACGGTTGACCGCACTTATCGGCGGCGGCCCGGATCGCGTGCAGAATCTGGTCCTCGGTGTAAGTCATCCGGCGCGCCATGACTTGACCCTATGCCGGGACTTTGCAGATCAGCCCGCGCCGAGACGAGCATCGGGACCCGCACCTGACAGACTCGCGCTATGGACGAAGAGATGCTCGAGGCTCACATCGCCTTCGAGGTGGCCGCGTGGACCGAGTCACTCACCGAGACCCTCAGCGCGCAGACGAACGTGGTCTTCGAATGGCTCGACGGGGTGACGCTGGGCAGTGTGTTCAGCGAAGCCGACCTGGACGCGCTGATCGACGCGATCGTGATCCCGGATGTCAGCGCCTCCGTGATGGCGATGCGCTGGTGGGCACTGAACGACCAGACGCCGATCGACGAACTGATGGACCGGGAGGACTACGACCGGGCCGCACGTGCGGTCGCGAGCCTGTCCGATCTCCAAGAGGAAGTCGTCGAGCAGGTCACCACCAGCAAGGTCTACGGGAACCTGATCTCCCACGTCCTGTTCAACGGCATCCGCAACTACGTGATGACGGAGAGCCCGATCGCGCGCGTACCCGGCGCGTCGTCGCTGATGCGCATGGGGCAGAACGCTTTCGACACCGCAGCCCCGCGCTTGAGCAAAGGCATCGAGCGACAGCTCACCGCATTCGTGGCGGCCAACCTGCAAGACAGCCTGCGGGACAGCCGCACCTACCTGACGACCGTCGTGGACGAGCAGGCGATGACTGACATCGCCGACGAGGCGTGGGAGCGCAACGCCGGCTCGACTCTGGCCGAGATCGCCGGGCTGATCGGAGAGGACGCCTTGACCGAGTTGCTGGCCATCGGCCAAGACGTCATCGCTTATCTCGTCGCCACCCCGACCTTCCGGGGAGCGTTGCAGACGGTGCTCGACGAGAGTTCGGGTCGGACCGTCGGGGAGTTGTTGGCCGAAGCCGGCATCACCGCGGACATGATCATCGCGATGGTGCGCCCGTGGATCCTGCGCGCCGCCGACGACGGCCTGTTGGAGCAGTTCGTGCGTGAACGCCTCACGGCCTTTTACTCCACCTACTGACGCCGCTTTAGACTCGTACCTGAGGGAAGAGGAGCGCCATGACCATCGACGACAAAGGACCCAACCCGAGCATTTTCGACCTCGAGACCGAGACGACCACCAACGAGAACTACCGCACCGTGGCCTGGAGCGGGAAGTACTTGCAGGTCACTCTGATGTCCATTCCGGTGGGCGAGTCCGTGGGACTGGAAGCACACCCGGACACCGACCAGTTCCTGCGCCTGGACGCCGGCAAGGGACGTGTGGTGATGGGCCCGTCCAAGGACAACCTCACCATCGAGCATGAGGTCGGCGACGGGTGGGCGATCATGGTGCCCGCCGGCACCTGGCACGACGTCATCAACATCGGCGACGAGCCGATGCGGCTGTACGCGATCTACGCCCCGGTCCACCACGCGGCAGGCAAGGTGCAGCCGACCGCTGCCGACGCCGAGCGCGACGAAGAGGCGGGCACCGACGAGCCACCGAACTGGTCGGTGCAGCCCGAGTCGGTCGACCCGGACCAGCACGCCGGCTGATCCCAATGCCGTACGCCGTCGTCACCGGAGCTGCGAACGGCATCGGCCGCGCCGTCACCAAGCACCTGCTGGAGGACGGATGGTCGGTGACGGCCCTCGATGTGGATCAAGACGCGCTGGCGCAACTGGCGCCCGACCCCAATCTGCGCACCGGCCACTTGGACGTCACCGCCCACGCGCAGTGGCTCGACGCGCTCGCCGATCTCGAGCACCTCGATCTGCTGGTGAACAACGCGGGCTTGCTGTCCTCCGGCCCGTTCGAGCAGATCGCCGCCGAGCGGCACCGGGCCATCGTGGAGGTCAACGTCCTCGGCGTCGTCAACGGCGCACTGGCGGCATTCCCGCTGCTGGCACGCACACCGAAATCGGCGATGGTCAACCTCGCGTCCGCTTCGGCTATGTACGGCCAGCCCGACCTCGCCACCTACTCCGCGACCAAGTTCGCCGTGCGCGGCCTGACCGAGGCGCTGGACCTCGAATGGGCACAGCACGACATCCGGGTGCTCGATCTATGGCCGCTGTTCGTCCAGACCGGCATGGTAGAGGATATGCAGGCGACCTCCGGTGAGCGCCTGGGCATCAACCTGACCCCCGACGATGTCGCCGCGACCCTGCTCAACGCCGTCTCGCAGGCCCGCTCGAAGCCCGCTGGTGGCCGGGTGCGGAACCCACATGTAGCCGTCGGGGGACAGGCCCGGATGGTGACCGCCTTGGCGCAGATTTCGCCACATTGGGCGAACCGCCTGCTGACCAAAGTGGTGACCGGTAATCACATCGCGGACAGGACGTCCTTCTCCAGGCGCGCGTAACTGGTCTCCATACCGTCGGTCATGCCCGTTCCCAGCACCATGTCGCGGACCTCGGCACTGGGATACGTGATGAGGATCGACAGCAACGTCCCGCCTTCGACGGGGGTCAGTGTCATCTCGTTGGTCGTCCCCGGGCCGTCCATTCCGATCATCTGCTCAGTGGTGACCGCACGGTGCGGCGGCGAACTCTCCAGCACCTCCCCGGTGAAGCCGAACCGCTCTTCGCCGTCCACCTGCGCCCATTCGTAGCGGTAGGTGTCGCCGACGTCGGTGGCGACCTCGCACACCGGCATGGTCCAGCCGTCCGGACCGAGCAACCAGCGTTGCAAGAGGTCGGAGTCGTGGTGCGCCCGCCACACCTGCTCGACCGACCCCCGGATCACCCGGCTCACCCGGACCTGGGTGTCGCTGAGGATCTGGGAGGTCGTGGCCGCGTCGGCGGCGAAGGACGCCAGGTCCGCGAGCACGGCATCCATCTGACCCATGGCTGACCGCATACCTTCCTCCATGCCCATCTCGAGGAGTTGCTCGAGTTCTTCCACGGAGTTGAAGTAGGTGGTGGTCGACACCTGCGATCCGGCGTCGGTCGCCGTGAAGGTGAAGACCATCCGCATCGACGGCATCTGCTCGTTCGCAGACCCGTCTGGATCAGCGAACCCATCGACGACCTCGAAGGACTTCAGGGGTTCCACCGACAGGTACTCCCAATAGCCACGGGACACGTCGCCCTCCGGGCCGGTCATCGCGTACTCGCTGCGGCCACCGGCGAACATGTCGTGACGGGTGAAGATCGCGGGGTAGGTCGGCGGGCCCCAGAACCGCTCAAGCTGACGCGGGTCGGCGTAGGCGTTCCACAGCCTCTCCAGCGGAGCGGCGAAGTCGGCGACCACGGTGAGGGTCAGAGTCTCGGGATCCTTGGTGACGGATGTGATGGGCATGAGAGGACCTTTCGTCGGGTTTCAGGGGGTTTCGTTGGACAGCTGGTCGTCGGACAGCAAATCGTCGAGCCTGTCCATCCGCGCGCGCCACACCTGCTCGAACTGGTCGAGCAGGTTCTGTGCGAGCCGGATGGTCTCAGGATTGCCACGGACACGTCGTTCGCGGCCGTGCGGATGCTTGGTGATGAGCCCGGCCCCTTCCAGAACGGCAATGTGCTTCTGCACCGCTGCGAACGACATGTCGTAACTGCCGGCCAACTGTGACACCGTGACCTCGCCCAGCAGTGTGCGGCGAACGATGTCCCGCCGCGTTCTGTCAGCCAAGGCCCGGAAGAGGCGGTCGACCTCGTCGTCGGACAATTCATATACAACCATTAGGTTGTATATTAAACGCGTAGATGCTCGTCCGTCAAGGCCTGCTGGTCAGCCGGCATTTCTTCGAATAGCCCGATAGTTGCCCGTTGACCTCCAAATAGCTGGCCAGTTGGCAACCACCGGGTCAACTCCTGGCGCAACCAGGCGTCAGCGGCGACAATCGGCTGGCTGCCTGCCTCCTCCCTTCGTACGAAGATCACTGAGACCCCTTCATCCGGTGTCCGATTCAGATAGATTCCGCCCACACGACTAGGGGCGACGATGACAACTCAACCGATCTCGAAAAGCGACTTGACCTGGCTCAACATGGACGAGCCGACCAATCTCATGGTGGTCACCGGGCTGATGTGGTTCCAGGGCGAACCGGACTGGCAGCAGGTGCGCGAGGTCGTTCAGGAACGTCTCGTCGAGCGATACTCGGTGATGTCGTCGCGGGCCCGCAAGGCGGGCGGCACGTGGATGTGGGAGCCGGACCCGGATTTCGACCTCGACCGCCACATCCGCGAGACGACATTGCCGGCGCCGGGCGACCGAGCGGCCGCCGCGGACTACGTGTCCGGGCGCATCAGCCAGCCACTGGACCGCAAGCACCCGCTGTGGGAGTTCGACTTCATCACCGGCTACGTGAATGAGGACGGTGAGCCCGGCTCGTTGATCATGGCCCGCTTCCATCACGTGCTCGCGGACGGTATCCGCATCGTGCAACTGATCCTCGGAATGTGTGACATCGAAGGTGACGTGGCCCCGCCTGCAGTGGGCAGGAAGGGCGGGCCAGCCAATCCCGTCGCGATGGCGACCGGCGCCGCGAAGGGCGTTGCCGGTAACGCTGCGTCGTTCGCGAAGGACGCGGCCACAGCAGCGCTGCGTGCGGTTCCGCAGATCCCGGGCAAGGTGGTGGGCCTGCGACCCGATTCCTTCTACAAGGGATACGAGTGGGCCGTGAAACCGACCCAGGTGACTGATGCGGTGTCTGCCCTGTCCTCACAGGACAACACCGCACTGAACTCGTGGCGCTCGGCAAGTCGACTCGCTCTGTGGGGTCACGAGTCCCGCCTCGTCGCAGACCAGGCACCGGGCGTGGAAAAGCGGGTCGGTTGGGTCTCGGGCCTGGACCTTGACCAGGTCAAGGCCGTCGGGGCAGCGCACAACGCGACCGTGAACGACGTGCTGCTCGCAGCGGTGTCGCTGGGCCTCACCGAGTACCTGCACCAGCGTGACCGCGCGGTTCCGTCCGACACGAACTTCCTGATCCCGATCTCCCTGAAGCCCATCGACATGTCGCTACCGAAGGAACTGGGAAACCACTTCGCGATGGTGATGTTCCCGATGCCGCTCGGCCTGGTCAACATCGACGCCCTGCTGATCGAGATCCGGGAACGGATGGCGCGGATCAAGAACAGCGCCGAGGCGATGATGGTGTTCGGCGTTCAGCGCGCGGTGGCCGAGGCGCCCCAGACCATCGGCAAGAGCCTGACGCGCTTCGTGGCCAACAAGTCGGTCGGGCTTCTCACCAATGTGCCCGGACCGCGCGCGCCGATCTTCCTAGCCGGCCACGAGGTCGCGGGGGTTCTCGGCTGGGTGCCCACCGCGTCGGACCAGAGCATCGGCTTGTGCATCTTCAGCTACAACGGCCAGGTGAATATCGGCATCGCCACCGACGCCGGAATCATCCCGGATCCCGACCACCTCGGTGAGTGCATCCAGGCCGGGTTCGCCGAGATGGTCGCGACCACCTCGTAGAAAAACTTCGACCCCGTTGTTCTTCCATCGTTATAGACAACCTATATAACGTTCGCTATATTGGCTGAGAAGACGGAGGATCAATTGGACACGACCGGCATCGACGAGACCCTGCTGCGGCTCAGCGATAACAAGCACCGATGGGCACGTCTGCCGATCCAGACCCGGATCACCTACCTGGAGCAGGTCCGCGACCTGTTGGTGGCCAATGCGGATGCATGGGTCGCCGCGGGGGTGCAGATGAAGGATCTGGATCCACACGCGCCCATCGTCGGGGGCGAGGAATGGCTCGGCGGGCCGTATCCGACCGCCGCCTGGCTGACCGAGATGATCGCAACCCTGACCCGACTGTCGACCGGCGCGGACCCGCTGGAGGGCGTACGCGTCCGGACCCGCCCGGATGGCCAGGTCGTCGCCGGGGTCTTTCCGTCCAACGCCTACGACCGACTTTTGCTCAACGGCTACGAACTCGACGTATGGATGCAACCGGACGTGTCACCGGTCACTCTGCGCAACAATGTTGCCTCGTTCTACCGGCAGTCGGACCCGCAAGGTGCGGTGACCCTCGTACTCGGGGCGGGCAACGTGGCGGCGATCCCCATGCTGGACGTCCTGTACTGCCTCTACGCCGACGGCCATGTGGTCGTCCTCAAGATGAACCCGGTCAACGAGGTGTACGGCCCCGTCTTCGAACGGATTCTGGCTCCCCTGATCCGTGACGGCTACGTGGCGGTCGTCTACGGCGGGGCCGACGCCGGCAAACACCTGACGGACAGCGACCTCGTCGACACCGTCCACATCACCGGCAGCGAACGCACCTACGAGACCATCGTGTTCGGCGGTGGTGCCGACGGGCGCGCGGCGAAGGCCGCGGGCACACCGCGTTGGACCAAACCGATCCGTTCGGAACTCGGCGGGGCAAGCCCCACCATCGTCGTGCCGGGTCCGTGGAGCAAGGCCGACATCGCCTACCAGGCCCAGCACCTGGCCACCCAGAAGTTGTTCTCTGCCGGGCACACCTGCGTGGCGTCGCAGGTACTGATCCTGCCCGCAGGCTGGGAGCACAAGGAGGAACTGCTTGACGCCTTGCGGGCCGAACTCGCCGCTGCCCCGGACAGGCGCCCCTTCTACCCGGGGACCGAGGACCGTCAGGACGCCTTCCGCGTCGAGAACCCGGATGCCGAGGCGCTCCCGGGACCGCAGGAACGCACACTGCTCGTGGATATCGACCCGGACAGCAACCACCCAGCTTTCCAGGACGAGATGTTCGGGCCCATCTACGTGACCACCTCGATCGAGGGCACCGACGCCGGCGACTACTTGGCCAAAGCCGTCGAGTTCGCCAACAAACACCTGCACGGCAATCTCGGGGCGAACATCATCATCGACCCGACCACCGCCGGGAGGTTCGCTGCCGAACTCGACCGTGCGATCGCTGACCTGAAATACGGCTGCATCGGGGTCAACGTGTGGTCCGCTTTCGCGTTCCTGTCACCGCGTGGTGCGTGGGGCGCGTATCCCGGCAACACACCCACGGACATCCAGTCGGGCACCGGCGTCGTGCACAACGCGCTGCTGTTCGACAAGACGCAGAAGACCGTGGTGCGTGCCCCATTCCGGCCGTTCCAGCGGTCATTGCGACACCCACTGCAGGGACTGACGGTGAAACCGCCTTGGTTCCTGAGCAACCGCACAGCCCGCAGCACCGCTCGCGCGTTCACCATGTTCGCCGCCGATCCCCACCCCAAACGCCTACCCAGCATCTTCATTCCCGCCGTCCGCGGCTGACCGAAAGGAACATCCATGAGCACCACCATCGACAAGACACCTGAGCACTGGGACGTCGTCGTCGTCGGATCCGGCTTCGGCGGGTCCGTGGCCGCCTTGCGCCTGAGCGAGAAGGGCTACAAGGTCCTCGTCGTGGAGTCGGGACGCCGCTTCCGCGACGACGAACTGCCCAAGACCTCATGGCGCTTGCCCAAGTTCCTGTGGGCGCCCGCGATGGGCATGTTCGGCATCCAGCGGCTGGCCCTGCTCAACGACGTGCTCGTGCTCTCCGGCGCAGGCGTCGGCGGCGGTTCGCTGGTCTACGGCAACACTTTGTACGAACCCCTGGACGAGTTCTACGCCGACAAACAGTGGGCACACATCACCGACTGGCGCGACGAACTCGCCCCGCACTACCAGCAGGCCAAACGCATGCTGGGAGTGGTCGAGAACCCGGTGGAGACCCCGGCCGACCAGGTGATGCTCGAGGTCGCCGAAGACCTGGGCGTGGCGGACACCTTCCACCGCACCCAGGTGGGCGTGCTCTTCGGGGAAGAGCCCGGCGTGGACGTAGAGGACCCGTTCTTCGGCGGCGCCGGACCCGCGCGGACCACATGCGACTCGTGCGGATCCTGCATGACCGGCTGCCGGCTGGGCGCCAAGAACACGCTTCCGAAGAACTACCTGCATCTGGCCGAGGGCCTGGGCGCCACGATCCAGCCGCTGACGACTGTCACCGGTTTCTCGCCGCTGGAACAGGGTGGCTATCGCGTCACCATGCGCGGGGCCGGACCCGGCGCGGGCAAACCGCCGCGCACCGAGATCACCGCCGATCATGTGATCCTCGCAGCGGGCACCCTTGGCACGCAGAAGCTCCTGCACACGATGAAGGACTCCGGTCACCTGCCCGCCCTCTCCGACCGCCTCGGCACGCTGACCCGTACGAACTCCGAGTCGATCCTCACCGTCGAGGCGCGCGACCTGGAAGTCGACTACTCGCATGGCCCGGCGATCACCTCGTCGATCCACCCCACCCCGCAGACCCACGTGGAACCGGTCCGGTACGGCCCGGGCAGCAACTTCATGGGCATGCTCAGCACGATGCTCACCGAGGGGGACCGTCCCGGCGAACCATCGGTATCGCGACCCAAACGCTTCCTCGGCACCGTGCGCAGCAACCCCGCGTCGTTCCTGAGGTCGCTGTCGGTGCGTCGCTGGTCGCAGCGCACCACGGTGATGCTGGTCATGCAAAGCCTGGACAACTCGCTGAACGTGACGCTGAAGCGCAACATCTTCGGTCAGCGGAAACTGGCCTCCACACAGGGCACCGGTGAGCCCAACCCGGCGTGGATTCCCGAGGCGCACGAGGTGACGAAGAAGTTCGCCGAGAAGACCGGCGGCGAACCTCGCGGCACCTGGACCGAGGCGTTGAACATCCCGATGACCGCCCACATCCTCGGGGGTGCGGCTATCGGCGACTCCCCGCAGACCGGTGTCATCGACCCCTACCACCGCGTGTACAACTACGAAGGGATCCACGTGGTGGACGGTGCGGCGGTCAGCGCCAACCTGGGAGTGAATCCATCCTTGACGATCACGGCGCAGGCTGAGCGGGCCATGGCGCTGTGGCCGAACAAGGGCGAGGCGGACCCTCGTCCGGCGATGGGTGAGAAGTACCGCCTGGTGGAGGCGGTGCGCCCGGTGCGCCCGGCGGTTCCCGAAGCCGCACCTGCGGCATTGGTGTGGTGACCCGCGACGACGGGGACAGGCCGCCGGCGGAGGAACGCATCCTGCAGGCGACCATCGACGGCCTGACCCGATTGGACCCGGCGGCCCTGACCCTGCAGCGCATTTGCCGCTCGGCAGGTGTCACGGCCCCGACCGTCTATTACCACTTCGGCAACAAGGACGGGATGATCGCCGCGGCGATCGAGCGACTGGCCTCGGACTGGGTGGACATGATGGACGCCGCCGTCAGCCGTGAGGGCGACCTGGGCCTGACCCTTGCGCAGGCGGTCGCCGCATGGGAAGCGACGATCACGGCACCCAACCGACCCATCGCCGTGTTCGCGTGGGCGACGCTGCTGATGGCTGAATCATCCGAGCAGTCACGGGATGCGTTGATCCGCGTGCGCGATCGCACGTTGCTGCTGGTCACCGAGTCCCTCACGCCGCACATGAACGATGAGGTCGCCACGCGGTTCGCCGGCCTGGTCATCGATGCAGTGGTCTCATCGGCCCTGCAGTACGAGTTGGACCGGGACCGGCAAGGACTGCGGGACCGCCTTGAGGGACTGGTGGGTCTCGTCGGGGCGAGCGCCGGAGTAGGGCTGAGCTGAGAGCGACTGGGCCCAAATGACATCGAGGGGCCCAAGGTCGCGTTGTGCCCAGTTGGTTGACGACCATTTCGCAACCAACGGGTCGCCTGGCCGGGCCAGGGACTCCCGACGCCCGAGGCACGGCCGGAGGCGCGCCATCGACGAGCGCATGCCGCGATGGGGACACCGTCGAACACCGCTCGTGTCAGGCTAGGGGCGTGGCCAATCGCAGCAAGACACCAACCGGTTCCAGCCAATCGGATGAGGGGCAGCTACGGCTCGCCGTCCTGATCGACGCGGACAACGCGCAGGCCTCCGTCATCGAGGCACTGTTGGAGGAGGTCGCCCGCTTCGGCGATGCGATCGTCCGCAGGATCTACGGCGACTTCACCTCCCCGGCCAGCGCCGCGTGGAAGAAAGTACTGCAGCGCAACGCCATCAAGCCGATCCAGCAGTTCGCCTACTCGACGGGTAAGAACGCGACGGATAGCACACTCATCATCGATGCGATGGACCTGCTTTACACCGACAACTTCGACGGCTTCTGCCTGGTCACCAGCGACAGCGACTTCACGGGATTGGCCACGCGGCTAAGGGAAGCAGGCCTGATGGTCTTCGGGTTCGGTGAGCGCAAGACGCCCGAAGCGTTCCGCAACGCGTGCCACCGCTTCGTCTTCGTGGAAGTCCTACGTGCCGGTGACCGCTCCACCGACACCGACGAGGACGAGGGTCCCAAGCGGCGGCCCCGAAAGACCACTCAGCCGGCGGAGCCCGAACCTGCCCCTGCGAAGTTCCCCAAGAAGTTCGTACTGCGCGCACTGGAGCAGTCGGTGGACGATTCGGGCTGGGCGGATCTCGGGACATTCGGCCGCTACCTGGTGAAACTACAGCCGGACTTCGACTCCCGGCTGTACGGCTTCCGCAAACTGTCCGACCTGGTCCGGTCCCGCACGGACCTGTTCCAGACCGAGGAACGCAAGATGGAGGGCTCGAACCAGTCGGCCATCTACGTGCGGGCGCGCAATAGCGGGTGAAGCGCATCATCGGGCCAGTGCTCGCGCCGCACGAAGGACGTCGCCGTGCTCGACCAAAGCCATCGCCAGGTCGGCGTCCGTCAGAGAAGCCGGGGTTTGTCGAAGTTCGTTCCGCAGACGGTATCGCGCGACGAAGCCGGGTGCGCGGGGCGGGAATCCGAGGTGTGAAGTGCGTGGGCCGGTCAATTCGCTGACCGGCGGGCAGACCCCCGCCTCGACCCACGTGTGCAGTTCAACGGCCGCCCCGGACAGGCTCATGTTCCAGTGGTTGGCGAATGCTTCCACGTCGGCCACGGTGTAGACCGACGCCATCAGGGGCAGGATCAGCCGACGCAGGACGCCGGTCGCGAGCCAACCGGTGCGGGCGGCAGGGGCCTTGCGATCGGCAGCGCAGTATGTCCACGCGAGCCAGATCGCGGTATCCATGTCCGCGTCGGCGTTCCAGATCGTGTCGGCCAGCCAGGTGAGACGGGGGTTCGTACTCATGACGCCCAGGTAGAAGGACACGGGCATCGGGCTGAGCGCACCGATGGTCTGATCGACCAGCTCCACGCGATCGGGATGCATCCCGCACTCCCACAGGGTGGCCCACGGTTGGTCGCCTGCTTCCGCCGGTGGTGGCACGGTCACGTCCTGCACCAACTGGCCCAGAACGCGCGCGGGGATCCCGGCCAGACTGGCGATGTGCCGGGGGCTGCGGGCGTGTTCGGCGGCTTCTTGGGGCTCGTCGAAACCGCGTGCGGGACAGCATGCCGCCCGCTTGGCCGCCCGCCATGGCCCTGCGGGCTGTTTGGCCCGGATCGGACGCGGGACCTCACGCACCTGGGCGCGGTACCAGTCGAAGAACGCAGGTGCCACAGTGTCCACCAACTCCAGGCACGAGAGGTAGCCGCCCAATGCGGCCAGAATCCGTTCCTGGTCCAGGTCGTGCGGGGTTTCCACCGTCCCGTCCGGGTTCAGTGTCACCGGATGCCGACGCGCCGGAGCACCCAGTTCGCGCGAGGTGCGGCACGAGACCGTCAGCGTGACCGCCTGCGGCAGCAAGGTACGTCTAGCCACCGGATACCACCTCAACTCGCTGAGCCCAGTCGGGCGTGAGGGGCAACGCCTCCCGCACGCGCCCCAGCACAGCGGCGATCACCGGCACCCGCGGCGGCAGGTGCGGCCACGGCGTATAGCCATCGGTCAGCACAATCACGGTCTGGGGTGAAGGCTTCAGACCCAAGGCGGCCTCGATGCCCTCTGGCATGTCGGTCCCACCACCTCCACCGAGTCGCACAGCACCCACATCTCGGACCTGCCCGACGGTCTGGACCGCGGCATCCACCGCGAGCACGGTCACGCTCGCATCGGGCACGGCCAGTGAGGCGAGCACGGCCCTCACCTCGCCGAGGGCCTGAGCCAGCAGACCGTCATCGACGCTGCCGGACGTGTCGATCACCACTGCGACGGCGGGCACCGGGCGTCGCATCGCGGGCAGGATCGCCTTGCCCACCGCATGCTGCCGTCGCGAGACGCGCGAGTACGTGTAGTCGACCTGACCCTGACCCCAGCCGATGCCCCGACGAACCGCGGCGTGCAGCACCGCCTGCCATGGCACCACCGGATCGAGGATGTGCGACACCCAGCGGTCCCACTGACCGGGCAGCGTGCCGCGTTCGCGTTGGCGTTCACGAAAGCCGATGGCCACGGTCTGTCGGATGCCCTCGGCCGCCTGCTCGGACAGAGCTGACTGCTGCTCGTCCTCGGGCGGGAGGTCGTAGTCACGGGCGATCCCGTCACACCCGCTGCCGCAACTGGCATCACGATCCGCTGCTTGCGCAGGCACCGGTGAAGCCTTGAGACGCAGGTAGTACTCCTCCGCGGACAGATTGGGTCCGAAACCCATCTCGCCCGCCGAGGGCAGCCCGGTGTCGCGCCACGGCAAGACCTGGTCGACCGTGATGTCGGTCGCGGTCTTCCACGGCTCGCGACCCGGCACGTCGACACCGGCGTCATGGGCGCGCCCGGCATGGTCGGCGAGCAGATGCCATACCTGATGGGCCAACTCGTGGGCCACGACGCGCACGTCCTGCCCCAGGATCCACAAGGGATTGACGTAGACCCGCCAGTACACATCGGTGGTCATCGTGGCGACCCGATCGGTTGGCACGGTGACCAAGGCGTACAAAGCGGACGACAGGTAAGGCAGATCTCCGGTCGCCCCCGAGACCAGCCACAACTTCGCCGCAGCCATCCGGTCGGCGACGTCGGTGGCGAGTCCGCTCATGGCAACAAGCCCGCCAATTTCAGCGCGGGCGCAAATACCGTCAGTCCGGATGGCACCTCCGCTGCGGGTGGCCGGCGGCCCGGCCGCAGCAAGGCCCGCACCACCGGGACCGCTGGATCCAGCCCGGAGTGGGTTGCCGCGCCCACACAGACATTCATCGCCGCGGTCCAGCGATCCGGACTCGAGTCGGCTGTGTAGGCCGCAAGCACTCCCTGCAGGGCGACATGCACCCGGTCGGGACGCAGACCTTTGAGCCCGTCACCGAGCGGATCGTCCAGCAGATCCTCCGGATCCGGCAGATCCAGCGCCCCGAGCCAGGTCAGGAACTCATGACCCACCGGCGCTCCGACTGCCCCGTACACCAGCAATCGACGCACCTCCTCCCCCAGATCATTGGCGATCGCCAGCAAACGTGCCGCGTAGTCCCATGTGCGCGGGGTCGGGAATGCTCGGCCCCGCCCGGCGGCATCCGACGGGATCGACGACAACTGACCACCCCGGCTGCGCAGGAAACCAGCGACGAGACCTCGCTGTGCTGCCACGAGGGCTTCGATGTCTGGGGGCACGACGGGGACGGGTAGCACGGGCCAGTCCCCGGTCACCAGCGACTCGGCGTACACATCCAAGGGCATGCGCCAATCCAGGTGCACGAAACGGTTCGCGGTCGGGGCCGCCAATTCCCATCCGGACGCAGCGACGTCCGCCGGATTCGCGGCTGCCCCGAAGGACACCCGATCCGGCAGTTGCAGGACCCCGACCTGCCCGTGGGTCAGAGGCCGCAATGCCGCGGCCTGCACAGCCGGCGACGCCGTGGTCCATTCGTCGAAGAACACGATCGACGGGCCAGGTTCGGCTGCCACCCGGTGCGCCCACCCCGGTGGCGCCAGCGTGACCCGCTGCCCCGACACGATCGGCAAGCCCGCGAAGTCCGACGGTTCGTAGTGCGAACAGATCAAGGTCTCCACGTGCCAGCCGGAACCCGCCGCGGACTCGACCACGGCGGTCTTGCCCGCTCCTGGATCGCCCCACAACAGGAAAGGAATCCGCGCCGAAACGCACACCCCCACCGCCGCCAGGACTGCCTCGTACGACTGCCGATCGCGCGCCATGTCTGCCCCATTCCCTCGTTGGTTCCCTGATCGAAACACGAGGGTCGGACAAGACCGATTCCTTGGATCAGGACTGTGGACAGTCAGGGTTCGGCACATGGGCGGCACCGCGCGGCCAGACCGAATCTTCGTGCCCGATTGCCCCAAGGCGCCGTCACCACCGAATTGCGGCCTGACTCACTGCGAGACGGTGGTGACCTCGTCGTGCCGGACGCGGAACCGCCACGTAAAGAAGGTGATTCCACCCACCGGCATGGGCAGGATCCAGGTCACCACCCGGTACAGAAGCAGCCCCGTGCCCAGTGCCGACGTGTCCGTCTGGCTCGTGATTCCGAGGATGGCCGCGAGCCAAGAAACGGCCAGTGCGTCCTTGCCGGGGATGGGCAGCATGTTGATCGCCATGGTCAGGCCGGTCGCGAAGAGCACCCCCGCGCTGGTGATGGCGTCGCGATCGAGCCCGGAGAAGCGCAGAGCCATCGCCATTACGAGTGCGTTGGCCAGTCCCCACGACAGGTTGGACAGAAGCAGGGAGCGCCCGTTGGTCTCGATCGTCGATCCCGTCCGGGCACCGAACTTGACCACACTCTGTTCGAGGTCGGCAGGCGGCGTTCGATGGAACTTGGTGATGATCCAGTCGGCCGCGCGTTGCAGGAACCGTCCGGTCGCATGTGCCATCGATTCGCTTCGGGCAACCCGGATGATCAGCCACATGACGACCATGAAGGCCGCACCGAGTCCCAATAGCCACGCCAACCCTGTCCAACTGCCTTGCCCTGTGACCACGACCGCCGCCAGCCCGATCAACGGCATCGCGATCACGGCGGCGTAGCGAGCCACCAAGGCGATCAGAACACCGACCGCTGATTGTTCATCGGTGAATCCGTACGTGCGGTACATGGCGAATCGGATGGCCATGTCTGCCGGTGGCGGGAAGGCGAACGCACTGAGTTGGCTGGTGGCCGATGACTCGAAACCCTGGAAGAGGGTCAGTTTGGGCAGGGACGCCTTGGACGTCCAGCCGAGCGTCACCATTGCGAGCAGTCCACCGGCGACCAGGCCCACAATCTGCAGAGGCGTGAGCGCCTGGATGTCGTACCACACCTGCGACCAGTCGATCTCGCTGGGCAGCACGACGAAGATCGCGTAGTAGAGCAGTCCGATCATCAGCACGATGCCGACGGCCTTGACCACCCGCTTGTTGAACAGGATCCGCGCCATCCGCGAGCGCGTGGGCTTGCTGGGTGCTTCAGAACTGTTCGGGGTCACGCCGTCGCCGTCAGGACTGGGCGTCGGTCCGCTGCTCATGTGGCTGCGACCTCCTCGCGGTCGAGCAGTCGAGGACGGCACCTCAACGAGACTCGGTGTGAGGCT
>JADKAV010000021.1 GCA_016719135.1 Micrococcales bacterium | reverse complement strand
CTCGTTGAGGTTGTCGCATTTCCACTCCACCCGCCGCGCACCGAGGCCGAAGAGGTGGTCTGTCATCAGGTAGACAGCTTCCGTGGAGGCCGGCGTCCGCCGCATCTCGTGGCCCCACAGGATGTGGCCGATCTCCGCGACGCCGTTGGGGTAGTCCATGCGCAGGAAAGACGCGCGGCCCAGAGTTCTGCCGTCAACCACTGCTGCGTAGAACAGCGGGTCGCGGCTGGCCAGCGCTGTCGGCAACCAGCCGTCGAAGTCGTCGGGCACATCCGGCAGGTAGGTGAACAGGGCCGGATCGTCGATCGCGCGCAGGGGTTCGGAGTGGTCGGCGGCCAGCGGTTCCAACCGTACCCAGCGGCCCTGCAGGACCACCGGCTCAATCGGCCTCACGCGAAATGGCTGGGCAGAACACCGGCGCTGCGCTGCGCCATTTCCTCGATGTTCACCGTGAAGTGATCCCCGACCTGCAAAACAGGGCCGAGCCCGGAGTCCACCACACCGATCCGCTCACACGGGAAACGCCGGGCCCCGCACATCTCGGTGAACCGCAGTTCCTCGGACCGCGGCACCACGACCAGGGCGCGGGCAGCTGATTCTGAGAACAGGAACGTGAACGCGTCGATGCCGTCGGGCACCCAGGTCCGCGCGCCGGTGCCTGCGCGCATCGCCATCTCCGCCAGCGCCAGCCCGACCCCGCCATCGGCAACATCATGGGCGGCGGTGAGCATCCCGTCTCGCGAACCCGCCACCAGGATCTCGGCCAGCACCTTTTCGGCGGCCAGGTCGACCTCCGGCGGCATCCCGGTCAGCAGACCTTGCAGGGTGGCGACCGCTGACCCGCCGAACTCCGCCTTCGTGGCTCCGAGCAGGTAGATCAGTTCGCCATCCGGACCCCACTGCATCGGGGTGCGACGCGCGACATCGTCGAACACGCCGAGCACGCCCACGACCGGGGTCGGATGGATCGGCACGCGCCGGTCTGGTTGTAGAAGCTCACGTTGCCGCCGGTGACCGGGATGCCGAGCTCGAGGCAGCCGTCGGCCAGGCCGGTGACGGCCTGGCTGAACTGCCACATGACGCCCGGGTCCTCGGGCGAGCCGAAGTTGAGGCAGTTGGTGACCGCGAGCGGGGTGGCGCCGGTGACGGCGACGTTGCGGTACGCCTCGGCCAGCGCCAGCTGCGCGCCGGCGTAGGGATCGAGCTTGGCGAAGCGGCCGTTGCAGTCGGTGGCGATCGCCACGCCGCGCCCCGTCTGCTCATCGATGCGCAGCACCCCGGAATCCTCGGGCTGGGCCAGCACGGTGTTACCCCGCACGTAGCGGTCGTACTGGTCGGTGACCCACGCCTTGGACGCCAGGTTGGGCGCCGACAGCAGCGCCAGCAGCGTCTCGCTCGGGTCCTCGGTGCTCGGGCCGGTCGCGATCGCTGCCGCCTGCCTGCAGCGCGGCGGGCTCGGTCGACGGGCGGTGGTACACCGGGCCGTCGTGGGCCACGGTTCGCGGGGGAACGTCGACCACCGTCTCGCCGTGCCACTCGATGGTCAGCCGGTCGCCGCTGGTCACCTCACCGATGACCGTCGCCGTGACCGCCCACTTGTCGCAGATGGCCATGAACGCCTCGCGATTTTCCGGCGTCACGACCGCACACATACGTTCCTGCGACTCGCTCATCAGGATCTCTTCGGGGCTCAGCGTCGAGTCCCGCAGCGGCACCCGATCCAGCCACACGTGCATGCCGCCGTCGCCGTTGCTGGCCAGCTCGCTGGTGGCGCAACTGATCCCCGCTCCGCCGAGATCCTGGATGCCTTCGATCAAGCCGGCGTGCAGAAGTTCCAGCGTGCACTCGATCAGCAACTTCTCCATGAACGGGTCGCCGACCTGCACCGCGGGACGCTTACTGGGACCGGACTGCTCGAAACTCTCACTGGCCAGCACGGACACACCGCCGATGCCGTCGCCGCCCGTCAGCGCGCCGTAGAGGACCACGAGGTTGCCGGCGCCCTGGGCGCTGGAGGTGGATGTCCTCGTGCTTCATGGCCCCGACGCACAGCGCGTTCACCAGGGGGTTGCCCTGGTAGGAGGGGTCGAAGACGATCTCGCCGCCGATGTTGGGCAGGCCCAGGCAGTTGCCGTAGCCGCCGATACCGGAGACGACACCAGGCAGGACCCGGCGGGTGTCGGGGTCCGCGACGCGCCGAAGCGCAGCGGGTCCATGACCGCGAGCGGGCGGGCGCCCATCGACAGGATGTCGCGCACGATGCCGCCGATGCCCGTGGCCGCACCCTGGTAGGGCTCGACGTAGGACGGGTGGTTGTGCGACTCGACCTTGAAGGTGACTGCCCAGCCGTCGCCGATGTCGACGACGCCGGCGTTCTCGCCGATGCCGACGAGCAGCGCGTCGGTCGCGGGGTTCTTCTCGCCGAACTGGCGCAGGTGCACCTTGCTGGACTTGTACGAGCAGTGCTCGCTCCACATCACCGAGTACATCGCCAGTTCCGAACTGGTGGGCCGGCGGCCGAGGATGTCGCGGATGCGCTGGTACTCGTCGGGCTTCAGACCGAGTTCGGCGTACGGCTGCGGGTGGTCAGGGGTCTGCGCGGCGTGCGCCACCGAATCCATGCCCTGAGTCTAGGTGGGGCGCATTCCGGCCCATCAGGGTCCCGGGTCCGCGTCAGCGACCATCAAAACCGGGCCAAAAACGCCCGGTCTCCCCCGCTTCTCGCCCGATTTGCCGCACTTCACGCCCGAAATGTACGAAACGACCCCCTGAGGTAGAGGCCCCCGGCCCTCATTTAAAGGTGGTCCCGACCAACAGCGAAGTGCGTGGGCGCATTCGGCCCATCAGGTCAGGGTCCAGGGTCCGCGTCATCGACCATCAAACCTGGGCCAAAAACGCCCGGTCTCACCCCCATCTCGCCCGATATGTCGCACTTCACGCCCGAAATGTACGAAACGACCCCCTGACGTAGAGGCCCCCGGCCCTCATTTAAAGGTGGTCCCGACCAACAGCGAAGTGCGCGGGCGCATTCGGCCCATCAGGTCAGGGTCCAGGGTCCGCATCATCGACCATCAAACCTGGGCCAAAAACGCCCGGTCTCACCCGCATCTCGCCCGATATGCCGCACTTCACGCCCGAAATGTACGAAACGACCCCCTGACGTAGAGGCCCCCGGCCCTCATTTAAAGGCGGTCAGACCCCAACCTGTTCCAACAGCGAGGTGAACAGGCCCAGACCGTCGGTTCCGGGCCCGGTGAGGGGGTCGATCGCGTGCTCGGGGTGGGGCATGAGCCCAACGACGTTGCCGGCGACGTTCGTGATGCCCGCGATGTCGCGGCGGGAGCCGTTCGGATTGCCGTTCACGTACCGGAACACGACCCGGCCTTCGCCCTCTAGCCGGTCCAGGGTCTGCTCGTCGGCGATGTAGGCACCTTCCCCGTTCTTCACCGGGACCACGATCTCCTGGCCGGTTTCGAAACCCCCGGTCCAGGCGGTCTGTGTGTTCTCGACCCGCAAAGCCTGATCCCGGCACACGAAATGCAGGCTCTGGTTGCGGACAAGTGCGCCAGGTAGCAGATGTGCCTCGCACAGGATCTGAAAGCCGTTGCAGATCCCGAGCACGGGCAGGCCCCGCTCCGCGGCCGTGGTGATCTCGCGCATCACCGGCGCGAACCGGGCGATGGCGCCGCATCGCAGGTAGTCGCCGTAGGAGAACCCCCCGGGCAGCACGACCGCATCAACCTCTTTGAGCGCATGGTCGCCGTGCCACAAGGGGACCACCTCGCCCCCGGCGTACCTCACCGCCCGCGCGGCATCGATGTCGTCCAGGGTTCCGGGAAAGGTGACTACTCCTACGCGCACACCATCACGGTACGACAGCCACCGGGCAGTCGGCCTTGTGCACCACCGCGTGACTCACCGAACCCAGCAGCAGCCCACGGAACCCGCCGAGCCCGCGCGAGCCGACCACCAGCATGGCCGCACCTTCACTGGCCTTGACCAGCGCCTTCACCGGCGAGCCCTTCATCACTTCCTGGCGCACCTTGACGTCGGGGAAGTTCTCGCGGAAGCCAGCCATCGCCTCAGAGGTCTCGCGCAGTTCGGCGTTGCCGTAGTCGCGGATGAGGACCTCAGGTTCGTAGCTCGGGACCTCGACCATCGACCAGGTCGGCGGGATCTCCCAACTGTGCAGGACACGCAAGGACATGCCCGAGAAACTGGCCTGTTCGAACGCCCACTCCAGCGCCTTGAGCGAATGTGGAGATCCGTCCACTCCCACCACCATGTCTTGACCGCCCTCAGGAACAGAGCGGACCACCACGGTCGGGCACTGGGCGTGGGTCGCGACCTGCCGGGACACGCTGCCGAGCAGGTAGCCGGTCAGACCACCGGAGCCGTGGCTGCCAACGGCCACCATCTCAGCACCCTCGGAGTGATGGACCAGCGCCGACGCGGTCCTGCCGACAAGCACCTCTCCGGTCGCGTTGGCCCCCAACTCAGCGGCGATCCGAAGGCCCTCGTCGTTGGCCGCCTTGGCCTCTGCGCGCAAGTCGTCGAGCAACTCCCCCTGCAGGGTGCCGGACGCACCGATCCCCAAGTCTGCCGATGGCATGGTCCACGTGGTGATCACCTCGAGCGTGCGACCGCGTTGCTGCGCCGCCTGTGCCGCCCAGCGCAATGCCAGTGCCGAGCCCTCGGACCCGTCATAGCCAACAATGATCGAACCAGACATTTCAACCACTCTCCATCTTCACGGTCGGTGGTCGCCAAGCCCGACGGCCTGGCACGCATCGACCCCAGCCCTCACCCCCATTCTACGCCTGAGCGGTGCGGCGAAGGGGGGCGTCTTCAGGTGCCCCAGCGAAGCACCACATACCGATGCGGGCCTACGCCGGGTTTGTCCCACGGCTGCCCGACGATCGTCCAGCCACCACGCAGGTACAGGTTCAAAGCAGGTACGCGCGCGTTTGCCCACACGCAGTTCGCGCCGGCGGCTTGTGCGCCGGATACCGCTGCAATCAGCAGCTGCCTACCCACCCCACCCCGGTATTGGGCAAGCACCGACATGGATCGCAATTGCCAGGTCGGGGTCGGTAGAACACACACATCCAGATGGACCCAGTCCGAGGGTCCCACCGAACACGCGCCGACTACTTCACCGTTGATCTCAGCTGCGAAGTGCAACCAGTCAGGCGGGTGGGGCTGATCTCCTGCCAGCGGTCCGGCCGGACGCAGCACTGCCTGTTGAACCGGTCGCACCTCGTCGATGGACGCCGGGCGCACGATGAGCACGCCACCACAGTAGTTTCGGCATATGGCATACAGAGACGTCATGCGCTACCTGGGGCATCAGAAGTGGTTCGCCTGGACCGCGGCGCGAATGGCCCCGCTGGACGCGAAGGTCGTGAAGAAGACCGGCGGAAAGTTCGGCCTGCTGGGCAACTACGGCTTGCCGCAGTGCCTGCTCACCACCACCGGCCGCAAGTCCGGCCAGAAGCGCACCGTGACACTGCTGTACGGCACCCGCGCGCCTGACGAATACGTGCTCATCGGGTCCAACTTCGGGCAGAAGCACCACCCTGCCTGGGCGCTCAATCTCGAGGCCGATCCGCAGTGCGTGTTCGAGGTCGACGACAAGCCGCGCGAGATGACCGCGAGACTGGTCACCGACGACGCCGAGCGCGAGGAGATCTGGGCACTCATGTACGAGATCTGGCCGGCGTACAACGCGTACCGCGGCCGGGCCGGCAGGGACATCAAGGTCTTCGTCATCACACCGGCCTGACGCGCGGGCTCACACGTTCGCGACGACCAGGCTCGCACCACCGAGCGCGGCCACCACGAGCACAGCGATGCGGGCCAGGTGCGCGGGGACGCGGGCCACAACTCCCATACCCACGAGAGTCCCGAACATGAGCGCCGCAACCATCCACCACTGCGGCCCCACGACGCCGATGACCAGGGCGGTGACGATGTTCTGGATCAGGAAGAAGAATTGCAGCGTGGCGCGGGCCTGGACCGGGGCCCAGCCGGCGTTGGCGGCGAACATGCCGACCGGCGGCCCGCCGACCCCGCCGACGACGTTGAGCGTCGCGCTGGCCAGGCCTGCCGCGACCGCCCCGGGCAGGCCCTTGAACCAGGCCCAGGATGCACCCCGGGCCAGCAGGACGACCCCGAGGATCACGGCGACCCCGGCGGCGACCGCGACGACCGCGGTGTCCATCCCGGCCAGCGCCAGGGCGATCACCGGGGTGGCCAGCAACGTGGGCAGCAAGAGCGATCCGGCATCGCGCCACCGGATCTGGCGCCACTGCTGGGACAGCGGCAACAGGGAGGCCATGGCCGCCAGGACCACGACCACCGCTACGCCGCCCCGGGGACCGAGATAGGCCAGTAGGGCTGGGGCGGCGACCAGCGAGAACCCCATCCCGGTCACCGACTGTGCGATCGCGCCGGCCAGGATCGACACCGCGACCAACAGCAGCAGGGGATCCATCAGTGCCTGACCGTGGCGTCGAGGGTGTAGCGCCGCTGGAACGTCATGGCGATCACCATCAGGACCGCCGGCACCACGGTGAAGCCGATCACAAGGGCGGTCATGGCACTGCCGCTCTGCACGACGTCCTGCCCGGCGGCCGAGGCCGCGAAGCCGCCGATCGCGAGCACGGCGCTGTAGACGTACGGGCCGATGGCCGTGCCGGTGGCCTCCGTCGCCGTCCACACACCGGTGTAGGAGGCCGCCTTGCTGCCGTCGGCGCTGGCTGAACGGACCACATCCGGCACCATCGAGAACGCGAACAGCTGCAGTCCGGCGAACGCCACACCGAGGGTGGCCACGATCAGGATCGTCAGGGCCAGACCCAGCATCGGTCCAACGGCCAGCAGCAGGGATCCTGCGATGAACATCGATTGGCTGATCAACAAACCGCGCTGCTTGCCGATCCGCTTGCTCACGCGCAGCCAGACCGGGCTGGCGAGAATGGCCGGGGCCAGGAAGGCCCCCATGAAGGCGGCCGTGAGACCGACGTTGTCGAAAACGTAGCGGGCGTAGTAGGGCACGCCGGCCATGAACAGGTGGGTGACGGTGCCGGTGAACAGGTAGGACAGGACGAGCATCCGGAACTGGCGGTCCCGCAGGGCCACCGAGACGCCTTCTTTGAAGCCGGGGTGGTAGGTGCCCTCGACCGTCTCGGGCATCCATGCGCCCAGCCGCTTGATGCCGATGATGGCAACAACCCCGGAGATGAGCATCACGATCGACAGCAGCATGGCCATGGTCGTGTAGTCACCGCGCTCGCCGGACCTGACCAGCGCGGGCGCGGCGACACCGGCGCCCAGTAGGCCCACGGTCAGCACCACCATGCGGTAGGTCATGACCCTGGTGCGCTGGTAGTAGGAGACGTTGAGGTCACTGGGGGTGGTGAGGTAGGGCACCTGGAAGGACGCGAACAGCAAGTTGCCGAAGATGTAGAAAACACCCACCCAGACCGCGGCGCCCAGGCCACTCAGGGACGCCGGCACGGAGAACATCCCGACCAGCGCGACCGTCAGGAACAACCCGATCCACATCATGTGCCGGCGGTGCCCGTACCTGCGCCGCTGCCGGTCGGACACAGCGCCGAACCACGGGTGCACGATCACGTCGAGCGCCTTGGGGAGCAGCAATGCCAGGCCGGCGATCCACGGCGTGACCGCCAGGACGTCGGTGAGGAAGTACAGCAGGAGCAGGCCGGGGACGGTGACCCAGACGCCCATGCCGACCGAACCGGTGGCATAGGCCAGCAGTTTCGGAGAGGACGGGGCGTCGGGTTCGGCGACGGGGACAGGGGACTGGTCGATCAGTGTGGTCATGGGAGTTCCTCGGGCAGACGGGGGTTTCGGGCAAGCGGACAGGCGGGAGTTGGGCTGGCCCGGCGGTTGGTAGGCGGCCGGGCCAGCCCTGGGGCCGGTTCGTCGATGACGAAGCGGCCGGTCGGTGGGGTCAGGTGCGGTGGCGGGATACCACGCCGCGGGCCAGTTCAGCAGAGTCGAACGCGCCCGGACAGGATGCGCTTGCTCAGGGTCCGGTTGACCATCTGGTCCACCAGGAACGGGAAGTGGCGCGACGCGAAAAACTCGAGTTCACCGCGGCGACTGGTCGGTACGTCGCGGCGCACCGTGCGTGACAGGGCAGCGTTGACGATGGCGCCGACCACGCCCTCCAGCGGCTCGTAGACACTCATCCCCTCCAGGGAGAGTCCGGCCTCCTTGGTCGAGTTGTGGATCGGGCTGCGCACCGCCGACGGGTAGACGGTCGTGACACCGACATGGGTCGACAGTTCCAGGCGCAGTGCGTCGGCATAGGCCACCATCGCGCGCTTGCTCACTCCGTAGGCCGCTGCCAGCGGGAGTTGCATGACGGCCATCCGGGAGGCGACCATCACGATCCGACCGCGGGATTCGGTCAGCGCCGGCACACACGCCGCGGTGACCCGCCAGGCGCCGATCAGGTTGATCTCCAGTTGCCGGTACAGCTCGTCGTCAGGGGCGAACTCGGCAGGCGCCGGCCCGCCGGTACCGGCGTTGTTGATGAGGATGTCCAGGCCGCCGAGCAGTTCGATGGCTTTGTCGACACCGGCGACAACGGAGTCGTTATCCGTGATGTCGCAGGCGATGACCTCGATCGTGTCCGCGGGCTGCGGGTGCAGGTCCAGGCCGACGACCTCGGCGCCACGGGCGACGAACGCCTCGGCGATGGCCGCGCCGAACGTTCCGCTCGCGCCGGTGATCAGCACGCGTTTGCCGCGGGCGTCCATTTCGTCGTGCAGGTAGGGCAGTTTCATGATGGTTTCCTCAGAGATTCAGGTGGTCAGGCGGGCACGGCGACGCGGGTGCGGGCGCTCGGGCTGAACGAGGGCATACCCCGTCGCACCCTGGAGGCACCGTTGCGCAATTCCTTGGCAGCGTCACCGATGAAGTGGTCGAAGTCGATGCGCATCATCGGACGCTTCTGACCCCAGCGGTCGACCGCGTCACTGTGCGCCTTGGCGATGGCCTTGTCCACATCGGACTCCCGCGGCAGCGCGTAGTCCCCTGCGAAGTAGGCGGCGGCCAGCTTGGACTGCGCCTCCACGACCGGCAGGGCCGCGCCGGTGGACTGCATGAGTCCGACGAACGTCAGCGTCGGGTCGGCGGTGTGGAACACGCGCTTGTACAGCGGCATGGCCTCGGCGTCGTTACCGAGCCAGTCCTGGCTCAGGAACGGAATGGTGACGCGGTAGCCGGTGGCCCACACGATGATGTCGACCTGCTCGACCGAACCGTCGGTGAACACCACGCTGTCGCCGTCGAAGCGTTCGATGCCGCGCACCGGCCGGACCTCGCCGTGGGTGATGCGGTGCAGGATCGTGTCGGAGATGGTCGGGTGGTTCTGGAACAGCCCGAACGACGGCTTGAGCAAGCCGTAGTCCTGCGGTTTGCCCACCGCGAAACCGAGCATCGTCTGCGCGATGACCTGGCGTACCTTCCACGGCAGCACCGCAAGCGCACCGTTGGTGGCGTCGGCGGGCCGGCCGAAGAGGTACTTGGGCACGATGTAGGAGCCGTGCCGGGCGCTGAGCATCACGTCGTCGGCGACGTAAGAAGCGTCGACTGCGATGTCCATGGCGGAGTTGCCCATTCCCACGACCAGGACGCGCTTGTCGCGGAACGTCTCGGCCTTGCGGTAGTCGTGGGCGTGCATCTGCTCACCGTTGAACCGACCCGGGTACTGCGGGTTCGGCCAGCGCGGGTCCCAGTTGTGGCCGTTGGCCACGACGACCCCGTCGAGTTCGAAGATCTCGCCGTCATCGGTGGTGATGGTCCAGCCATCCTCGTCGCGCTCGACGGCCGTGACGGTGGTGTTGAAGAGGTACTTCTCGGTGACACCGAAGTGGTCGGCGTAGTCCTGCAGGTAGCCGGCGACCTTCTCCGCCGCGGGGTAGTCCTCCCACTGCGCGGGCATCGGGTAGTCGGCGAACTCGGTGCGGCCCTTGGACGTGTTCAAGTGCAACGACTCGTAGGCCGGGGAAAGACCGCTGGTGTTCTCGTAGACCCAGAGGCCACCGATGCCGTCACCCTTCTCGAAACCGACGACATCCACACCGCGCTCGATGAGTTCCTTCACCGCGGTGATGCCTGCTGCACCCCCTCCGATAACGCCGATGCGGGGGGACGGTGTGGAGGGCGCAGCCATGCGAAGGTCCTTTCGGAACAGGGGGGTTTATGAGTGTCCGGCTCCCCCAAACGGAGCCGGACACTCACAAGATTCCCGGGCAGCGATTGCGGGAAACGTCACGGCCGTGTGACCTCCACCACACGCGATGCGGCAGCGAAAACCCTAGGAATCCGGGGTGGGGTTTGGGTGAGGAGCCAACCAGTGCTGGGTCGTTTCTTCACCGAAAGGAGAACAGCAGTCACCGCTGCTCTCCCCAGCGACTACTCGACGGTGAGCTGGTGGTTCTCGATCACCGGGTTGGCGAGCAACGTCTCCGCGACGTGTTCGAGTTCGATCATGCGCTGCTCGCTGAGCTGGCCCTCCACCTCGATCTCGAAGCGTTTGCCCTGCCGGACCGACACGACCCCGTCCACGCCGAGCCGGCCGAGGGCAGCCTGCACGGCCTGTCCCTGCGGGTCGAGCAGTTCGGCCTTGGGCATCACTTCGACGATGATTCGTGGCACGAGTTCACTCTAGGCCGTGCGGATCTAGACCGGCGGAAACGGGGGCCGGCTCAGTCGTCTGGCGGTATCTGCACCTGTTCGTCCGCCACGAACTTCGCGAACTGCGTGTAGTCCGCTTCTGCCACCTCCGCGTAACGGACCGCATAGCGTGACACAGCCTTGACGAACGAGTCCGAGTCCCCGAGGTACGCATCGATGGCGATCCGATCGCCGGTCACGGCGTGGGACCGCGCGAGGGTGAACCCGCACAGGCGGGCGAACCGCGGCAGGTTCGGTTGATTCATCCGCAGGTAACCGCTGACCACCGGCCGCAACTGGCTCACACAGTAATCGCGGTCCTGCCAGCGGCTGTAGCCCAGCAACGGATCGGGCTGCGACTGGATCAGGGCCTGGCCCATCGCTATCCGGCGGGCCTGATTGCCGCGGTGCCGGAATTCGGGAAGGACGTATGGATGCAGCACCGATTGCCGGGCCTCCTTCACCTGCAACGCGAAGCGCTCCTGCCGACGTGTGCCCTGCAGCAGGACGATGAATGAACGCAAACCGACATCGGACACGCCGCGCGCGAGCATCGCGATGTCGGAGATCCGATACTCGCTGAGCATCTGCTGCACCTCGGGTGACACGGAGGTGGCGTAACCACTCATGATCGCGACCATGCCGTCGTGAACCCGCACCGCGTCGGCCTCGCTGAGCCATTCGGTCAGCCCATAGATCGGTGGTGTGTGCCGCAGCAGGCAGTTGCCGTCGACCTCGATGGTCATATCGTCGTAGAGCAGGTCCTCTTCGGCGAACGCCAGATCACGGCGTTTCTTGCTGGGCTTGTCGATCGCCCGATCCACCTCGGCCTGCGGGATGCGCGCGAACCACAGGTTCAGCCGGTCCTGCCCGGCCGCCCACGCCATTCCTCGCCGGTAGCCTTCGACCGCAGCCCGCGCAACCACTCGCTGGTCCTTGGCCGCTCCGCCCCGTGCCCCCACCGCGACGGCCATGCTGGCGGCCATCCGCTTGACGTCCCACTCCCAGGGCGCCCGCAGGGTTTCGTCGAAGTAACCGACGTCGAACACCGGCGCCCCGTCCGGAGGCAGGTAGTAGCCGAAGCTCAGGACGTCCACGTCACCGCTGGCCTGCACGTTGATCTCCGACACCGGCGTCACCGCAAGATCCGCTGCCATCACCACGTCGCTGCCGCGGAAGTACTGGTGCACGTCGGCGGACATCCGCTGGCGCCGCAGGGGGATCAACGAAGGCAGTCGGCCCTGGTCCTGCTCGAGCACCAGGCGCAGTGGATCGGGGCGCACCTGGGACCGGTAGAGGTCGGCGTGGGCGTCGTGCGGGACACGGTTGCGCGCGTCCAGCCCGCGCTGGATGCGGTCATCGAGCGTCCCAGCCGACTTCAGCGCGTGCCACATGGTGCTGAGTCTACGAACTGGTGACGACGCGTGGCCGGTTCACGGATTCCGCTCGGGCTGATTCCAGGCCGCCCAGGCGCTGGTGACCATCTCGCGCAGGTCGTATTTGGCCGACCATCCCAGGTCGTTGTTGATCTTTTCCGCGCACGCCACCAACTGCGCCGGATCGCCGGCACGCCGCGCACCCACCTCGGCATTGACGTCGAAGCCGACGACCTCGCTGATGACGGTCATGACTTCGAAGACGGACACTCCCTGCCCCCGACCGACGTTGTAGGCCTCGCCGACCCCGGGCCGCTCACACATGCCGCTGCGGCCGCAACATGGGCGTCCGCGAGGTCGGCCACGTGGATGTAGTCGCGGATGCAGGAGCCGTCCGGAGTCGGGTAATCATCGCCGAACACCTGCGGGCGGCGGTCCTCGGCCAGGGCACGAAAGACCATGGGGATCAGGTTGAACACGCTGGTGTCGCCGAGTTCCGGACTCGCGGCCCCCGCGACGTTGAAGTACCGCAAAGCCGTCCACGACAGGTCCCGGTTGACGGCGCTGTTGCGGGTCATCCACTCGCCGATCACCTTGGTCTGGCCGTACGGGGACTCGGGAATCAGCGGTGCATTCTCGCTGACGAACTCCTCGCTGGGGTTGCCATAGACCGCTGCCGACGAGGAATAGACCAGGGCGCTTGTGCCCGCATCCGCCATGGCCTCCAACAGCGACAACATCCCGTCGACGTTCTCGCGGTAGTAGAACTCAGGCTGCTCCACCGACTCGCCAACGGCCTTCTTGGCCGCCAGGTGGACCACGCCCGTCACGTCGAAGTCGCGCAACGCCGCGCCGACCGTCATCCGGTCCCCGACATTGGCCCTCAACAACGGCACTCCGTCGGGCACTTTCGCTGCCACCCCGGTGGACAGATCGTCGAGCACCACCACCTCGCGGCCGCTGGCCTGCAGCGCCCGCAGCACGTGGGCGCCGATGTAGCCGGCACCTCCGGTCAGCATCCACGTCGTCATCGCTGCTCCCCCTCGAACTTCTGCCCCGTGAGTATTTCGAACGCTTGCACATACTTGCCGCGGGTCTGCCGCACCACGTCGTCGGGAAGCGGGGGCGGCGCCTGCTCCGAGGAGGGGTCCCACCCCGATTCCAGTCGCAGCCAGTCCCGGACGAATTGTTTGTCGAAACTGGGCGGGGCGGCCCCGGGAGACCAGGAGGATGTATCCCAGAAACGTGAGGAATCCGGCGTCAGCACCTCGTCGGCCAGCACGATTCTGCCGTCACCGCGAACCCCGAACTCGAACTTGGTGTCCGCCAGGATCAGCCCTCTGCTGGCTGCAACCTCGTGCGCAAACGTGTAGACCTGCACCGAAAGATGGCGAAGCCGCTCGGCGACATCTTCGCCGACCAGATCCACCACTGCGCCGAAGTCGATGTTCTGGTCGTGATCGCCGATCGCCGCTTTTGTCGCAGGGGTGAAGATCGGCTCGGGAAGCCGCTGCGACTCCTGCAGGCCGTCGGGCAGTTTGACGCCGCACACGGCGCCATCGGCCTGATAGTCGACCCATCCCGAACCACTGAGGTAACCGCGCACAACACACTCAACGGGCAGCATCTGCAGGCGTTCGCACACCACCGCACGACCGGCGACCTGCTGCGGCACGTCGGCGCTGATCACATGGTTGTCGACGATGCCGGCCAGCCGCTCGAACCACCACAACGACATCGCCGTCAGGATCCGGCCCTTGTCGGGGATGGGTGTCGGCAGAACCCAGTCGTAGGCGCTGATGCGGTCGGAGGCCACGAACAGCAGCCGCCCGTCATCGGCGTAGAGGTCACGGACTTTCCCGGAATAGACATGGGTCCAGCCCGGGATCGGATCTGCTGCCACCGTCCCACGCTAGCGGGGCCGGCCGTGGGTCGGCGAACGTGACCGGCTTGCGGGCCTGCCAAGACAGACAAGGCGGTTTTTGGGATACGTGCGTTCTGGGCTGCCCCCTGGCTCGTGATTGAGAAAGCGGGGAGTCTCGACAGCCTGACGGTCGCCTTCTGATGCGTGGAACTCGGTTTTTCTGGGGGTGGTCGCCTCCACGGCTGCCTTAACCCCAATGCCTGCGCCGGGGTGGACTGCGCCCGCGCACCGGCCCACAGCCGTGAGAGTTGGGTACACACGTTGGAGATCGGTACACACGTTGGAGATCCACGGACCGCGCAACTCCAACGGACGTGCGGTTGTCCAACGCCCGTACATGACTCCAACGCCTGCCCCGGGCCGGACTGCTCGCCGGGCACCGCACTGCGCCACAGCGCGGGGGCGGCCGTTCACCTGCTCCAATACCCGGCGGTTGGACGCTGCCAAGTCGTGACTGGCAGGCTTGTCCGCATCGACACTCACCGGAACCGGATTCCCCTGCTCGCTGGCACTGCGGCCGCACTGTGGGCCGCTGCGATCGCGCTGACAATAGCGATCGCGAACGCGTCCGGGCCACCCGCGATCGACACCGGCATCGCCGACCCGGTCCACGCATGGGCTCTGGATAACCCTTGGGCCGTTTCACTGGCCAGAATGTTCGCCTTGATGGGAAGCGGAGCCGTGCTCTTCCCGATCACCGTGGTCGTGGTCCTGGTGCTATTGCGCAACCATCGGTGGTGGGCGTTGTGGGTGGCAGCGTGCGGAATAGGTGGCTTGGTCATCTCGCAGGTGGTCAAGCGCACCATCGATCGGCAACGGCCGGTGTGGCCGGATCCGTTCGAAGCCCCTGACAGCTTCTCGTTCCCCAGCGGTCACACCATGGCCGGCATCTACGGGTGGGTGGTGTTCGGCATCGTCGCGCTGTACCTGCTGCGCGGACCCTGGAACCGGATCGTCGGCGTTGCGCTGATCGCCTTCGGCGTGTTGATGGGCCCCAGCCGAGTCGTCTTCGGCGTGCACTGGCCCACGGACGTGCTCGGTGGGTGGCTCTACGCCAGCGCCTGGGTGCTCACCGTGACGGCGTTGTTGCTGTGGCGGCGCTACAGGATCGCACCCGGCACGTAGGCCGCGGCCTGCGGATACTCACCGACCAATTCGCCGACCCGTCGACCGACTTCTCGCACCTGCGAGGCGGCGGCCCCCGTGAACTGCAGTGGGTCGGACATGAGCGCGGCCAGCTCGTCGGCATCCAAGGGCAGCCTCGGGTCTTCTGCCAGTCGCTGCAGCACGCCCGGATCGCAACCGGTCGCCCGCATATCCAAAGCCGCGGCCACCGCGTTCTCCTTGATCACCTCGTGCGCGGTCTCCCGGCCCACCCCGGAGCGCACGGCGGCCATGAGGATCTTCGTCGTCGCAAGGAACGGCAGGTACTTGTCCAACTCCCGCTGTACGACTGCCTCGAAGACCCCGAACTCATCGAGCACGGTCAGCATCGTCTCGAGCATCCCGTCGAAGGCGAAGAACGCGTCGGGCAGAACAACGCGGCGCACCACCGAGCAGTACACGTCGCCTTCGTTCCACTGCGACCCAGCCAGGTCCGCGGCCATGGTCTGATATCCGCGCAGCAGCACCATGAATCCGTTGACCCGCTCGCAGGAACGCGTGTTCATCTTGTGCGGCATGGCGCTCGAGCCGACCTGACCGGCCTGGAATCCTTCGGTCACCAGATCATGCCCGGCCATCAGCCGGATGGTGGTCGCCAGACTCGACGGCGCTGCTGCCAACTGGACCAGCGCACCGACGACGTCGTGGTCCAGGGACCTCGGGTAGATCTGCCCGACGGAAGTGAGCACCCGTTCGAAGCCCAGGTGACCCGCGACGCGTCGTTCGAGCTCGGTCAACGCGTCCTCGCTGTCGAGCAGGTCCAGCATGTCCTGTGCGGTGCCCACCGGACCCTTGATCCCACGCAGGGGATAGTCGGCGATCAAGTGCCGCAACCTCTCGTATCCGACCATCAACTCGTCGGCGGCACTGGCGAAACGTTTGCCCAAAGTCGTCGTCTGGGCGGCGACGTTGTGCGACCTGCCGGTCAACGCCAGATCCTCGTGCTCGGCGGCCAGCCGGGCCAGCCGGGCAAGTAGCGCCACGGTCTTGTCGCGCACCAGCAGCAACGACTGCCGGACCTGCATCTGCTCGACGTTCTCGGTCAGGTCGCGGCTGGTCAGGCCCTTGTGGATGTGCTCGTGACCGGCCAAGGCGCTGAACTCGTCGATGCGCGCCTTCACGTCGTGGCGGGTGATCCGCTCGCGTGCCGCGATGGATGCGAGGTCGACCTGGTCGACGACCGCACGGTAGTCCTCGAGCACGCCGTCCGGCACTTCCACCCCGAGATCGGCCTGCGCCTGCAGAACCGCGAGCCACAGCTGGCGCTCGGCAACGATCTTGTTCCGGGCCGACCAGATGTCGGTCATCTGCGGGCTCGCGTAGCGGGTGGCGAGCACATTGGGGATCATCGGCTGGCCTCCAGAGCGATGTCGGTGCGGTAGTGACCATCGGCGAGTTCGATCCGCCGCACGGTGGCGTAAGCCTGCTCGCGGGCGTCGGCAAGCGTCTGGCCAGTGGCCACCACGTTCAGAACCCGGCCGCCGGACGACACCAGTTCCCCGTCGCGCATGGCGGTGCCGGCATGCAGGACGCCGGGGGCGTCGGCCCCGCGGATCACGTCGCCGGTGCGGGGGGACTGCGGGTATCCGGCAGCCGCGAGCACCACCGTCACGGCGGCGCCGTCTCGCCAGCTCAATGGCGGCACGTCTGCCAGGTCTCCAGCGGCGGCCGCCGAAAGCAGCCCGCCCAACGGCGTCTCGAGCAGTGCCAGCACAGCCTGAGTCTCGGGGTCGCCGAACCGGACGTTGAACTCCACGACCCGCGGTCCTTTGCTGGTCAGCGCGAGGCCCACGTACAGCACGCCCTGATAGGCGGTTCCTCGCCGGGCCATCTCGTACAGCGCCGGCTGGGCAACGTGTTCAACGGTCCATTGCGCAAGATCTGGATCGGCCCATGGCAGTGGGCAGTAGGCGCCCATGCCGCCGGTGTTCGGGCCGGTGTCGCCGTCACCCACCCGCTTGAAGTCCTGCGCCGGCAGCAGCGGGACCACGGTTGTGCCGTCGCAGATGCAGAAGACGCTGGCCTCGGGCCCGTCGAGGTACTCCTCAAGAAGCACCCGGCTGCCAGCTGCGAGACATGCCCGGCCATGCTTCAGTGCCGCTTCCCGGTCGTCAGTGACGACCACACCTTTGCCGCCGGCCAGACCGTCATCCTTGACCACGTAGGGGGCGCCGAAACGATCGAGGGCTCTGGTCAGCGCTTCGGCGTCGGACACCGTTTCCGATTCCGCAGTCGGGATGCCGGCGGAGACCATGATCTGTTTGGCGAAGTCCTTACTGCCTTCCAGTTGTGGACCGATCACCACCAGGTCGAACCCGCGGCCCAGGGTCGCCACCGCTGCCGGGTCGGACACGTCCAGCGGCTGGGTCTCGATCTGCTGCGCCATGCCTGCGTTGCCAGGCGCGGCCACCACCTTGTTGATCGCCGGATCGGCGAGCAGAGATGTGACCAGGGCGTGTTCACGGGCTCCGGAACCTACAACCAATACGCGCACGCTCTCAAGGGTAGGCGGGTGTGCGGCGGTCTGCCAGGGATGGGTGCTTCAGGCCTCGGGGCTCCTGATCCGTTCAGTCGACGAGGTCGTGCACCACGATGGTCTCGGCACGGTCCTGACCGACCCCGATCGCGGAGATGCGGCACTGCGACTGTTCTTCGAGGAACCGCACGTATGCCTGAGCGTTCGGTGGCAGGTCCGCGAACTCCCGGGCAACGCTGATGTCCTGCGTCCAGCCCGGCAGGTACTCGTACACCGGTTTCGCGATGGCGAAGTCGCGCTGGTTCATGGGGGATGTCGTCAAAGCGCTGACCGTCGACTTCGTAGGCCACGCACACCGGGATGCGGTCCCACCCGGAGAGCACGTCGAGTTTGGTCAAGAAGATGTCGGTGAGCCCGTTGATCCGGCTGGCATTACGAGCGATCGGTCCGTCGAACCATCCGCAACGGCGGTCGCGGCCCGTGGTCACGCCGACCTCGCCCCGACCGAGCGCAGCCGCTCGCCGTCGTCGTCGAACAACTCCGTCGGAACGGTCCGGCACCCCACCCGTGTCGTGTAGGCCTTGGAGGATTCCCAGGACCCGGGAGATGCGGGTGGGGCCGATGCCACTGCCCGCGCACGCACCGCCGGGCCGGATTCGACGATGTGACGAACGGGTAGGTGCCGTGGTCAATATCCAGCAGCGTGCCCTGCGACCCCTCCAGCAGAATGTGCTTGCCCTGGTCCAGGGCGTCGTTGAGCAATAGGCCGGTGTCCTGGACATGTTCAGCGAACAGGGGCGCGAAGCTCAGCAACTGTTCGCACACCAGATCCACGTCGATCGCGCGGCGGTTGAAGATCTTCAACAGGACCTGATTGCGGTGGTGTACAGGCGCCGGCGACCTTGGTCAGCAGACCCTCCTCGTCGAACAGGTCCTGCACCCGGATCCCGATGCGGGCGATCTTGTCGCCGTACGCCGGGCCGATACCGCGGCCGGTGGTGCCGATCTTCTTCTTCCCGGCGAACCGTTCGCGACCTTGTCGAGTTCCACGTGGTACGGCGCGATGATGTGCGTTGGAACTGATCACCAGACGGTCGGTGCTGATCCCGCGGGCCTGCAGGCCTTCATCTCCGCTCGAGCACGGTCGGGTCGATGACAACTCCGTTGGCGATGACCGGGACAGCTGGCGTCAAGATGCCTGACGGCAACAGGTGCAACGCGTACTTCTCGTCGCCGATGACAACGGTGTGCCCGGCGTTGTTGCCCTGGTAGCGCACGACGTAGTCGACACGCTCACCGAGGATGTCTGTGGCCTTGCCCTTGCCCTCCGTCGCCCCACTGGGCGCCCACGAGCACGATCGCCGGCATCTTGCCTCCCCTCCCACCCGCAAAGAACCCACCTCATCGAATGGGGAGTCAGGGTCGAGCGCGGACATGCTTGCCCGTCAGCGAAATGCCGAAGGAACCCCCTAGTGCCGGCCCCTCCCGCGACGAACCGCCGGCCACTGAGAGTCGGCATCGATAGCCACGTAATGGTGCTTGGGATCCAGGTTCCATGGGAAAAGAGGCAGGGTGTCGGCGAGGTTCAGATCCGCCTCCCGGCTGAGGACCCGCGCTATTCCAGCCACGACCACCGACCAGGCCTCATTCGTCGCCTCGTCGTAGCCGTCGATCTCGAACGCGACTTCGGATGCGTCATCACCGAGGCAAGCTTGCTGCCTTCGGCGGTCTTGAAATGACCTGGTCCTCGTGCACCAGGTAGTTGACCGGGCAGATATCAGGGCGTCCGGCGACAACCACGGCCAGCCGTCCAATCTGGCTGCGCTGAGCAATTCCCAGCACTGTTCATCGGTGAGAACGTCCATGCGCGCATCCTTCCACGCTGAGCGGGTCCAACGGAATCCGAATACCAGAACCCGACCTTAGGTAGGGCTGACTCCGCGACGCGCAAGGCGGGATCCAAGAAGCTGTCGGGGAGTCGTATGACCCGTTGGCTCCCGATCCGTCCTGCAGGCTGGCCAGGTCATTTTCGTTCCGACTGAGCGCAAGTCCTCGCAGGCCTGCTTCACGCGGGCGGCCATCCCGGCTTCGGCGGCCTTGCCCCAGGCGCGGGGGTCGTAGAACTTCTTGTTGCCGACCTCGCCGTCGACCTTGAGCACGCCGTCGTAGTTCTTGAACATGTGCGTGACGACGGGGCGGGTGAAGGCGTACTGGGTGTCGGTGTCGACGTTCATCTTGACCACGCCGTAGTCGAGGGCCTCGCGGATCTCCGAGAGCAGCGAGCCGGACCCGCCGTGGAACACCAGGTCGAACGGCTTGTCGACGCCGTACTTCGCCGACGGCCTTCTGGATCTCTTGAGGATGCTTGGGGTGAGGACGACGTTGCCGGGCTTGTAGACGCCGTGGACGTTGCCGAACGAGGCGGCGACCAGGTAGCGCCCGCGCTCGCCAAGGCCGAGTGCCTCGGCCGTGGCCAGGCCGTCCTCGACCGACGAGAACAGCTTCGCGTCATGCTTGGCCTCGATGCCGTCCTCCTCGCCGCCGACGACGCCGATCTCGAGCTCCATGATGATGTTGGCGCGGTGGCACTTGTCCAGCAGTTCCTCGGCGATGTCGAGGTTCTCCTCGAGCGGCACGGCCGAGCCGTCCCACATGTGCGACTGGAACAGCGGGAGCTTGCCCGCCTTGACGCGCTCGAGGGAGATGTCGACCAGCGGACGCATGAATCCGTCGAGCTTGTCCTTCGGGCAGTGGTCGGTGTGCAGCGCGATCTGGACGTCGTACTTCTCGGCCACGACGTGCGCGAACTCGGCCAGCGCGACGGCCCCGGTCACCATGTCCTTGACGACTGCCCGGAGGCGAACTGGGCGCCGCCCCAGGAGAACTGGATGATCCCGTCGCTCCCCGCCTCGGCGAAGCCATGCAGTGCGGCGATGATGGACGGCGATGACGTGCAGTTGATCGCCGGGTAGGCGAACGCGCCGGCCTTGGCGCGGTCGAGCATCTCGGCGTAGACCTCGGGGGTGGCGATGGGCATGTCGCCAAGGGTAGCGAGTCGGGCCGAACCGCGCAGGCACACGGGAAACCCGCCGCGGTCCGATCCGGCACCGGTTTGAACTGGTCCGACCGAGCCGGTCCCGACCAAATCCGAGTCCGACCAATCCGGT
The DNA here is from genome assembly GCA_016719135.1 of Micrococcales bacterium. Classification (GTDB taxonomy): domain Bacteria; phylum Actinomycetota; class Actinomycetes; order S36-B12; family UBA10799; genus JADKAV01. The sequence goes on along the minus strand of JADKAV010000021.1, from coordinate 52,074 downwards.
TTACCGGCACGTAACGGTGCGGCACGCAATCAGCAGGCAGGATCCACCGGGACGTTGCCGTCGCGCGTCGACTGGCTAGCCTGATCCCATGACCGTGGGCCCGCACCCACGAGGGTGACACCCGCAACGTCGAGGACCGGTTCCAGCTACTGGCGCCGGAGGCCATCATCGCCGAGCTCGACAGCACCCGGCACCCGGTACATCGCGATCGAGAACTTCCGCACGACTTCAACATCGGTTCGGTCGTGCGTACCGCCAATGCCTTCAACGTGGCCGCCGTGCACATCGTCGGGCGCCGCAGGTGGAACCGGCGCGGAGCCATGGTCACCGACCGCTACCAGCACGTCTGAGCACCATAGTGATCCGGCGGGACTTCTGGATCTGGGATTGCCCATCATCGGCATCGACAACATCGAGGGGTCCACCGCGATTGAACGCAGGGTTCTGCCCCGTGCATGTGTGTTGCTTCCGGGCAGGAGGGACCCGGGCTCAGCGACGAGTCACCTGGATCTGTGCCAGGAGGTCCTGCACATCACGCAATACGGATCGACTCGTTCGATCAATGCCGGGCCGCCGCCGCGATCGCCATGCGTACGCCTGGCGCTGCAGCACCTGTGAGGTGCGACTACTGCGGGTCGGGTGCGCCTTGCGTCTGCGGATCCGCTGCGACCTCGCGCTTGTGCCGGATGTACTCGTAGACGATCGGCAGCACACTGATGCCGACGACCGCGATCAGGATCAGCTCGATGTTGTCCTTGACGAATGGGACATTGCCCAGCGCGTAGCCCAGCAGGGTCGCACCGGCTCCCACAGGATGCCGCCGACGGTCGAGTAGATCATGTAGACGCGGAAGTTCATCCGCCTGACGCCGGCCATCGCGGTGATGAACGTCCGCACGATGGGAACGAACCGGGCGAGCACCACTGCCCTCGCTCCGTACCGCCCGGAAGAACTGATGGGTCTTGTCGACGTACTCCTTTTGAACAGGCGCGAGTCGGGGCGGCTGAACAGTTTGGGGCCGGCGACGTAGCCGATCCAGTAGCCGGTCGCGTTGCCCGCCACGGCGGCGATTGCCAGCAGCGTCGCGGCCAGCCAGATCGGGGTGTCGATGAAGCCTTGCGCAATGAACAGGCCGGTGATGAACAGCAGGGAGTCACCGGGCAGGAAGAACCCGATCAGCAGGCCACACTCGGCGAAGATGATGATGATGACGCCGATCAGCGCCAGCGGCCTGAGCCAGGTGAGGATGTTCTCCGGCTGCAGGAAATCCAGCAGGGCCAAGCTTTGCGTCATATATACGACGGTACCTTGCGCGCGAACTTGCACTCCCGCCCCCGGCGCAGGCGTTGGAGTTGTGCACCCACGTTGGACAACCGCACACCCGTTGGAGTTGCACGGCCCGCGGAACTCCAACGCAGGTACCGATCTCCAACGCCCGTACCTAACTCACGGCTGTGCCCCGCACCCGCCTGGATGCCGCCGACGCGACCATCCAATGTTCGCCACCGCCCTGAGCACGGCGCCGCGGGACTAGCCTGAGGCTGTGAGCGATCTCGACCACTTGAAGCAGCAGATCCTGGACAAAGCGGTGGTGCACGGCAAGGTCACCCTGTCCTCGGGTAAGGAAGCCGACTACTACATCGACCTGCGGCGCGTGACGCTGGACCACGAGGCCGCGCCGGTGGTCGGCGAGGTCATGCGCGAACTCACCGCGGACCTGCACTACGACGCGGTGGGCGGGCTGACTCTCGGGGCGGACCCGGTCGCGACCGCGATGATGCACGCGAAGGGCCGGCCGCTGGACGCATTCGTGGTGCGAAAACAGGGCAAGGCACACGGCCTGCAGCGCCGCATCGAAGGCCCGGACGTCGCTGGGCGACACGTGCTCGCCGTTGAGGACACATCGACCACCGGATCCAGCATCCTGGCCGCGGTCGACGCCCTGCGCGAAGAAGGCGCCGAGGTGGTCGCCGTCGCGGTGATCGTCGATCGCGGTGCCGGGGAGGCCGTGCGCCGAGCAGGTCTGGAGTACCGCGCCGCCCTGAGCCTCGCGGACCTCGGTCTGGACTGACCGCGTCCGGCGCGCCCATTTGCCGATCGGTCATTGCAGTTGACCATGGAGGGGTGTCGGATCTCTTGATCGCCGCCGCCGCCGGTGCCGGAACAGTCCTGGCCCCGGCGCGAGATCGCCGCGGAGCTGGCCGCGTACAACTACAACGTGAAAATCCTGAGGAGCTCGCGTCGCAGCCGATCAACGGGGACTCGATCTGGCCGGCGCCTGGGTCGGACATTGCGCGTTTCGAACCGCCGCCCGCAGCAACCGCGCACCCTGTGCTTCTGGTCGCGCAGGGCGCCGCCGGCAGAATGCTGGCCGCTCTCGGGTTCGCCCAGCGGGCCTCGAGGCGCCGGGTCGTCGGGTACGTACTCGTGGACGGCGAGTTGCCCAAGCCCGGTGTGCAGGACTGGCCGGACGCGCCGGTCACCTACCTGGGGACGAATGAGTCGCACCTGGCGGAATTTGCGCGGGTGGGACCTCTCGCCAGGGGACGACATCGCGGGCGAAATCCGGCAGGTCGCGGACCGCTGGGTGAGCAGCAGCGTTCAGCCGGTGCTGGCGATCAACTGCCTCTCGACCTCTGGATCGATTCCGGACACGGCCGCCCGCGACGAAGGGGTCCAGTCCGGGTCTTCTTTCTGCAGCCACTTCCACGTGTCCGCCACGGTGTCGCGCAGCGGGCGGTCCGAGAATCCGAATTCGTAGGCGGCCGATCCGTCGACCGACCACAGCCCCTCGACATCGGGCCCCTGCGGGGACCACAGGGCAGGCCCGCCAGGGCGTGACGCCGGCAGCCAGCAGCCGTTCATCCTCGACGAAGACAGGTTTGCTGCCGGCGACCTCGGCCACGGCCTGTGCGAAGTCCCCCCACGTGTACTCCCCAGTCCGCGTCACCACGTCGTAACGCCCCGGGCGCCCGGTCTCCGCACACGTCAAGATGAAGTCGGCCAGATCCCGCGAGTCGACGTACTGGAACGCCTGCGCAGGATCACCCCGACGACGAAGTCGCCGCGCGATGCCCGTCGCAGGTAGTCGGAAGACGGCCGAGATCCTCATGCGGGCCGAGCACGACCCCGGGCCGCACGACCAGCGTGTTGATCTTCCCGAAGATCGTCTCCACCGCTCGTTCGACCCCGCCTTGAGCCTGCCGTACAACTCGAGGTCGTCGCTGGGCCCCTTGCGTAATGCCTGTCTGTAGACCGGCGACGACGAGCTCACCGGTTGCGCAGGCCACTGGCTGTGGGCAGTGACCGTGGAGACCACGGCGTAACTCGGTGCGACATCGCGCAGGATCCGGGCGCTGGTCAGGGCATGTGAAGGCGCATAACAAGCAGGGTCGATCACGATGTCCGCGCCGCCTCGTTCGTCGACCAACTTGGCCAGGTCGCGCAGATCCGAGATCGTCGTCCGGTCACCGCGTACCGCCAAGGCCCCGGCCGGCGGGGACCGCTGTGGCCACGGTTGAAGACCACGACGTCGTACCCCCGCTTATGTGCGGCGGCACAGATCGCCCGGCCCACAAATCGCGTGCCTCCCAGCACAACCAGACGCATCAGCGGAACTCCTTCGGCTTGGTGGCGGCCCGCAGGATTCTGCGCGGGTGTAGCGTGCGGCCGTCGCGGCGGCCCAGTACCGGCGGCTCGCGCACCGAGAGTACGACGCCGCGCTCGCAGTCACGCACACCCTGCCTCGCGACCGCGCCGGCGTCCAGCCACATCCAGCCGGGGCCGTCGACCCGCATATCGCGCGTTCGTGGAACTCGGTGCGGTGAACCCCGGACACAGGGCCGTGGCGGATGCCCGCCGGCGTCCCGGCGGCGAGCCCTTCGGTGAACGTCGTGACCCAGGCTTTGGCCGCGGAGTAGGTCCCCATCGGAAGCCAGCCGGCGACACTCGACACGTTGAGAATCCTGCCGCGCCCCCGCTCGACCATGCCGGGCAGGGCGGCATGGGTCAGCCGCATCACCGCGACCACGAGCACATCCAGCAGCGCCTGCTCCTGCTCGACGGTGGATTCCAGAAAACTCTGCGTGATGCCGTAGCCGGCGTTGTTGACCAACCAGTCCACCCCGGTGGCTGCCTGCTCCACCTGCTTGAGTTGTTCACGATCGGACAGGTCCGCTGCCAGAACCCGACAGTTGCCCAGTTCGTCGGCCAGGTCGTTGAGCCGCCGCTCGTCGCGTGCAACCAGAATCAGCCTTGGCCTTGCAGGGCCAGTTCAAAGGCGATCTCGCGCCCGATCCCGGCGGTCGGTCCAGTTACCAGTGCAACACCCACGGTTGGGAATCTTCCCCCCCAACGCGAGTCATGCCACCGGAGGCCGCAGAATCGGACGCATGCCGGATCGATTGGTGTCAAGAATGCGCTCCCACGAGCGGACCATCTTCGGCGAGATGTCCGCGCTGGCTGCACGACTCGAGGCGATCAACCTCGGGCAGGGGTTTCCCGACACCGGCGGACCTCCCCAGGTCCGACAGGTCGCCAGCGCGCGATCCGGGAGGGTTTGGGCGATCAGTATCCCCGGCTCACGGCTTGCCCGACCTGCGAGCGGCGATCAGCGAACACCAGGACCGGTTCTACGGCCTGCAGGTCGACGCGGCCGACGCAGTGGTCGGGCCACCGGCGCGTCCGAAGGCGATCGCCCGCGGCGGTGCTCGCCACTGGTCGAGCCGGGGGCGGACGTGATGGTGCTGGACCCCTACTTCGACCTGTACGGTGCGGTCATTTCACTGGCGGGTGCCCGCCGCATCGCGGTGCCGCTTGTCGCGGACACCCTGCGCCCGGATGTGGCGGCGATGTCAGCAGCGCTCACCGCGAACACCCGCCTGCTTCTACTCAACAGCCCCCACAACCCGACCGGCATCGTCTTCACCCAGGCCGAACTGTCGGCCAATTCTGAGTTCGCGCGGGCCAACGACCTGCTCGTCATCGCCGACGAGGCCTACGAACACCTGTGGTTCGACAACAACCGGCACATCCCGGATCGCCTCGCTGCCGGGGATGTGGGATCACGGTGACGATCGGGTCCGGCGGCAAGTCGTTCTCGTTCACCGGATGGAAGGTCGGTTGGGCCAGCGGACCCGCTGACCTGATCGCGGCCGTGCGGGTGGTGCGCCAGCACCTGTCCTACGTGTCCGGCGGCCCGTTTCAGTACGCCATGGCGACAGGGCTGCGGTTGTCCGATGTCTACTTCGAACAGTTCCGCGAGGGTCTTGCACAGCAGCGCGACCGGTTGTGCGATGGGCTGGCGGATCTGGGGCTACGAGTCATCGCGCCACGGGGCACGTACTTCGCGACCACGGACGTGCGGCCGGCCGGGTTCGCCACCGGCGCGGAATTCTGTCAACAGGTGTTTATGAGGCCGGCGTCGTGGCGATTCCGCAGTCGGCCCTGAGCGATCACCCGAAGCGACCGGCCCATACGTTCGTTGGGCGTTTGCAAACAGCCCGCAGTGCTCGACGAGCCCTGGTCAGGCTTCGGGGATGGCTGGGATAGGCCGCCAAGTCTCTCATCGACCGGTGCGGGCATGACGTCCCAGAGCCCACACCGCCAGCGCGCTCAGAGCCACGGCGAACCCGGTGAGTACCGCGAGTTCTGTGGCGATCCCGGCCAGACCGGCGCCGTCGTTGATGATCTGGTTCCAGGCATCCATCGCCCAGGCCTGTGGGGTGAGGTGACCGATGCGTGCCATCAGCGGACCGACGACCGACAGCGGCCACATCGTCCCGCCTAGCATGCCCAGCACGATGCCCGCGGCACGGCCACGGCCACGGCCTGCCCGGGCGTTCGCGATACCGCCCAGCAGCATGCCGGCGGCTCCGGCGATCACGGAGTAGACCACCACCAGCGACCGCAACGGCGACGCCGAAGTCGACGCCGAAGGACAGCACCCCAGGCCCCAGGCAAGATGGCCGACTGCAGCAAAGCGATCGCGACCCGCGACGCCCCGAGCCCCGACAGATACACCCCCAGGCCGTGCGGCGTCGAGAGCGTGCGCTGGAAGACCCGCAACTGCCGCGCCTGAACCAGTGCCGCCGCTCCGAGCAACCCGTTGAGGAAGACAAATAGCATCAACTGCGACGGCACGGCGGAGGCGAACCGGTTCTCCTCCATCTCGTTGACCGCGCCCAGGGGACGGGCGGCGACCGTCACGGGCGGGACCTCTGCCAGCGCGTCGTCCACAGCCGCCTCCGCTCGCGCAACGGGGACATCGCCGGACGAGAACGTCCACGGCCACCGCCTGGGTACTCACTCGCGCCGCCGCGGCATTGACCGTGGACAGGATCACACCCGCCCCGCTGGACGCCTGCTGCACGTATACCTGCACGGGTGAGCCGTCCGCAGGCACGTCGACGCCGCCCCCCACCGTCCCCATGCGGATGTCCCGATACAGGTCGCGGCGGTCGGAGTAGAGCCTCACGTCAACCGCGGCGGACTCTTCCAGTTCGCTGATCAGACTCGTCCCCAGCGGTCCGGGGTTCTCGCTGAGCAACCCCACCGGCAGCCGTGAACCGGACTGCCCGAAACTCAACCCGATCAGCAGAACCAGGACGATACACGGGGCAGCGCAATGGTGCTGAACATCGCGATCCGGTCGCGGAAGAAGCGAATCCACTCACCGGGCCGTGGCCAGTGCCGCCCTCATGACAGCACCTTGTTCCGCAGTGCGAGCAGACCCGCGGTGGCAGTGCCGATCCCGATCGCCAGCAGCAGCAGAACCTGCGGCATCACCCCCGCCAGTCCTGACTGGGCGGCGGACAGATCCACGAAGGCCGACAGCGCGAGCCCGTTCGGTGAACAACCGCATGGTGTCCAGCACGCCGGTCGCCCCCAGAAGAACGTCCCACCGGCGACGGCGAACAGCAGCGCGACGATCGTGGTCAGCGCGTCGGCCTGGTTCTCAGTACGCGCGAACCCCGTGATGAGCAGCGAGATGCCGGCGATCGCGGTCACTGCGGCCACGATCACGACGAAGACCCCCACCGGGTCACCCCAGTCGGCTCCGAAACCCAGCCACGTGATCAGCCACACCGCGGTCATGCTCAGGACTCCCACGACCATGACCTGCGCGGTCTTGCCCAGCAGCACGGACGTCGGGCTCACCGGTGCTGCGAGGATGCGCGGCAGCGTGCCCTGTTTGCGTTCGGCAACGATCGACCGGGCACCGTCCCCGATGATGAAGAACAGGAACAACATGGCCATCCCCGGCGCGAAGTAGGCGATCACGGAGAACGTGCCGTCCACTTCCCCCTGCTCCACGGTGATCGCCGGCGGGGACGCCACCGCCTTCTGGATCGACGCGGCGACGTCTTCCACGCCGGCCTCGTTCGCGGCCACCGCGTGACCCGCGCGGTCTGCAGTTCGGCGGCGACACCGCCGGCTACCGCCTCTGCGACCGACCTCGCCAGCGGCTGCGTGGCCACCCCCACCACATCCAGCTGCGCGTCCTGGCCCGACAGCACCGCCTCACCCAGTCCGGCGGGCATGACGACCACCGCGTCGTACGAACCGGACTCGACGGCGGCCTGCACGCTTTGCGGATCAGCCACGGCGGAGAACGCGATGCCGTCCCCGCCGGAACCGACAAGGCCTTTCGCGATCTGCGTGGAGATCTCGGAGCGGTCCGCGTCCGCGATCCCGATGGTGACGTTGAGCGAGAAGCCCGATCCGAATGCCGCACCCACCACCAGCGCGATGACGACCGGCGCCAACAGCGCCTGGATGAGGATCGACCGGTCCCGTAAGGACCGGCGCAAGCCGAGCGCCGCAATCAACCACGTGTTGCGCCACATCAGTCGCGCAGCGCTTTCCCCGTCAGATTCAAGAAGACGGCTTCGAGATCGGGCTGTACGACATCGACTCGGTCACCTCGAGTCGGTGGGCCTGGGCGGACTGCACGGCCGGTGCGATCAGACCCGGACCGCTGGCGGTGACAACGGACAGTCCGGATTCGACGTCGTTCACGGCGTTCACTTCCGGCAGCCGTTCGAGGTCCACTCGCCAGGCCTCGATGTCCTCGCGCCCACCGGCGACTCGGAAACTGACGGTGGCCTTCTCCCCCAGACCCTGAACCAGTTCGTCGCGCGAGCCCTCCGCGATCAAACGACCCTGATCGATGATGCCGATGCGGTCACACAGCCGTTCGGCCTCCTCCATGTAATGCGTGGTGTAGAGGACCGCCATTCCGGACCCGCCGAGCTCTGCGACGGCCTCGAGGATGCTGTTGCGGCTCTGCGGATCCACCCCCACCGTCGGCTCGTCCAGGATCAGCAGCCGTGGTTCGTGCAGGAGCCCGACGGCGATGTTCGCGCGTCTCTTCATCCCCCGGAGTAGGTCTCGATGCGGTCCTTGGCCCGATCCGCCAGGCCCACGACGTCCAACACCTCGTCGATCCGGGCGCTCAACGCCTTGCCGTTGAGATTCTGGAGCCTTCCGAAGAACTGCAAGTTCTCGACGGCCGATGATCCGGGTAGAACGCGATGTCCTGCGGCACCAGCCCGATCAGCGACTTGCGCGGGGTGTCACGGGTTCGCCGAGTAGGGTCACGGTGCTTCATCAGCCCTCAGCAGTCCGGCGATCACGGAGATCGTGGTCGTCTTGCCTGCGCCGTTGGGACCCAGCGGTCCGTAGGTCTCGCCGGTTCCGGATCGTGAACGAGACCTTGTCGACGGCGGTGTGCTCACCGAATCGTCGTACCAGTTGCTCGACCTGGCAAGACCGGGCGATCCATGGTTTCAGCCTACGTCCAGGGCTCTCGGGGTCCGACGCGCAGGCGTGAGAGTTGCGGGTACGCACGTTGGAGATCGGTATATACGTTGGAGATCCACGGAGCGTGCAACTCCAACGGACGTGCGCTTGTCCAACGTACGTACATAACTCCCACGCCTGCGCCAGGGCGGGCGGCTGACCCACAGGCGTGAGAGTTGGGTACGCACGTTGGAGATCGGTACATGCGTTGGAGATCCACGGAGCGCGCAACTCCAACGGACGTGCGCTTGTCCAACGTACGTACATAACTCCAACGCCTGCGCCAGGGCGGAAGTAGGGAGCGGCGCAGCAGTCCAAGCGACGAACTGCGTGGAAGTCGGCCCGACTACGGCGAACTCCCGGTTACGGGGGACTATCGCAACGCCGGCCCACGCCCCTATAGTTGGTAAGGCTTACCTAACTTTGGAGGATCGGTGATCGGCAATTACCTCGTCGGATTGCGCGAGGGCCTCGAGGCGGCGTTGATCGTGAGCATCCTGCTCGCGTACTTGGTGAAGACCGAACGCACCCACCTGAGTCGCCACGTCTGGACCGGTGTCGGGCTGGCGGTGGCGCTGTCACTGGCGGTAGGCGCGGTGCTCACGTTCGGCACCCGCGGCCTGACGTTCGAAGCGCAGGAGATCATCGGCGGCACCCTGTCGATCCTCGCTGTCGGGCTGGTCACGTGGATGATCTTCTGGATGGCCACCAACGCCCGGCACCTGAAGGGTGAGTTGCACTCGAAGATGGACAAAGCCGCCGAGGCTGGGGTGGGAGCGCTGGTGGTCGTGGCGTTTCTGGCCGTGGCCCGCGAAGGCATCGAGACCGCCCTGTTCCTGTGGGCGGCGGTACGGTCCACGGGTTCCGGCACCACCCCCGTTGTTGGGTGCCCTGCTCGGCATCGCGACCGCGGTGGCGCTGGGCTACCCTGATCTACAGCGGTGCGCTGCGGCTGAACCTGGGCACGTTCTTCACGTGGACCGGAGCCGCACTGATCATCGTGGCCGCCGGTGTCCCCGCCGTCACGGGATCCACGACCTGCAAGAGGCGGGTGTCCTGCCCGGGCTGAACACTCTCGCGTTCGACGTCCAGCGATTGATCGCTCCGGGCACCTGGTACGCGACCCTACTCAAGGGCACGATCAACTTCACACCGGCCATTTCGGTGCTGAGCGCCATCCGGATGGCTCGCCTACGTCAGCATCGTCATGACCCTGTTCATCCTGAAGATGCGCACACCCAAACCTGCCAGGACAACCCCGTGAAGGAGTACGCAGCGCGTGAAGCATCTGTTCGTCGCAGGGCCGCGGTCCTGGTTCTCGCAGGATGCACCAGCAATCCCGACAGCACTGAGGATGCGACCCCGGTGGCCGTGACCAGCAAGGCGACTCCGCGTGTGAGGTCATGCCGACGCAGGCCCCTGCCGGCACGGTCGTGTTCTCCGTGCAGAACACCGGCGGTCAGGCCACCGAGTTCTACCTCCTGCGTGACAATGACGAGGTCGTCGCCGAGGTCGAGAACATCGGCCCCGGGGTCGCGCGTGACCTGGTGGTGGACGTTGAAGCGGGCGACTACATCACCTCGTGCAAGCCGGGCATGACCGGCGACGGCATCCGCGGCGACTTCAGTGTCGTCGACCAGTGACGCGTCGGCGTGGGTCCCGCCCGTGACACACCCCGCCCTGGGCCGTGAGCGCCACCTGCTCGATCCCGCCGTGCGGGCCGATCCGGTTGCGCTTGACGGCCTGCTACATCCGGACTTCACCGAAGTGGGCGCCTCGGGCCGCCATTGGACCCGCGCCGAGATGATCGAGGCTCTGGTCGCGGATCCAGCGATTTCGGGGGAGATGAGTAATGCCTGCGCGGCCGAACTGGCCTACGGCATCGCGCTTGTCACCTACGACTTCGGGGACACCCGACGATCGTCGGTGTGGGTGCGCGAACACTCCCGCTGGCTGCTGCGGTACCACCAAGGGACACACCTAGCGTGATGTCCGAAAACCGCTAGCCATCGCGTGCAGCGGCGGCGAGAATCGAGCCATGGACGGACTGGACCGCGAGGCCTGCTACCGCGCGGTGACCAGCCGGGACACCCGCTTCGACGGCTGGTTCTACACCGCTGTGCACACAACTGGGATCTACTGCCGCCCCAGCTGTCCGGCGATCACGCCGAAGCCCGGCAACGTCGACTTCTACCGCACGGCAGCGGCTGCACAGACCGCGGGCTTCCGCGGCTGCAAGCGGTGCCGGCCGGACGCATCCCCCGGCTCCCCGGAATGGGACGTACGCTCCGACCTCGTGGCGCGCGCGATGCGACTGATCCGCGACGGGGTGATCGATCGTGACGGAGTGGCCGGGCTGGCCGGCGCACTCGGCTACACCCAACGGCACGTCACGCGGCTGCTCACCGAGGAACTCGGCGCCGGACCTTTGGCCATCGCACGCGCGCACCGCGCCCTCACCGCCGGACGCTGCTAGAAAGCACATCGTTGAACGCCACCGACATCGCATTCGCCGCGGGGTTCGGCAGCGTCCGGCAGTTCAACGACACGATCCGCGAGGTGTACGCCGTGACACCCAGCGCGCTGCGTTCCTCGCAGGCGGGTGGCGAGCGGATCAGCCTGCCGGCTTGCCACGCGCACCCCGTTCGCCGGCGATGTGTTGCTGGGTTTCCTGGGACGGCGTGCGATCCCCGGCGTGGAGACCTGGGACGGGACCACGTTCAGCCGGAATCTGCGCCTCCCGCACGCCGACGGTCGGGCCGGCATCACCGCCCACGACGATCACTGCCGGGTAGATCTGGAACTGTCCGACCTGCGCGATCTCGCGCCCGCCGTCAGCCGCCTGCGCCGGATGCTCGACCTGGATGCGGACCCGGTCGCTGTCGCGGACACCCTGCGGGCGACTCTGCCGGTCGATCCGCATTCCCAGACTGCGCAGCCCGGCCGCCTTCGATCCCGCGGAAACCGCGATCCGGGCGGTTCTCGGCCAACAGGTGAGCGTCGCAGCGGCGTGCACAGCCGCCGGGAGACTGGCCGCGGGGGGACCGCACTTCCCGACCTCCGTGCAGATCGCGCAGATGGATCCGGCGGTCTTCGCGATGCCGCGGCGCCGGGCAGCGACGGTCATCGAGCTGGCGGCCAGACTCGCCGACGGCACAGTGGTGCTGGACCCCGGTTCGGACTGGGACGAGGCCGAACGCAGCCTCCTGGAGGTGCCCGGCATCGGACCCTGGACCGCCAAGTACATCCGGATGCGCGCGCTCGGCGACCCGGACGTGAGCCTGCCCTCGGATCTGGGAATCGCGAAAGCGGCCCGGGCCCGCGGTCTTGATGCCGACGACCTGCGATGGAAACCCTGGCGTTCCTACGCCATGCACTACCTATGGAACCTGGAGAACTGACATGCCCTACTGCGAGTACCCCAGCCCGGTCGGCATCCTGACCCTCGTCGCCGACGACGAGGGGTTGCAGGCCGTCTGGTGGCCCGACGACGCTCGATCCACCGAAGTCGGCGAGTTCCAGCCCGACCATCCGGTCCTTGCTCAGGCGGCTGCCGAACTCGACGAGTACTTCGCGGGGCGTCGCACCACGTTCGATGTGCGGCTGGATCCACAAGGGACCGAGTTCCAGCGGGCCGCCTGGGACGTGCTGCTAACCATCCCCTACGCACAAACCATGACCTACGCACAACAGGCGGCCCGACTGGGCGACCCGGCCAAGGCCCGGGCGGTCGGGGCGGCCAACGGGCGTAACCCCATCTCGATCATCGTGCCCTGCCACCGCGTGGTGGGCGCCTCCGGCGCGCTCACCGGATTCGCCGGCGGACTCGACGCGAAGCAGTGGTTGCTTCAGTTCGAGCTGGACACGGCCTCCACAAGTGGGCACCACACGACCTCGGTTTCCTGAATCTGCCATCTTTGGGAGGTTTTCAGCGGCGTTATGCGTGATTTGTCCAGATTGCACCTCGTGAACCTGGCATCCGCCAACGGTGGTTGCCCACTTCGGGTGGTCCACCGCTGGGTAAGCCGCACGGCGTACGGTTGACATGTGAGCCAATGCCCACAGTGCGGCCACGCCCTGTCGGTCCCGGACGCCGACGGAATGCTCACCTGCACCTGCGGGTTCCGCGGGTACGCGGGGTACCTGCGCGAGTACGAATACCTCACCCAGCGCCGGCAGTGGCTCGCTGATCGGATCGCCGAACAAGCACCACCGCCGGACCCGGCCACCGCACAGGCCTACGGCATCTGGCCGGCCGGGGGGCCACACCCGCCGGTCACACCCCCGCGCAAGGGCTCGGCACAGACACTTCTGGTCACTCTCGGTGCGGCGCTGCTGATTCTCGCTGGCCTGGTGTTCGTGGCGGTCGCGTGGGAACTGTTCGGGCCGTTCGGACAACTGGCGATCCTGGCCGGTTCGGCGCTGCTCAGCGGATTCGCCGCCATCCGGCTGCGCACACGTGTCCCCCGGACCACCGAAGCACTGGCCGTGGTCGCGTTCGCACTGGGCCTCATTGTGGCGGCCGCTGGACCCGGGTTGGGCGCCTTGCCCGAGGATTGGGTGGATATCGACTCGCCCTACTCCTTGGTTGTCTGCTCGGTGGCGGTCGCGTTCGGCCTCCTGGCGGGTCACCGCTTCGGTGTCACATCGTGGTTGTGGCTCGGCTGGCTGAGCTCGCTGGTGCTGCTGGCCAGCGCAATGGGAATGGTCACTGGCCCACTGGCATCCGAGCTCACCACCACGCTGTCCGGCATCGCGTACGTGGCGCTGACGGCGGTCCTGGTGGCGTTCCCGTTGAGAACCGACCGGCTGCCCGTGCGGGTGACCGCAAGGGCTGAGTCTGGTGCTCGCCTCGGGCCTGACGCTGTCCCTGCTCGGCTACGACCCGCCCACCGGCGCTGTGGTCGTGGTTGCGGTGGCCCTGCTGGCTCTGCTGTTGCTGCAGGATGTCCTGGGACACCGCGTCTCGATCTGGATCGGCTGGCCGCTGTTCGGCTTCTGGCTGGGCCTGCTCTCGCTGCTGGTGCCGACCTCCATCGCACTGACGGTGGTCGTGGCGGTTGCTGGCACCACGCTGCTGTTCCTGCTCGCACGCTGGGGCATCGCCCTGGCCGCGGTGACCGTCGGTGCGCTGTGGAGTACCTGGCTCATCGGAACGGCTCCACCGGATCCGCAATGGTTCTTCGGCGTCGCGGGTGTCGGCCTGTTCGCGTTCTCGTTGCGCAAGGGAGCAGCCGTCCTCGCGTGGTTCGCAGCGCTGTTCGTGCAGACGGCGTTCCTGCTGCAGGTGACCGAGGTTCCCTTCTTCGAGGTCCCGGCCCTGGTCCTGGCGGGACTGCTGCTGCTGGCGGGCCTCGTCCAGTTCCGGTCCGGCGAGCGCCGCTCCCTGATCCTGTACGCTCCCGCGCTGAGCGCCGCCCTACTGCCCAGCGCGCTGGTGATCTGGGACGAACCCTGGTCGACGGCGTCACTGGCACGCTTCCTGATCGTGATGCTCGCCGGAGTCGTGTGCCTGCTCCTGGGAGTGCGTGGTCACCTGCTGGGACTGGTCGTTCCAGCGACGCTGGCTGTCTCGATCGCTGCGACCGCCCAGCTCTGGGCCACCCTGGACACGCTGCCGCGCTGGATGGCGTTGGCACTGGCAGGCGCGGCACTGATCGTCGCGGGCGCACGCATCGAGTGGGTCCGCGAGAAGCGGCAGGAGACCAGCGCCTGGCTGCGGACCCTGCAGTGACTACTTGAGCAGGTACTTGCCCACGACCCCGGCGTGATCTGAGTGCCAGAACCCGTAGGACTGCTCCCGGCCCACTACCCAGGTCTTGATCTTCTTGACCCTCTTCGGGGTGGTGGTGAAGATCTGGTCGACGCGGTGGTCGAACTCGTCGATCGAGCCGCCGTTCTGCATGTCGTCGGAGGTCGCGATGCAGCAGCTCATCGGCGTGGTCGTGCCGATGTCCTGAAGCCCTGCCTTGCGCAATACTCGAACGCCTGCTCGTCGCCGGGCACCCAGGCCCGGGAAGTCGGAGTTGAAATCGCCGACCGCGATCAGCGGGCCCTTGACCTTGGCCATCGCTTTGGCGAACTCCTTGGCCTGCTTCGCGCGGATGCTGGGCACCTGGGTGCGGTCGTCGAAAGCTTCCAGGTGGGTGTTCGCGAACGTGAACCACTTGCCGCCGCGCATTTTCGCGCGGGTCGACAGCCACCCCCGCAGCGACGTCACCGTGACGAACCCGGCGACCTTCACGCTGAAGCTGTTCTTCTTCGTGTACTGCGCCCCTTGCAGGTCCTTGGTCGCAATCCCCTTGTCGGCGCGTTTGAGGGATGGCGTCACGCATGGTGAGCCGTTAGTTCGCCTCGGCACCGTTCGTCCCGGTCTTCGGGTTGTTGTCGGTGTCCGCGGGGCCTCGAAGTCGAACTCGTCCTGCACTTTGACGACCTCGTACTTGACCTTGCCCTTTGTTGATCCGCTTCATCAGGATCTTCAGGAAGTCCTGGTAGACCTTTGGCGGAAGGCTCCTGGTTGAACACCGCGTTCAGGTTCACCGGGCCCTTGCGCCACAGCGACGACCTCCTGCAGGCCGACCAGGTCCGGGTTTGCGCGTTTGGATCTCGTCGGCCAGGCCCTTGGCCCGCTGCGGGAAGTTGGTGGCCTCGAGCTGGCGGAAGATCGCACCGGCCGCGGTGACGAACTCCCCACCGCCGGTGGCGCCCAACGCCGGACCGAGGTCGGCACCCAGGAACAGATTGCGGGTCATGACCGTCACGTTTTTGGCGCCACCGGATGCCACCTCTCCGGAAGCTGTGCTGTCTGCTTGAGCTGCTCCCACCCCGGTCAGGACGAGTGCTCCTGCGGTGGCGGCGATGAGGACTGTGCGCATGGCCGCCACCTTAATCGGGCCGGATGCGGTTGGCGCCGCTTTGGTGCCGATCTACACCAAAGGTCTGGCCTGGGCGCCGAGGAACAGCCATCAATTGCCGGGTACCCACCTGCCGGCGGCCATCACGACCCGTCGCCAGGTGGGCTGTCGTGGAGCACGTCCCAACGCAGTCCGGCGGATCGTTCGCCGTGGCCGTTCTGCTTGCTCCGCTGCAGCCACAGGTGCGCGGACCCATCCTGCCACCGTGCCCACTGCCACGACCGGGACACCGTGGCACCGCTTCGCGGCACTTCTTCCTCGTACACGAAGAATGGCCCGCCCGGCTCCAGCAGTGTTCCCTTGGGGCCGATGTCGCGCGGATCCTGTCCGTCCCAGGTGGCCATCCGGGCACGGCGCAGCCGGACCTGCTCGGTGGTCGGATCCTGGCGCTCGGGGACCAGGGGGATCCACCATGGCGGGGGCGGCGTTTCGAGTTCGTACCACCACGTCGCATCTGCTCTGTGCTGCGACGACGGTGCCCGATCGTTACCCGCCCAGGTGCTGGCGCGGTCGATGGGCCGGCCGAGGGGGCCTTCGACGATCCGCTCGATCGCCCACGCCAGATTGGCATCCTCGTCGCGAGCCAAGGCAACGCGTTCGAGCTGCGGGCCATGCAAAGTACTGGCCAAGGAGGGCGGCACGAGCAGCCAGGGGGCCCGCTTCTGCGCATGGTGCGGGTCGCCGTCGAGTTCGAAGAAGCGCCACGCTCGGGTCTCATCGGACGACTCAGCGTCGCGTCGGGAATCGATCAACGAGGCGGGCCGGATCGTGTGTTTCTCGCCGAAGGTGTCAATGATCGTGAGTTCTTCAACCCGGACCAGTGATGACCGCTGAACCCGTACCGGCACGACGAACCAATCATCGTTGTAGACCGTCGCGAACTCGGCCACGGCCAACCTGGCCAGATCCGCCGGCCCCGCGTCGAGATCGCCGAGGTTCACCTCACCGTCCTCGAACTCCCACCACCGGGAGGCGGGCATCCCTGCAAAGCGTACGGGTGCCGCGATGGCGGTCACCTCCGTGGACGACCCGCGATCACTCCCAGTCGGGGTCGAGGACAGGGCGGCATCCGGGTCGACGTCGAAGCTGTGCCAGTCGAGCATCCCACCCTGGTGCGCTTGCGCCCGCAGCGCGATCAACTCATCGCGGTCCTGCGCGAACACGGAGAACCGATGCTCGAAGCGTTCGGGGATCCACGCCGCCGAGGACTCGACGTCTTCACCTTTGGACCATGTGCGGATGACATCCATAGCGCTGGCCGCTCCGCTGCGGGCAACTCGGAAAGCGCTTGCTGGAGGGTGCTGCCGGTGGCCGCTGCCACCGCGCGGCCGTCCATGCCGCGCCGGATCAGCATGTCCAGACGTGCCTGTTCGGTGGCACCCAGCCGGACCGCTCCCTGGCCATGTGGGTCGACTGGAAATGCCGTACGCAACGCCGCCACCGCCTGGGACAGCCCCAGACGATCGAGGCGGCGGCGCAGGCGTTCACCGGCTCGAACCGTGTCGTGGACAGCCCCAGGACCCATGGGCGGTGGCGGACCTGCCTCGACGAGTCGTTCGAGGGGTTGTTCTGGCCCAAGCCGCCGAGGGCGGTCATCGCCGGCTTGATAGCCCACCAGCGGCGCGTGCCGGACACGAACCCTGACGGCGGCGGGCTGAGTGGCGTCGTCACCGGTGAGTTCACCGAGTTGCCACTGCCTGCCGAGCATCCAAAGAGGGTCCGCGATGCGTGCTGCGATCCCATCCGCGAAGTCGGCGGCCCGGCCCATGGATTCGATCCGGCTCCATCTCATGATTCGGACTCCTCTTCGCCGGGCCAGGGGGTCACGACCCCGGGCACGACCGACGTGGGGATGCCGTGTCCCCAGTCGCCGAGGTCTTCAGGCGCGACCATACGTTTGCGCGCCCAGTCGACGGTGTCGAGAACCATGTCGGCGATCAACCCCATCGACCACGGCTGGTCCGCGGGAGCGGTGGCGAGCAACCATGACTGCGGGGGGCGGTTGCTCGGGGCGTCGTAGTGGAATGCGACGCCGGTGACTGCGTCGGTGCGGGGAATCTGCTCGGACCAGGCATCGATGATCAATACGCAGACTTCATCGCCTTCCCGCGGGATCCAACCATCCACAGTTGCAGCACACACCGACACCCGGCCCGCCGCACCGGGCGGCGGCAGGTGGGTCGCGGCCCAGCGCTCACCGGGGACCACCACGTCCTGACCCACTGCCACAGCGCTGGCCGGCACCCCGGCGAGGTTCGAGAGCATCAGCGCCCCGGACAGGCGTGCGACATCCGGTCGCACATGGGCCACCGCGTCCAACCAATCGTCGATCTCGTCGCTGCTCGCAAGACCGGCCGAGAACCTCACGAGAGCACCGGCGCTGCTCGCGGAGTAGGTGACTTCAGGCACCACGTGCGGGGCGCTGGCGAACAGAGCGGTCAACGTATCCGTGGCGCTGACGCCTTCGGCCGACCGCTTGGCGTCCAGTTTCGCCAGCCGGGCGGCCAGTTGCGCCCGGTGGCCTCCGGGTCGGTCCCGGCGCCCATCCGTATCGGGCCAACACTTCCCACCGTGAGGGGAAATCGGCGGCCAGGGCATCGGCGAACGTCTCCCGCAGAAGATCGACGTGGGCGACAAGCGCCGGAGGGGGCGCCCCCTCCGGTTCGTCACCGGTCGCCGGATGGAAGGCAGCGCTCGTCCCGACCACCGATCTCTGAAGCACCGCGGCGATCTCACGACAGATCAACTGGACTTCCTCGAAGGTGACGCCGCCCCCTTCGCCGGTCAGGACCCGGACGTCGTCGGACAGCCCGAACCTGTGCTGCAGAAGGCAGCGCAACGCCGGGGTGATCCCGGTCGGGTCGGGATGGGTCAATGCCACGACGTCGAGAGCTGCCATCCCCAAGTCGGCCAGGGGGATCTGGCGCACACCGTCCTCAGGACGATCCACCACCCGCAGCAGCACCGACGCCGGGTCGGGCAGGAGACTCTGCGCCCACCGCTCAAGGGCAGGTGCGAGCATCCCGCGCATCCCCTGCGGCCAACGCCCATCCGGACGGGAACGCGCATCGAGTACGACCAGCACGCGATGTTCGACGGTCAGCCCGCCGTGAGCGCTGACGTGAGAGCGCAACTCCGGGGGCGTACCCAAGCCCAGACTCATGGAGTCGAACATCGCCGCGGCCCGCGCGGAGTTCCCCTGCAGGAGCTGATGCGTTCCGTCGAACAGAGCAGCGTCGGCCACCGCGTCGGCCACCCAGGCGATGTCGTCGAGGCCACGGCGTATCTGTGCGGCGACCGGGGCCAGCCGGCCCCCCAGCGCCAGCCGGTCGCGCATCTCCAGCAGTTCGACACCGTCGACGGGCTCTGCGCAACGCGATCACCTGCCGCCGGATGTCAAGGGTCGCGCCGCTGGCCGCGGTGTCGTGCAGGAGCCGCTCGAATCGATACCCGAGCAACTCACCCAGCGACTGCCCGTTGCGGATGCCGTCGATCACCCACTGCGCGGTCCGGATTCGCGCGGAGGACACATCCACTGCAGCCGCCGAGTCGGCGGCGGTCGTGCCGTGGCTCAGCCAGGCCGACCTCAGAACGGCGGCCGTCGCGGCGTGTGACAGGGACGGGGCGTGGACGAAGCCGTTGCTGCCACGATCAGGACTCGGCGCCAGGTCGCACACTAGGCCATAGGCACCGATGTGGATCCCTCCCGCTGGCGGGTCGTCGTCTCCCCGCAACTCGGCCAACCGCGACGTGTGAACGGACGTCGCCCAGGCGTCCAGCCGGTTGGTGACCAGACCCAGCGTCTCCAGCATGAGCCGCTCGAGCTGGTCGGATCCTCCGGGACGGCCGGCGATCGCGGCGAGGCCGGTGATCGCCTTGGCAGTCGCCTGGCGCCGTCGGGGTTCATCCATCGAGGCCTCTGTGAGGCTGAGCAACTGGTACAGCAGGGGTGGGTGGGCGAACTCGGCCGGCAGGGGAGCTGGCAGATCCCGGCGCACTTGAGAACCGAGCCGCCAGGTCGGCCAGATAGGCAGGCGGAGCGTGCTGGTCGGGCACATCTGCGGCGCCGATCAGGGATTCTGAGGACCACTCCTGCTCCGTGCCGTATCGACCATCGACGAGTTGTGGCGGGTGCGGATGTCCCAGAGCACCGTTCCACCGCGGGAGACCCAGCGTGCGGTGGGGGCGCTGCCTGAACTCCCAGCCCCCGAGAAGCAGCAGAACGCTGTCGATGGTGTCTATCGCGTTCTGCTTGCGCTGCGCCGGGATGTCGAAGCCGATGCCGTCGTCGAGATCGTCGTCGGAGACCACGATCGATTTGGCGAACTCCCACAGGGAAATCTGAGTGTCGATCGTCGCGCCCTGCGGTATGGCCGCGATGTAATCCACGAGTTCGGGGTGCTCCTGCGGAATCCAGGTGTCGACCATGAAGGAATACAGCCGCTGGGGGCTCAGGAAGGCCCAGAAATCATCGTCGAGCGAGTAGAACGTGCGGCTGAACACCCGCGCCGCATGCGGCTGCGACGCCAGCACCGCCGGGATGAGATCGACCGGCTCGGGACCCGGAGTCACCTTCGACGATGACCGTGTCGGTCGCGTTCGGGTCGATGCGCACGACGTTGTCGACGGACCTGCGCCACTCGGGCTCGAGCAGGTCGAGAATGCGCACGAGGTGACCTCTGGTGCCATCGCTGGGGGCGGCAGGATTCCTATCGGCAAGATGCCATACGGCTGAGGGCCGATCCGGCAATGCGGGCAGGGGACTGCCGCCAGCGACCTCGTCGATGAACAGCTTGCGCAACGCCAGTTCGGCGGCGCGATCCAGACCGGGTTTCACCCCGTCGCCCAACAGACGGTCGACGTAGTGTCCAAGAACGGGCTCGTACAAGGCTTTGTTCATCAGCACGGCGTCTTGCCGGTCGGTTCGCCGGGACCCCTTGGCCCGTGCCAGGCAGGTCGGGTCGGCCAGACCGAGCGCGCGAGCGAGCACTGCGGCGTTGCGACCGGCCAGCGCGTCATATGCCGTTGCCTCGGGCTTGACCGCAGCGCGCAGCTGCCGATCGTGTCTGGTCCAGCCGGCGGGTTCGTCCGGCACGTTGTTCGTCGCCGTGCCATCGGGCACGAATGCCAGCCCGGAGGACCGCTCGTGCATCTCCAGCACTTCTGCGAACTCGGCGGCGGCGGCCTGCGGATCCTCGCCGGGCCGCAGCCCGAGCACAAGGACTGTGGAGAATGCGGGTCCGCCCTCCAGTTCCCGCAGATCGATGCTCATCGCCATGCCCACCTCGACCGCGGTGTCCCAGTCGAACATCCAGGCCGTCGCGGGACTCACCTGCAGACCGCTCGCGTCGAGGGTGACCGTGTCGGCCAGAGGATCCGGACTCGCCTCGATCGTCTGATCAATGACCGCGCCGGCTTGGCTGTGCACCAACTGGTCGCCCTGGAAACACAGCACGTTCCAACGGTGCGGCAGCAGAACGGTGGAAGCCGGGGGTCGACATCATGCGCCGACAACGGGCCAGGTGCGGCACGGACGGTTCGTGCCACATGGCCCGCGCGATTCTCACCCACCGCTTCGCACAACGCGACCCACAAGGCTTCCTGCGTGGTCTGGTCCGCACCTGCGTACTGGGTCCAGAACGAGCCTCCCGCTTCGATCTCGTGAGCGGTCAGTCCAGGGTCGTCGCTGTCGAGATGGATCTGGTCGGGGAACACCCGGATGCGAAGCTCCTGATTGGCGCGCCGGTACTTCGTCTCCAGGCGGACCGGCAGCAGCAACAGCGGTGTGTCTGGTGAGAGCCCGAGCCCCTCCCGGTCGATTCCGCCAAGGCTTCCGGTCAGCGATGGGATACGGGGCGCTGCGTCAGGTAGCCGCAACTCCACGGGCGGAATCCGATCCAGCATCGGCCGTTGTCCCCGGCCGGGAATCGGTCCGGGCACCCGCGGGTCGCCCGGCATGCCCGGAGTTCCAGGCACCCGGGGGTCGCCCGGCATGCCCGGAGTTCGGGGGTCCGGCGCCGACGGGCACGCCGTCGCGGCCCCGGACCGGACGCCGGGCCGTTGGGACGATCCGGCGGCATCACGAGTGCGCCTGACCGAGCATCGCGGACGCGTGGACCTTCAGTTGCACGGGACGCTGAACGGTGATCCTGGCCTGCCCCGCAGCATCCGTGCCCCACTCATCGGTGCCGCCTGCGCCTGGCAGCGCTGCGCTCCGAAGCCAGGAGTAGCCGCGAGATCGATGAACGTCGGCGCCTCTTGCGCGTCAGCCGATGCCACATTGGCCCATGTGAGGTCATCCCAGCTGGCCGGCGCGACACCCTGCCCCGCACCTCCCACCGACCCGGTCCGGCTGTCCAGGCCGAAACGTATGCCAGGCGGCTGTTCCTCCAGCACGAAGAACCAGCCCGGGTCGCCAGGCCAGTTCCTAGGGCTGCGCCCCGGAGCCTGATCGACGTCGAGGTCGAAACCGTAGAAGACGATCCCAGGCGCCAACTCGCCGGCCAGCACAGGGCCCTCGTTGCTCTGCGTCGGCGGCCACGTCCCTGAACCACCGGCCTGTCTCGTTTTCCTGGCGCCACTGGGCACGGGCGGCGAACACGCGGACGTCGGGGTACCGGCGGGGAACGTCCCTTTGATGACGATCACCAGGTCGGGCCTGGTCGAGCCGGTCTGGCCCCAAGTTCCGTGTGCGGTGTCCACTCACCGATGGGGTTGATGTCGGGGGCGGGGGCGTTCCAGAACTGCTGGAACCAGGTGTCGTGCAGTTGCGCGGGGTATTCGCGCCACAGGAATTCACGACTGAGTTCGTGATTGGCACCGACGAGCAGCGACTCCACGTACCGGGGATTCGTCTCGAGCAGCCCGACGGACTCGTCCGGGATATCGCCCACGCCGGGGACCAGGTACTGATGGAGAGTTCCTGGACCCGCGTGTACAGGGCCAGCGGGAAGGACGGCGTGGCCCACATCCGGCTGGGACGGCCGTTCGCCAGGCGCCAGGAGGGGCTTGATCGTCGTGCGCAACCGGGCGGCGATGGCCGGATTGACGTCCGCAGGCTCGCGGCTTTGGAGGGTGGCGGCGCTGGCCGACGGGCGCAGCTCGCGGGTCCGGACAGCCTGACGCGGGCGGAGTCCGCGCAGCCACGACCATTCGATCGCGGCTGGGCACGCCGAGCACCTCCACTCCACGACCCGGCTTTGGCTTAAACCGGGGCCCTCCGGAGTCGGTTGCGCGAGCCGCCTCACAGTGAGCCCCTCGCTGTCCGGATCGATCCAGCGACGGATCTGCGGGTCGATGTCGAACGCGGGATCGTCGGCGTCGGAGGGCAGGTCCCGCTCGAGTCCCGCCACATCACATCCGGCCGGTACCGCCACTCCTGGCGTGATGCGTGATCGGCCCGCCGGGCGCGTCCAGCAGCCGCCGGTTGACCGAGGTGGCAGGATCACGCAGACCGAGTCGCACGAGACGGGACCGCGCGGTCGGGCGATCCGCCGGTAGGCGCCGAGTCCGGCGGCGTCGGGGAGATCGACTGCTTGAGTTCGCGCAGCAAAGTACCCCGGCCCCCCGCGACACGGGCCAGCGAGGGCCCAGCGAACTGCAGGAGCCGTTCGCCCGGCAGTGCGTCGAGTCGGTGCTGAAGCGCTGTCCCGGCCTCGAGCGCCAGGGTTGCCGCCCGCAGCCGCCGGTTCACCTCCTCAAGGCCCTTGGCCGCCTCCCACGCCGCGTCCATGAGTTGCTCTTGATCACGCCGGACCACGGCCGCTCCAACCCTGCCCACGGACCGGACCGAAGGGTCCAGGTTGAGTTGTTCCATCCAGCGCGGCGCCGAATCGTCGAGGCTGGTGCATTGCGACTGGACCGACCCGTACAGCGCCGGACGCACCACGGGGTCGTGCTGGAGCGGGTCGTAGTCGATGTCGGGGGCCGGTTGCGGTACGTCGTCCCGGAGCACCTCGCGCAGGGCCGCTGCGGTCTGCCGGCGGTGACGGGGGCTCCACTGCCGGGCGGTGGCCGCGGGGGAGACCAGCGCACCGACGAAGCTGACAATCGTGCCCTCCGCGTCCGGCAGTCCGCTTCCAGGACGGCTGATGTCGAGGTCTCGGACGCCGACCGCCGGCGGCAGTTCGACCGGCCTCAATCGGCGCACCAGCGATTCGAAATCGCCGCGCTCGCTGGTCCGGAACCTCCACGTGTGGTACACCGGCAGTTCCACCGGACCAGTGGCGGGCCAGGCGTGGCCCGTGGCGCCGCTGTTGACGATGCCCAGGCCAGCTAGTCGGCCCGCCTCGTAGGTGGGAACGACACACGCGATCCACGACCGGTCGGCGATGAGCCTGCGCGGGCAGAGCAGTCGCGAGCGCAGTGCTGCGGGACTGCGCGCGTACAGTGCCACCGGATCGACGTCGGGGTCGGCGGAATCTACCTGCACATGAGCCCACGCCCAGACGTCTGCCGGGGGAGGCAGCTCACGTGCGGAATCCTCGATGTGCAGTACGTCCAGCCCGAAGGGCCCCGAACGCAGAACGCCGGGAACGTCCTCCACCACCACCAGGGCCAGCCACGGTTGCAGCCGGTTGTCCGCATCAGGCGCGGCCGGCGTGAAGCGCCACGGGAAGTCGGGGCTACTGAACTCGACGGCGCAAAAGTAGTTGGGCTCCGGATCGGTGGCACCGGGTTCGGGGTATCGCCGGATGATCTGATCGTCATGGACGGCAGTCACCGCGCCCGGCCCGTGCAACCTGATCGAACGCCCGGGAAGGTCGGTGACCTCTGTATCGCCATCGTCGGCGCGGACAGCCTCGACGGCGACCGCCAAGGACAGCATCACCGGGGTACCACCGGTGTCACCTTCGATCGTCGCGGCCAACCCGGTCCGGAACCACGGCAGGAACTGAATGGATTCGCTCATCGGTCGTTCTCCCCGGCCATGGCGATCACCTGGCCACGGTCAACCCGCGTCGCAGCCGCAAGGAAGGTGCTGGCGGCCGGTTCGGTACCCTTTGCCGCTCAAGGCGCCAGCCACGACGAAGGTGGGCCTGACGACACCGTAGGTGTCGGTACCTGTGGCCCGGAATCCGTGGTCATCGGCTGATGATCAGAGTGCCTGCACCCGACCGAACGGCACGACGGACCCCGGCGACACCGCACCGGTGGAGGGGCCTGAAAGCCTGAGGTCGGTATCGAGCAGGATGGACTCGAACCCCAGCCGGGTCGGTCGTGATGGACCGCACCGCGCCTCCCCGAGAACGATCCCGGCATCCATCAATTCGAACGACGGCGCCGCAAGTCGCCCTTCGGTTTGAAATGTGTAGTGACCCGGGAGAACCGAAGTCGCGAACAGTTCCGGTCAGTGCCAGCCCTGCGCCGGGCCGCAACCGGAACTCGAGTGCAGCAACCCCGGCGTTGCCGTACTTCCAGTGGTTCACCGAGCGGAACGACGTTCTGGCCCACCTCCAGGCGGCCCCGCGGACCGGCCTACAGATCGTCGTTCGTCTGGGATGCGCTCCGCAGCGTGACACCATCGGTGCCGGAGACCGCGGCCGTCCAGGCACCGTCCAGCGCGAGCGCTTGATGACCATCGCAAGCACGTCGGGGATCGCCGGTGTGATCTCGGCCGACCGTGTGCCGATGATCTCGTCGACGTTCACCTGCTTCTTCATCCCGAGAGCTTTTGAACTCCGCGAATCCGGTGATGTGCCATGGATTCGGGCCCTCCAGTCGCCCCGACAGCCACACGCCCATCAGGTCGAAGCCAGCAGCACTGACCGAGATGTACAGCCCGATCGACGGCGTCAGAGCGAACGGGTTGAATCGGATGAGCGCGTCGAACTCGGTGCCGCCCTCGATGGCAAAGCTGCCGACTTCGGCCACGATCTCGAACGCGGCGCCGAACTGCACGGTGTTCGACGTGATCGCGATGTAGCAGTCGAACGAGATCCGGAACAGCGGCCCCGAGTTCAGCCCGATCGACAGCCGGGCGAGCCGGGGAAACCCGGCGGGCGGTTCGAAGTCGCGGTGGAAGCCGCCGAGGGCGAGCAGCAGCGACGGCGCGTCCCGGAAGGAGGCGCGCAGTGCCATGTCGCCGGCGAGACTGAACCCGATGATGCTCGAGTGGTGCAGGCTCGCGTCGACGGCCAGTGTTCCCGCCTCGAAATCGACCACTCCCGCGACGTCGAGATGAAGCTCCACCAGTGGCATTTCCGGACGCGGCAGGATCGCCGCGACGGACCCGATGATCGCTATGCGGATCGGATCGGGCACCTCGATGACCACGCCCACGCTCAGGTCGACCAGGGTCGGCGTGCCCCAGCCGATCTTCACCACGGGTCCGAAGACGTACTGGCCGTCGGCGACCGGGAAGATGGACGACAGCGTGTCGATGATCAGCGGTGCCTGCGCGATCGGGTCTGGGGAACAGGATCGTGTCCAGGGACCTGACCGCACCGCATCACCGGAGAGCGTCGGCGTCGATGCCACGATTGATACCCGCCAGACCGCCCAGACCGGACAACGAAACCGAACCCGAGTTGGATGGCCGGGATCTGGATGAAGAGGGCCATCATCATCGACCAGCTGTCAAGGTCAGGGGTCAGTCTCGACGATGACGAACGCCGAGACGCCGACTGCGATCACCTCGAGTTCGATGACACCGTCGTAGCGACCCTCGTCAGGGTGAATGTCGAGGAATCCGCCACCTTTCGCCACCCCGAGATCGATCCCCAACCCGACCCCGGTCGGCGGTTCGAACCCGATCCGGGGCGCGGAACCGGCAGCCAGGTCGAGTCTGGCAGCGGCCCCGATTCCGGACAGGGCCAGCGACAAGGGACCGATTGAACCCAGGACGTCGGCTGTGGCGGTGACCGCGAGCGTCGATCCGTCGATCACGGCTGCCACGTCCAGCCCAGCAATCTCGATGGGGCCCAGACGCAGGGCCAACGGCACCTTGAAGGCCACACCGAGACCCCCGGATGAAGTCAATCCGGTCGCGCTGTCGTAGCCCATGGAGAAGTCGAACGGCACCCGGATCGAGGTGTCGCCCAGCACTGATCCCAGGAACGAGTCGGCATCACCGGGTTCGATCGTCAGAGACATGCCCGCGGTGGGAACCTCGAGCAGGACGTGGACACCGGCCTGCGACCCGAAACGGACGCCGGCCTCGAAACTCACGCTGGAGACCTCGATGCGAGTACCGGGCCGGCTTCCGATCAACGACCACGGTTCCTCCGGGGAGGTCAGCGCCGCCCGCGCGGTGAGACGCGGTGAACCCACCACCGGTGCGACGGTGGCCAAACCCTCACCCGACACCCGCAGCGAGGCACCGGGTAACACCGAACGATCGGCCTCCAGCGTGACCAGAAGGAAGTCGGCCACGTCGAACGACGTCCGCGGTTGGCCGGCCACGTTGGCCACCAGCACCAGGTCGGATCCTCCGCGGCCACGTGCAGTTGGACGGATCCGCGGTCCTGCGGGTCGTACAGAGCCATGGTGGCACCTGAATCCCGTCCCCGGTGAGCTCCAGACCCGCCGCCCGCGCGACCACCAAGAGCCTGCCCAACAAGAGGTTGGCGTCCAACGAACCATCCGGGCGATAGATCTGCTCGCTGTGCACGATGGGATCCGCGAACAAGGCCGCCACCGCCTGGTGGTCAAGAACCCTTCGTCCAGAGGCTTCGATCACATCCACCGCGCCAGCGAGATCCAGAACGGCTGCCGTCACCGGGGACAGGGATTCGATCCACCGGTAGAGCAGATAGCCGGGCAGGTTCTCCAGCGCGGCCTGAAGCTCGGCAGCGTCCAACCACGTCGGAGCCGCGGAGGCCGGGACCACGTCTCGCAGCCCCGTGAGCAACGAATCGGCGGCGTCGACAACCGCCGCGACCGTGGTTGCATCGAGGTCCGCCTCGGGATCGTCCAGCAGGGGACCGATCAGGTCCACGAGGTCCTCGACGGCACCGATCGGGGCGACTGCCCGCAGACCGTCCAACGGGTCGTCCGGGAAGTCGTCGGTGACGCTTACCCCGAGATCTACGAGCAGTACTTCGAGGTCGTCGCGGTCGGTGATCGCCAGGATGAGCGGCGCGAACAGGTCTGCGATCAGGCGAACGATCATGGGTCCGTCCTCCGGAACGCCTCAACCACCACAGTCAGCGCAGGACCGGGAAGATCCATCGCCGCGATGTAGTCCTCGAGGTGTTGCTGGAGGACGAAGGCGTCCTCCACCCACTGGTCCTCTAGGTCGTCGGCCGTCTTGCGGGAGTTGAGCAGCAGGTAGTCGAAGTCGACTTTGAACACGATCTCGGTCGATGCGTCCACGATGACCGTCGGGTCGTCGAACGAGGGAAGTCGCAAGCCGCCGAACTGGTCGTACACCCGCCGCAAGTCGTCGGTGAACTGCTTCATGACCTTGTTGCCGGAGCCCAGTATCGCGTCCACCGAGACCTGCGCCGTGACCTGCACGATCTGTGGCACCCCACCGGCGGAACGGATCACATCCGGGCCTTTGGCGACCGTGCCGGCCGCGGTGAGCAGATCCTCCTGGATCCGGATCACGTCACCATCGGCCAGCGCCTTGGCGATCACGAAGATCTCCGCTGCTTGCTGCCGGTAACCGGGCCCGCTGAGTACCACGATCTCCTTGAAGATGCCCTCGACCCGGTTTAGCGCCAATAGGTCGTCGACGTTCGCCCCGGCCTGCGCCGCCTCGTCGACCATGATCTCCAGCGCTCCGGCCAGGCGCGCTCCAAGCTCGTCCGGGTGAAGGGTCGCATTGTCACCCATGAGCTTGCGCAGGCCGGCGGCATCGATCCCCGCGGCAGTGCCGTCCGGTGACAGCCGGGCCAGCAGCGCCTCGATCCGCTGTCGGTGCTGCACCGGGACCGCAGCCAGGATGTCGCCGACGCGCCCGACCAGGAAAGCCGCGCGTACACCTCCGGCCCGGGTGACGGTGGGCACGGGTCCCCATTTGCTGCTGCTGAGCGCGTTCTTCTTGGCCAGCGCGGCCTGTTCGGTCGGCGTCAGTCCCAGCAGCGAGTCGAACATCGCGCGCGGCCGGCCCCGGGAGGCCTGCCAGTAGTCGGCCGGGCTGATGTCCGTGGGGATCGACGCCCCGGCCTTCTCGGCCGCGGTGATGCGGGCCCGCCGCCACCGTTGGTAATGCCACTGCAGCGGAGCCACCCAGAACTCGTTGTCATTCTTGAGCAGATCACCGAGTGCCAGCGTCCGCGAGGTCACCTTCGAGGCGATCTCCTCGCTGCACTGTTCGAGGACAACCCGCATGGAACGGATCACCTGTCGTCGTTCTGCAATGGGCAGTTGCTGGAGACGGCGGCTGCCCGCCCGGGCGGCATCGATCGCCTCCTCGGTGCCCGGCCGACTGGGGTTCACGACGAGTTTTGCCATCGTCTCCCAGAAGTCGTCACCACCGTGGGCCACGAACGGTGCTCTCGCCGCGTCCGTCACGATCTCGTCCACACTCATGCGTCTGGCCATGGGCCAGACCTTTGACCATGCCAGTGGAGACGAACGGCAGGGCAGCGCAGGCTCCGAGGACGACGAGGTCGAAATTCGTCAGCGGACGACCCCAGCGGTCCTTGCCGCTGAACATCGCGTAGCCGAACTCGGCGACGTCGACGGCATCTCCCACCCACGGGATCAGGCCGACAGCGAAGTCGGCGACCATCTGCATCCATTCCCCGTTGACCGTGGTGCCGGGCTTGGCCTTGCTGGTGGTCCAGTATTGCCCCCAGATCGCATCTCCCCACATGGCGTCGGTGATCTGATTGACGTCCTGCTGGGTGATCGAGCCGTCCGGGGCCATGACGCCCGCGGGCAGGTGCATGGTGAGGGGCACTCCCCCGGGGTTCTCCTCCCACGGCCAGACCAGGTCACTCTGAGGCACCGGGTGCGATTCACCGAAGCGGGGCATTTCGGTCGAGTCCGGGGTCAGCCTGCAGTGGTACTGGCAGAAGCGGAAGGTCGGCACCGCGTAGGTGATGTCCACCACCTCGTCGGAGCTCGCCCAGATGCTCACTATCGTGATCCGCGGTCGGGAGACGGTGGCGTCGTACCCGAAGTCGAAGGTCAGACCCATCAGGGCATCGATGGCGTAACGATCCACTCCGGAGGTCTCACTCACGGTCAACTCCGCGACGAAGTACGGATCTCCAGCGCGGGCGCCGTTCTCGTACACGGATATCATGCGGCAACCGGTGGGGCTGGGAAAGACCATCACCACGGGATCCACCGGGGTCGGTGTCGGGTTGTCCGGGTCGAGATCCGGGGGCTTGTTGCTCGGCCACGAGTTCAAGTCCGGGCGCGGCTCAAGGGCGATCGGGAAGGGAGCAGGACGTCGAGCATGATGCGCTCGCCCCAGTTCGGCACGAGCGCCGGGTCCTGCACCCTGACGATGGTCCATTCCCACCACGGATTGGGGTCCTGCGGCACGCTGATCTGCACCCCCGGCGCGGCGACCACCAGCAACTCGTCCTTGTCATCGTCCTTGCGGATCAGTTCCCAGCAGACGGCGTCCTCGATCGTCTGCACGCCGTGCCAGCGGTTGATGAGCCAAGCGACGAGTTCGCTGTCGCCGGTGACGGCTAGGCGACCTGGGACCGGTCCGCGTTCATCACGGCCGTGACCAGTCACCGATCTCGTCGATGTCGCCGGCGCCGGCGCCGATATCGACGTCGGCCTGCGGGAGTGCCGGAGGCTGTATGACGCCCCATCTGGCCCACGAAAGCAGGTGGTCCAACCAGCACTGGTCGGACCAGGAGTCGACCAGCTCGGGCGTGATCGTGTCGTCCACCGGCAACATCCGCCCGGCCTTGCGGCTCAGGTTGCGTGCGCTGGCTTTGGGGAACCAACCGGTGAGCACGCCGCTGACAAGGCCGGTGCCGTCGACCTGACCGGTGATGAAATTCGCATGGCTCAGCTCGGTGCCGATTCCCGTCAGCCCGCGATTGCCGACTCTGGTCAGAGCCCGTTTGCCCCGCTCCCGCTGAGGATCGGCCGACGTCCAATCCGGCGACCACCAGGTCGAGGGGTCGAACAGCCACAACAGACCCGTGCCACCGGGTGCCAGCGGGGCGGCGGCCTGGTAAATGCTCGCCAGGCGCGCGATGACCGGATGGACGAAGGCCGCCACCGATTCGGTCAGGACAGCAAGCGGCGGGCTACCCGTTCCGGTCCCCCAGATCAGGACGCTGCCGGGCTCTGCACGGCCAAGATCCAGCTCGAAGCCGTCGCCGCTGATGCCGCTGAGGTCGGCGGCCAGACTCATGCCGGCCACGTCGACATCGGTTGGTTCCACTGGCTCACGGTCGTCGGTGGCAGGCCCGAGCACGTCGACTTGATACACCGCCTCGAAAACGCTGCGGGCGTTCAACATCGGAACCGTTGCGAAGCTGACTGCCACGGAGGCGGCGGGATCGAGCCCAGTCACTGACCCGGGACCCACCGACGCCGACGACCGCGCGCCGATATCCACCACGATGTCAGCGGTCGCCTTCAGGCCGACGAAGGTCGCGGTCAGCGGACGGTGACCCGCCAGCAGCAGTGCTCGAATCGCAGGCCTCGCGACCCGGACGGCCTCCTCGGCCAGGGTCGGCAGGGAAGCAGGGTCGAAATCCTCCGGCCAGCCGCCGGCCGGTTCGGCGGGAGGATCGCCGCGGATGCGTTCGCCCATCCCGGGAAGGGTGAACAGACCGCGCCCCCATTCCTCGAGCAGACTCAGCGCCACCGCAACTCCCCCAAGTCATGCCACCTGCCGTGGTGGTCCACCCACCACCGCGAAATCCGCAGACCCCTTCCGGCGACCAGCGACACGATGACTTGGAAGGTCGCCCAGGGCGCATCGGCCACGTCGCCCGGGCTCGGTCGCGGCGAGCGGGCGACATGGCTGTGCCACCATCCGATCGACCGACGGCTTCCCAAAGAGAGCTCGACGTGGTGAAGATCGTCCGGGTCGACGGCATAGGTGGTCCGGCGATCGCCGACAGTCTTATTGGCCAGAATTCGGACGTCTGCGCAGGTGCTGCCGGAGCCGATCAGAAGCCCCCCGGTTTCAGCGTCGGGGGACTGCGAGCAGGCATCCTGCAGTCGGTCGAGCGCCGTCGACGTCATCTCGAGCGAACGTGCGACTGGCTTCCACGGAAACCGCACGCCTCGGCGTCTGGCCGATGGCGTGCGGGCGTGGTGCGCGCGCGCTCCATGCGCGAAACCCTAGCCAAGCCCGCGCCAGATGTCTGTGGTCAGAATCAACCGAATGCCGCGGGAACGTCGGCGCACCCTCCTCAGACGAGGACCAGACCGTCCCCGACCACATCCACGGTGACGGACTCGCCGTCGCGCACGTCGCCGGCAAGGATGGCCCGGGCCAGCTGGTCGCCGATCTCCTTCTGCACCAGCCTGCGCAGCGGTCGCGCACCGTAGATCGGGTCGAAGCCCTTCTCGGCCAGCCACACCTTCGCGGCGTCGGTGACGATCAGGGTCATCCGGCGGCTGGCCAACCGGTCGGCCAGCGCCTCGACCTGCAGGTCCACGATGCTCGTGAGTTCGGCCGGGCTCAGCGGCGCGAACATGACCACGTCGTCGAGCCGGTTGAGGAACTCCGGCTTGAACGACTGCCGGACCACGGCCATCACGGATTCCTGGCGCTGCTCGTACGGGACCGTCTGGTCGACGAGGAACTGCGAGCCCATATTCGAGGTCAGCACGAGGATCGTGTTTCGGAAGTCCACCGTGCGGCCCTGGCCGTCGGTGAGACGCCCGTCGTCGAGCACTTGCAGCAGGATGTCGAACACTTCGGGGTGGGCCTTCTCGACCTCGTCGAGCAGGACCAGGCTGTAGGGCCTGCGGCGCACTGCCTCGGTGAGCTGACCGCCTTCCTCATACCCGACGTAGCCGGGAGGGGCGCCCACCAGCCGGGCCACCGAGTGCTTCTCGAGTACTCGCTCATGTCGATGCGGATCATCGCGCGCTCGTCGTCGAACAGGAACTCAGCAAGCGCCTTCGCGAGTTCGGTCTTGCCGACGCCGGTCGGTCCGAGGAACAGGAAAGAGCCGGTCGGCCGGTCGGGGTCGGAGATGCCGGCGCGTGTGCGGCGCACAGCATCGGACATCGCGCGGACGGCCTGGTCCTGCCCGATGACCCGCTTTCCGGAGTTCTCTTCCATGCGCAGGAGCTTCTCGGTCTCGCCCTCCATGAGCCGCCCGGCCGGGATGCCGGTCCAGGCGCCTACGACCTCGGCGATGTCCTCGGCGGTGACCTCCTCGGAGACCATTCCACCCTCGGGTCCGGCCTGGTTCTCAAGCTCCCGCTCCAGTTCGGGCAGCTCGCCGTACTGGATCCTGGCGGCCTGCTCGAGGTCACCGTCGCGCACCGCCCGGTCGGCGATGTTGCGCAGTTCGTCGATGCGGATCTTCAGGTCGCCGATGCGGTCCAGGTTGGCCTTCTCCAGGTCCCACCGGGACCGCAGCGCGCGCAAGTC
The DNA here is from genome assembly GCA_016719135.1 of Micrococcales bacterium. Taxonomy (GTDB): domain Bacteria; phylum Actinomycetota; class Actinomycetes; order S36-B12; family UBA10799; genus JADKAV01. The sequence continues at coordinate 18,867 of JADKAV010000021.1, read as the reverse complement.
TTCCTCATGATCCGCGAGGTCGGCGCGCAGTTTCTCGAGCCGCTCGACGGAGGCAGGATCGGTCTCCTTGGCAAGGGCCATCTCCTCCATCTTCATCCGGTCGACCTGGCGCTGAAGTTTGTCGATCTCCTCGGGGCTGGAGTCGATCTCCACGCGCAACCGGGAGGCGGACTCGTCGACGAGGTCGATGGCCTTGTCGGGCAGGAACCGCGCGGTGATGTAGCGGTCTGACAGTGTCGCCGCCGCCACCAGTGCCGCGTCCGCGATTGCGACCTTGTGGTGCGCCTCGTACTTCTCCTTGAGCCCGCGCAGGATCGCGATCGTCTCCTCGACGCTCGGCTCTCCGACCAGCACTTGCTGGAAGCGCCGCTCGAGGGCCGGGTCCTTCTCGATGCGCTCGCGGTACTCGTCGAGGGTGGTGGCACCGACCATGCGCAGCTCGCCGCGGGCGAGCATGGGCTTGAGCATGTTGCCGGCGTCCATGGCTCCCTCGCCGGAGGCGCCCGCTCCGACGACGGTGTGCAGTTCGTCGATGAACGTGATGATCTGGCCCTCGGACTGCTGGATCTCCTCCAGGACGGCCTTGAGCCGCTCCTCGAACTCGCCGCGGTACTTCGCGCCGGCGACCATGCCGGGCAGGTCCAAGGAGATCAGGGTCTTGTTGCGCAAGGAGTCCGGAACGTCGCCGGCGACGATGCGCTGGGCCAGGCCCTCGACCACCGCGGTCTTGCCGACCCCGGGTTCGCCGATCAGGACCGGGTTGTTCTTCGTGCGCCGTGACAGCACCTGCACGACACGGCGAATCTCGGCGTCACGGCCGATCACCGGGTCGATCTTGCCTTCGCGCGCGCGCTCGGTCAGATCGATGCCGTACTTCTCGAGGGCCTGGAAACTGGCCTCGGGATCCTGGTTGGTGACGCGTCGGTCTCCGGCGACCTGGCCCAGTGCGTCGAGCAGCTTGGCAGGCTCGACGGGCAGCAGGTCCGGTTGCTTCTCCGCGATTCCGATCAGCAGGTGTTCGGTGGAGACGTAGGCGTCGCCGCGCTGATTGGCGAGGTCTTGGGCCGCCTGCAAGACGGCGTGCATGGTCCTGGACAAAGTGGGCTGGCCCATGGTCGAGCCGGTGGCGGCGGGCAGTTGGGACAGCGCGGCGCGCACGTCGGCATCGAGGGCCGGGCGGTTGACGCCGACGGTGTCGAGCAGGCTGACGGCGATCCCCTCGCCCTGGGCAAGCAGTGCGTGTAGGAGGTGTGCAGGAGTCACTTCCGAGTTGCCGTCGGCTGCGGCCTGCCGAATTGCAGCTCCGAGGGCGTCCTGCGCCTTAGTGGTGAAGTCCATGGTCCTATTGTGCCGGATCGGGGATTGGTGTGTCAATAACTATGAGTCGGTTTGTATCAATGTTTGCCGGGGGTGGGTCGTTCGGTTGCGCCTGCCGCGCCCGCTGCCCTGATGCCCCGCGACTGACGCCCCAGCCTGACCCCCGCGACCCCCCGCGACTTTGGTCAGATCACGTCACCGACTGACGCGCCACGTCCAAAGTCCCCGCCGACCGCGTCCCCAGCCTGACCCCCCGCCTGACCCCCCAGGACTTTGGTCAAATCACGTCACTGACTGACGCACCACGTCCAAAGTCCCCGCCGACCGTGTCGGCGGCCCCCGGTACCCTCCGTCCTGCAAGACGCCCACGTCCAGTCGCGCCACCGCACCGGGACGGACCCGGCGCCCCCGAGCTTTCCCGTCCTCAGACGCCCCACGTCAGGCCGCCGCCGGGCAGCTCAGGTCGCACCGATGAGCGCCTCGAGCCGCCCCCTCGGCAGCGCCGGCACGGTCAAACCACGCCGCCCGGTGGTCGTGGTCGCCGACAGGAGGCTGTCCCACACCGCCGACTCCGTCGCGTCCACCGTGGCCTCGAACAGGTCGTCCAGCCGGGACCCGGGCCAGGGGGCGCGATCGGACGCCGCACCGCGAGGTGCCCGCAAACCGGTGGCCAGGCAGCAGAAGATCTCGCCACTGCCGTGATGCGCGACGGAACCGCACCTCGCCAGGCCGAGGCCTACCCGCGCCGCCACGCGAGAGGCAGTCGCCGGATCGAGCGGCGCGTCGGTGACGACCACCCCGATGCAAGAGCCCGCCGGCTCCGGATGGTGCGCCGCCCACCAGGCCGGTTCTTCGAGCTCCTCGCCCACCACCCGGCCCCGAATCGTGAGCTGGTGTGGCGCACCGAAGTTGGTGAGCAGCACGACGGCGACGGTGGTGCCGTCGGGCAGGACGCGCGACGAGGTCCCGATCCCGCCCTTCCACCCCATGCACACGGTCCCCGTCCCCGCTCCCACGCAACCGCTCAGGACCGCCCTGCCAGAAGGCGGAAGTCCTTCCGTGGCCGACGATCGGGCCTGCGCCAAAGCCTCAGCCACATCGGCGTCGCTCACATGCATCGTCCGCGGGTCGTTCAGCCACGAGTCGTCGCACTCGCCCACGACCGGGATCACGACCGAGTCCGCGATCTCGGGTTGATCGACCATCAGCAGCCGGCAGGCGGCGTCGTAAACGCGGCCGACCTGCATCGTGCTGGTGAGGAAGACCGGGGTCTCGGTCACCCCCCACTCCTGGATCTGCAGGCTGCCGGTCAGTTCACCCGCCCCGTTGAGGACCGCGACTCCGGCCGGCACTGGATTCGCCCACACGTCGCCTCCGGGATCCACAACCGTCACCCCGGTTCGGGCGATTCCGCTGCCCGTAGGCGGGTCGGCATCGTCGCGGACGATCGTCGCGTGCCCCAGCCCCGCACCGGGCACGTCGAGCACGGAGTCGCTGGGACCCGTGGGGAAGCGACCAAAGGACTGGGCGAGGAAGGCGGGCGGCATGGTGGCAACATGTTTGCACATGACGATCCCCGTGGTCTGGTCCGACGACTGCCTGCTGCATGTGCCGGGTGGGGAGGTCTGGGTCGGCGTCCGGACTCCCGGGACTGAGGCCCCCGAGAGACTTCCGGCCATCCGTGCCGCCCTTGGCCGAGGCGGGACACCCGTTCGTCCCGGCGACCGCCCACGGCGACGAACCCGTACTGGCCGTCCACGACGCCGCGCTGCTGGACTACCTGGCCGATGCGTACTCCGGGTGGGTGGCCGCTGGCTTCCCCGACGACCCCGGACAGGACCGCGTCGTCGGGTACCTGTTCCCCACGCCCGGCTTTCTGTCCGGACTTCCGTTGCGTACGCCCACGGCCGCGCACGCCCGCGCAGGCCGTTTCTGCTACGACACGATGACGCTGGTCGGCCCGGGTACGTACACCGCCGCCCGAGCCGCGGCTGACGCGGCACTGAGCGCTGTCGACCTGATCAACTCGGGGATGCCCGCCGCCTACGCCGCCTGCCGCCCGCCGGGTCACCACGTCACGCGCGATGCCTTCGGGGGCTCCTGCTACCTGAACAACGCGGCGATCGCGGCGCAGGCTCTCCGTTCAGCGGGTCACGATCGGGTGGCCGTGGTCGACGTCGATGCGCACCACGCCAACGGAACGCAGTCGATCTTCTACGACCGCGCCGACGTGATGGTCGCGTCGGTCCACGTCGATCCGGGTGCCGGATGGTTCCCGCACTACCTCGGGTTCGCCGACGAGACCGGCCGAGGGGCAGGCCAGGGCACGAACCTGAATCTCCCCCTGCCCGAGGGCACCGGCGACCAGGAGTGGCTGGCTGCGGTGGAGGCCGCGGTCGAGGGAGTGGCCCGTTTCGACCCAGGCGCCGTGGTGCTGTCCCTCGGGGTCGACGCCGCGGCCGACGACCCAGAGAGCCCGCTGCGGGTGACTGCCGACGGGTACCGTTCAGCGGCGCAGCAGGTTGCCGCCCTCGGCGTTCCGGTGGTCGCCGTCCAAGAGGGTGGGTACCACCTGCCGACGCTTGGACGGCTCGTGGCGGCGGCGCTGGACGGCCTCGCCGGCTGAACGGTCACCGCCTACAGACCCGACGAACGCAGCGTGGCCCGCACGACCGGATGATCGGGGCCGAGCCCGTAGCGGTGACGGTATACGGCGATGACCGCTTCACGCAGGGCCACGTCCGATTCACCTAGGGAGGCCCCCATCAGCAGCAGGCGCGGCTCCTCACCCTCCTGCCCATGGTCGGGCGGGGCGTAGTCGCGGACCGCGAGCAGATCCACTCCGTGTCGCCGGTAGAACTCGATGCGGCGCAGGTCGTCGCGACGCTCCGGGGAGTCCTCGGCCCGGCCGTCGGGATCTTCCACATCGAGCAGCAGCATCGAGCGGCCGGCGTCGCGCAGGTGGGCGACCAAGGCCGACAACAGCGCCGATCCGTACCCGCCACTACGGCGCTGCGCATCGACCACGAAGTACCGGACGAAGGACATCGCCGTGTCGCCGAGGTGGCGGATCAGAGCGAATCCCACCGGCTCCCCCGCGTCCAGGAGCACCAACAACCGCTCGTCCGGACGGCCGGCGGCGATCTCCTCCCACGGCGCGCGCAAGGCAAGCGGGAACGACGACTCGTACACATGGCGCACCGCTACCTGGTGAGCGGCGTCCAGCCCGCTGAAAGCCACCAACGCGCGCTCGGTCATGCCGGATCTCCAATCCCCAGCCCGGCGTCCCACACGGCCTCGCCGCCGACCACCGTCGCGAGCACCTCGATGTCCGCCAGCGCATTCGGCTCAACGCGCGTGGGGTCGTCGGACAGGACCGCGAGGTCGGCGAGCGTGCCCGGCCCGATCCACCCCTTGCGGTCCTCCTCATAAGAGGCGTAGGCCGACCCGTAGGTGTAGGCCCGCAGCGCGTCGTGGGCGCTGATCACCTCGTCGGGTCCAAGCAGGTCACCGGAGGCGGTCCGACGGTTGACCATGTCGTGGATGCCCAGCATGGGTCGGCCATCGACCACTGGCCGGTCGCTGCTGCCAGGAACGACCAATCCGGCCGCCAGCAGCGACGCGTGGCGGTAGGCCCACTCGGAACGCTGCGGCCCGAGTGCTCGGCGCATGCCGTCACCGATCTCGCCGACGAACCGTCCCTGCGGCACCGGCACAACGCCGAGGTGCGCCGCGCGCTCCACTTGATCAGGCCTGGCGACGCCGAAGTGCTCGATCCGATGCCGGGGCGCGAGGTTGCCGGGGCGCCCGCCCCAACCCATCCGCGGGTGATCTCGTACGCAGCGTTCGTACGCATCCAGCACCAGGTCGATCGCGGCATCACCGATGGCGTGGGTGGCGACCCGCCAGCCGGAGCGGTGGGCGGAAATGATCGTGTCGACCAGGGCGTCCGCGTCGTCCTGCAGATAGCCGCGGACACCCGGCTCATCGCTGAAATCAGAACACATGGCGGCGGTGTGCCCGATCAAGGATCCGTCGGAGAAGACCTTCACCGGCCCCAGGCGCAGGCGGTCATCGCCGAACCCGGTGCGAAGTCCCAGGTCGATGCCGTTGCCGAGGTCGTCGGTCTCGGTGCCACGCAGTGCATGCAGGACCGGCGACACCACCATGAGTTCGACGCGCACGGCCAGGCGCCCGGCGTCGCGAGCCCGCTGGTAGGCCAGCGCTTCGACCGGGGTGCGCCCGATCCAGCCCCCACCCACGCCGGCTTCCACCACACTCGTGATCCCCTGCCGGATGTACACCTCACTGGCTCGTGCGATGGCATGCGCAACCTCGTCCACCGCGACCGGGCGACGCAGTGGTGTCAGCAGGTTCTGGGCCTGCTCCTGAAGCAATCCCGTCGGTCGCCCCGAGCCGTCCAGCGCGATCGTCCCACCGGGCACGTCACGGCCATGCTCGGAGAGGCCCAACTCCTCCAAGACCGCTGTGCTCACCACGGCCATGTGCCCCGAGGTGTGAGTGAGCAGGACCCGCCGCCCGGGCGCGGCCCGCTCGAGCAGGTCGCGATCGGGATGACCACCGATCTTGTTCTCGTCGTAGCCGTTCCCGACGATCCACCGGTCAGCCGGCGTGGTGTCGTTGGCAGCGGCGACCGCGGCAGCGACGTCGTCGAGATTGCGAATCGGCGGGGTCGACAGATCGATCTCATCGAGGCTGGCGCCGAACCAGGCCATGTGCTGGTGGGCGTCGTGGAAGCCCGGCACGACACACCGCCCACCGAGCGACACCGTGCGTTTGGCAGTCAGCCCCGCATCGTCTTGGCCGACGTGCAGGACCCGGTCGCCAAGCAGCGCCACCGCCCCCGCGCGAGGTGCGAGGCCGTCGGGCGCCATCGTGAGGACGGTCGCGTCGGTCAGCAGGAGATCCGCGACGGGGGCGCTCATGGCCGCGGCCCCTGTGCCCCGGCGGCGAGCCAGTCGAATAGGACCCGGAACGAATCGGTCCACGCGTTCGGCCGTCCGGATGCGTCCGCCTTGACCACCACCCGCGTCCCCTGCGCCACCGGGACCTCCTGCGCGCCACTGGACACGGCGCAGCGGTACCCCCAGGTAGCACTGGTCCGTCCCAGGCGGACAGCGATCACCTCGACGGTCATGACCCCCGGAGAGGTCACGGGCGCGGTGAACTCCATCGCGGTGGCACGGACCACGTAGCCGATGTCCTCGTGCCGCTGAGACAAGTCGGTCCAGCCGTAACCGAGCTGCTCGAAAAGCGCCGACTGAGCCCGTTCGACGTGTACCGCGAATCGGGAGTTGTGCATGACACCCAGTGGGTCCATCTCATCGAAATAGACTGCGCTGTCGTACCGGAAACAGGCCGGTCCCTCTACGGTCATCGCCACACCCCATCCACTCGGTCCCACGTCCGGCCGGGCTCCGAGACCAGGCGGGTTTTGGCCACTCGGTGCGACGCAGTGATCGGCAGGTCGTCGCACACCTCCCAATAGCGCGGCACCTTGAACCGGGCCAGCCGTTGCCCACAGTGCTCGGCCAGTTCGGACACGATCACCTGCTCCGAGCCGCCGGAGATGGACACAAAGGCCTTCACCTCTGCGCCGCGCAGTTCGTCGGGGACCGCAACCACGGCGGCCAGCCGGACGGACGCGTGGGTGAGCAGGACGTCCTCGACCTCCCGGGCCGATACGTTCTCCCCGGCACGCCGGACCATGTCCTTGAATCGCCCCACCAGATACACACGGCCCGCCTCGTCCATCCGCCCCAGGTCGCCGGTGTGGAACCAGCCCCCGCGGAAGGCTGCCGCGGTCGCCTCCGGGTCGGCCTCGTAACGGTCCATGAGACCCGGTCCGCGCAGTACCACCTCGCCGATCTCGCCCCGAGGAACCGACACGTCGTGGGCGTCCACGATCCGGACCTCGCGGGCACGCGCCGCAGCACCGACGCAGCCACTGCCGACAAGTTCGTCATGGTCCTCGTCGGTCACCCGCAAGTCGGCGCCGGTCTCGGTCATCCCGAACGCCTCGTACCACTTCACGCCCCACCGCTGCTCCAACTCCTGGTGGCGCGACGCAGGGATGGCCGAGCACTGGACGACCCGGACCCGGTGCGAGCGGTCGAGCGGGTCGGGGTGCATCTTCAGCAGCAGAGAAGGCATCGCGGCCAGGCAGTAGAAGTACGTCACATCGTGTTCACGCACCTTGGACCAGAAGGTGGACGGATGGAAGGCGTCCAAGACCACCAGGTGGGCGCCCGCCATCAGCGCAGCGACCAGGTTCCACTGCGGGTCGATGTAGGAGAACGCCTGCGCGGTGAGCATGGTGTCCTCGGAACTCAGGTGCGGGAAGCCCTCCACGAGACCCTTCCCGATCTCGAGCCAGTACCGGTGCGACAGCACACAGCCCTTGGGTCGACCGGTCGTACCGGACGTGTACTGGATGTTGACGGTGTCCTCGGCGGCGACCGTGTGTTCGGGTGGCGTGGCGCCTTGCTCGAGCGGCAGCCCGGCACCCGGTAGTTGCTCGACATGCAGGACAGGTGCATCCAGAGCGGCGCTGCCGAGTGCCTCGCGCACAAGTCCGGCGAGGTCGCCCGAAGTGACCACGGCGGCGGCCCGCGAGTGCTCGAGGATGTGACCGGCGTCCTCTCCCCGGTAGTGAGGGTTCAGCGGAACCATCGCCGCGCCCAGTCGCGCGAGCGCAAGCCACGTCAGCGGGAATTCCGCCCGGTTGTGCATCATCACCGCCACCCGGTCACCGGCCACAATTCCGCGCTCGGCCAGTGCCGCTGCCAGACCAGCCGATCGACGAGCGACGTCCGCGAAAGTCAGAGACTCTCCCGGGTCGAACGTCCAGGCTCGCCGGTCCGGCCAGAGGCGGGCGGCACGATCAACAGCGGCGACCAGATCCCGCTCAGCCACCGGTTCCCTCCTGGAACGCCTGCGCGGCTGACTCGGCCTCCCCGGTCGCCATGGTTGCGATGGCAGCGTCCACCTCGCGGTCGAGCGCTTCCGGTTCGGTGGAATCCACGCCGTGGTCGAGCAGCGACTTGGCCAGCGCGAGGGCGGCCGGGGGCTGCGCGGCGAGCCGTTGCGCGAGTTCGTGTGCGGCCTGCTCATGGGTCCCGGCTGGCACGACCCTGTTGACCAGCCCGAGTCGATACGCATCGTCGGCCGACAGGTGCTCGCCCAGGAACAGCAGTTCCTTGGCCCGTACCGAACCCACCGCGCGAGGCAGCAGCGCGGAGATTCCGCCCGTCACACTCAGCCCGACGCCCACCTCGGGGAAGCCGAATCGGGCGTCCTGCCCGGCCACGACGAGGTCACATCCGAGAGCGAACTCGGCGCCGGCACCGAGCGCGTAACCCTGGACGGCGGCGATGACCGGGCCCGGGAACGACCGGATCGCGCGGGTGACGTCCTGGATCCGCTGGAGGCGTTGCCGGGCGGCTGCCTCATCTTCGACAGGCGCCGGTTCCTTCAGGTCGTGGCCGGCGCAGAACGCGCGTCCGCGGTCAAGGTGCACCGAGGCGACGGGACCGTTGCTCGAATACGAGACGCACTCGCTCACTGGTCGACTCTAGCCGGACAACGGTTGCGGCAGGGGATCCGGCGCTCACACGTTCAACTGCCTACGGATGACCTGTTGGTTGTCAAATGACCTGCAAAATACGGGTCACCCGGCAACCAACAGGGCATTGCGCAAATAGGCGGCGAGAACGATCCGCACCAATTCGACCTAAACGGTGAGACACTGTCGGCATGCGCAATCTGGGTGTCGTACTTGTAGATGAAGCACACCGGCAGGCCTGGTCGACCCGCCCCGAAATCGCCGCGCGGATGAACCCGCAGGCTCCGGCGGACGCCGGCTATGTGGTCGCGGCCGAAACCCTGCGAACGGCCGGTTACGAGGTGCGCGCACACGAGGACGGGCTGCTGACATCAGCGGCGCTGGCCGACGTGGACGTGCTGGTCATTCCGCACTGCTCCGATGAGGAATGGGAGACCACGACCGGAGTCGGATCCCCTGTTCACTCTGCCGATGAGCTGGCTGCGATCGAAGACTTCGTCGCCGCCGGCGGCGGACTCATCGTGCTCGCGGAGACCGAGCAGAAGAAGTATGGCAACGTCCTCGGCGACCTCGCCGGACGTTTCGGGATCGACGTGGTGTCGACCACCGTGCAAGATCCAGTGCACCGGTTCAAGGACGTGAGCACCTGGGTGCTGGGTCAGCCCGGCCCGAAGACCGAGCACGACCTGCTCGCGGAGGTCTCCGGGGCCTGCTTCTACCGCGCTGGGGTGCTGCAGCTGACAGCCCCCGAGGCGTTCGCAGTGCTCGTGACCTCGTCGGATGCGACCACCCCGGGTGCGCCGCTGATCGCCGCTGTCCCAAGCGCCGCCGGGCGGGTCGTGGTTGCCGCTGACTCGGATCTTTTCGGCGACGACTCCATCGAAGATCTCGGAAACCGCAGGCTGTGGCTCAACCTCATCACGTGGGCCGGGACAGGGCGGGCCGGCTCGGCTTCTTCGGTGGCCGATGCATCCGGCGCATTGCAGGACCCCGCCTGGGACGCCTTGGTTGCCGCGATCGAGGAACTGCGCCCGTTGCAGGCCAAGGACGGATCAGTCGCAGACGAACACCGCGAGCGCGCCTCCGAATTGGTGGACCAGATCGCCCAAGCCGTCGCCGCTTTGAGCCCGCGCTTCCCGCATCAGCAGGAACATCTGGACGCCACCGTCACCGACTTCCTGGCTTGGCGTGACGCAGGGCTGGGTGTCCCGGACTTCCTCGACTCGCTGCTGCTGTTCCACCCCGAGCAGCAGCGTCGCGACGGCGTCGAGCACCTGGCGGTGTTCCCCATGTACACCCAGAACGGCAACCTGAACCGCAACGTGGAGGCCGTCATCACCCGGACCGTATGGCCCGACTGGATCGCAGAGCTGGAGGCCGGCGACTACGACAATCCGGCGTTCGTCCCCATCGAGTTCGTGGGCTTCACGAAGGGGTACGACACCCACTCGGCGGTGCTGTTCCCCGAGACGGTGGCAACGCGGGAGACCGCGCGCTTCACGTGGGGCGGCATCTTCTGCGACCGAGAAGCCGCTCGCTTCCGTCGGGTCTCGGCTGCTTCAGCGGAATTGCTGCAGTTGTCGCTGCCACCGGATGCCGAACGGCTGCTGGCCGACCAGCGACTGGCGCAGGAGACCTTCATCCTGTGGGACCTCGTCCACGACCGCACGCACAGCCACGGAGACCTTCCGTTCGACCCGTTCATGATCAAGCAGCGGATGCCGTACTGGATGTACGGGCTCGAGGAGTTGCGCTGCGACCTCACGACCTTCCGGGAGACCCCGGCCCTGGAGTCGAAAGGGGCGACACTGGCGCGGCACGTTCGGATCGCGATCCTGTTCGACCGACTCTTCCGCTTCCCGACGACCGGCGAACGCAACCGCAACTACGACGGACTCGGTGGGCAGATCCTGTTCGCCTGGCTGCACCGCAACGGAGTGCTGCGGTGGCGGGACAACACGTTGAGTCTGGACTGGCCGCGTGTGTACGACTCGGTCAGCGAACTCTGCGGCGAGGTCGAGCGGCTCTACAACGAGGGCATCGACCGTTCCCGGATGGGGCACTGGATGGCCGCGCACACATTCGTCAGCGGTCTCGTTCCGCCGAACCCGGCATCGGTGTGGGCACAGGGCGCGCAAGCATTGCCGACCGAACCGCGTCTGGCGGTCGACGAGGTCCTGCCCGACGAGTTCCCGCTGAACGTTTTCTATGAGGCGCTGCGGAAGAAGTTGGCTCCCGTCATCGATTCGACCAGCGGCATCACAGGAGTGAGTGGATGAACACGTCAACACCGGTAGCCGTCGTGCTGGGAGCCGGCATGGGCGGACGCGGCGTTTCGCTGGCTTTGGCCGGCCGGGCGCACGTAGTCCTGGTCGACCGGGACAAGACCCTTGCCGAAACCGCCGCACAGGCCGTGATCGCGGCTGGCGGGACGGCCGAGGCTCGGACTGTGAACCTGCTCGACTTCGATGCCGTAGAGGCCTTTCGAGACGACCTTCTGAACCGGCATGGACGAATCGACGCCGTGGTCCATCTCGTCGGCGGCTGGCAGGGTTCTAAGACTGTGGACCGCAAGGCAGCCGAACAGTTCGCGGCCCTGGAACCCGGGATCTTCGGCACACTGCGGGTCACGAGCGTGGTCTTTCGGGACGCACTGATCGCCTCGCCGGCAGGCCGCTTCTTCATCCTCTCGAGCGTCCAGGCCCAATCGCCCACCGCGGGCAATGCGGCTTACGCCAGCATCAAGGCAGCCACTGAGACCTGGACTAAGGCGCTCGGGGCCAGTTTCCGCGACACCGCGGCGCGCGCCGTGATCCTCGTGGTCAATGCGCTGGTCGATGACGACGTTCGGGCGCGCAACCCTGACAAGGCGTTCCGGACATTCACCGACACCAGCGTGGTCGGAGGGGCTGTGGTCGATGTCATGGGCGACCCTTCGGTCGAGAACGGTGCTCGCATCCTTTTGGTGCCGGAGCAGTAGGGCTCAGGTCCATCGAGGGCGACGTTGTTGGGCACTCCAAGCCCCGAAACCCCCCAACAACACCGCCCTCAAAATCCGGGCCCCAGGGACCAACCGCACCCCCCAGCCGAGGGCGACGTTGTTGGGCACTCCCAGCCCCGAAACCCCCAACAACAACACCGCCCTCAAAATCCGGGGCCCCAGGGACCAACCGCACCCCCCAGCCGAGGGCGACGTTGTTGGGCACTCCCAGCCCCCAAACCCCCCAACAACACCGCCCTCAACCAAGCGCACCGGCGAACCTCACAACAACGCGGCGAGAATCCACGCACCCACTTCAGCCTCGTAATCCACATGCCCGAAACGTCCCGCCGGCCCGGAGTGGGCACCCTCAGCGGTCTCGACCCGGAACAGCACCGTGCCCGGCGACGTGGGATCGTCCGAATCCGCGCCTGCGCCCTGGCCTGGATCACTGGCTCGCAGCGCCATCGTCCACTTCGCCGGCTCCCTGACCAGAACTCGGGGATCGTGCAGGGCGCCGGTCACGAGCAGCGGCGGCCGACCCTCCGCCAGCGGCAGATTGTCATACGGCGAATAGCCCGCCAGGTACGCCAAGAACTCGGGGTCGCGCGGATCGCCCCACTCGTCCCACTCGTTGACTGTCAGCGGAATCGACGTGTCCGACATGGCAGTCACGACATCGACGAACGGGACTTCCGCGACCACCGCCCGCCAACGGTCCGGACGCTGCGAGTACACCGCTCCCTGCAGCAGTCCCCCGGCTGACAACCCGCGGCTGACGATCCGGCGCCCGTCCACCAGACCGAGCGCACCGTCGTGAGCCAGCGCGTCCGCAACGTCCACGAAGTCGTCGAAAGTCGTGCGCTTGCGCAAGAGCCGGCCCTGCTCCCACCAAGAGCGGCCCATCTCACCTCCGCCACGCACATGCGCATGCGCAAAGACCACCCCACGCTCCAGCAGCGGCGGAAGGGCGGCGTCGAACTCCGGCTCGAAGACGTACTCGTAGGCGCCATACCCATACAGCACACAGGGCGCGCTCCCGTCGAGCGGGACGTCCTTTCGCCGCCAGAGAGTCACCGGCACTCGGGCTCCATCCCTGGCCGTCACCCAGACCCGCGAAGCCGCGTAGCGATCCGGTTCCAAACCGGGGGCCGCCGATGCGTGCACTTCAACCCGGCCGCCGGACTCGAGGTCCACATCCCACCAGGCCGCGGGCGTTGTTCGGCCCTCGGTGCGGATCGTGATGGCACCCGGGTCGAACTCGTCCACCCGCGCCAGGCAGACGGTGGACGCCTCATCCGCGGGCGCGATGTCGTACGACGCAGACCAGTCCCGCGTGAATACCCGCAGCAGCGGCAACCCGTCGCGGCGCAGTGTCAGAATCACGTGCCCGGCGAACGCGTCGACAGCCACCACCCGGACCTGCGCGTCGTGGGCGACCACCTCCCGCCACGGCCCTGAAGTCTCGGTCGAAGCCGCAAGGACCCGGAACTCGGGGGCATCGTCGGTGGTGACCATCAGCAGTTCGTCGCCGCCATCCCACGGAGCGTGGTCGACGGTGTACTCCGTGCCCCGGCGGCGCCCGGCGACCGAACGCGGCGCGGCCGTGGTGTCGCGGGTCGGCAGCAGCCAGCACTCGCTGGTGTCCCGGCTGCGGGACTCGATGAAGATCCACTCCCCGGACCGCGTGGCGTGCACTGTCACCTCGAACGCCTCGTCGTCCTCCTGCAACACGAGCCGATCGCGAGCAGTGGACGTGCCCAGGATGTGCTCGCGCACCTGCCATGGCCGCATCGCGTGATCGGGCACCACGTAGAGGAAGCGAGTACCCGTAGCGTCCCAGGCTCCCGTGTAATAGGTGTCCGGCACCCGGTCCGGCAGGTCCTGACCAGTTGTCAGATCCCGGAAGTGCAGGGAGTACTTTTCGGCACCGTTGAAGTCAACCGACCACGCCAGGATCCGGTCGTCCGGGCCCGGCTCGGTCAGGCCGAACTCGGCGTACGAGGAGCCCTCCTGCCTGGCCACCGCATCGAGGTCGACCAGCGACTCGATCGGTCCGTCAGCGCCGCGCCGACGGCGGGCCAGACAGGGCAAATCCGCTTCCGCTCGAAACTCCGTCACGTATGTGTAGTCTCGGCGCATGAAACTGACCGACACGTCGGCGTCAGGCAGAAGCCCGCGCATGGCCGCCGTCAGTTCATCCCGGACCGAATGCAGCTGATGAACCCTGGCCTCGTAGTAGGCGCGCTCGTCATTCAATACCCGCAGAACCTCGGGACCGCCACCTGCCAGCCAACCGAAGTCGTCTTGTCGAGTTCCGGCCCCCCAGGGGACTGTCGTGCGGTTTACTTTGGGCTGGGGAGCAGGTGGCATGGCCGGACGGTAGCACTGACGACCACACAGGGAGAAAACTGATGACGGTACCCAGACGTTGGCACGCACGGGCGCTGCTCGCCAGTGCGATCGCGGCGATAGTTGCGTTGCCGCTGATGCCGGCAAGCGCGGACGAGTCGGGTAGCCCGTCCCCGGCCGCGGAAAGCGCCGGGCAGAAGTCCGTGTTCACGGTCGGCATCACCCAGGACGTCGACTCGACGAACCCGTTCACCGGCATCGCGGCGGCCTCCTTCGAGGTGTACCAGATGATGTACCCCACCCTTACTGAATACTCGGCGGCGGACTTCTCCACCGTCCCCGGCCTCGCGGAGTCCTGGGAAGAGTCCGAGGACCGGAGTTACTGGACGTACAAGATCAGGCCCGATCTCAAGTGGAGCGACGGCGAACCGCTGACCGCGCGCGACGCGGCATACACGTTCAACCGGGTCATCAACGGCGACATCGAGCAGACCAACCACGGCGGCTACACGTCCACCATCACCCGGGCCGAGGCTCCGGACGACACGACACTGGTCCTGTACGTGAAGAGGCCGTCGCCCATCATGTACCAGTTGGCGGTCTACATCCTTCCTGAGCACATCTGGAAGGACATCGACGCCAAAGAAGGTCAAGTCCTACAAGAATGAGCCGGAGAACGGCCAGCCGGTTGTCGGCGGCGGACCCTACGAGCTGATCGAGCGGCGCAAGGGTGAGTATCTGAGATTCGCGGCCAACCCCAACTTCTACGCCGGCAAGCCCGCGGCCGATGAGATCGTCTTCCGCGTCTACAAGAACACCGACGCGATCGCCGAGGCGCTACGCAAGGGAGAGGTCGACTACGCCAACGATCTGTCCGCGAACGTCTTCAACTCGCTGGCCAACACCGACGGCATCACGACGGTGCCCAGCGTGTACTCCGGGTTCAACCAGATCGCGTTCAACATGGGCGCGGCTCTGACCGACGGCACGCCGATCGGGGACGGCAGCAAGCTGGTGCTCGACCCGCAGGTGCGCCTGGCGATCGCCCAGGCGACCGACCGGCAGGTCCTGGCGGACAAGGTGTACGGCGGATTCGCGCGACCCGGCACCACGATCATTCCGCCGCTGTACACAAACCTGCATCTCGAACCGGAGAACCAGGTGGCGTTCGACCTGGACGCGGCTAACGCCACCCTCGACGCGGCCGGATACACGATGGGCGACGACGGGGTGCGGACCTCGGCCGACGGCGAGCGGATGTCGCTGCGTCTGTTCGGCCGGCAGGAGTCCAGCGAGTCCCAGAAGGTGGTCGAATACGTCAAGGACTGGCTGTCCCAGATCGGCATCGAGGTCAAGGTGAAGATCGTCAGCGAGGACACCCTGTACGAGAAGGTCGGCAACGGCGACTTCGACATGTTCGAGTGGGGCTGGGTCGTCGAACCGGACCCGGACTACCAGCTCTCGACCTTCACCTGCGACCAGCGGTCGACCGACGACGACGGGACGATCTTCGCCGGGCTGTCCGACTCCTTCTACTGCGACGCCGAGTACGACAAGCTCTACCAAGAGCAGAAACTGGAGACGGACCAGGGCAAGCGCGCCGACATCGTCAAGGCGATGCAGCAGATGCTCTTCGACAGCAACGCCTACGTCGTCACCGTCTACTACGACAATCCGACCGCCTACCGGTCGGACCGCTGGACCAACTTCACCCCGCAGCCGAATCCGGACGGCGTACTGCTGTTCCAGTACGGCACCTGGTCGTACCAGAGCCTCGAGCCGGTGTCCGCTGACAGCGGCGGCTCCACGTCGTCCAGCGGTGGCGTCAACCCGGCGCTCATCGTGGTCGGCGTGCTAGCTGCTGTCGGGCTGGTGCTCGGCGGTGTCATGATCGGTCGTCGACGTACGTCCGACGACGACGTGGAGTAGCGGACCGGTGTCGCTGATCCAGGACGTTGCCGGGGGCGGCGGTCCCGACCCCGTCCCCGGGCCTGCCCCGCTGTCCCGCAAGCAGAAGGGGAGCAAGGGCCTATCCCCCGGGGCACGGTTCGCCTTGCGCAAGACAGGTGCCGCTGTGGGCACCCTGTTCTTCGTCCTGGTGGTGAACTTCTTCCTGTTCCGCCTGCTGCCCGGTGATCCGATCGGGATGTATACGCGGGGACGCAACGTGCCGCCGGAGCAACTGGCCGAGCTGCGCGATGAGCTGAACCGCCCGGCCCTGGAGCAGTTCCTGACCTACCTGCAGAACCCGTTCGCCAGCACCATCGACTCGGCCCAGTTCAACCGGCCGGTGTGGGAGCTGGTCACCGGGCGCATCTGGCCGACTCTGCTGCTGGTGGGCACAGCAATCGTGCTGGCGTCGATCATTGGAGTCTGGATCGGGATCAAGGCCGGCTGGCAGCGGGGCAAATCCTTCGACAAGGTGTCCACCGGGGTCACGCTCACTCTGTACTCCATGCCCGAGTTCTGGCTGGGCATGATCCTGCTGATCGTCTTCGGGGTCGGCGTCTTCGGTTTGCCCGGCATCTTCCCGATCGGGGGGATCTCATCACCGGGGGTGGACACGTCGTCCTTGGCCGGCTGGCTCGACGTCGCGTGGCACATGGTGCTGCCCGTCGCGACGCTGACGATGGCCTACCTCGCGGAGAGTACGCCTTGGTGATGCGTTCGTCGCTGGTGGACGAGATGGACGAGGACTACCTCACCACTGCCCGGGCCAAGGGCCTGTCCGACAAGTTCGTACGCCGCCGGCACGCCGTTCCGAACGCCCTGCTGCCGACCATCACTCTCATTTTCTTGAACCTCGGATTCACTGTCCGGGGCGATCACCGTGGAGACGGTGTTCTCCTGGCCAGGCCTGGGGCTGCTCTCCTACGAGGCGCTGCGCGGCCCGGATGTCGCTCTGCTGCAGGCGATCTTCCTGCTCTTCTCCATCGGGGTCGTGCTGGCCAACCTCGTGGCGGACCTGCTCTACGCCGTGATCGACCCGAGAGTGAGGTCCTGATGTCCAGCGACCAACAGGCCGGCGGTAGCGAGGGCACTGCGGCCCAACCGCAGGGTCGCCGGGCGATCGCCCGGGCCCGCCGGCGGGAGGCCTTCGGCCGCGGTTGGCGCCAGTTCCGCACCCACCGGCCGGCATGCTGGGACTGGGTATTCTTGCCTTCTTCACCCTCGCAGCAATCCTGGCGCCAGTTCTGTTCCCACCAGACACCATCAGCGTCACCCGGGCCACCGGTGAGCTGCTGGACCCGCCATCAGGGGAGTTCTGGCTGGGCACTGACGACTCGGGGCGTTCCATGCTGGCGTTGCTGGCGTGGGGTGCTCGAGTGTCCCTGACTGTCGGGATTGCCGCCACCCTCATCTCCATGCTCATCGGGACGTCGGTCGGAATCGCCTCCGGCCACTACCGCGGGCTGGGTGGCGCCGCGCTGCAACGGCTGACCGACTGGGTTCTGGTGATCCCGTTCCTGCCGTTGGCGATCGTGCTGGCCACCGTTCTGGCGGGGTCGTGACAGTGACGATCATCATCGTGATCGGCGTCACGTCGTGGGCGGGCACCGCACGACTGATCCGGGCCCAGACCCTGTCGGTCGGGGGCCGGCCGTACCTGGAGCGCTCCCGCGCCCTCGGCAGCGGCAACTGGCATCAGATGACCCGGCACGTGCTCCCTAACGTCTTCCCGTTGGTGCTGGCCAACACCACCCTCACCGTGGCGATCGCGATCCTCTCGGAGACGACCCTGTCCTTCCTGGGACTCGGCGACCCGGCTGCGGCCATCGTGGGATCCACGCTGGACCAGGCGTTTTCCCGACGGCGCCATCTCGGCCGGCGCCTGGTGGTACATCGGCCCGCCCGGTGTCTGCGTGGTGCTCGTGGTGCTGTCGTTCACCATGATCGGGCGAGCGCTCGAGCAGATCGTCAACCCCCGCCTCGGAGCCCAGTGATGGCCGTCCTGGAGCTGGAGGACGTCAGCGTCACCTACCGATCGACCGAGGGTGCGGTTCCGGCGGTGCGCGGGGTGTCCCTCGAGCGTTGACGCCGGACGCTCCTTGGGGCTGGCGGGCGAGTCGGGGTCAGGCAAAACCACGGTGACCTGGACGGTGCTGCGACTGCTGCCCAGATCCGCGACTGTCACCGGACGCGTCCTGCTCGACGGCGAGGACGTGCTCACGATGAAGTGGGGACGCTTGCGCGCGGTCCGCTGGGCCACGGCCTCGGTGGTGTTCCAGGGAGCCATGCACGCGCTCAACCCGGTGCAACGTGTCGGTCACCAGATCGCCGAGCCGATCCGGCTGCACGAGAAGTCCGTGTCGGAGCCGACGGCCCGCGCTCGTGTCGGGGACCTGCTGGAGCAGGTGGGCCTACCGTCCCGCGTGGCACAGTCCTACCCGCACCAACTGTCCGGCGGTCAGCGGCAGCGGGTGATGATCGCGATGGCGCTGGCCTGCGGACCGGCCCTAATCGTGGCCGATGAGCCCACGACCGCCCTGGACGTGATGGTTCAGCAGCAGGTTCTGGACGTGCTCGCCGATCGGGTACGGGACCTGGATCTCGCGATGGTCTTCATCTCCCACGACCTGTCGGTCCTGGCCTCCGCCTGCGACGACCTCGCGGTCATGTACGCCGGTCAGGT
>JADKAV010000020.1 GCA_016719135.1 Micrococcales bacterium | reverse complement strand
TCCTGGGTGCCAAGCCCGACGTCCTGATCATCGCCGCCGCGCGGGTCGGCGGGATCCTGGCCAACTCGACGCATCCGGTGGCCTTCCTAAACGACAACCTGCGTATCCAGACCAACCTCTTCGAGGCCGCTCACGCGGCAAATGTCGAGAGACTGGTATTCCTGGGCTCCAGCTGCATCTATCCCAAACTCGCGCCCCAGCCCATCCCCGAGGCGGCGCTTCTAACCGGGCCGCTGGAGCCGAGCAACCAGGCCTACGCACTAGCCAAGATCGCGGGGATCGAGGCAGTTCGTTCCTACCGCAAGCAGTACGGACGTCGATGGATCAGCGCGATGCCTACGAACCTGTACGGTCCCGGTGACAATTTCGATCTGCAGTCGAGTCACGTGCTGCCGGCAATGATCCGGAAGTTTCATGAGGCACACGATTCCGTCACCTTGTGGGGGACGGGCAATCCCCGCCGCGAGTTCCTTCACAGCGACGATGCGGCGTCGGCGATTCTGTATCTGCTGGAGCATTACGACGGCGACGAACACGTGAACGTTGGGACGGGCCACGATGTCTCAATCCAGGAGTTGGCCGGAATAGTCGCTGAAGTGGTCGGTTTCCGCGGTCCTATCGCGTGGGACACGACCAAGCCAGACGGAACACCTCGCAAACTCCTGGACGTTTCGCGACTGCGAGACCTCGGCTGGGAGCCTCAGATCGGCTTGCGCGAGGGGATCGCATCGACATACCGATGGTTCCTGAGCAACCGGTGAAATCCCACCTCATAGGTACGATTCCCTTCCACGTCGAGAGCTTGGGCTCCGCAGTGGACGAGGTGATCCGTCGTGTGACCGTGGCCCAGCCCACCGCTGTCCACTTCGCCAACGCGTACACCATCGCGCTGGCTGACTCAGACCTCGAGTACGCCGCCCTGTTCAACAGGCCGACAGCCCTCAACTTCACCGACGGTGTGCCCGTCGCCTGGGTTGGGCGACGTGCGTATGGCCTCAGTGCACAGGATTGGCCCAGAGTCTACGGCCCAGATGTCATGCAAGCTGTCTTCGACCGGGGCCACGGGATCCGGCACTTCCTGTTGGGCGGTAGTCCTCAGACGCTGGAGGCCCTTCGGGCCGCAGTATCCAGTCGGTGGCCAGAGGCAGAGGTGGTTGGCGCGGAGTCACCACCTTTCCGACCTTTGACCAGCGAGGAGCAGCAGGAGCAGGACGAGCGAATACTCAACTCCGGCGCGGATCTGGTCTGGGTGGGGCTGGGAACGCCGAAGCAGGACTTCGAAGCCGCTCGGCTAGCTGAGTCCGTAGGGATCGTCGCCCTGGCAGTCGGGGCCGCCTTCGATTTCCTGGCTGGCACCAAGCCCCAAGCCCCGCCCTGGGTGCAGCGCAGCGGCATCGAGTGGGCCTATCGATTCGCCAGCGAACCTCGCCGTCTGGCGCGCCGGTACCTCTGGGGGAATCCGAGGTTCCTCGTGGCGGCAGCCCGCAATCCGGGATTGAGGGAGTCCCGTGGATAACGGCGCGGCTCAATCAGCGGGGCCGCGGCGTACGGTGGCGGTCGCCTGTCGCGGTGCCGGTGAATGCTGGCGCCGCGCGGCCCTGGGCCTCTCCGGCCCGCTGATCTCGGGTGGTTGTTGACCGCCGAGGGCGAATCACGCAAGGGGCGCGAAGAGGGTCGGCCGTCAGGTGCAGGGGGCTGGGCGTGGTTGGCATCGCGCTGGCGGTGGACGGGGAGCTGCGTCGACACCGGGTCCAGTGGCAGGTGGCTGCGGTCGCCCTGTGGACTGGCGCCCCGGCCTTGTCGATGGTTTTGAGGGGTCTTTGCAGGACCCCGCTTCTGGTCGATGGCCGTGAGTTGCGTGGCAGTGTGGCTGAGCCGGCGACTGTCGTACCACGCGCCTTCTCAGACGCTTGATTCTGGACTTAGCTGGTTCTTCGGCTGGGGAGTATCGTCTGGGCTCACGGATCTGGCGTTCGGGTGGCCCAACGTCCTAATCGGCGGGGACGCTCGATACGGCAGTTGGCTGTCGGCGCTGGGCCTTCCGGTTGGCGAAGTCCCGTCACTGAACGGTGTGACGCCGGGACGGGTCTTCGTGGCCATGACGTGCGCAAGCCTGCTGGTCTATTCGGTGAGCGAGCATGCTGCGCCGGTCGTATGCCTGGTGGACTGGGATCATGCCGACGGGCCTGATCGCTGCGGCTGCCTGGAGCTTTGGCCGCAGAGGACTGGTGGGGATGGTCGTGGGCTTGTCCCCCTGGTGCCGTGGAGCGCTGGCGCGATGTGGGCTGATTCTGGCGGGCCTTTTGCCTCATCCTGCTTTGGTCCTGCTGGGCGTGGCAGCGCACGTCGGACCGATCGGCGACGGGACCACGGTATGGCGCTTCGATCTTGGGCCAGGGTACGCGTCCAATCCCGTGAGGTTGGACGCCTTTGGGGGTCGGCCCCGAGACTCCGCCGGACATCATCGCCGGCCACGCCCACCAGCAGATGCTGGAGAGCCTTGGCCACGGGCGGATGGTTGGCTGCCGCAGGTCTCCTCGGGTTCCTGTACCTCGCGACCGTGGCGGCCCGACGTGCTGCGGCAACCGATGGCCGGGCGACCCTGGCAGTCCTGTTCGCCGCGGCGACCATCTTTCAAGCCGACGTCCTGACATTCGCGCCCACGTTCAACGTTCCCAACAGCGCCCAGGGTGGTCCTTACCAGCCAATCCGAGGAGGAGCGCCGCGTCCATTACGAGGCGGTCGTCCGGGCGGTCGAACGCTTGAGCGTCAGTCGTGACTGCTGCATGAATAGCCAGCAGGAACCCTCACCGCTGACGACCCCTCACCACCGCATCCGCGCCTCCTCCGCGAACCCCCGAAGACCCTCGATCCGGTACTCCCGCCCCTCAGCAACAACCGTCCCCGCCCACGTCCCGAAGCACTGGTGAACCTGCGTGAAGATCACCCCCGCGTTGGTGCGGCTCGCGCGCTCGAACTGCGGGGTGAACACCACATCGACCTCGTCGCCGCGGATAGTCCACGGCTCGAGCCACTGGTCGTAGGTCCACTCCAGCTCCTGGCTGATCTTGCTCACCCGGCCGTCGATGCACAGGGCGTTCTCGGTCATCCCGGTGCCTTCGGTCCACTTGCCGCCGAACTGCAGTCCGATCACATGATCCCCGGACTGCCCCGACCCCGAACCCCAGTTCCAGGTGGTGCTGTAGGGCCACCTGCCGCGACCGTGGTCCAGCACCGCCCACGTCTGGCCCTCGGGAAGAGGCAAGTCACGGCCGTCGACGCGCAGGCTCCCGGACGCGGGCAGCGTGTTCTCCTTCACGGTGTACTGGAACTGCTTGTCGCTCCACGGAATCACTACGCCCATCGACTCGTGACCCTCCGGGCGGGCGATTTGTATGTCAGCATCCACCCGCTCGGTCCTGGCGACCAACCGCAGGCCGCGGGTGTTGGGGATCAGGTCGATGCTGACCTTCTTCGTCCGTGCCCGCGCCACCCCACCGCTGTGTTCGGCGAGGCGCGGCCCCCGGGCCAGTGGCACGATCGCCGCCTCGTCGATCTCCTCGCGGGTGGCGAAGTCCACGAAATAGACCTGGTGCAGGGCGAGGTAGTCGATATGGCTGATAGTGATTCCCAGCGCCCAGTCGGCGGTCTGTACGCACCAGTACTCCCAGCGCTTCGACCGGCCCCAGCCACGCAGGTTGGTGCGGTGCAACGGATGACGGGTCCAGCCGACGGCTTCGGGATTGAGTCGGCCGCTCGGCAGACACAGGTCGACGGGCGCGGTGATCTCCGGTTCGGCGGGCATAGTGCCAGATTACGGAGGTCCGACGGACGAATCAGCGCGCGTGCGTCGGTCTCGAACACTGCGCACCACGATGGGCACTCCCAGCAGGAGTACCCCGCCGATGGTGGTCGTGGTGGCCAGCCACGTCGGCGCTCCCAGAAGTGCGATTCCCGCCGACCCGACCAGCACCAGCAGCAGCCAACGCAACTCTTGGCCGTTGTAGCGGCTCGAGATCCGGGCCCCGATGAACACGCCGGGGATTTGCCCGAGCAATAGCGAGAACAGCACGGTGGCGTCGATTTCGCCGAGGCCCCAGTGCGCGACCGCGCCGACCACCAACATTGGCACGGCCTGCACCAGATCCGTTCCGACCAGGCGGCTCGGCAGCATCGATGGGAACAGGATGAGCATGCTTGCGGCGATCAGCGTTCCCGACCCGACACTGGTGAGTCCGACCAGGGTTCCCACGACGAGCCCCACCCCACCTGCAATCAGCAGTTTGGGACGCGAGAACAGCAAAGGCGTGTCGCCGTGCGATTCGGCGAAGGTACGCAGCCGCAGGCGGAACAGCGTCACCACGACGGCCACGATCAGCACGACGCCGATCATGCGGCGCAACGTCTCATCGCCCTCCGCGCCGCCGGCGATCCGTGAGAACAGCCACGTGCCGATCAGTACCCCCGGCACCGAGCCCATGGTCAGCCACAGCACGACCGGGTAGTACGGCGTACGGCGGCGGATGTGCACCGACGCCCCGACCGGCTTCATGACGGCGGCTGAAACGACATCGGTGGACACGGCCACCGCCGGTGGGATGTTGAAGAGCAGCAACAGCATCGGCGTGACGATGGCCGCTCCACCGAGGCCCGTCATCCCGACGACGGATCCCGCGAACAACCCCCCGAGGGCCAGGAACGGATCGAGCGTCACTGCGAAAGTGTCCCCTACCGGGGATCGATCGTGATCGAGGGACCCGGTCGTGTCGCCCATGCCGGGGCCTGCCCTCGGCGGGCCGCCGATGGCTGCGGGACCGTTCGAGCGATCAGAGCCCGCAGCCCAGCGACGCATGGACAGCCTTCGGTGGCGACCATGGGTCCTGCTTGGCAACTACGCTGACCCCATGGCACGGTATGGCGCACAGTTCGGTCCGGACATCACGTTCCTCGGCGTGGACGCCGCGGACCTCGACGAGCTGGAGACTTACCAGGATGCGGACGTGGTCATCCTCGGAGCGCCCTTCGACGGTGGCACGTCCTACCGCTCGGGGGCACGTTTCGGTCCGAAGGCGCTGCGCGAAACCTGCTACTTGGCACACGACGGTTCGCGGCCGTCGCTGGCCATGCGGGTGGACGGACTGCAGGATCTCCGCGTCGTGGATGTGGGCGACGTGGAGATGTACTCCGGGGACGCCGCCCGCTCCTGCGCCGATCTCGAGGCCGCGGTCGAGAAGGTGGCGGCCACTGGGGCCATCCCGCTGATCCTCGGCGGGGATCACACCGTCACGTGGCCGGATGTGACCGGGGTGGCGCGCGGCGGGGACCGCTGGGGCCGGGTCAGCGTCATCCACTTCGACGCCCACGCCGACACCGGCGACATCGAGTTCGGTTCGCTGATCGGCCACGGCCAGCCGATGCGCCGGCTCATCGAATCGGGTGCCGCGCGCGGAGATCGGTTCCTGCAGATCGGGCTGCGAGGGTACTGGCCACCGCCGGACATCCTCGAGTGGATGGCCCAACAGCGGATGCGTTCCTTCGAGATGACCGAGATCGTCAGCCGAGGGCTCGAGGAGTGTCTGACCGAAGCGTTCGAGATCGCCCTGGACGATTGTGACGGCATCTTCTTGAGTGTGGATATCGATGTCTGCGACCCGGGTCACGCACCGGGGACGGGGACCCCGGAACCGGGGGGCTTGAGCGCGCGGCAGTTGCTCGACGCCGTGCGCCGGATCTGCTACGAACTGCCGGTGCTGGGCATGGACGTCGTGGAGGTGTCGCCGCCGTACGACCACGCCGACATCACGGCCCTGCTCGGCAATCGGGTCGTCCTGGAGGCGCTTACCGCTATGGCCCGCCGGCGCAAGGATGCCCGCGACGGAACCACCTGGGATCCGCGTCGGCCCTTGCTGGACCGATAGGAGCCGATCGGTCAGGGGCCATGACAACCGTCAGTCGAAGGCCATCCCGACAACCGATCCCCCGCCTTCGCGTGAGCGCACGAAAGCCCGTCCGCCGGCGGACTCAGCCACATCTTTGACGATGGCCAGGCCCAGTCCGGAGCCCGGCAGGCTGCGGGAACTCACGGGGCGGTAGAACCGGTCGAACAGGTGGGGTTCCTCGTCGCCGGGGATGCCCGGGCCCCGATCGAGCACCTCGACGACGCCATCCGCGACCCTGATGTCTATCGGCGCCCCGGAAGTGTCGAACTTGGCCGCGTTGTCGAGCAGGTTCCACACCGCGCGCTCCAGGCCGACCCGGGAGGCGACGACCTGTGAGTCATCGGTGGACAGAGTGATCTCGCGGCCGGTGCGACGGCGTGCGCGGGTTGCGACGGTCTGTGCCACGTCGGCCAGCCGTACAGGTTCGGGATCGCCTCGATCGTGCTCCCCACCAGCCACGGCCAGCACCTCGTTGACCAAGCCAGTCAGTTCCCGGGACTCACCCTTGAGGTCGGCGAGCACTCTGGCGCGAACCTCGGGGCTGAGTTCGTCGAACCGTTCGAGCAGGCTGATGTTCGTGCGCAGGGAGGTCAAGGGCGTTCGCAACTCGTGGCCCGCGTCCTGCACGAGGCGCTGCTGCTCGGCCTGGGAACGGGCCAGGCGATGCAACATCGCGCTGAAGGATCCCGCGAGCCGTCCGACCTCGTCGTGACCCGCGCCTGCCAGTCGGCCGACCTCGTCCCGGCTCGTTTGCGGCACCTGGCCGGTCGAGCTGATCTGCTCGGCGGTCTGCGTGAGGCGGATCAATGGCCCGGTGATACGCCGAGCCACCAGCCAGCCGATGACGGCGGCCACCACCGCCAGGGCAGCAGCCAGCACCGACAACACCGTGGCCAACTGCCGCAGCACGGCCGCGTTCTCCGACCAGTCCCGGGCCACCATGAGCGCGCCTCTGCCCTGGCCCGGCGAGACCGTGACGATGCGGTACGGGGTGCCGTCGATGGACTGGATCCTTGAGGTCACCGACGGTTGCTCCGAGGCCGCCGCCGCCCGATCCGCATCCGTCACCGGCAATGCCACGTCTCCGCGGCTTTGCAGGATCTGCCCGTCGACGGACAGCACGAGCCTGGCGTCCTGGTCACGGTCTGGACGATCTCCCATCCCTGGACGGCCTACCCCTGCACCGAGCAGTGCGCGGTCGGTCTCCCGCTGCAGCTGATTGGCCGTTGCCGTATAGCCCAGCACGCCCATCAGGCCCGCGACGACCACAGCCAGGACGGCGAACGCGATGGCGAGTTTCGAACGTAGGCTCACGAGGTCCTCAGGGCGTAGCCCACGCCGCGTACGGTCCTGATGAGTTCGGGATGCCCGAGTTTGCGGCGGAGGTAGCCGACGTAGACCGCCAGGTTCTTGGAGTCGGGACCGAAGTCGTAGCCCCAGATCCGTTCATAGATCACGTGGTGTTCCAGCACGATTCCCGCGTTGAGCATCAATAGTTCCAGCAGGTCGAACTCGGTCTTGGACAAGTCGAGTTCCCGGTCGCCGCGCCATACCCTGCGAGAGCCCGGGGACAGTCGTAGGTTCCCCACCAGCAGGTCGCTGTGGTCGGTCGTCGTCTCGGCTCGGCGCAGCAGGGCCCGCAGCCGGGCCAGCAACTCGTCGACGTCGTAGGGCTTGGGCACGTAGTCGTCGGCCCCGGCGTCCAGACCGGCAACGCGATCGGCGGTCTCGACGCGTGCGGTGAGCATCAGGATCGGCACGCGGTCGCCCTCGGCACGCAGGACTCGACACACCCCCAACCCATCCACGCCGGGCATCATCACGTCGAGTACGAGGACGTCGGGTCGCGAAGTGCGAAATGCTGCCAGGGCTTCCACCCCGTCCGCGCAGGCCGTGACGTCATAGCCATTGATCTCAAGGGCAGTGGTCAGGGACTCCCGGATGGCGCGGTCGTCATCGGCAACGAGAACTTTCATGGCAGCGAGTCTGCCTTAGCTCTTGGCCGGCTTCGTGGTCTGCCGACCCTGCGTGGTGACCGAAAGGTTGATGAACGCGCGTGAGCCGCGCCTCTACGATGGCGGTGTTCTGTCAGAACGGGGGCCAATCGGTGAAGAGAATGTTGACGACCGCCGGCACGTCGGTTGCGTTGATAGGCGCGGGACTGCTCGGCGCGCAGCCCGCCAGCGCCGCGGAGAAAGGCCCCACCATCACGGTGGCGACCTACAACATCTGCAAACAGGCATGCGGGACCGGCAAGTTCAACTGGGCCAAGCGTCGACAGCCCGTTGTGCGCAACATCGTCGCTTCCAAGGCCGATGTGGTCCTGGTGCAGGAGGCTGCTTCGGGGTGGGTGTACTACCTCGAGGAGGTGTTGGGACGACACGGTTATCGGCTCGCGAACACGGAGAAGTCGGACTGCGGGTCCTCGAGGCAGCAGTGCACGCTGGACTCGTTCGTGTTCTACAAGGCGGCCACTATCGAGCCAGCGCCGTTGCGCATTGCCAATCCTCCGGTGCCGGACTCCTGCCAGCCGTTCGTCGGCGTCGACGACCCAGAGCCGCCCTTCAGCGAGCCAGCAGCCTTCGATGTCCAAAGGCCGGAATATCCCTGGAACAATTGGGATCCGGACTACCAGCAGAAACTTGCCCGCTACCGGCAGGAGCTGCAGGCGTGGGAGGCGGCTTACGCGCTCTACCAGGACCAGTGGGATGCCTATGACGACGCGGTCGACGCCTGGTGGCAGCAGTACGGCACCTGTCGGGAATACACCGACTGGACTGCCTTCACCGACGACTTCGAAGGCACGAGGTCGCTCGCGCAGGTGGCCAAAGGTAAGTGGCCGGCGAACATCTACGACCGAGGTTGGTCCTGGGCCTACCTGCGGCACAAGCGCACTCAGACTGGATTCCTGGCGGTGTCCGTGCATCTGCCGAACGAGAAGACCGCGGCCGGTGAAAGGGTCCGGCGATCGAGCGCCCTGGGTGTGATCGGAGCCCTCAACCGGCACAAGGCCGAGCGCGGCTTGGCGCAGATCCCCACCATCGTGGCCGGGGATCTGAACTCCTACCAGCGCCGCCAACCACGAGGTGCTCACTTCCTGTTCAACAAAGCCGGCTATCGCGATGCCTACACCGCGCCGCGTCGAACCAACGGTGATGCCGCCACGGTCAATGTCACCACCATCTACCGCAATCCGTTCCCGGCCAAACCGTTCCGCGCCGACGATCCGGCCCGCATCGACTACGTGCTCGCGAAGCGCGCGAAGCTGCTTCACTATGAGGTCTTCCTCAAACTGAAGGGCGGCCGCTTCGACAACCGGTACCGCGGAAGTGATCACAATCTGGTCCTGGCCACGATGCGGCTGCCGAGTTTCAGCTACCGGTGATGCGCCGCGCAACGGGGGAGTAGCGCGGCGCATCACGGGTGGCTCAGGCCGCAGTGGCCGAGGACGCCGGACCTGCCGGACCGCGACCATCGCGAGGAAAGTTCATGTCCTGCGTCCCGGTGACCTTGAAGGCGGAGTTCATCTTGACGATGACCACCGAGCCGTCATCTGTGCGCACGACGGCGAAGTACTTCTTGCCGTTCTTGCGCACATCCATGACAGTGCCGCCGGGGACCTCGGCCAGCGCCGATGCTTCTGCCTTCTTGAACTTCGGTCCGATCACGTCCTTGCCCAAACGTCCGTGGTGGCCACGGCGTTCTCCGCGGTTCTTGCGAGGGTTCTCCACGGATTGCACGGCGTAGTTCTCATCGAGCAGCACCACACGTTTGGCTCCGTTGTCCTTGCGCACCATGACCGCGAAATCACCGTCACCGGTCTTGAAGACGTTGAGTACGGTTGCGCCCGGAATCCTCGCCAGAGCAGCGTCGGTGGCCTGCTGAGTCTCTTCGGCAGTGGCCGGGGTGCCTCGGCCGTGGCCGGGGCCGCGACCTCGCATCTCCTGCTGACCGGTAACCACGAAGTTGGCGTCGAGGGTCACCACGATGTGCTTGCCTTCGGCGGTTGTCACCATGACGCGGTAGGTCCCGTCGGGCGCCTTGTGCACGTGGTCCGCGGTGCCCGAGACCGCCGTCAGCGCGGCAGCGATCGACTTCTGAGCATCCTCACCGGTCACCAGTTGGCCGGGTCCGCGCTCGCCACCCATCGGTCCTCGGCCCCAGCCCTGTTGGGAGTTCGAGGGGCTGTCGGTCGCACTGTTCGCGTCGGCGCTGGCGATGGCGATTCCGCCTGCGACGGTGGCCCCGACGGCGAACGCTCCGATACTGGCAGCGGCCACGGTTCCAATCTTCTTCATGTTCGGTCCTCTCGGTTGTCGTGCCTACGACTGTGAGTGCCGTGAACGAGAGTTGCGCGGGACCTGGGTAAGAGACCGGTGAGAATCCGCAGGGGGTGCGCATGCCCCCGCTCAGAGGTTGGACAGCAGACCGCCAGGGGTGAAGGGCGACTACAGCGGCGGCTTGGGTTCGCTGTCCGGGTACAGCGACTGCTCCTGGAAGGGCAGCGCCGACAGGGCCGCACCCTCGTCGACGGAGATGCTCAGCTGTACCGCTTCGATGGAGTCCAGGATCGTCTGCGGCCTGGTGCTGCCCGGGATCGGGATCACCACCGGCGACTGCCCGAGCAGCCAGGCCAGCGTCAGCCTCTGCGGGCTCACGCCGCGCATGGCCGCGTGCTCGGCGAACAGTTCCGCCCCGGTCAGCGGTGACCAGGGCAGGTAGGCGATGCCCTCCTGGGTGCAGATGTCCAGCAGGTCGGAGTCTGCCCGGTAGCGCGGTGACCGCTCGTTCTGGACCGCGACGATGCCGTCGTCGTGGCCGGCCCACCGGCGACCTCCAGCGCTCGCTGCAGCATCGCCGCATCGACGTTCGAAACACCGATCCGCTGGGCGAGACCCGCCTCCTTGACCGCGACCAGTCCTTTGATCTGTTCGTCGTAGCGGACCGCCGGGTCGGCACGATGCAAGTAGTACAGGTCGATGATGTCGACCTCCAGGCGTTTCGCGGAGGCGATCGCCGCCGACATCAGCGCATCGCGGCGCCCTGCCCGACCCCAGATCTCGCCGGGCTCGCGGGTGATCCCACCCTTCGTGGCGATCAACGGACGCAGCCCCGAATACGTGCGCACCGCCTCGGCCACCAATTGCTCGTTGTGCCCGAAGTGCTCGGCATCGGGAGCGTAGATGTTCGCGGTATCGAGCAGGTTCACCCCGGCGTCCAGCGCGGTGTGGATCGTCTCGATCGCACGGTCCCGGTGGTCGAGCATGCGCCGCCCGGACATGGGCATGCAGCCCAGGCCGATGGGGAAGACGGATGTGTCACCAAGAGTTCGCGTCTGCATGAGTCCACTCTTACCGCTACGCGCCGATCTGGCCAGAGCTCGATCAGTCGATCGAGTTGAACAACTCCAGTGCTCTGGGGGTGTCCCACTTCACAGCATCCTGGCCACCGACGTAGTAGCTGCCGTCCCCCGTGGGCACCGTTGTCGCGTCTCCCATGCCCATGGAGATCATGCCCATCGCGACCGCCAGCCGGGCATCGTCGAAGATGCCGGTGCTCTTGTCGACGGTCAGGCTGCCGCCCGCCGCAGATGCCGCACCGAAGGCCCGCCACGGAAGCAGCCAGGTGATGGGGCTCATGGCCCGCTTGGCCACCGCCGACATGAACTCTTGTTGCCGCTCGACCCGGCCGAGGTCGCCGCGCGGGTCGGCGTAGCGCATGCGGACGTAGGCCAGCGCATCCTGGCCGTCCATGATCTGACAGCCCTTCTTCACTTTCAAACCGCTGTTCGCGTCGTTGTAGCGGCGATCGGGGCACAAGCGGACCCCGCCGAGCGCATCGGTGGTGTCCGCGACCCCGGCGAATCCGATCTCCACGTAGTTGTCGATGTGTAAGCCGGTTGCCTCTTCGACCGTCGTGATCATCAGCTGCGGGCCGCCGAGCGCGAACGCGGAGTTGATCTTGCCTTGGCCGTACCCGGGAATCCCGACCCAGGAGTCACGGGGGATGGACACCAACGTCGGTGCGCCGATGAGCGGCACGTGCATGATCATGATCGTGTCGGTTCGCTGACCCTCGGTGGATCCGGTGTGCAGGCGCTTCTGCTCCTTGGCCGACAGCCCAACGCGGCTGTCACTGCCCACGAGCAGGTAGTTGGTGCCAGACGATGAGACGGAACTCACCGGCAGTGCGTCGATCTTCGTCACCGATGTCGCGAAGACGGTGGCCACGGCCGTTACGTAGACCGCGATGACGGCCAGCGCGGTGAGCAGGATCCGCTTGACGCTCCAGCGCCGCCTGCGCCGCTTGGTCGGCGGGATGGTCCGTGGAAGGGTCTGTACGGCTGGCCGCTGAGGACTGCCCACCGGGCGCGGGGCCGGACCGGTCGGCGAACCCACGGGGCGCCGTGCGCCGGGCGCGTTCAACCGCTGCGTGGGTTGTTCACCGCCCTCAGGGCGCATCCACGACTCGAACTCGGGGGGTACCCCACGGTTGGTCATCTATCCATGGTGCCCTGTCGGCGCCGGATTCGGGGCGTGACCCTCGTCTCACCGGGTGTCCTACGATCGGGCCCCATGACGGTGAGGATTCAGCAGGATGGCGTAATCGCGACGGTGACCATCGACCGTCCGCAGGTGCGCAACGCGGTGGACCGGGCCACGGCACAGGCCCTGGCGGATGCCTTCCGGGCCTTCGAGGCGAATCCGGACGCTCACGTTGCGGTACTCACCGGCGCGGGCGGCACTTTCTGCGCCGGGGCTGATCTACAGGCGATCGCGACCGGATCGCCCAACCGCCTGCAGCCCGAAGGTGATGCACCGATGGGTCCTTCACGGATGGCGCTTTCCAAACCGGTGATTGCTGCCATCGAGGGCCATGCCGTGGCCGGCGGGCTGGAACTGGCGTGCTGGGCTGATCTGCGCCTGGCGGCATCCGACGCCGTCCTGGGCGTGTTCTGCCGCCGGGTCGGCGTGCCGCTGATCGATGGTGGGACCGTACGTCTGCCCCGGATCGTGGGGCTCGGGCGGGCACTGGATCTGATCCTCACCGGCCGGGAGGTGGGGGCACGGGAAGCGCTGGGCATGGGTTTGGTGGATCGAGTGGTCGCCCCTGGACAGGCACTGGCCGCGGCAACCCTGCTGGCCGAACAGATCGCCTCGTTCCCGCCGCGCGCGATGCTTGCCGACCGCGCCAGTGTGTACGCGGGTCTGGACGTTGGGCTCGAAGAGGCGATGGCCGCGGAGTTCGCCAGGGGACTGTCCGCGGTGCAGCAGGGGGTGGCCGGAGCCCGCCGGTTCGTGCAGGGCTGAGAAGGCCCAGTCATGTCGGTCGGCCCGGGCCTGGATCACACCACGCGTTGGATCAAGTGACCGAACCGCAGGAGCGTGAAGATCTGCAGCGCCCCGGCGGTGTCGAGGACCGAACCCTCGTCGTAGCGACCCGCAGCCGTGAACCAGCCGTGCTCGTCGCGGCCTTCGACCTCGAGGCGGTCCGCGTAGTCCCGGATCTGGGCCGAGTCCCCGATGCGCAGCCGCGCTTTGGCGTAGATCGCGTTGAAGCACACCGCCTGCTCCCACAACCGATCCACAGTGAAGTAAGCGTCCCCGGCTTCACATGCCTGCTCGGCCAGCCGTCGATCGCCGGCCCGCAGGGCGGCCGCCATGAGCAGCCCTTGGTTGTAGGAGTAGATGCTCGCCTCGATGCTGCCATCGGCCCGCAGGTGGTCGCGGACCAAGCCGTCGGCGTTGCGCAGCGAGGACAGGAAGTCCAGGCTTGCGTCGATGTTCCCGCCGAGTTCGGTGTGCAGCAAGGCGCCGGCGCCGGTCGAGCAGGCGTTGAAGGTGTTCCCATCCTCGACCCAGAGGATCCCCCCGGTGGTCGGATCCAAGCCGCCTTGCACGACCTCATCGAGGCTGACGGCTCGGTGGCGGGAGTGCTGTCCTCCGCTGAACGCGTGGCGTTGCAGAAATGCCAGGCCGACCCAGGCGTTGTCGTCGAAATACCGCTTCCCGCGACCGATCGACTCGCGATATCCACCCTTCGGATCTCGATATCCGTTGAGCCCGCGGGTGAGACCGGGGAACCGCGCCGGCCCCGAGACCGGGTCGGACAGTGCGTAGGCATGCATCACCTGGGAGAAGGGCCAACACGCGATTGCCAGCGCCGACCCCGGTTCGCGGACCCACGTGAAGCGGCCCCCACCGACGAGGCTGCGGCGCAATGTCGCGCGGATGCTCTCGTAGGGGTCCACCCGGTCAGTCTCGCGGGTGAGAAGCCTGGAAGGGAAGACGTACAAGGGTTCACCGTCCACCACCCCAGGTAGTGAACCCACCGGCGGCCGAGTTGGGCTATCGCAGACCAGGACACCCTGTGGACAGCGACCAAGGTTGTCGTACCCCTGGGGCAGGATGAAATCACACAGACCTCAGGAGCCCAGATGCTTGAGACTTTGAGCAAGTTGCTCAACCAGGCCGAGAACGCGGCCACCGACGCCGAGGCCGAGGCGTTCTTCGCCAAAGCCCAGGAATTGGCGACGTTGCACGCCATCTCCCTGGCAGAGGCCCGCGCCCACACCCAGCGATCACAGCAACGCGAACAGCCCACCCATGAAGAGCTCCGGATCGGGCTGCCACGCCAGCACGTGAACAGCCATCTGTGCCTGTTGTCGGTAGTGATCGGCGAGGCCAACAGCCTGCGCACCAACATCGCTTCGAACAACACCTTCGTCATCTGGTTCGGCCTGCCCAGCGACATCGAGGCCGCGACGATGCTTCTGCACTCCGTCGCCCACCAGATGGTCCGCTGCGCCGATGCGTTCGTGCGCTCAAGGAGCTGGGCCGACGAACGCGACCGCGAGAACCTGGGCGCGCCGATGACCGCCCAGAAGGCGCGCAAGAGCTACTACTCGGCCTATGTCCGCACGATCGGCGAGCGTCTTATGAACGCCCGCAAGCAGGCAGAGACCCAGTACGACCGCACCGCCGACGGCCCTAGCGCCGCACTGGTCCTGAGAGGCAAGGAACTGGAGGTCCGTGAGTACTACGACCAGGCATCCCGGGCCCGTGGTACCTGGCGGGGGAATCGGAGCAGTTTCTCGTCGCAGCGCGCCGTACAACGGGCCAGAACAGACGCGCAGCAGGCCAGGCTGGATCCCGCGCGGGAGATCGGGGGCAGTCGCCCTGCCGTGGCGTCGTGAGCGACACCCGCCGGGTGTACGACGCGGAGAACACGCTGCTGTTCATGCTGGACAACGGCGGCACGGTGCAGTTCCTGGGCAGTTCCCTGACCCTGCCCGTGGAGCGCCGCTTCGGCGATCTGGAGGGGGTGCGTCGCTATCTGCGCGAGGTCCGGCGAAGACCGTGGGGTCACCCGCAGACTCCCGAACCGCGGGTGCGCGTGCGCAAGGGCCACACGAAGGCCCACTGGTCCGAGGACACGATCGCCATCCCGGACGGGATCGGTGAGCGCGGATGGGCGATGCGAGAAGTCGTGGTGCTGCACGAATACGCCCACCACGTGGCGTGGCACGAGCACGCTGCGACCGGACACGGCCGTGACTTCCAGGAGGTCTACCTGGGTCTGCTGGAGAACGCCGTCGCACCGGAGGCCGCACTGATCGTGCGCGCCGGCTTGGGGACGGGTAGTCGGTCGGTCTGACACGACCTGCGGTGAAGGTCCACCGGCGAGGACCCGGCGGCCCTAGAGTGGTGCCGGGAATCATCGAGGGAGGCCACTGTGCGTCGATCTGTTCTGTTTGCTGCTGCTGTTCTCGGAGTTGGTCTGCTCACCGCCGGGTGTTCGTCAGAAACCGAGGCTGAGCAGAAGACAGAGAACGCCAACGCTGCAGTCTGCCTGTCGTTGCAGGGCCTCGAAGCCACCATCCAGGGGCTTGGCGACGGGGTGACAGGCACCGGAGACGTGACGGTCAGTAAGGCGCAGGAGTCGGTCAACCAGATCCAGTCCGCCTACGACACCGTCGAGTCGGAGATCGAGAAGCTCGGCCAGGACGTCGATGAGCAGGTGCTCACCGCCCAAGAACAGTTCAGCCAGGCGCAGATGCAGATCCAGGACGGTCTGTCCGGCCTTGATGGGGACTCCAGCCTGTCTGCTGTCCCGCAGGAAGCAGCCACGGCCATCAACA
Source organism: Micrococcales bacterium (assembly GCA_016719135.1). Lineage (GTDB taxonomy): Bacteria > Actinomycetota > Actinomycetes > S36-B12 > UBA10799 > JADKAV01. Next base: position 39,705 of record JADKAV010000020.1, on the reverse strand, counting down.
ACCTGCAGAGCAGCTACCAGGAGTTGAACTCCTCGTTGGGTTGCAGCTAGTGCTGCTCAGTGACGGTGACATCCGCAAGGAGATCGATGCCGGGCGGGTCCAGGTCGAACCGTACGACGCGGGCATGGTCCAGCCGTCGAGCATCGATGTGCGCCTCGACCGGTTCTTCCGTGTCTTCGAAAACCACCGCTATCCCTACATCGACCCGTCGGCGGAGCAGTCCGAACTGACCAGAATGGTCGAGTCGGCTCCGGATGAGCCCTTCATCCTGCACCCCGGGGAGTTCGTGCTGGCGTCCACGTACGAGGTGATCACGCTGCCCGACGACATCGCGGGGCGGCTGGAGGGGAAGTCGTCGCTGGGCCGGCTCGGACTGTTGACGCACTCAACGGCTGGATTCATCGACCCCGGCTTCTCCGGGCACGTGACGCTGGAACTGTCGAACGTCGCGACCCTGCCGATCAAGCTCTGGCCAGGTATGAAGATCGGGCAGTTGTGCCTGTTCCGCCTGGAGTCCCCCGCTGAGCACCCGTACGGGTCGCAGGTGTACGGATCGCGGTATCAAGGGCAGCGAGGGCCGACCCCGAGCCGGTCGTACCTGAACTTCCACCGTTCCGAAATCGGCTGAACTGCGGCGATCACCTGAAGTCCGGTTCGGTCAAGTTATGCTGGATGAAGCGGTGGCTAGGCTCACCGCCTGAGAATCATGCATGCAGCAGTGGGTCGGCGGACGTCCGCGTAGGCCGCACCCTGCCGTCTGCGCACGACGACGAAGGACGAGATCAGCCACATGTCGATTGACCACGAGACCTCCCGGGTGCTCGACGCCCTGGAGGCCGAAGCCATTTGGGTCTTCCGGGAGACGGCCGCCGCCTTCGAGCGCCCCGTTCTGCTCTACAGCATCGGTAAGGACTCCACGGTCCTGCTGCACCTGGCGCGCAAGGCCTTCCATCCCGGCCCGATCCCCTTCCCGGTCATGCACATCGACACCGGCTGGAAGTTCCGCCAGATGTACGAATTGCGCGACCGCACCGCCAAGGAACTCGACCTGGATCTGCGCTTGGCCACCAACCAGGAGGCGCGCGACGCGAACGTGACACCGTTCAGCCACGGCGCCCAGGAGTTCACCCGGATTATGAAGACGGTGGCGTTGCGGGCCGCTCTGGATGAGGGACAGTTCGACATTGCCGTCGGTGGCGCCCGCCGAGACGAGGAACGTTCGCGGGCCAAGGAGCGGATCTTCAGCCTGCGCGAAGCCGGTCACCGCTGGGAACCGCGCAACCAGCGCCCCGAGTTCTGGCACACCGTGAACAACGCTCTCACCGACGGTCAGACCATGCGGGTGTTCCCCCTGTCGAACTGGTCGGAGCTGGACGTGTGGCGTTACGTGGCACGCGAGAACCTCGAGGTGGTTCCGCTGTACTTCACCCAGGAGCGCCCGGTGGTCAAGCGCCAGGGGACGTGGATCATGGTCGACGACGACCGCATGGAGTTCGAAGAAGGTGAGCAGCCTCAGATGCGCCGCGTGCGGTTCCGCTCGCTGGGCGACTACCCGCTGTCGGGGGCGGTCGAGGGCGAGGCAGCCGACGTGTACGACATCATCCGCGACATCGAGGTGAACCGGCAGTCCGAACGGGCAGGGCGCCTCATCGACGGTGAGGGCGCCATGTCCATGGAGCGCAAGAAGGCGGAGGGCTACTTCTGATGAAGGCTCTGATCAGGGTTGTCGTCTGCGGTTCGGTCGACGACGGCAAGAGCACACTGCTGGGGCGGCTACTCTCGGAGACCGGTTCCATCCCCGAGGACCAGTTGGAGTCCGCGCGGTTCACGCGTCGGCCTGGTTCGACCATCCCGCTGGGCGAGATCGACTACAGCCTGGTGACCGACGGGCTCGAGGCCGAGCGCGAGCAGGGCATCACCATCGATGTGGCCTACCGCCACCTGATGCTGCCGAGTCGGCGTCGCGCGATCCTCGCCGACGCCCCGGGCACGAGCAGTACACCCGGAACATGGCCGTGGCGGCATCGACCGCCGACGTGGGAATCCTGCTGATCGATGCCATGCGCGGCACGAAACGGCAGACACACCGCCACCTGACGGTGTGCGGGCTCATGGGTGTGCGGCATGTCGTGCTCGCGGTCAACAAACTCGACGGCGTCGGATACGACCAGGGCATCTACAACGAACTGGTCGCCGAGGTCTCGGACACCGCCCGCCGCATGGAGATCCAGTCGGTCATCCCGGTGCCGGTGTCCGCGCTGGTCGGCGACAACGTCCTTGCGCACTCGCCGAACACACCCTGGTACCACGGTCCCACTCTGCTCGACGCCCTGGATGCCGCCGAGATCCTCGAGGATCCCTCGGGCGAGGTCCGGCTGCCCGTGCAGACGATCATCCGTGGCAAGCACTTCCGCGGTTACGGCGGTCTTGTCGCCTCCGGAGCGGTGCGGGCCGGTCAGAAGATCACCGTCACGCAGTCCGGACAGCAGGCCACCATCGTCAAACTGCACGGGCTCAACGGCACCCAACCGACCGAGCTCGAGCAGGCGATCCCCGGTGAGTCCGTCACTATCGAACTCGACAAAGACATCGACATCGCGCGTTCGGACCTGCTGGTCACCGGGCAGCCACCACAACTTGCCGACCGGTATGCCGCCGACATCGTGTGGATGTCGGATCAGCAACTTGCGCATGGGCGCTCGTACACGCTGCGCTGTGGACCGCTTGAGGTGCCCGCGACCGTGACCAATGTGCGCCACCGGCTGGACGTGACGAACGGCAACACCATGGCCGCCCGGATCCTGGAGATCAACGATGTCGGCCGCGTGGAGATCGCGACGGCGCGGCCGGTCGCGCTGGAGGCGTACACCGACTCCCGAGAGACCGGCGGTTTCATCCTGGTCGACCGGATGACCGGGGAGACGCTGGCAGCCGGTCTGACCCGTTTCGCTCTGCGACGGGCCACCAACGTGGTTCCGCACCACTTCGAGGTGGATAGGCAGGCGCGGCAGATCCTCAACGGTCACCCGGCGAAGGTTCTGTGGCTGACTGGATTCTCCGGGTCGGGCAAGTCCACGATCGCCGACGCCGTGGAACGACGCCTGCACTCGCTGGGCATCCGCTCCTTCGTGCTCGATGGCGACAATCTGCGCAGCGGCTTGAACAAGGACCTCGGTTTCACCCCGGAGGACCGGGCCGAGAACGTGCGACGCGTTGCCGAGGTCGCCCGGCTCATGTACGACGCGGGCGTCGTAGTCATCGTTGCGCTTGTGTCACCGTTCCGCGCTGACCGGCAGACCGCCCGCTCGCTGTTCGAAGCGGGCGATTTCGTCGAGGCCTGGGTGGACACTCCCATCGAGGTGGCCATGGAACGCGACACCAAGGGCCTGTACGCGAAGTCGAAGGCGGGCAATCTGCCCAACCTCACCGGCGTGGGTCAGCAGTACGAGGACCCCGAGAGCGCCGAACTGCATCTGCGCGGAACCGACGATGTCGATGCCAATGTCAGCAAGGTGCTTGAGGTTCTGCTGCCCGACGCGGATCAGTGAGCTTCCACGGATAGCCGTGAACCGTCGTCTGACGAGAAAGTGGCGGCGACGGCGTCTTCTAGTGGCGCAGGCGTCCGCGACCGCCCGTCGACCGCTGTCGACGCGTACGCGGGTGGGGGCGGTCGTGCTGCTGATCGTCGGGCTTCGCGGCTGGTCGTCGCGGTCTTCCTGCTCCCCGACGATGAGCTGCCAGCGCTGCCGGCCTTCGCTCTCGCGCACGCACTTGTCGCGTCGTTCGTCAGCGCGGTGACCGCCCTGCTCATGGTGAACCACGCCCGCAGCACCGGCCGTCGTGGTTACCTGATGATCGGCGGCACCTTCTTGTATATGTGCTTGGTGCTGCTGGTCTTCCCCATGTATTTCGTTGGGGCGGTGATCCCCGGCGAGCGGGTTTGGGGCGGCCCCCAAAGCGCTGCCAACCTGTTCTACGCATGGCACTTCGCGTTCCCGATCGGTGTCGCGGCTTCGGCGATCTGATCTACTCTGATCAGCGCTGCCATCGGCGGCCAGGGGTGTCCCGGGCGCAATTGACTGCTGGACTGCTGATGACACTGGCCGGCTTCGCGGTAACGCTCTTGCTGGTGACCTTGGGCACCGGTCTGCTGCCGGACGTTTTGAACGCGAACGGGATGAGCACGACCTACAGCCATCTCCTGGACGCCTTGCTGGTGGCATTGATCTTGATCTGTCTGGCGATCACCGTCTTCTGCGCCCGCAACGGCTCGCTGATCGGCATCTGGCTGGTCGTGCTCATGTTTCTGGTGCTGGGCGAGGCGGTGGTCAACCTGGACGCCTCAGGTCGGTTCACCGTCGGTTGGTACGTGGGCCGTCTCATGTGGCTGATCGCGGTGGCCGCCTTGCTGATGGCGCTGATCTGGAACCTGTCGCGGGTGGAGCGGGCCAATACCGAGCTCGCGGCTTTCGACTCGCTTACCGGCGCGGAGTCGCGGATCAGTCTGTTGGACACGATGCACCGCGAGATCGCGCGGGTGCGGCAGACCGACGGTGAAGTCGCGATGCTGTGGATCGATCTCGACGGTTTCAAGGGAATCAATGATCAGCTCGGCCATCAGGTCGGTGACCACGTGCTGCGTGAGATCGCGCAACGCCTGTCACACCAGGTGCGCGAGGGCGATCACGTCGGACGACTGGGCGGTGACGAGTTCGGCGTGCTGCTGTGCGACGACGTGCAGCCGACGAGGGTGGACGCGATCGCCGACCGACTGTTGGCCACTGTGCGCGAGCCCATCCGCTGCGAGGACTTGCTGGTGCACGTCACCGCCGCGATCGGTATCGCCCTTGCGCCAAAAGATGCCACCCGCGCCGAGGACCTATTGCTGTGCGCGGACCTGGCGATGTACGCAGCCAAGGCCCGTCGCGGCGACCGCTATGAGCGCTTCACCGCCTCCATCGGGACCGAGGCGGTGGCCAAGGCGCGTCTGCGTCACGAGTTGACCAGTGCTCTGCGCCAAGGCGAGTTCTGTCTGTACTACCAGCCGATCTACGAAGCCGATGGGCAGCGAATGGCCGGGGTCGAGGTGCTGGCCCGTTGGCTGCGCGACGGCGTCGCCGTGCCGGCTGGGGAGTTCGTGCCGTTCGCGGAGGAGTCAGGACAGATCATCAGCCTGGGCAGGATCGTGCTGCGCCAACTCGCCCGGGAACTGCCGCGATGGCTGGACCATCACGGCCTGGACTTCTTCGTGTGCGTCAATCTGTCGGTGCGGGAACTGGCCGATGGCCCCCTGGTCGAGGAGTTGCTGGACAGCGATCTCACGCAGCGACCCAGTCAGCTGGTCATCGAGATCACCGAGTCCTTGGAACTGCAGGAGAACTCCGAGGCCGCCGCGAACCTCACCCGCTTGCGGGAGGCGGGGATGCGGATCGCCATCGACGACTTCGGCGCCGGCTTCTCCAATTTCACGCGCCTCGAGCGGCTGCACCCCTCCCTGCTCAAGATCGATCGGAGCCTGGTGCGCCGCGCCGGCAGCGAGACCGAAGGGGGGGTGGCGTTCCTGACGGCGGCGACCAGTGTCGCCGCATCGCTGAACTGCGACGTGGTGGCCGAGGGGGTGGAGACGCTGGCCGAAGCCCAGGTGGTCACACTGTTGGGCGTGCGGTACGTGCAGGGTTATCGGTACTGCGGAGCCCGGCCCGATCGAGGCGTTCCTGGAGTCGTCAGTTTCGTCTTTGTGAGCCTTCAAGGTCTGAACCCTGAGTGTTCACACCCTGCGGCTAGCCGGTGATGATCTGGCGCTGCGCGCGCAGCGACATCACCAGCGCGACGATCCAGCCGACGATGGTCCACCCGAGCAGCAGGTTGACCCAGAACACCGACCAGTGCGGCACGTCGCGCACTGCGGCGATCGCCCACGGGAGCATGTAGCCGGCTGACAGCAACGCAACGACGACAGCCACCACTTTTGTGACGGTCCAGGATCGATCGGCGGACTCCACGCGCATGCTCATGAGCGGAAGTCGGTTGCCTCCCCCCGGCCCCGGTCCCCCCCCGCGGGGGCCCCCGGGTCCCCCACCCCCCCGGGCCCGCCCCCCCGGGTGCCGCGGGGGGGTGCTCGGGGCCCCCCGGAATCCGCCTTTTCGGTGACCCCGACGCCGCAGTGACGCTGTCCTCAGTTCTTCACCGAGTCCAGCAGCATGACTGCCACATCCTTGACCTGGACGTTCTCGCCGGCTGTACCTTCCGACTGCCGCGCCGTGACGCCGTCGGTGATCATCACGTTGCAGAACGGGCAGCCCACGGCGATGGTGGTAGCCCCGGTCCCCAAGGCCTCGTCGGTGCGGTTGAGGTTGATCCGGGTGCCGAGGTTCTCCTCCATCCACATGCGGGCGCCGCCGGCGCCGCAGCAGAAGGACTTCTCCGCGTTGCGCTCCATCTCGACCAGAGTCACACCCGGCGCGCTGGCAGCAAGCTCGCGCGGCGGCACGTAGATGTTGTTGTGCCGGCCGAGGTAGCACGGGTCGTGGTAGGTGACCTTCTCGTCGACGTGCTTGACCGGGGTCAGGCGGCCGTCGTCGACCAGTTGCGCGAGAAGCTGCGTGTGGTGCACGACCTCGTACTCGCCGCCGACCTGCGGGTACTCCCGGCCGATGGTGTTGAGGCAGTGCGGGCAGGTGACGACGATCTTGCGGGCCTTGATCTCGTTGAGCATCTCGACGTTCTGCATGGCCTGCATCTGGAACAGGAACTCGTTGCCGGCCCGGCGCACAGGGTCACCGGTGCAGGTCTCGCCGTCACCGAGGACCAAGTACGTGACGCCCGCGGTGTTGAGCAGCTCGGCGACCGCCTTGGTGGTGGCCTTGGCGCGGTCCTCGTAGGCGCCGGCGCAGCCGACCCAGAACAGGTACTCGACGTCGGCGGGGATCTCGTCCTCGCCGTCGGCGCCGAACACCGGGACCTCGAAGTCGACTTCCTCGATCCAGGCGTTGCGCAGCGAGGCGTTCATGCCCCACGGGTTGCCCTTCTGCTCGACGTTCTTGAACAGCCCGCCGAGTTCGGCCGGGAACTCCGACTCGATCATCACCTGGTTGCGGCGCATGTCGACGAAGTGGTCGATGTGCTCGATGTCGACCGGGCACTGCTCGACGCAGGCGCCGCAGGTGGTGCACGACCACAGGGCGTCGGTGTCGATGACCGGGCCCTCGTGGCTGCGGTGACCTTGCGGGTCGTAGCCGTCGGTCTCTCGGCGGGGGTCGTCCTCGCGCGCCCCGACCAGTGGCCGCTGGATCTCGGCGGCGACCTTGTCCCCGACCTTGGCCAGAACCTCCTCGTTGCGCTCGCCCATCTCGTCGGGCTTGCCCGCGCCGGCGGTGGCCAGCAGGTAGGGAGCGGATGCGAACAGGTGGTCGCGCAGGTTCATGATCATGAGCTTGGGACTGAGCGGTTTCTCGGTGTTCCACGCCGGGCACTGGCTCTGGCACCGTCCGCACTCGGTGCAGGTGGCCATGTCGAGCATGCCCTTCCACGTGAAGTCCTCGATGCGTCCGCGGCCGAAGGTTGCATCGTCGGCCGGGTCCTCGAAGTCGATCTTTTCCGTGCCCGAGTACATCGGCAGTAGCGGTCCGAGCGCGTTCGGCTGCCGCTTCGCCCCGACGTTGATCGGAGCCAGGAAGATGTGCAGGTGCTTGCTGTTGAGCACGAAGATCAGGAAGCCGAACACGACGGCGATGTTGATCAGCAGGAACGCGGTTTCGAGCACCTCGTTGACGCCCAAGCCGAGCGGGTAGAGCAGGGACGCCACGAATTCACTGGCGAATGCGCCACCGGAGGCGTGGAACGGGAACGTCTGGATGTATTCGCCCTCCTGCAACGTGTACTCGGCGACGTTGTACTGCGCGCCGCGGTACACCAGCAGGGTCCAGATGACGTTGAAGATCATGAACAGCGTGAACCAGGCGGCACCGGTGTGCGAGCCGAAGAAGCGCGAGTACCGGCCCTGCTTTGCTGGCTGGGTACGCAGACGGATGATCGCGAAGATCGCCAGACCGACCAGCACGAGCACCGCGAACAGGTCTTCGATGAAGCCGATCACTGCCCAGCGCCCGATGACTGGGATCGCGAAGTCCTGGGCCACGAAGGTCGCACCGAACGTCTCGATGATCGTGAGCAGCAGGATGATGAAACCCCACATGGCGAACACGTGTGCCAGGCCCGGGATCGTCCACTGCAGCAGCTTCTTCTGCCCCAGCACTTCGGTGGCTTGCACCTCGACCGCCGCTGGACGGCTCTCGGGCCGGTCCACCGTCTTCTGCCCCGACGTGATCAGTTTGAAAAGGGTGAGAACCCGTTTGCCGGCCAGCGCCACCACCGCGATAACGAGAAGCAATCCGATGATGAGGCGGATAGTCATGTGATCCATACAGACCTCCCAGTTTCATACTACTGGCGAGTAACTTGTGGGGTCGCGTGGGCTGAGCTCGGCGGTGGCCCGCCACCGTGATCGTTTCTAGCGACCCACTGTGACTGTAGCGGGTTCGGGACGCTCCAAACGTGCCCGGATCCGGGCCGGGATCTGCAGGTCCTGTGGGCTGGTCGTCCAGCCCGGTGCGTGGAACAGGTGCTTCATCGCAGGCCAGCGGTGCAGGACCAGCGCGCTGCCGGCCACCCCAGCGGTGAACAGCAAGGGGAACAGGAGCTGGGCACCGAGGGTGGACACCACAGAGGCCGGGAGGAACTCGCCGACCACGAACAGCGCGGGCCACTGCCACACGTAGATCGGCAGGGTCCGGGCACCGACGTAGCCCGCCCAGGCCGGTGCGCCGTTGCGGGTGATCTGCACCGCCAGGCTGATACCGAATGCCACCCAGATGAGGCTCATGTACAGGTAGGTCTGGCCGATCGTGGACGGGGTGTTGAGCCAGACGATGCCGCCGATGACTGCCACCAGCCCCAGCACAGCGGTGTGGGCCAAGGTCGCGCGGGCAGCCACTGTGCCCAAGAGGTCTTTGAAGTATGCGCCGATCAGAAAGAAGCCGAGGTTCATGGCCATCGACGTGTACAGGGCGCCCGGCACCAGACCTTCGAAGAACTGATCGGTCAATGGCCGCGCGATGTTGGGGATCAGGGCCACGGCCACCACCACCCATGCCGGCTGGTTGCGCAGCAGTCGGGCGATGACGAAGAACAGCACCATCGCGTAGAGGTACCAGTAGCCGTTCTTTGCGAAGAGGATGGCGCTCAAAGGCTCGGTGACTGATGCTCCGAGCAGCGTGATGAAGCCCAGGTAGGCGACCATCCAGGCCACATAGAGATAGAGCATCCCGCTCGTGCGGTTGGTCGTCGCACGCCATGGACGATGGATGGCGGAGGCGGCGAGCATTCCGGAAACCAGGAAGAAGATCGGCATCCGCAACGGCTCGACCAGGACGTTGAACTGATGCAGCGCCGTCGTCACCGCAGAAGGCCCGGCGACGTCCACCAAGGTGTTGGAGGCGTGCATGAACACGACCAGCAGCACAGAACTGGCCTTGACCAGGTCGATCCACTCGATCCGTTGCCGCATAGTCCTCTGGTGCCCTCCGGGCGCCGGCCGGAAACGTGACGTTGGACACCCTTGATCGATTCTCCCACCACGCTCCGGTACGGCGAACAGCCTGCCACCGATGTGACCGAATCGTGCTGTATCTGAGGTCGGGGCGGGCGTCGCGGCCGAACGGCTGATAGCCAGGAAAACGGTGTCGGGACAACGGTTGGCGCGATGGGCGGGCGCCGCGGTGACGTGGCCAATACGCTGAGCCCATGGCCAAGCGCGAGAAGGCACCCAAGCTGAAGAACAAGGTCTACGAGGCCGAACTCTTCCGCTTGCAGGCCGAGATGGTGAAACTGCAGGAATGGATCAAGCTCACCGGCACCCGTGTCGTGCTGATCTTCGAGGGCCGCGACGCAGCCGGTAAGGGCGGCTCCATCAAACGGATGACCGCATACCTGAACCCCCGCACGGCGCGGATCGTGGCTCTTCCCGCGCCCACCGAGCGGGAGCGGACCCAGTGGTACTTCCAGCGTTATGTGCCGCATCTGCCGGCCGCCGGCGAGTTGGCCCTGTTCGACCGTTCCTGGTACAACCGGGCAGGTGTCGAGCGGGTCATGGGGTTCTGCACCCTTGAGGAGTACCGGCGCTTCTTGCACCAGGCACCGATCTTCGAGCGCCTGCTGGTGGAGGACGGGGTGGTCCTGCGCAAGTACTGGTTCAGCGTCAGTGACGAGGAGCAACAACGCCGGTTCGAGTCACGGCTGAAGGATCCCATGCGGCGCTGGAAACTGAGTCCGATGGATCTCGAATCGATCACCCGCTGGGAAGAGTATTCGCGGGCCAAGGACGAGATGATGGTCCACACCGACATTCCCGAAGCGCCCTGGTTCGTGGTGGAGAGCGACAACAAGAAGGCCGCTCGGCTCAATGTCATCAACCACTTCCTGTCGTCGATGCCGTACGAGGACGTGACGGTGCCGCCGCTCAAGCTGCCGGATCGCCCGGCGTCGCGTGGCTACATGCGTCCGCCCAAGGACACCCAGACACACGTTCCCGATTTCGCCGGCACACTGCTCAGTTAGCCTGGCGATGTGAAGATGCCCCCTTCCCCGTCGCGCCTGGTGCGCGCCTGGGTGCTGGGGGGCTCCTCGGTCGGACTGGCGGCAGTCGGCCATCTGGTCGGCGGCGGCTATATCGAACCGGCGTCCCTCGGACTCCTGACCGTCGCGTTGATGCTGGCGTCCTACGGCTGGTTGCGCAAGGAACGCGGCCTGTTGGCGATCACCGGGGCTGTGGCAGGTATTCAGTTGCTCTCCCATGTGGCGTTCAGCGTCGGTCACACGCATCCCGTGAGCACATCCATGCTCGCCGGCCATGCGCTCGCCGCTGTCGTGCTCGCGGTCTTCTTGCGCTGGGGCGAAGCGCGGGCATTCGCGGTGGCACGTCGGCGGTACCTCCGATGGGCCACAGCCGTGCGTTGCGCATTGGCCGGGCTGAGTCCGATGCCGCACTGGTGCACGACGCACGCTGGGGTCTTCCACATGCTGCGATCCGGGACTATCCACAGGGAACTGAACGGCAGGGGACCACCTGTCGCCACCTGCTGCTAGATCTGTCCCAACGATCCTTCGTCCCTGGAGTCCCCCTATGCCCGCCACCCGGCGGCGTGGTTGGGTGCTTGTCGTTGCAGCGCTGATGGCGCTGTTCACCGTTGCACCCGCGGCCGCACACACCAGCCTCATCTCCACCGACCCCGCCGACGGTCAGACACTCAAGAAGCCACCAGCGACGGTGAGCCTGCGCTTCGCCGAGCCCTTGCTGGACGCGGGTGCGCGCATGGTCGCCAAAGACACCGCCGGGGCCACGATCGACCTTGGGCCGGCCCAGGTGCAGGGCCAGACCTTGACAGCTCAATGGCCTGCCACAGCCGATTCCGGGACCTACACCGTGGCCTACCGGGCGGTGGCCGGCGACGGCCACCCGCTGGAGGGACGGTTCTCGTTCAGCATCGAGTCGGCGACGCGGTCCCCCGAACCGCCGGCTCCCGCGGAGTCTGCCGTGACTGCGTCCCCGGAGGTCTCCGCCTCCCCGGTCGCTGCGGCCACTGAGCAGAACTCTGGAATCAACCCGCTGGTGTGGGTGCTCGCGGCACTCGCCCTGCTCGGCGGCGGGATCTTCATCTGGAGGTCGCGTGCAGACTGACGTCGCCCCGACCCGGGTCGACCGCAGTCCACGGTTGACCCGCTGGGTGATTCCCCTGGTCCTGGTTCTGCTTGGTGGTCTGGTCGTTGGCCTGGTCGTTGGGGGCGGTGCCACCGAAGTCACGATCGACGAGATCAGCGGCGCCGGTCCCATCGTCGGGTGGGGTCTGCCCATCGTTCGGCTGCTGGCCACGACCGCGGGGGTGCTCGCCGTCGGCCTGCTGGGGTACGCGGCGGTGCTGGGGCCGCAGGGGCGCAAGGGTGTGCTGTCGCAGATCGGGCGAGCCGATGTCGTGCGTGCGGGATGGATTGCGGCACTTTGGTCCGTGGCGAGTGTCGCGACGGCGATGTGGGCGCTCGCGTGGGCGCTGGGCCTGCCGATGTCACAGACCCTCACCCCCGATGTCATCAGCACCTATGCCTGGTCGGTCGACTCGGTACGTGCCTTCCTCATCGTTGGTGGGCTCGCCGCTGCGATCGCCGTGGGAGCGGTATTCACCTCGTCGGTGACCGCGGCTGCCGCATGGGGCGCACTGGCGCTGATCGGCGTGGGGCTGCCCGCGCTGACCGGACACGCGTCCTCACTGGGTTCCCACGGCGTGGCCATGACCTCGGACGTCGTGCACGCGGTGTCGATGGCGGTCTGGGTCGGCGGCCTGCTCGCGATCCTCTTCCATGCCATACGCAACGACCCGGGCACGATGCGGGCCCTGCCGGTCTTCCGGACGGTTGCGACCTGGGCGGTGGTGCTGCTGGCCATCTCCGGCGTGGGTGCCGCTTTCGCGCGCATGAACTCGGTGACGGAACTGTGGACCACCTCCTTCGGCGTGCTCATCCTCGCGAAACTCGTGCTGCTGGGCGGCCTATTGCTCACAGCACGCACCCTGCAGACCAAGGTGGTCGGCGCCGGCTCGGAGCAGCGGCCCACATTGATCCGGTTCGCTGGTATCGAGGCCATGCTCATGGCCGCCGCCGCCGGGATCGGGGTGGCCCTGACCCAGACCGCGTACCCACGCGTGGAGGTCCAGTTCCCGACGAACGCGGAGACCCTGCTCGGTCGCGCGTTCCCGCCACCACCGAGTGCTGCCAACGTCGTGCTGGGGTGGCAGGTGGAACCGTTGTTCCTCGGGCTGGCGATCCTGGGCATCGGCCTTTACGTCGCGGCAGTGGTCCGTCTGCATCGGCGGGGCGATGCCTGGCCGGTCCTGCGGACCGTGGCGTGGGTGAGCGGTTGGCTGATGATCGTGTGGGCCACCAACGCGGGTATCGCCACCTATGCGATGGTCACCATGACCTGGCACATGGTCTCGCACATGGTCATGTCGATGGTCGCGCCGATCCTGCTGGCCATGTCTGCGCCGCTGACGCTGGCCCTGCGGGCGCTGCCATCGTCCTCGGGGGTTCGACGAGGACCCCGGGAATGGATCGTGTGGGGGATGCACACGCCATTCGCCCGCTTCATCACACACCCGCTGTGGGTGCTTTTCGTGTTCACCGTGGGTCTGTACGGGCTGTACTACACACCGCTGTTCGCCTGGCTGATGTCCAGCCATGTGGGCCACCTCGCCATGCAGATCCACTTCATCGCATCTGGCTACTTGTTCGCCTGGGTGGTCATCCAGACCGACCCACTTCCGCGGTCACTGCCACCGTGGGGCCGGTTGATGCTCGCGGTCATCGCGATGCTCCTGCACTCCTTCTTCGCCGTGCCGATCATGATGAGTGACACCGCATTCGGCGTGGAATGGTACTCGCAGGTGCAGCCCCCGTGGCTGCCCGATCTGGTGGCCGACTCCCAGTCGGCCGGAGGTGTCGCGTGGGGCATCGCCGAGATCCCGACCTTCCTGCTGATCATCGCGGTCGCCGTGCAATGGGCCCGATCGGACAGCAAGGAGGCCACTCGCCGAGATCGCCGAGTGGATCGTGATGGCGATGTCGAAATGGCGGCGTACAACGAGAATCTGCGCCGTCTGGCCGAAGACGATGCCCGACGCGCCGAACGGTGAGACTTCACGCCCCCTCGACGTCGCGGAGGGTAGGAGCACCGGCGAAACGCCGTGCTGGGCGGGACAACCCAATGGTGGCCACCGAATCGCAGGCATGGCACGCTCGAAGTGTGAGGGTCGCCGTCGCGCTGCTGGTACTGCTGCTGGCAGCATGCACCACCGGACCGTCGACCGGTACCCCGTCGACGTCGCCCAGCACGCCGGTGTCCAAGCGCACCCAGCAGTTCGAATCGGTGTTCGTTCTGCAGGATCAGAAGATCCGCGCAGTCGGCTCCGCGCAGGAGAAGACCTACGGTATGGCCGAGTACGCCGCTCGCGTGGACTTCCTCGACAACAGGTTCAAGGCCGAGATGCTGGTCGCCAGCGACTATGTGAAGGGCAACGGGACATTCGAGGGATTCGTAACGCTGGAGTCCCGCAAGGGGGACATCGGGCTGCGCATCACTGGGATCACCACGGCCGGTGATCAAGGACGCGGATCGTCGTACTCCGGGGAGACCGAAATCATCGGGGGCACCGGGGAGTATGACAATCTTGCAGGCAGGGGACAGTTCTCGGGGCAACGCATCGGTGCCCCGGGTACCCCCGTCAATGTTCAGGTCAAACTGGAGTTGATCGACCCGAAGTAGGAGACATGCAAAAGGACGCAGATCCCCGCCCGATCCGTGGTGGTGCTTTTGACTATCGAGGCGCGGCGATTCCGGAGTACGCCCCGGAGAAGGACAGCGAACCGGATCCCGGCGAAGTCGTCTGGGCGTGGGTTCCGTTCGAGGAGGACCTCAGCCAGGGCAAAGATCGACCACTGGCGATCGTGGGTCGTGCGGCGGACAAGCAGGAGGATCTCATCTGTTTCCTGCTGTCCAGCAAGGACCGTTCAGACGAGGACGACTGGATCCTGATCGGATCCGGCGAGTGGGACTCAGAAAACCGCCCGTCGTGGGTCAACATCGCGCGCCCGTTGGCCGTCACCCATGAAGCGGTGCGCCGCGAGGGCGGCAACCTCTCGCGCGAGCAGTTCGACGCGGTGGTGGAGGCGGCTCGGACGAAGTACCCCGCGCAAGGCTGAGGCTGCGGTCAACGCCTACAGGATCGACCAGGCCTGCATCAGCACCTCGCGCAGAATCGACTCCACCTCGTCGAAGTGTGCTTGGTCGCAGATCAACGGCGGCGAGACCTGGATGACAGGGTCTCCGCGGTCGTCGGCGCGGCAGTACAGTCCAGCGTCGAACAGGGCCTTTGACAGGAATCCCCGCAGCAGACGTTCGGAGTCGTCGGCGTCGAAGGTCTCTTTGGTGGTCTTGTCCTTCACCAGCTCGATGCCGTAGAAGTAACCGGCGCCGCGCACGTCGCCCACGATCGGCAGGTCCAGCAGTTTCTCCAGCGTCGCGCGTAGGTCGCCTTCGTGGGAGCGGACGTGCTCCAGCACACCCTCGGACTCGAAGAGGTCGAGGTTCGCCAGCGCCACGGCCGACGCAACCGGGTGCCCGCCCCAGGTGTAGCCGTGCAGGAACGTGTTGTTGCCCGTGCTGAATGGTTCGAAAAGCCGGTCGTGCGCGATCATCGCGCCGGACGGGGCGTAGCCCGACGTC
This sequence comes from Micrococcales bacterium, assembly GCA_016719135.1. Lineage (GTDB taxonomy): Bacteria > Actinomycetota > Actinomycetes > S36-B12 > UBA10799 > JADKAV01. The sequence goes on along the minus strand of JADKAV010000020.1, from coordinate 24,377 downwards.
ATCCCCTTGGCGCAGGTGATGATGTCCGGATCGACTCCGAAGCGCTTCATCGCGAAGTAGTCGCCGATCCGCCCGAAGGACGTGATCGTCTCGTCGGCCACGAACAGGACGTCGTACTCGTCGCAGATCTCGCGGACCCGCTGCAGGTAGCCGGGCGGGGGCGGGAAGCACCCGCCGGAGTTCTGCACCGGTTCCAGGAACACGGCCGCCACCGAGTCGGGTCCCTCGAGTTCGATCGCCACTGCGATCTGCTCTGCGGCCCAGCGGCCGAACGCGACCTCGTCGTCGCCGTGTTCGGCGGCGCGGTAGAAGTTGGTGTTCGGCACCTTGATCGCACCCGGGACCAGCGGCTCGAAGGGGTGTTTCGCCGCCGGGATGCCCGTGATGCTCAACGCGCCCTGCGGGGTGCCATGGTAGGCGACGGCCCGACTGATCACCTTGTACTTGTTGGGCTTGCCGGTGAGTTGGAAGTACTGTTTGGCAAGTTTCCACGCCGACTCCACCGCTTCACCACCGCCCGAGGTGAAGAAGACGCGGTTGAGATCGCCGGGCGCCAGACTCGCCAGACGTTCGGCGAGTTCGATCGCTTTGGGATGGGCGTAGGACCAGATCGGGAAGTGCGCCAGGGTGCGGGCCTGCTCCGCGGCAGCTTGTGCGAGTTCCTCGCGCCCGTGCCCGAGTTGCGCGGTGAACAGCCCGGAGAGCCCGTCGAAATACTTGCGCCCCTGGTCGTCCCAGATGTACGGCCCCTCACCGCGCACGATGATCGGCACGTGCTCGCCGTGGCTGTACACCGAATGCCGGGTGAAGTGCATCCAGAGGTGACGCCTGGCCACCTCGGCCAGCGGATCAGCCCCGGACTCGGTGACCAGTTGTGGAGTGCTCGTCATTTGACGCCCCACTGATAGGTCTGTTTGTGGATCTTGAAGTACATGTAGGTCTGCGCCTGGCGTACGCCTTGTACGGCACGGATCCGTTTGAGCAACTCGTACAGATGCTCGTCGTGGCTGGCGAACACCTCGGCCAGTAGATCGATCCCGCCGGCGGTCGAAACCAGATAGTCGACCTCGTCGATGTCCGCGATCCTCTCCGCGGCGGCCTGCACGTCGCCGTCGACGTTGATGGCGATCATTGCCGCGCGCGGGTAGCCCATCTGGATCTGATCGGTCACCGCCACGATCTGGATGACTTCGGAATCCAGCAGTCGTCGCACGCGTTGCCGAACGGCCGCCTCGGACAGGCCCACCTCCTTGGCCATGTCCGCATATGCTCGTCGACCGTCCAGCTGCAGCAGGCGGATGATGGCCCGGTTGGTCTCGTCAAGTTCGTTCACCTTGCGATTCTGACAAATAGATCGGCGGCAAGGCAATGTATTTCGTACTTTGACCTATGCCAAACTGCTGATTCCGTAGCGGTAACCTGCTCAGAAACATGACATTTCGTAGGTTTTGCGGTTAGGCTGTTGCCCTGTCGATAGGAGAAGCAATGCGCGAAGTTCACAACGTCGTCAACGGTCAGGTGGCAGCAGCTCAGGGGCCTGCCCTCGATCTGATCAATCCGAGCACCGGAGAGGTCTTCGGCCACGCACCGGTGTCGGGTCAGGCCGACGTCGACTCGGCCGTGGCTGCAGCCCGGGAGGCGTACCTGAAATGGCGGGACGTCACTCCGTCAGTGCGGCAGAAAGCACTGTTGGCGATGGCCGATCTCTTCGAGCAGAACGCCGAAGAACTCGTGGCGCTGGAATCGGAGAACACCGGCAAGGCGATCCCCGTGACCATGTCCGAGGAGATCCCCCCCATGATCGACCAGATCCGGTTCTTCGCCGGTGCCGCGCGCGTGCTCGAAGGCCGTGCGGCCGGTGAGTACATGGAGGGTTTCACGTCGATGATCCGCCGTGAGCCGGTCGGTGTCATCGCGCAGGTCACGCCGTGGAACTACCCGATGATGATGGCGGTCTGGAAGTTCGCGCCGGCGATCGCCGCGGGCAACGCCGTCGTGCTCAAGCCCTCTGACACCACCCCGGTCTCGACCGTGCGGATGGCGCAGATGGTCGCTGAGGCCGAGATCCTGCCCCCCGGCGTCTTCAACGTCATCACCGGGGACCGGGACACCGGACGCATGCTGGTCGCGCACCCCGGCGTGGACATGGCCGCGATCACCGGGTCGGTGCGCGCCGGTATGCAGGTCGCCGAAGAGGCCTCCAAGATGGTCAAGCGCGTGCACCTCGAGCTCGGTGGGAAGGCCCCGGTCGTGGTGTTCGACGACGCGGACCCGGTGAAGGCTGCGGAGTGGCTGGCGGTGGCTGGCTACTTCAACGCTGGTCAGGACTGCACGGCGGCGACCCGGGTGCTGGCACAGGCCGGCATCCACGATGACTTCGTGGCCGCGCTGGCCGAGCAGGCCAAGGCGACCTCGACCACGTTCGCGAACGGTCCGACCGATGAGGACGCGCTGGTGCCGCCTCTGAACAACGTCGCGCAGTTCGAGAAGGTCCAGGGATTCCTCGAGCGCAAGCCGTCGCACGCGAACATTGCCGCTGGTGGCTCGACGCAGGGTGACCGGGGTTACTACCTCGAGCCCACCGTCGTGGTGGACATGCAGCAGGACGACGAGATGATTCAGAACGAGATCTTCGGTCCTGTCATGACCGTCCAGCGTTTCGACGACGAGGCCAAAGCGATCGAGTGGGCCAATGGCGTCGACTATGGCCTGGCCAGTTCCGTGTGGACCGAGAACCACGGCCGGGCGATGCGCATGGCCAAGGCCCTCGACTTCGGGACGGTGTGGATCAACACCCACATCCCGCTGGTCGCTGAGATGCCGCACGGAGGTTACAAGCGCTCGGGCTACGGCAAGGACCTGTCGATGTACGGGTTCGAGGACTACACCCGCATCAAGCACGTGATGACCTCCCTGGAGGAGTAGGCGCGAGCGGTTGTGTGGGAAAGGTGCAGGCGATCATCACCAGGGTGATGCTCCACCAGCAACGTACTGCCGAGGGTGGCGCGGGTCGGCCAAGCGACTGGTTGCCGACCGCGTCGGACCCCGGGCCTTTGCCCTGGTAGGCGCTGATCTACGGTTCTGACGCGTCAGGCAGGATGTCCCCCTTCGGTTTCACGTGTGTATTGCGGGGAACGGTACGGAAACCGTACCCTGGTCGGAGGTGGCCGCTCGGCCAGACATTAACCAGGGAGTTCCATGCGCATCCTTATCATCGGGGCTGGCGGCGTCGGGTCGTCCGCCGCACTCATCGCCGCCCGTCGCGACTTCTACGACAGCGTGGTGATCGCGGACTATGACGGTTCGCGCGCCCAGACACTCGCCGAGCGCATCGACGACCCCCGTTTCAGCGCGATCGGACTCGATGCCTCCGACGCACAAGCGGTGGCGCAGGCTTGCCGCAGCCACCAGATCACGCACGTGCTCAACGTTGTCGATCCACGTTTCGTGATGAGCATCTTCGAAGGCGCGTTCCTGGCCGGGGCGGACTACCTCGACACCGCGATGAGCCTGTCGAGCAGGCATCCCGAGAAGCCGTACGAGTTGACCGGCGTGAAACTCGGCGACGATCAGTTCGCGTTCGCCGACGCATGGCAGGACAAGGGGCGGCTGGCGCTGGTGGGGATCGGTGTCGAGCCGGGTTTGGCCGACGTCTTCGCGCGTTACGCCGCGGATCACCTGTTCAGCGAAATCGACGAACTCGGCGTGCGGGATGCCTCCGACATCGTCGTGCACGGCTACGACTTCGCGCCCTCGTTCTCGATCTGGACGGTCATCGAGGAGTGCCTCAACCCGCCGGTGATCTGGGAGAAGGACAAGGGCTGGTACACCACGGAGCCGTTCAGCGGCGCCGAGGTCTTCGACTTCCCCGAGGGCATCGGGCCGGTCGAGTGCGTGAACGTCGAGCACGAGGAGGTGCTGCTGATGCCGCGCTGGGTCGACGCCAAGAAGGTGACGTTCAAGTTCGGCCTCGGCGACGAGTTCATCGAAGTCCTGAAGACGCTGCGCAAACTCGGTCTCGACCGCACCGAGAAGGTTCGCGTCGGCCACCACGAGGTCAGCCCGCGCGACGTCGTGGCCGCGTGCCTGCCGGATCCGCTGACCCTCGGCGACAAGATGACTGGCAAGACCTGCGCCGGGCTGTACGTCACCGGCACCGGCAAGGACGGCAACCCGCGGGCCGTGTACCTGTACCACGTCAGCGACAACGACTGGACGATGCAGGAGTACGGGGCGCAGGCTGTTGTCTGGCAGACCGCGATGAACCCGGTGGTCGCCTTGGAACTGCTGTCCACCGGTGCGTGGTCCGGGGTCGGCGTGCTGGGCCCGGAGGCGCTACCCAGCGAACCGTTCCTCGAACTGCTCAAGGACGGCTACGGTCAGGAATGGAAGATGGAGGAGCGCACAGTATGAACTTTGGACCAGATCTGCCACAGAAGCGTGAAGTCGTCACCGAGATCCCGGGGCCGAATTCCAAGGCCCTTGCTGACCGGCGCAAGGCCGCGGTCTCCTCGGCACTGGGCGCTGCGGTGCCCATCTATGCAGACCGGGCCGGCGGTGGGGTGATCGTCGATGTCGACGGCAACTCCTTCATCGACCTCGGGGCCGGCATCGCCGTGGTCAACGTGGGCAACAGCGCACCGAAGGTCGTCGAGCAGCTCGCCGAACAGGCGCACAAGCTCACCCACACCTGCTTCATGGTCGCGGGCTACGAGCCATACATCGAGGTGTGCGAGCACCTGAACCGGCTCACTCCCGGCGACTACGACAAGCATTCAGCCCTGTTCAACTCCGGCGCCGAAGCGGTGGAGAACGCGATCAAGATCGCCCGCGCCCACACCGGCAGGAACGCGGTCGTGGCCGTAGAGCACGCCTATCACGGGCGCACCAACCTGACCATGGCGCTGACCGCGAAGAACATGCCGTACAAGCACTCGTTCGGCCCGTTCGCCTCGGAGGTCTACCGGGTGCCGACGTCCTACCCGTTGCGTGACGAACTGGACGGCCCGCAGGCAGCCGAGCGGGCGATTGCCCGGATCGAGGCGGAGGTGGGTGCGACGAACCTCGCGGCTGTGATCATCGAACCGATCCAGGGTGAGGGCGGCTTCATCGTCCCGGCCGCAGGCTTCCTGCCGGCCATGGCGCAATGGTGCACCGACAACGGTGTGGTGTTCATCGCCGACGAGATTCAGACCGGCTTCTGCCGCACGGGCGAGTGGTTCGCGTGCGATCACGAAGGTGTCGTCCCGGACCTGATCACGACGGCCAAGGGCATCGCCGGCGGCATGCCGTTGGCCGCTGTCACCGGTCGCGCGGAGATCATGGACAGCGTCCATGTCGGCGGTCTCGGCGGAACCTACGGCGGGAACCCGGTCGCTTGCGCCGCGGCGCTCGGTGCCATCGCCACGATGGAGGAGCAGGACCTGGCCGGGCGTGCCCAGCAGCTGGGCACCCTGATGATGGACCGGCTCAATGCACTGGCCGAGAAGTTCGATGTGATCGCGCAGGTGCGTGGCCGCGGCGCGATGGTCGCGATTGAGTTCGCCGAGCCGGGGACTCTCAAGCCGCTGCCGGATCTGCCCAAGGCCCTGGCGGCGCGCTGCACGCAAGAGGGTGTGGTGATTCTCACCGCCGGGACGTTCGGCAACGTCATCCGCCTGTTGCCGCCGCTGGTGATCAGCGACGAACTGCTCATCGAAGGCCTGGACGTGCTGGCCGATGCGCTGGCCGCGGAGCTCTCCGCGTGAGCCAGGTGAAGCCCTACTGGGTGGCGGGCAAACCCCGCACGAGTCCCGCAGTCCACGAGGTACGCAGCCCGTTCGACGGCCACATGGTCGACAGGCACGCTCTGCCCACGCCCGAGGACGTTGACGAGGCCGTGGCCGCCGCCGTCGATGTTCAGCCCCAGGCGCTGGCCACAACAGCGGCCCAGCGTGCGGACGCCCTGATGCACGTCTCGCAGCAGATCGCGGCCCGGGCTGACGAGATCGCCCACCTGATCACCGCGGAGAACGGCAAACCGCTCATGTGGTCGCGCAGTGAGGTGACCCGTGGTGCGTCCACATTCCGGTGGGCCGCCGAGGAGGCCCGGCGCTGGTCCGGGGAGTTGCAGCGGCTGGACACCGACGCCGGCGCCGCCGGTCGGATGGCTGTGGTGCGGCGCTTCCCGAACGGGCCCGTGCTCGGAGTTGCGCCCTTCAACTTCCCGCTCAACCTCGTGGCGCACAAGGTGGCCCCGGCGCTGGCCGTGGGTGCCCCGATCATCGTCAAGCCGGCCCCGGCCACCCCGCTGACGGCCTTGCTGCTCGGGGAGATTCTTTCCGAGACCGACCTGCCCGCCGGCATGTGGTCGGTGTTACCGCTGGCGAACGAACAGACTGCAGCCCTGGTCGCCGACCCGCGCCTGCCGGTTGTCTCGTTCACCGGCTCGGAGACCGTCGGTTACCACATCCAGTCCAGCCAGCCCACCAAGCACGTGATCCTTGAACTCGGCGGGAACGCCGCCGCGGTCGTCATGCCGGACTGGTCCAGCGACGCCGACCTCGATTGGGCGGCGACCCGCATCGCCACGTTCGGCAACTACCAGGCCGGACAATCCTGCGTGTCCGTGCAGAGGGTCCTCGTCGACGAGTCGTTGTACGAGCGCTTCGTGCCGCTTTTGGTCGAGAAGATGAATGCCCTGAAGACCGGTTCCCCGATGGACCCCGACGTTGCAGTCGGCCCGGTGATCAACGAGGCCTCAGCCGAGCGCATCGCGTCCTGGATCGACGACGCCGTCGCTTCGGGCGCCGAACTGCTGGCCGGTGGCACCCGGGAGGGAACGTCGGTGGCGCCGACGCTTCTGGCCAACGCGCCGGCGCAGGCGAAAGTCTCCTGCGAAGAGGTGTTCGGCCCGGTCATGACGATCGCTCCGGTCGCCGGCGTGGACGCGGCGTTGGCCGCGGTCAACGACTCCAGGTTCGGGCTGCAGGCGGGCTTGTTCACCCGGGACCTGCAGGTCGCTTTCCGGGCCCACCGGGAACTACTGGTCGGTGGGGTGGTCATCGGCGACGTGCCGTCCTTCCGCGCCGATCAGATGCCGTACGGCGGGGTCAAGTCGTCTGGGCTCGGCCGGGAAGGTTTGCGGGCGGCGATGACCGACCTGACCCACGACCGGGTCATGGTGCTGACGGGGTTGGATCTGTAGGCACTACGTTCGGCCGCATAGGTCGGTGTGTTGACTCCGCAGGCGTTGGAATTGTGTACGTGCGTTGGAGATCCGCACAGGCATCGCCCCACCCCCGCTGGTCAGTTCCGCCCCGACGTAAGCCAGTCGTCGAAACTGGGTCCGTGCTTGTCTGCTGTAGCACTCAGGAGCGCCCCGTCTCTGATCGCGCGACCAGCGGCGCCCGGGATGGTCAGCGGTACCACGGATCGACGGGACGACTTGATGTGCCGGGCCATGTCCACCAGGCTCTCCTCGCGGGGTCCGGCGATTTCGTGCACGGCACTGGGGCCGGCTTCGGCAACCGACACGAGGACACTGGCAGCGGATTCGGCGGCGATGGGCTGCACTCGCATCCTAGGGATGACCGCTACCGGACCAAGGCCCATTCGGTGCAGCATCTGCTCAGCGAACTGGTGGAACTGGGTGGACCGCACCAGGCTGGCGTGTGGGTCTGCGGCCCAAAGCCGTTCCTGAGCAGCCTTCGCCTTGTAGTAGGCCATCGGCACGGCGTGCGCGCCCACGATGGACAGCAGCACGTAGTGAACCGATGGCTTGCGTGCTTGCAGGAGGTTCTGGTGTGCCTGGGTGAAGAACTGGGTCGCTTTTGAGCCACTGGGGGTGTTCGAGCAGTCGATGATCGCATCGACACCGTCCAAAGCATGCACGAGACCCCGACCCGACTGAAGATCGGCGGTGGCGATCTGGATACCGTCCGCTGGGTTCGAAGACGGATTCCGGGCGATGGCCACTACATCGTGTCCTCGCTCGGCCGCTTCGGTGACGACGAAACCGCCGCTGACACCGGTAGCCCCCAGGACAGCGATTATCACCTGGTCAGAATGTCGGATTCAACTGGTTGCTGTCGAGGGGGTGTCTGCGCGGAACCCGTTCAGAGGGTGGCGCATACTTCGGTGCCGGAAGTCCGAGTTGCCGGACCGAGCGAGGTCACGGTGTCGAAGGAGTCGATGCCGACCTGGAACGAGTCGCCATCGCGGGCCAGGCCAATGCCCCAACCACCTTTGTCGCGATCCTTGTTCTCGCCGACCTGTGTGACCCATTTGGAGCCGCTGCTGTAGTTGAGGTTACGCACGAACCAGGAGGAGCCGGTTGACACAGCGACGGGCTGGTAGCCCGAGCGGCTGGACCACTTGCCGTCAGGGCAGAACGTGACGGTCATTGGCTGGCGGTCACCCCGGGTCCCGGTGAAGGTGTAGCCGGAGATCGCCTGGGTCACGGTCCGTTCGTTCTTCACCGTCTTCTTGCAGGTCTTGTATGCCTTCTTCAGCCGTTTGGCCTTCTTGGCCTTGCCCGCTTTGCTGGCCTTCTTCACCTTCTTCTTGTATTTGGCACAACTGCTGGATGACAGTTGTGAGTCAGCATGGACGGCCGCGGGAGCGGTCGCTACCAGCAGGCCGAGGGCGGACGTGGCGACGACGAGCAGGCGCAGGTTCACCCGGCAACCCTACGAGCAAGCCGACCATAAGGCCAGAGCCTGGCGCGAGAGTCGTCTGAAGGTACCCCGAACTTCTGACCGCTTGCCGTCCAGGTCAGCGACACCCCGGTCTCCCACCACCTTCAGGCGCATCGGCGGCGGAAAGGGGCCGGTCTGCGTGCCGGAGGAATGACGCCCGCTCCAGGTAGGCTTCCTCCGGCACCGTCCGGATACTGCTGCGTGAGGGAGTGACATGAGTGATGGCGTGCAGGCAAGGCAGGGGCCTTCCACCAGGCGACGGGTCCTGGCCGTAGTCTCCCTGGTCGCGATGGTGCTGGGCCTCACACTGCTGGTGGTGTTTCTCGTGCGCCAACCGATCCTGCTGATCGGCGGGCTGATCGGGCTGGCTTTGGTCGGTGCCGGTGGCTGGTGGCTTGCCACCGAACAGAATCCGCGGCGGGCGATCGGGGTGGTCATCGCGCTGGCCGGGGCGCTGGCGATCGTCTGGTCGGTGTTGCGCGCGTTCAGCGACAATTACGCGGGGCTCTGGCGCCTGCTGGTGGTGCTCGCCGTCCTGGGGCTGGCCATCGCGGCTGCCCGCGGCGCGCTCGTTCGGGAACTGCATGAGATCGACGAACTACGCGCGGGACACGTGAAGCCCAAGCACCCCGTCCTGATCTGCAATCCGAAGTCCGGCGGCGGCAAGGTCGAGAAATTCGGACTGATCGATATTGCCGAACAGATGGGCGTCGAAGTAGTGCTGCTTGAGAAGGGACTGGACCTGGCTCAACTGGCCCGCGATGCCATCGATCGTGGCGCCGACTGCATCGGTATGGCCGGCGGCGACGGGTCCCAGGCCCTCGTGGCGTCTATCGCCATTGAGCGCGGGGTGCCGTTCGTGTGCATCAGCGCAGGGACCCGCAATCACTTCGCTCTTGATCTCGGGCTCGACCGAGAGGACCCCCGCAAGGGCATGGTCGCCCTGCGCGACGGGGTGGAGCGCCGCGTCGACTACGCGACCGTCGGCGACCGGTTGTTCGTGAACAACGTGTCCTTGGGCGTCTACGCCACGATCGTCCAAGAGGACGAGTATCGCGACGCGAAACGGGAGACGACCCAAGAGAGGTTGCCCGAACTTCTGGGGCGTCAGGCCGAACCATTCGACCTCCAATTCACCGCCCCGGACGGGACGCAGGTCGAAGGCGCCTTCCTCATCATGGTCTCCAACAACCCCTACGTGCTGGGGCCGTCGCTGGACGTCTCGCAGCGCCGTTCGATGGACAGCGGACAACTGGGTATCTTCGCGGTCAACGCGGCAACCGGTGCCGAAGCGGCCAAACTGGTTGCCCGCGGAATGATCGGGCTGGGTAAGCGCGATCCCAACCTATTCGCGTTCGAAGCCACCGCTTTCGAAGTCAGGTCGCGATCCGGGCGCGCCCTGGCGGGAGTCGACGGGGAGGCGCTGGACCTTCCGACACCGATGCAGTTCGAGATCCATCCGGGTGGACTGAGACTGCTGGTGCCCCAGGAGGATGTCCTGGTCGCCGAGAAGCGTCGGGCCCGGGACGTGAGCCTGACGGCGCTCACGAATGTCGCACGCGGCCGCGCTCCCAAGCAGACATCCACCTCTGGATGACTGCGGGTCTCGAGCCCGCCGTGCCCGACGACCGCTTCTATCCCACCCTGACGTCGGCTGTTCAAGCATGCCGGGCCACAACAGGCCAGTATTGGCAGGCCACCACAGACACCACACCTCCTGAGGACATCCCATGAACGCACCTGCCACCCGCCGGTTCAAGCGCGGTACCAACGCCCTGCACCTGACCCCTGCCGAGCGCGCCGCCGTGGGTAAACTGCATGCGCGCTCGGAGGTCCCCCGCTCCAGCCAGGCCATGTTCGATCCGCCCAGCACCCGGCTCGATCCGGTGGCGCTGCTGGAGGCCCAGGCTGAGAGCCGAGTGCCTGAACTCGTGCCCATCCGGTACGGCCGGATGCTCGTATCGCCGTTCACGTTCTACCGAGGTGCTGCAGCGATCATGGCATCGGATCTGGCGGCGACCCCCGATTCCGGGTTGATCGTGCAGGCCTGCGGGGACGCGCATCTGGCGAACTTCGGAGCCTTCGGGTCACCCGAACGGTCACTGGTGTTCGACATCAACGACTTCGACGAGACCGCACCTGGTCCCTGGGAGTGGGACGTCAAGCGGTTGGTCACGAGTCTGGAGATCGCCGGAGTCGCCAATGGCCACAAAGCCGACGAGCGGCGACAGACCCTGCTGGCGGCAGCACGGGCTTATCGGGAAACCACGCGCCAGTTCGCCACGATGGGCAACCTCGACGTCTGGTACGCACACTTGGATCTCACGCAGGAGTTCGCCCGGTTGAGCAAGTCCAAGGCGCAGAAACTCCTTCCCAAAGCCCAGAAGAACCTCGACAAAGCCCGGACCCGGGATTCCATGCAGGCCATGGAGAAGTTCACCGAACTCGTCGATGGCCGCCGCCGCATCATCAGTGCGCCCCCGTTGATCATTCCGCTCAACGACCTTGCCGAGAAGTGGGGCGTACCGACCGACGTCGTCCAGAACGAGATGCGTTCGGTTCTGCGGGGCTACCGCCGCACGCTGCAGACGGACCGCCGCCATCTGCTGTCCCAGTTCGAGTACATGGACATGGCATTGAAGGTGGTCGGCGTCGGCAGCGTCGGCACACGTGCCTGGATGATGCTGCTGTCGGGTCGCGACGACGGTGACCCGCTGTTCCTGCAAGCCAAGCAAGCCCAGGAATCCGTGCTGGAACCGTATGCGGGACGCAGTGAGTTCACCAACGCCGGTCAGCGGGTGGTCGCCGGCCAACGACTCATGCAGGCCAGCAGCGATATCTTCCTGGGCTGGCACCGCATCAGCAGCCCCGTCGACGGCGTTGCGCGTGACTACTACGTGCGCCAGTTGCGCGACTGGAAGGCGTCAGCCGACGTGGACAACATGGATCCGGCGCGCCTGCACCTGTACGGACGGATGTGCGCGTGGACGCTGGCCAAAGCGCATGCGAGGTCGGGGGACCGGATCGCGCTGGCTGCCTACCTCGGCAGCGGGAGCGCCTTCGACGAGGCGATCGCGGACTTCGCCGTTGCCTACTCGGAGCAGAACGCGAAGGATTACGCGGCGCTGCAGCAGGCCGTGAAAGACGGCCGGATCGAGGCACGCGTGGGCCTATGAAGATCCACACGGATGCTGTTTGTGGCAAGGTCAGCCTAGGCACTTCGACTGGAGGGTGAGCGCATGCAGACGGACATGTCCGCGGGGAGTCCCGAGGAAGCGAGAGCGTGGTTCTCCGAGCCGGCAGCGGACGTTGCCGCCGCGCTGGGCAGTGACACTGAGAACGGCCTGACGGTCGGCGAGGCGGACGCCAGGCTCACCAAGTACGGCAAGAACACGATCACGGCCGAGAAACCCCCGTCGGTCTGGCTCATCGCGCTGGGGCAACTGCGCGAGCCGATGAATCTCATGCTGGTCGCGGTCGTGGTGGTCAGCGTGGCCATCGGTCAGGTCTCGACCGGACTCATCGTGGCTCTGCTGATCGTGCTGAACGTCGTCCTGGGGTCGCGCCAGGAACTGAAGGCGCGCGCCAGCGTCGATGCCTTGTCGAACCTCCAAGTGCCGCAGGCCAAGGTTGTCCGGGACGGCACCTTGCAGATGATCGACGCCCCGGATGTCGTCCCCGGCGACATCGTCACGCTGGAAGCCGGCGACCTCGTGCCCGCTGACGGCCGGATCCTGCGTTCGGCGACTGTGGAGGTCCAGGAGGCGGCCCTCACGGGGGAGAGTGCGCCAGTGCCCAAGGACTCCGCAGTGCTGCCCGCCGGGGATGTCAGCATCGGGGATCGCACGAACATGCTTTTCCAGAACACGTCGGTCACCCGCGGGACCGCTGCGATGGTCGTGACGGACACCGGGATGAACACGCAGATGGGCCGGATCGCCACGATGTTGACATCCGTGGAACGCACCCGGTCACCTCTGCAGAAAGAATTGGACGGGCTCACCAAGGTTCTGGGCATCATCGCGTGGGTGGCTGTGGCGTTCATCGTGCTCGTCGGCTGGCTGCGCGGCGTTGATCTCAGCGACTTGCTGCTGTTGGGAACCGCGATGGCGATCTCCGCGATCCCCACCGGTATGCCGGCATTCGTGTCGGCGTTGCTGTCCATGGGTGCACACCAACTCGCCGAGGCCAAGGCCGTCGTGAAGAACCTCACGGACGTGGAGACCCTGGGCTCGACCAGCGTCATCAACACCGACAAGACCGGCACCCTCACGCTTAATCAGATGATGGTCTCGCAGTTGTACACGCAAGGGGCGTGGTACAGCGTGACCGGTCAGGGCTACGAGAAGACCGGCGAGATCGGAGCGGTGGCGGGCACGAAGGTTCCGGACTTCACCAACCTCGCCTATGGCTTGGTTCTCTGCAGCGACGCCACTGTTGCCGACGACGGTGCCGTTGTCGGTGACCCCACGGAGTTGGCGCTGGTGGTGCTCGCGGCCAAGCTGGGTGTGGATGCCGAGCACACACGACGGGCCTACCCGAGGCTGGCCGAAGTCCCGTTCGACTCCGAGTACAAGTTCATGTCGACGTTCCACCGTGTCCCCCTCGACGGCGTCGAGCGGATCGTGCAACTGGTCAAGGGGGGTCCTGATGTGGTGCTCGCTCGCTGCTCGACCAGCGGCCGGATCGTCGGCGATGAGCGGGTGTCGCTGGACCAGACCCGGGAGAGCATCGAGCAGGCCAACGCCGAGATGGGTGGACAGGGTCTGCGGGTGCTGGCATTCGCCGCGCGGATCGTCGAGGAGGCCGAACTCGAGCAGATGCAAGCCGATCCGATGTCCCTGACGAATGGGCTCTCCCTCATCGGTCTGGTGGGAATCATCGATCCTTTGCGTGCCGAGGCGAAGGCAGCCGTCGCCACCGCCCTGAAAGCCGGCATCGAGGTGCGCATGATCACCGGCGACCACGCCGTCACCGCAGCGGCGATCGGTCGCAGTCTGGGCCTCGGTCCGGGGGCCATCAGCGGCGCGGAGATGCACAAACTCACCGACGCGGAGTTGGAGGCACGGCTGCCGCAGCTGCACGTGTTCGGACGCGTTTCACCCGAGGACAAACTACGTCTGGCGCAGGTGATGCAGCATTCCGGCGCGGTCGTGGCCATGACCGGGGACGCGGTCAATGACGCCGCCGCGCTCAAGCAGGCCGACATCGGCGTCGCCATGGGCAGCGGCAGCGAGGTGTCCAAGCAGGCGGCCAGGATGATCCTCACCGACGACAACTTCGGCACGCTCGTGCACGCCGTCGAGCTCGGACGGCGGGTGTACGACAAGATCATCGCGTACGTGCGCTACCAGATGACCCAACTGTTATCGCTGATCATGCTGTTCGTGGCGGCCACGGCGTTCAACATCAACGAGGGTGTCGCGCTGACGCCGTTGATGATCCTGTTCCTGTTGATTTTCGGCACTGCCGGCGGTGTTGTCATCTTGTCCATGGATCCCGGGGATCCCGATGTGATGAGCCGGCCGCCGCGCGACCCGAAGGTGCAGATCATCAATCGTGGTGCCATCACGATGTGGCTGGTCTACGGATTCACGCTGTTCGTAGCAGCGTTCATCCCCCTACTCCTCGGGCCAGACTCTCCCAGTGTGGACGCGGCCAGCGTGTCCATGACCATGACCTTCGTCGTCATGGGTCTGGGAACCATCTTCAACGCGATCACCAACCGGCGCGATCCATCCAGCGGTCTGACGCCGCCTGTCCTCAAGGCAGTCATGATCGGTCTGGTGCCGGCCGGTCTGTTCGTCCTTGCCACGCAGCTGCCGTTCCTGCAGTCCGCCTTGCGCACCACGCCCCTGAGCGGCTGGCGGTGGCTGGGTGCGATCGGATTGGCGTTGCTGCTCCCGTTGGTCATCGAGCTGGGTAAGGCCATCCGACGCCGACGCCTGCCGCCACCTGCGCGGGTGGACGTCCAGCATGCCGTCAACCCCGAACGGGCTTTGCGTCCCGCTGAGCTCTGAGACTCCTCAGGCCAGGGCAGATGCCAGGTCGCCGCGCTGCCCGATTGTGATGCCGGTCAGGCCCAGCCACTCGGCCAGGCCTTCGAGTTCTGCGCGCAGGGCCGCCGCCACGTGATGCGGGGCGTCGGGTTCCGCGAAGGCCCCGCGCACGAGCAGGACACCTTGTTGACGGTCGGACTTGAGATCCACCCGCGCCACGAGTCGGCCGTCGAGCAGGAAGGGCAAGACGTAGTAGCCGTATTGCCGCTTCGGTTCAGGGGTGTAGATCTCGATGCGATAGCGGAAGCCGAAGAGGCGCTCCACCCGATCGCGGTCCCAGAGCAGCGGGTCGAAGGGTGCGAGGAGCGCGGTGCCGCGGTCGCGTCGCGGGATCGTCAGGTCGGGGGTGCCGAACCAGTCCATGCCGCCGACCGTGACGGGCTCGATGCTGCCCGCAGTCATCGCTTCCTGGATACCTAGGTCAGCGATGGTTGGAGACAGGCGGAAGTAGTCGCGGATGGTGCGTCGGTTCGCGACGCCACATGCGTGCACCGTTCGTTTGACCAGTTCGTGGGCCGCGTGGGCCTCGTCGATGTCGGGCACTGTGCCCTGTATGTAGATCCGTTCGAACTGTGAGTTGCGCCCGACCGTCGAAAGTCGTCCCGCCCAGAACAGTGCTTCACACACCTGCTTGACCAGAGACCAGTTCCAGCCCCAGTTGGATCTGTCCCGCGGGTGATCGGTTTCGAGACGCGATTCGATCTGCCGTGCGGTTCCCGGCGCCGCGGCCACTTCTGCCTCGACCATCTCCAGCAGGCCCGGGTACTCGTCAGCCGCCCGCAACGAATTGCCCCAGGCCTGCTCGCGCCAGCCACGCATGCGCCACGCGAACAGGTCGCGATCCGCCACGGTCATCAGCGAGGCCTCGTGCGCCCAGTACTCGGTCGTAGTGCGGCTGTTGAAGAGTCTGTCGACGCTTTGCTGTGGATGGCTCAGCCGCGCATGGAACGGCAGGTAGTGCGCGCGGGCCAACACATTTACGCTGTCGATCTGGACGGCGCCCAGGTATCTGAGTAAGGCCAGCGGTGCGCTGCTGCGGCGGCGGTCGAGGCGCTGCGCCTTTATCGCCACCCGGCGGGCCTGGTCGATGGTCAGTGAGCGCACTCTGGTCAGGCTATTGCAGGCAAGTTCAGCCCTGTGGATTTGGCATGAAAAGTTTGTCGTACCCCTGTTCGATGATGGGGGTATGACAGTTCATGAGGCCGCACCGCCCGGCACCCTGGCGGACCTACTCCAACAACTGGAACACCTCGACGATGAAGACCTGGCGTCGGCGCTGGGCGACGTCGAAGCCGACCTGCGCGCGGTGTATGCGCGGCGGGCGGCGGTGATCGCGGTGGTCCACGACCGGATCCACGAGATGGGCCACCGGGTGTCCGGGGCCGTAGCCACGGTCGCGGCGATCACCACCACCTCCGCGCGTTCGGCGGGGTATCTGATGGACACATCCCTGGGGATCGTGGACCGGCCCGCGGTGTGGACCGCGCTGGCCGACGGCACCATCGACCACACCCGCGCGCAGGTGATCGTCGACGGGCTGATCCAACTCGATGACCCCGACCGGGGCCTGCTGGAGGCCAAAGCGTTGACCTACGCGGCCAGTCACACCGCCCACCAGACCCGCCGCTACGTCGCGCGGCTGCTGGTCGACCACCGCCCCGACCTGGCCGACGACCACGACGACAAGGAACGGGCCAAAGCCTGGGACCGCCGCCACCTCGCGGTGTTCGCCCGCGCCCACGGCATGGTCGACCTGACCGGCTACCTACCGGCCGGCACCGCCCAGATCCTGCTCGCCGCCCTCGATCAGATCGCCGGCACCTACGACGATGACCGCACTCGCGACCAGAAACGCGTCGACGCCCTGGCCCCAGATCCTGGCGAACAACACCCGCATCGACGTGCACGTCGACGTGGTCATCCCCGCCGACACCCTGGCCCGGCTGCGCAACACCGGGGCCAGCATCACCGGGTTCGGCCCGGTCGACGCCGACCACGCCCGCGCCCTGGCACTGCGTAAGGACGCCCGCTGGCAACTGCTGATCACCGACCCCACCACCGGGCAGCTGATCGACACGCAGGCACCAAGGCCTACCCGATCCCCGACCGGATCAAAAAAGCCGTCCGCGCCCGCGACCGGCACTGCCGCTTCCCCGGCTGCACCATCCCCGCCGCGCACACCGACACCGACCACCTGATCCCCTGGCCGACCGGCCAGACCACACCGACCAACCTGGCCCCCGAATGCCGAGGCCACCACCTGATCAAAACCCACTCCGGCTGGACCTGCCAAACCCACCCCGACGGATCACTGACCTGGACCAGCCCCCTAGGAACCCACCACACCACCTACCCCTGGAACTACAACAACCCCGAAGCCTGAACGCAGAGACACGACAACCAACTGGCACAGCACGAGCAGCCTCACCCTGCCATCCGGCAGCCCACCGACACCCCCACTGTTCGGGACACCCACCCCGAACAGCAATCCCGTCTGCCCAGCGGAGGCGGCTGGTTGGCGTATGCACTTTCACGTTGATTCAGGCAGTCGACAAGATGAGCTGACGATGGGCCCAACCCGGTACGCGCCACCCGGACTGGGCCCCATCGTCGCTGGTCTGTCAGCCGCCGAACGCCCGTAGGTGCTTCTGGCTGCCCTGCAGCAATCGCGAGTAGACGAACTTGACGTCTTTGGCCTTCAGCCCGCTCATCGCATCCCTCAGGTCGGCGATGTCCATCTTCTCGATGGTGATTCCGACGTCGTACGCGGCCTGCTCAGTGGTGGCTTGGGCCAGCAGACTGTTGTACAACTCCTGGGTCGCGTCGGTGGCGAATTCTCCGGCGGCCCTTCCGGCAGTCGGATCGGACAAGCCGTAGCGATCGAGCATCTTGCGCACCGCCTGCAGGTGGCGGCTCTCCGCGCGGGAGATGTTGAAGAACTGCACCGCGGACGGGTACTGAGCGGACAGCGCGACATAGACGTCGTGAGCCAGCTTCTCCTCCTCAGCCATGGCCTTCAGCTCGCGCTTCTGCGCTTTGGTCAGCGTGCCGTTGGGTTTGGAGTTGACGGCTCTGGCCTTCTGCTTCTTACCCAGCTGCTGCATGCGCTCCTGAGATTGCCCGCAGGTGGTGCAGCGCTGCCCATCAGGTCCCCGCCCCTGTTTCGCCGCGGCCGGCGCGGCGCCCAGCCCAGCCGCGAGCGCGGCTGCAAGAACGGCACCGGTGATCTTCAGGTGGGTCTTCATTGTCGTCTCCTTCCGCCCCGTACTTCCAACCTCGGCCACGAACGTAAGAGTCGGGTGAGCCCCGAGCAGCATGTGGGTGAGAATCGACGGCGACGCTGAGGGTAGCCTCAGCGGGTGATCGTGGACCTCCTGGTCGAACACCCGGTGATTCTGTTCTTCGTGTATCTGGCGGTGGGTTCGGTGCTGGGCGCGATCCGCATTCGGGGCGTTCTGATCGGTCCGGCAGCGGTCTTGTTCGCGGCCCTGGCGATCTCCGCTTTCGATGAACAACTGGCGCTACCGGCGATCGTGGGACAGATCGGGCTGGTTCTGTTCGCCTATTGCATCGGGGTGTCCAGCGGTCCGTCGTTCTTCGCCTCGTTGCGCACCGGGGGCCGTGCGGTGTTGCTGGTGATCGTGACCCTCTTGCTGGCTGCTGCGGTCGCCGTGGTCGCCGGACGGTTCGCGGGGTTGAACCGCGATCTGATCGCCGGTGCCTACACAGGCGCACTGACCAACACCCCGGCGCTCGCCGCAGCGACCGAGCAGCTCGACTCCGCGGATCCGACCGTTGGCTACTCGGTCACCTACGTGGTCGGGGTTCTTGCGATGTTGTGGGCCGCCGCATCGGCGCTGCAAGGCAAGACCAAGCCGAAAGTCCCGGCGGTCTCGCAACCCCCGCCCGAACTGACCATGTCCAGCGTGCGGGTGGAGATGCAGGGTCTGCCGAATCTACGTCAATTGATCGAGGAGTACGACAACAGGATCCGCTTCTCCCGTGTCCGGCACAACCGCCAGGTCTCGATCGCGACCGACGATTTCGCCCCCGCTCCCGGGGACATCGTCTCGGTGATCGGCCCCGAGGCGCTGGTGGCCGGAATCGCCGAGCGCATGGGTCATGTGTCCACACTGCACCTGGAACTCGACCGCAAACAATTGGACTTCCGCCGGATGGCCGTGTCGAACCGCGAGGTGGCCGGCCGCCCTCTGGCAGAACTCGACCTGATGGGCCGCTTCGGCGCCACCGCGACCAGAGTTCGCCGCGGGGACATCGACCTGCTGGCCACCGACGACCTCGTCATCCACGTCGGTGACCGGATCCGGGTCACCGCACCCAAAGCCCGGATGGACGAGGTCAGCGACTTCTTCGGCGACAGTGAACATGGTGCTAGCGGGCTGAACCCGGTCGGGCTGGCGATTGGCATCGTGATCGGCTTGGCGATCGGCCTCATCGCGATCCCGCTGCCCGGGGGCGGTGTGCTCTCCCTGGGGATCGCGGGCGGTGCTCTTGTGGCCGGGCTGATCCTGGGTCGGCAGCACCGCACCGGCCCGATCCTGTGGTCGATTCCATATCCGACCTCGAATGCGCTCGGGCAGTTCGGGATGCTCACGTTCCTCGCGTACGCGGGTTCCACGTCGGGGGCGGCCTTGGTCGGGGCTCTGAAGACTGATGTCGGTCCCCGCCTGTTCATCGTGGGGGTGCTGATCACCGGTACTGCGGCGCTGATGTTGCGGTTCTTCGGTCCCCGTGGGGGTGGCATCAGTGGTCCGGTACTTGCCGGAAGTATCGGCGGCGCACAGACGCAACCGGCCGTCCTGGCCTTCGCCAACGACCGGACCAAGGCCGACCCCCGGGTCAACCTCGGGTATGCGCTGGTCTATCCCGTGGCGATGATCCTCAAGGTCCTCATCGCGCCGTTGCTGGGGCTCATCGGCTGATCGCCCTCCCGAACTGGGCACACGACGCAGAAGAATTCAGGAATCTGCCATCTTTGAGAGTGAATTGACGTCGATATGTGCCTTTGGTCCGAATTGGACCTCACAAACTGGGCAGCGGCCGGCTGCGTTTGCCCACTTCGTGAGGCGCAGGGCCCTACAAAGCCTTGAGGATGTCCTCGACCCGGTCCTTGGCGTCCCCGAACAGCATCTGGGTGTTGTCCTTGAAGAACAGCGGATTCTGCACGCCCGCGTATCCAGTGGCCATGGACCGCTTGAAGACGATGACGTTCCTCGCCTCCCAGACGGTGAGCACCGGCATGCCCGCGATGGGGCTGCCCGGCTCGTCGATGGCGGCGGGGTTCACCGTGTCGTTGGCGCCGATCACCAGCACGACATCGGTCTCGGGCAGGTCGTCGTTGATCTCGTCCATCTCGAGCACGATGTCGTAGGGGACCTTAGCCTCGGCCAGCAGCACGTTCATGTGCCCGGGTAGGCGCCCGGCCACCGGGTGGATGCCGAAGCGCACGTCGACACCCTTCTTGCGCAACTGGCTGGTGAGTTCGGCCACCGGGTACTGCGCCTGCGCCACCGCCATGCCGTAGCCCGGTGTGATGACCACCGAGTGCGCCTCGCTGAGCAACTCAGCGGCACCTTCGGCGGTGATCTCGCGGTGCTCGCCGTAGTCGGTGTCGCCAGCGACGGTGCCCGCCTCGACGCCGAACCCGCCGGCGATCACCGAGATGAACGAGCGGTTCATCGCCCGGCACATGATGTAGGAGAGGTAGGCACCGGAGGACCCGACCAGGGCGCCGGTGATGATCAGCAGGTCGTTGTCCAGCAGGAAGCCCGCTGCTGCGGCCGCCCAGCCGGAATAGCTGTTGAGCATGGACACCACGACCGGCATGTCCCCGCCACCGATCGACGCGACCAGATGCCAGCCGAGGAACAAGGCCAAGGCCGTCATCACACCGAGCAATGTCTGCCGCACGACCGTGTCGTCGGCCGGTGTGGCGATGTAGGCCGCGGTCATGCCGAAGAAGATCAGGATGATGCCCAGGTTGATGGCGTTGTGCTTGGGCAGCATCAGTGGCGCGGAACTGATCCGGGCCGACAGTTTGAGGAACGCCACGATCGAGCCGGTGAACGTCACCGCACCGATGAACACGCCGACGAAGACCTCCCCGTCGTGGATCGCCGGGTAGGGCACGTTCTTCTCGTACGAAGAGTTCCAGCCGACCAGCACGGCCGCCAGACCGACGAAACTGTGCAGGATCGCGATCAGTTCGGGCATGCCGGTCATCTCGACCCGGCGGGCCCGCCAGATTCCGATCACGGCGCCGACGGCCATGGCCGCGGCAATCAGCCCGAGGCCCATGAGTCCGCTGCCGGAGGTGTCGTTCGCCTCACCCACGGCATCCACACCGGCGGTCGCGGCGATGATCGTGATCACCAGGGCGATGGTCATGCCGATGATGCCGTAGCGGTTGCCCATGCGGGCCGACTCGTGCTTGGACAGGCCGGCCAGCGCGAGGATGAAGAGCAGCGCGGCGACGATGTAGGCCCCTTGGACCAGGGTGATCGTCATCGGACCGCGTCCTCACGCTTGAACATCTCGAGCATTCGGGCGGTCACGGTGAACCCACCGAACACGTTGATGCTCGCCACCAGGATCGCGATGAACGCGAGCACGGAGACCCAGAAGTCCTCGTGGCCGACCTGCAGCAAGGCGCCCACCAGGATGATGCCGCTGATCGCGTTGGTGACCGACATCAGCGGCGTGTGCAGGGCGTGGTGGACGTTGCCGATGACGTAGAAGCCGATCACCACGGACAGGGCGAACACCATGAAGTGCCCGAGGAAAGGCTCCGGTGAGAACGCTGAGATCAGCAGGAAGACGGCTGCGACGCCGCCGATGAGGCTCAGGCGGGTCCCATCGGACATCTTCTTCTTCGGCGGCGGGGGCTCCGCGGGCGGCGCGGCAGCGGCCGGTGCCGCGGAGACCTGGACCGGCGGCGGCGGCCAGAGCACCTCGCCGGACTGCGCCACGGTCATTCCCCGTACAACCGGATCGTCGAGGTCGAGCACCAACTGACCGTCCTTGCCCGGCGTGGTCAGTTTGAGGGTGTTCACCAGGTTGGTGCCGAACAGCTGTGAGGCCTGGGTGGGCAGGCGTCCTGGCAGGTCGGTGTATCCGAGGATGATGACGCCGTTGTCGGTCACCACGCGTTCGTCGGGGCGGGAACCGGCGACATTGCCGCCGTTGGCCGCGGCCATGTCCACGATCACGCTGCCGGGCTTCATCGACGCGACCATTTCTTCGGTCAGCAGCCGCGGTGCGGGCTTGCCCGGGATCAGGGCCGTGGTGATGACGATGTCCACGTCCTTGGCCTGCTCTGCATAGAGTTCGGCGGCCTTGCGGTTGAAGTCCTCGCCCATCTCTTTGGCGTAGCCTGTGGCGCTGGGTCCGGTGTCCTCAACGTCGATGCGCAGGAACTCCGCGCCCATCGACTCGACCTGCTCGGCGACCTCTGACCGGGCGTCGAAGGAGCGCACGATTGCGCCCAGACTGCTGGCCGTACCGATCGCGGCGAGGCCGGCGACTCCGGCGCCCACCACGAGGACCTTTGCCGGCGGCACCTTGCCGGCTGCCGTGACCTGCCCGGTGAACAGCGAGCCGAACTCGTTGGCGGACTCGATGACCGCTCGGTAGCCGGCGATGTTCGCCATCGAGGACAGGACGTCCAGGGATTGCGCGCGCGAAATACGGGGCACGGCGTCCATCGCCAAGGCGGTGACGCCGCGTGCGGACAGAGCCTGCACGAGGTCGGGGTCGAGTGCGGGCGCCAAGAGGCTCATCAGAATCTGGCCCTGATGCAGTCGTGCGACTTCCTCAGGGGTGGGAGCGTTGATCTTGAGGATGATGTCGGCCTGCCAGATCTCGTCACCGACGATCGTGGCCCCGGCTGCCTGGAATGCTGCGTCATCGAACGACGCTTCGAGCCCGGCCCCGGTCTCAATGGACACGTCGTAGCCGAGTTTGAGCATCTGCTCAACCGTCTTGGGCGTCGCAGCAACCCTGCGTTCGCCTGACTTTGATTCCTTAGGGACACCGATACGCACGAGTCACCCTCCTGACGCCGCCGATCATTAACGAACTTATCGGGTCGATTTTGATGTCTGGAGCGCGGGTTGGACCTGTGTGGACCGGGACTTTGGACGCGGGACGTCAATGGGTGACCGAATCAGACCAAAGTCACTCGGACACGGGCGCCACCGCCCGTGTGCCACGATGCGGCTATGCGAACGTTCGTCGCCGATCATCCGTTGATCGCCCAGAAGGTCACCATGTTGCGCGACCGATCGACGGACAGCCCGACCTTCCGCCGTCTGGCAGACGAACTCGTGACGCTGCTCGCGTACGAGGCCACCCGGGGAATCCGGGTCGTGCCCGTCGAGGTGAACACTCCCTTGACCACCACGACCGGCGTTGCCATGGCCAGTCCGCCGCCGATCTTGATCCCGATCCTGCGCGCAGGTCTTGGCATGCTCGAGGGGATGGTCCGCTTGCTACCCAGCGCCGAGGTCGGGTTCCTGGGGATGCTGCGCGACGAGCGCACGCTGCAGCCCAAGATCTACGCCGACCGGATGCCAGCAGATATGACCGGGCGGCAGGTCTACGTCGTCGACCCCATGCTCGCGACCGGCGGCAGCCTGGCGGACGCGCTGCACGTCCTGTGGGGACGCGGCGCCACCGACATCACCATCGTGACGCTGCTCGCCGCGCCGGAGGGGATCGAGCGCCTGGAGAAGGAGACCGACGGCATGAACGTCACGCTGGTGACGGCCGCAGTAGACGAACGGCTCAACGAACACGGCTTCATCGTGCCGGGGCTGGGCGACGCCGGGGACCGCCTTTTCGGCATCGTCACGTCGTGAACCCGGAGCAGGCGGTCGGCCTGGCACTGGACCTCGCCCGGCAGCCTGATCTGGAGATGCCGATCGCCGCGGTGGTGCTCAGTCCGGCCGGCGAGATTCTGGGACGCGGGGTGAACCGGCGGGAGGCCGACCACGATCCCACCGCACACGCCGAAATCCTGGCCCTGCGGGAGGCGGGGGCCGTTCTGGGCGACTGGCGTCTGACCGGCTGCACGCTCGTGGTCACCCTGGAGCCGTGCACGATGTGTGCTGGAGCGGCCGTGCTGTCCCGGGTCGGACGGCTGATCTTCGGCGCATTCGACGACAAAGGCGGCGGCGTGGGTGGACTATGGGACGTTGTGCGAGACCCGCGACTCAACCACGCCGTTGAAGTGGTGGGCGGTGTGCGCCAAGCGGAATGTTCGGCAGTGTTGGAGGACTTCTTCAGGCAGCGCCGCCAGTGAACATCCACCGGGTTGCTGTCAGCACCGCGTTCTTCTGCCAGGGGTTCGCTTTCGCATCATTGATCACCCGGATTCCCGCAATCCAGGACACGTTCGACCTGTCGGAGGGCAGTCTCGCGCTCATCCTGGCAGCGGTTCCCATCCTCGCCGGTGTCGGCAGTGTGGTGGCCGGACTGCTGGCGGTGCGTTTTCACAGCGCGGTCGTGCTGCGCCTGTGCGCGGTGCTGGTGAGCAGTGCCCTGGTCTTCGTCGGTGCGGCCACGACCGCGGGCTCATTCGCCGGGCTACTCGGTTCACTGGCTCTGCTCGGCTTCGGCT
>JADKAV010000019.1 GCA_016719135.1 Micrococcales bacterium | reverse complement strand
CCTACATCACCGCGCACGAGGTGGGCCATCACATCCAGACCATCACAGGAATCGAGGAGAAGGTCCGTCGTCAGCAGCAGGCGAATCCGCGGCAGGCCAATGCGCTCAGCGTCCGGATGGAGTTGCAGGCCGACTGCATCGCCGGGGTCTGGGGACGGTTGGCCAACGACCGGGGCAACGTGGTCATCACCAAGCGGGAGTACGACCAAGCGCTTCGGGCCGCAGCCGCCGTCGGCGACGACCGGATCATGCAGAAGACGCAGGGCCGTGTGAACCCCGAGGCGTTCACGCATGGCTCGTCCGCCCAGCGTCAGGAGTGGTTCGCGCGCGGCTTCAATACCGGTGACATCAATAAATGCGACACGTTCGCCAGCTAGGTGGCTGAGCCGCAGGTTGTCATCGCACGGTTGCCGCGACTTTGGACTCACAACGCCAACAGGTGACCAGATCCGACCGAAGTCGATGCCGAGCCGAGGGTGCCAACGTAAACGTCGAGTCCCTTCGCACGCGGTGCAATATGACCAGCAGCGCGCCCTCAGCTCAGACGTTGAACCCCAACGCCCGCAGCATCTCCCGGCCCTCGTCGGTGATCTTGTCCGGGCCCCACGGCGGCATCCAGACCCAGTTGATCCGGAAATCCTTCACCACTTCGGACAGCGCGACGCGGGTCTGGTCCTCGATCTCGTCGGTCAGCGGACAAGCAGCCGACGTCAACGTCATGTCGATGGTCGCGATCTCGTCGGAATCCACGTGTACTCCGTACACGAGACCCAGGTCGACCACGTTGATCCCGAGTTCCGGATCGACGACGTCGCGCATCCGCTCAGTCAGTTCCTCTTCGGTCACACTCATGTGAAGTCCTTTCCCAGTGCTTGCAACGTTGCGTCCTTAAAAGCCATCCAGCCCAGCAGCGCGCACTTGACGCGCGCCGGAAAGGAAGCCACTCCGGCAAATGCGATGCCGTCGCCGAGTACGTCCTCGTTCGGCTCGACCTTGCCGCGACCCTCGATCAACCTGACGAACTCCTCGACCACCGGCCAGAC
Source organism: Micrococcales bacterium (assembly GCA_016719135.1). Lineage (GTDB taxonomy): Bacteria > Actinomycetota > Actinomycetes > S36-B12 > UBA10799 > JADKAV01. Next base: position 68,995 of record JADKAV010000019.1, on the reverse strand, counting down.
CTGATCCAGCGGCTGCCCGACGAGCTGTTCGTACATCACCGAGGTCGCGGCCTGCGAGATGGAACACCCGGTGGCGTCGTACGAGATGTCCTGGATGACACCTTCGTCCACCTGCACGCGCAAGGTGATCTCGTCGCCGCAGGTCGGATTGACGTGGTGCACCTGTGCGCCGAAGGGTTCGCGCAGGCCTTTGCCGCGGGGATTGCGGTAGTGGTCCAGGATGATCTCCTGGTACAGGGTTTCCATATTCATGCGAAGAACTCCAGAGCTCGACGGGTTCCCGCCAGCAGGTCAGCCACGTCATCCTCGTCGTTGTACAGGTAGAACGACGCACGCGTCGTCGCGGGGATGCTGAACCGCCGGTGCAACGGCCACGCGCAGTGGTGACCCACCCGCACGGCCACACCGGAGTCGTCCAGCACCTGTCCCAGATCGTGAGGGTGTACCCCGTCGGCCACGAACGACACCGCTGCCCCGCGATCCACGAGGTCCGCCGGTCCGATGATCCGGATCCCGGCGATGTCGTTGAGTCCTTCGATCGCCAGACCCGTCAAGTGCACCTCGTGGTCGTGGATGGCCTGCAGACCGACGGCGTCCAGGTACCGGCAGGCCGCGTCGAGTCCCACCGCCTGGGCGATGTTGGGCACGCCGGCCTCGAAGCGCTGAGGAGGTGGGGCAAAGGTCGAGTGGTCCATGAAGACCTGCTCGATCATCGAACCGCCGGTGAGCATCGGCGGCATCTCGGCGAGCAGGTCGGCGCGGGCCCACAGACACCCGATTCCGGTGGGTCCGAGCATCTTGTGCCCGCTGAAGGCCACGAAATCCGCGCCGAGGTCGCCCACGTCCACGGCCATGTGCGGTACGGACTGGCACGCATCCACCACCACGATCGCACCGACCGCGTGTGCCATCTGCGCGATGCGCGCGATGGGGTTGATCGTGCCGAGCACGTTCGACTGATGTGTGACGGCAACGATCCGGGTCCGCTCGGTGATCAGGTCCGGATCCAGATCGAGGCGTCCGTCGTCGGTGACACCGAACCATCGCAGGGTGGCGCCGGTGCGCTTGGCGACCTGCTGCCACGGCACGAGATTTGCGTGGTGTTCCATCTCCGTGATCAGGATCTCGTCGCCGGGTCGCAGGGTGAAGCGATCCGGCCCGCCGTCGAGCGTGGCGTTGCTGAACGCGTACGCGACCATGTTCAGCGCCTCAGTCGCGTTACGCGTGAAGACGACCTCGTCGGCCGCCGCACCGATGAAGCCCGCCACCGTGGCGCGCGCCTGCTCGTAGGCATCCGTAGCTTCCTCGGCCAGTTGATGGTTGCCCCGGTGAACTGCAGCGTTGTGCAGTTCGTAGAAATCCCGCTCAGCGTTGAGGACGGCGTACGGCTTCTGCGATGTCGCCCCCGAGTCCAAATACACCAGGCGCCGGTCGCCGCGCACGCTGCGTTCAAGGATCGGGAAATCCTTGCGCAATGTGTCGACGTCCAGCAGAGTCATCCGGCGACACCCGCTCCGATGAACTGCTCGTAGCCATTCGCCTCGATCTCATCGGCCAGTTCGGGCCCACCTTCGGCCACGATCCGTCCTTGCCACATCACGTGGACGAATTCCACCGGGATCTGGCGCAGCAGGCGCGTGGTGTGGGTGATGAGCACGACTCCAACCTCGCCGCCGGCACGTACCCGGTTCACACCCTCGGAAACCACTTTCAGGGCGTCGACGTCGAGTCCGGAGTCGGTCTCGTCGAGCACCGCGAACTTCGGGTTCAGCAGCCCCATCTGAAGGATCTCGTGGCGCTTGCGTTCACCGCCGGAGAAGCCCTCATTCACGCTGCGCTCGGCGAACGAGGAGTCCACGTTCAGATCCGCCATCGCAGAGCGCATCTCCTTGAGCCAGGAGCGCAGCGGCGGGGCTTCGCCCCGGACCGCGGTCACCGAGGTGCGCAAGAAGTTCGACACCGACACACCCGGTACCTCCACCGGGTACTGCATCGCCAGGAAGAGGCCGGCCCGGGCTCGCTCGTCGACACTCATGTCCAGCACGTCTTCGCCGTCCATGGTGACCGAGCCGCCGGTGATCCGATAGGCGGGATGCCCTGCCAAGGCGTAGGCCAAAGTCGACTTTCCGGACCCGTTGGGACCCATGATGGCGTGCGTCTGACCGCTGACCACGGTGAGGTTCACCCCCCGCAGGATCTCCTTGGGTCCGCCATCGGACTCGACCTCGACATGTAGCTCGTGGATCTTCAATTCGGTCATCGTGCCTCCTCGGGAACAGCGACGAGCACTACGGCGTCGTCACCTTGGCCTTCAATCTGAACGGGATAGGTTGCTATAGGGTTCGAATGCTGGTGGCCCGGACGGGTCGCCAGTTCGCAGGTCAAAACGGGATCCGTGCAGCCAGCACTCAATGGTGCAATCGGACACTTCGCCCTCGGACAGGGACACTTCAGCGTGGGAACACACGTCGTTGACGGCGAACACCTCGTCACCGACGCGCACCAGAGCGACCTGGACTCCGTCAATCACCACTCTGCGGGGCTGGCGGTCGCGCAGATCAGCCAGGCGCACAGAAACGTCGGCCATCACTGAACCTCGCGCCGGTAGCCGAGTTCCGCCTCCACGGCGCGCATCACCTCGGCGCGGATCATGGGTACGTCGATGCCGTCGAGCACGTCGGCGAAGAAGCCCAGCACGACCAGTCGGCGGGCCTCCTCCTCACTGATGCCGCGCGACCTCAGATAGAACACCTGCTCCTCGTCGAACCGGCCGGTCGCACTGGCGTGCCCGGCACCGGCCACATCACCGGTGAGAATCTCGAGGTTCGGCACCGAATCAGCGCGGGGACCGTCGTCCAGCAGCAGGTTCCGGTTGATCTCGTAAGTCTGGGTACCCACAGCGTTGGCACGGATAAGCACATCGCCCACCCAGACACTGCGTGCCCGCTCGCCCTGCAAGGCGCCCTTGAACACCACGTTGCTGCGGCAGTGGGGCTGCGAGTGGTCGACGAACGAACGGTGTTCGAAACGCTGCCCGGCGTCGGCGAAGAAGAGCCCACGTATATCGGCATCACCGCCTGGTCCGTCATAGTCGACCGTCTGGACCAGGCGAACCGCCTCGCCACCAAGGGTCACCAGGACGCTGCGCAAGCGGGCATCGCGGCCGATCCGGGTGGCGAAATGCCCGGCATGCACGGAGTCGTCGCTCCAGTTCTGCACACTGACCAGTTCCAGACTGGCGTTGTCACCCACGACCACCGAGAGGTTGCCTGCGTACTGCGCAGCACCGGAGAACCGCAGCACCACGGTCGCCTTCGCTCCGGCACCCACGTCGATGAGCACTTGACCCCAGGTGACGGGTTCGCGTCCGACTCCAACAAGATCCAGCACGATCGGCTCGGGGTGTGAGGCGTCCGCTTGTATATCCAGCAGCCTCGCACCGTCGGCGTGTTTGGCAGCCAGGGCCGAGATGCGGTCGACCGGCGCACTGGCCGCTCGTTCGCGAGCCTGTTCCGAGGTGATCTGCGTCAATGTCACATCCTCGGACAGCGTCGTCTCCCACCGCAGGCGCCCGTCTGACGGGGCGTCCTCCAGCAGTGGCTTCAGCGCGGCCCGCGGGGCGAACCGCCACACCTCTTCACGGCCGCTGGGTGGGGGAAACTCCGCGAGGTCATAACTACGCGCGTTCGACATCGAAACCTGACCCATCAGCCGACGGCTCCTTCCATCTGCAGTTCGATCAGCCGGTTGAGTTCCAGTGCGTACTCCATCGGCAGTTCGCGCGCGATCGGCTCGATGAAGCCCCGGACGATCATGGCCATGGCTTCCTCTTCGGTCATGCCGCGCGACATCAGGTAGAACAGCTGGTCCTCACCGATCTTGGAGACCGTGGCCTCGTGGCCCATCGACACATCGTCGGTGCGGATGTCGTTGTACGGGTAGGTGTCCGAGCGACTGATGTCGTCGACCAGCAAGGCGTCGCAGCGGACGGTCGACTTCGACCCCGTTGCTCCCGGGTTGACCTGGATGAGCCCGCGGTACGAAGTGCGCCCGCCGCCCCGGGCCACCGACTTCGACACGATGCTCGAGGAGGTGTTCGGCGCCGCATGCACCATCTTGGCGCCGGCGTCCTGGTGCTGGTCCTCACCGGCGAAGGCGACCGACAAGGTCTCACCCTTCGCGTGCTCGCCCATCAGCCACACGGCGGGGTACTTCATCGTGACCTTCGAGCCGAGGTTGCCGTCGATCCACTCCATCGTCGCGCCCTGCTGGGCGATCGCCCGCTTGGTCACGAGGTTGTACACGTTGGTCGACCAGTTCTGAATCGTCGTGTAACGGCAGCGCGCGTCCTTCTTCACGATGATCTCGACGACCGCGGAGTGCAGCGAGTCCGTCGAGTAGATCGGCGCGGTGCAGCCCTCGACGTAGTGCACGTATGCGCCCTCGTCGACGATGATCAGCGTCCGCTCGAACTGACCCATGTTCTCGGTGTTGATGCGGAAGTAGGCCTGCAGCGGGATCTCGACGTGCACGCCCTTGGGCACGTAGATGAACGACCCGCCGGACCACACCGCGGTGTTCAGCGCCGAGAACTTGTTGTCCCCGGTGGGGATCACGGTGGCGAAGTACTCGCGGAACAGGTCCTCGTGCTCCTTGAGCGCGGTGTCGGTGTCCAGGAACAGAACACCCTGCTCCTCGAGGTCCTCGCGGATCTTGTGGTAGACGACCTCACTCGTACTGGGCTGCGACCCCGGCGATGAGACGCTGCTTCTCGGCCTCCGGGATCCCGAGGCGGTCGTAGGTGTTCTTGATGTCGGCGGGCAGTTCCTCCCAGGACGTCGCCTGCTTCTCGGTGGAGCGCACGAAGTACTTGATCGAGTCGAAATTGATGGTCGACAGATCCGCACCCCAGGTGGGCATCGGCTTCTTCTCGAACAGACGCAGGCCCTTGAGCCGCATCTCCAGCATCCACTCCGGCTCGTTCTTCAGCGCGGAGATCTCGCGCACGACGTCCTCGCTGAGGCCCCGCTTCGCGATCGCACCGGCGGCGTCCGTGTCGTGCCAGCCGTATTCATAACTGCCGAGATCGGCCAACTGGTCGACATCGCTCATGAGGAGATCCTTTCGGTGGGGGTATGGGCCGACTGCGGGGCAGACGGCGATACCAGACATGTACAGACCCCGTCGCCGTGGGCGATCGTGGCCAGTCGGGTGACGTTCGTACCCAGTAAGCGTGCGAACGCCGCGGCTTCGGCGTCGCACAACTGGGGAAATTCGTGAGCGGCCTGGGAGACCGGACAGTTGTGCTGGCATACCTGCATCACTGAGGTCGGGCCCTCTTCGACCGAAGCGGCGTATCCGTCGGCGCTGAGCAGTTCGGCAAGTCGGTGGGCCCGCTGCTGCGGATCGGCGAGACCGGTTAAGTGAGGCTCGTAGCGCTGCTCGAGCTCAGTGGCACGCCGCTGGGCGAACTCCTCGAGGGCGCTGGGCTGCACCTGCCGCAGGAAGCGCATGGCACTGACTGCCAAATCGTCGTACGACTGCTCGAAGCGGGCACGCCCGCGTTCGGTCAGGGAGTAGATCCTGGCCGGTCGTCCCCGGCGCGGACCCCGTGCCGGCCCGAACGCGGGGCGATCCCCTGCCAGCACGTCGCCTGTCTCCTCGAGTGCGTCGAGGTGTTTGCGTACACCCGCAGCAGTGATGTTCAATCGTTGTGCCAATTCAGCCGCGGTCGCCGGACCGTCGACGAGCAGGCTGCGCGCCACACCCTCGCGTCCACCGGTCGACTCGCTTTTCACAACTCCATTGTTGCGTAATTCGGCGCAAGTGCAAAGGAGGGGGTCGATATCCGGTCGATCAGCCGGTCATGGACGTCGCTGACCGCGGCCAAGGGCGACGTTATTGGGCACCCCCACCATTGAGGGCGACGTTGTTGGGCGATATCCCAGGCCGAACCCCCCAACAACACCGCCCTCAACATCCGAACCACCACCCACGCGCCGACCTGGCCAAGCGCGACGTTATTGGGCACCCCCACCATTGAGGGCGACGTTGTTGGGCGATATCCCAGGCCGAACCCCCCAACAACACCGCCCTCAACATCCGAACCACCACCCACGCGCCGACCCGAGCGAGAGCCCTCCGGTTGCGCGCAATCCGGACATACCCGACGGTGGACTTAGAACAGGAAGGCAACCATGGCCCACTACAGCACCACCGTCCAGTCCCCTGCCCCCGCCGCGGACATCTTCGCGTACCTCGCCGATTTCGCGACGGTCGCCGAATGGGATCCGGGCGTCAAGTCGGCCCATCTTCTCGGCGGCGAACCGGGCCGCACAGGCGCGCGCTACCTGGTCAAGGCAGGTTTCCTGGGACGCACCTTGCCGCTTGAGTACGTGATCCTCGAGTCCATCGAACCCACCGAGGAGTTCGCGGGCCGCGTGGTGCTCGAGGCGATCTCCTCGGACTTCCGTTCCTACGACATCATCACCGTCGCCCCTCGCCCAAAGGGATCGACGGTGACCTACGACGCCGACCTCGCTCTGCGCGGTTTCCGGCGGCCCTTCGACCCGTTCCTGCGCCTCGCGTTCAAGGTCATCGGGGACAGGGCGAGCTCCGGGCTGCAGTCCGCGGTGCAGTTGCGAAGGGTGACATGAGGCCTGAACGAGTTATTGATGCCGCACTCGAGGCGACCGTCGTCGGCGGGTTCAGCAGCATCGGCTACGCCGTTCGATCGCGGCTGAACGATTGGGACCACGACCTCGACCTGACCGGTCAGAGGATTCTGCTCACCGGCGGGACCAGCGGAATCGGCCTCGCGGCTGCCCGTGAGATGACCGCCGCCGGCGCCAAGGTGGTGATCACTGGCCGCGACGAATCCCGCCTGCGTTCGGCTGCCACCAAGATCGCCGCGGCCGGACCCCGACCGATCACGCTGGCAGCGGACTCCGCAGATCTCGAGGCCGTCGCGGGCATGTTCCAGCGAGCCACCGACAGCCATGGCGGCTTGGACGTCCTCGTGAACAACGCCGGCGCCCTCACCCACACCTATACGCGCACGCCGCAGGGATTCGAGCAGACATACGCCGTGCACGTCCTGGCGCCGTTCCTGCTCACCCGACTCTCGATCCCCGTGGTCGGCACATCCGGCAAGGTCATCACTGTGTCGTCCGGGGGCATGTACACGCAGAAACTCGACCCAGCGGCTGTGGAGATGAACGCGGCCGACTACGACGGGGTCAACAGTTACGCGAAGGCCAAGCGTGCACAGGTCGTGCTGAACGAGGCGTGGGCGCGGCACTATCCGCGCGGACCGATGTTCGCGGCCATGCATCCAGGCTGGGCCGACACCCCGGGAGTTCAGGATTCGCTGCCCGGATTCCGTCGCTTGACCGCCCCAATCCTGCGCACCGCAGAGCAGGGCGCGGACACGATGGTGTGGTTGGCGGCCAGCGAGGTCGACTCGGGACGGTTCTGGCTGGACCGCAGAGCGCGGTCGACGGTTCGCTTGCCCTGGACGAGGTACAGCGACGCGGCCGTCGAAGACCTCTTCGAACAGGTACAGGCGCAAACTGACCCGTACGTTCCCTGAGACGGGGAACACCCGAGCCCATTACCAACCCAGCGGCCACTCTGTGCGTCCTGTCAGTCACTGTCGGGGCAATTGTGCCCGGCCCCCCGGTCCACGAATCGGGAGAGTGACACGGGACGGGTTGACAACGTTGTTCGGCACCGTGGGGCGGTCACATCACGGCGTCCTACGATGGCATCGTGAGCGCAGTCGCTATCCAGGGCCTCGAAGTCGCTTTTGGCACTCACCGAGCCGTGGACGGCCTCGATCTACAGGTCGAGCCGGGGACAACGTGCGTACTGCTCGGTCCCAACGGTGCCGGCAAGACAACGACCCTGCGGGTTCTGCTCGGGCTCCAACGGGCCACTTCCGGGTCCGCTCGGCTGCTCGGCCTGGATCCCGGTGACCAGGCACTTCGACACTCGGTCGGGGTCCTGCTGCAGGACGGCGGCCTGCCCATGGCGGCCACACCGGCGACGATCGTCAGTCACTTCGCCTCGCTCTATGCCGACCCGCTACCACCCGCCGAGGTGATGGACCGACTCGGACTGGTCCAGTTGAGACGGCCCTACCGACGGCTTTCCGGTGGAGAGCAGCAACGGGTGAAAATTGCGGTGGCCCTGGTCGGAAGGCCCCGGTTGCTCATTCTCGACGAACCGACCACGGGCATGGACCCGGCGGCGCGGCGCGTGTTCTGGACTCTGCTCGACGAGATCCGCGACCAAGGCGTCACGACTTTGATGACCACCCATCAGCCCGACGAGGCAGGCACCCGCGTCGATCAGATCGCCGTGATCAACCGTGGGAAGGTCATCGCGGATGCTTCTCCGGCTGCTCTGATCGACCATGCGCCCGTCTGGTTCACCTGCGCACGTCACCTGGATCTCGACCCTTTGCGAAGCGTGCTCGGTCCCGGTTTCGAGGTAGTCGAGGTCGAACCCGGTCGCTATCGGGTAAATGGTGACGTGGGCGTATCGGAGATAAGCGCCATCAAGGCGTGGGCTGTCGGGCACGGCAGCAGTCAGGAGGTCACAGTGGTCCGGACCCTCGAAGAGGCGTACCTGGACATGACCGGTGGTGCCGCGTGGTGACCCTCGATCTGCGTACCGGCAGCGAGCCCGCCCCGCCGGCCCGCAGGATTTTCAGCCAGGCGGTTTTCGACACCCGCAATGTGCTGCGCAACGGCGAGAACCTGCTGCTCACGCTGATAATCCCGGTGGTCGTGTTGCTTTTGGCCCTGCTGACGCCGTTGGGCAGCGATCGCACCGCCGGGGAGGCTTTGGTGGCGGCGGTCGGCCTGGGCGTTCTTGCGACCTCGTTCACGTCCCAGGCGATCAGCACCGGGTTCGACCGGCGGTACGGCGTCTTGTGCATGCTCGGCCTGACGCCGTTGGGGATTCGCGGGCTGCTGGCGGCACGAACCCTGGTCAGCGTCCTGATCATCACCATGCAAATTGCGATCCTCACCGGTCTCACCTGGGTCCTTGCCGGCTGGACGTCCACTGACATCGGCTACGTCGTGCAGTCCGCGATTGCGATCCTGCTGGCCGTCTGGGGCTTCACCGCGTGGGCACTCACGCTGGCCGGCGCATTACGTGCCGAAGCGAACCTCGCCATCGCCAATGCCATCTTCCTGCTCCTGATGTTCGGTGGGGGTCTGGCCATCCCATTGGATTCACTGCCGTGGGCGGGGCTGGCCCAGTGGCTACCGACGGGCGCCCTGGTCCAGGCGATGAGCACGCCTCCCATCGCCGGACTCTCGTTCATCGTGCTTCTTCTATGGGGCGCACTGGGGACGGCTCTGGCCACCCGGTTCTTCCGCTGGGAGCCGTGAGCCGTTCCAACCACCGCCCCCGGGTGGCATTGTTGGCGCATCAAGGTCGTGGCGATCGGCGCTCTGCGGTCACAACATCGATGGCTTGAAGCGTGCGGCACGGGCACTGGCGCTTCCTGACTCTGGGGGAACTGCACCGGACCCCACCAGGCACCCTTGGAATGCTGACCTCCCCGGCCCAGCCAACAGGCCTACCCGTACGCTCGTGGTGTGGCAGTGGACACAGCTCCGGAATCGGTTGGTCTGCCGATCGCAGGCAATGCCCCGACGTGGTTGCAGCGGATCTTCTGGGCGAATCTGGTGGCCCAAGTAGGCATCGTGATCACCGGTGGGGTCGTCAGGGTCACCGGCTCGGGGCTCGGTTGTCCCACGTGGCCCGAATGCGTGGACGGGTCCATCACACCTACGTCGGAACAGACTGAGACCTGGCAGAAATACGTCGAGTTCGGCAACCGGACCCTGACCGGGGTGCTGTTAATCCTCGCTGTGGCGTCCATCGTGGGCGCAGTGGTCTGGCGCAGGCGCAGCGGCATCCACCGCAAATGGTTGCTGATTCTGGCCGCGGTGCCGTTGATCGGCACTCTCGCCCAAGCGGTGCTCGGCGGGATCACTGTCCTGGTCGACCTGCACCCCATGGCCGTGGCAAGTCATCTGCTGTTGTCAATGGCTGTCATTGCCGCCTGCACGGCACTCGTGCAGTTCGCCGGTGAGTCGGTGGACCCACCGGGTTTCGCCGTGACCCGACCGGTCACGCGGTACCTCGGCAACGCTCTGGTCGCCATCACAGCATTGGTCGTCGTTATCGGGACCATAGTCACAGGCGCCGGTCCGCACGCCGGCGATTCCCGCACGGCCCGCTTGGATCTCGATCCACGGCTGATCAGCTGGCTGCACGCAGACGTCGTCCTGCTGTTCATCGGCCTACTGATCGGCATGCTCGCCCTGCTCTATGTCGACGACCCGGGCGGTCCCGCCAGGCGCCGGGCCTGGTGGGTCGCGGCCTTCGCCTTGATGCAGGCTGGCATCGGCTACGTCCAGTACTTCACGGGCCTGCCATGGGTTCTCGTGACCCTACATCTGCTCGGCGCATGCTTGGTGTGGGTGGCGGTCTTGCGGCTCCGGCTCAGTCTGACCCGCCGAGAGGTTCCGGTCGCAGATCCCCGGTGATGCGCTCGCGAACGGCCCAGGCCAGTCGGTCCGCAGCGCGCACATCAGCGTCCAGGAACAGTGACGGCGCAGTCGCCTCGAAGCGTTCCACGAGCCACCCACCGGCACCCGCGACAAGATCGATCCGCGCGTAGAGCAGATTCTCGCCGTGCGACCCCACGTCGAAGATGTCGTCCACGAGGTCCACGAGTCCGAGTTCGACGTCCTGCCGCCGCCATCGGTCGTTAGGGGTGTCCCGAACAACAGCATGTGAGATCCGGCCGCCGAGGATGGTGATCGCCATTGCGCACGAGTCCCCCAGCTCCGGGCCGATGATGCCGGAGCAACCTTTCGCGGCGAACCCAGCGGCCACCTGCGCAGCCCCGTGGGGACTGTCGGTCACCACCGGCTGATCACCACACTCGGGGATACTCGGTGCGACCACGAAGCGCGCCCAAGGGCTCGACTGAAGGCGCTGTTCGACGTCCGATGCGGCGTCCCCGGGCTCCAGCCAAACCGTGTCCACCGTCGCGATCCCGCCGCTTTGCAGATCACGCAGGTAGGTCAGATCAGTGTTACGCGCAAGCGTGACTGCCGGGTTGACGAGTTCTGCTTGATCTTCGACATCCCGCGCCCATCGCAAGAACTCCTGGCGCCGACCGGCGAGCCGCGCTCCGGGACCCATCAGAATCACGTCGAAGGCGTCCCAGCGCATGTCGTTGTCGTCCCAGCGGACGGTCGCAGCCTGCATACCCGCGTTGGCAAACGCCGCAAGCGCCAGCGGAATGTCCGGATCCGTACCGGTATCGCCGCCGTGCGTGACATACGCGATCTGCGGCAGCATCAGCCAAGCAGCAGCGGATCGATGGCGACCATCAGGAACAGCAGCGCCAAGTAGGTGATCGACCAGTGGAACAGGCGCATGGCACGGGGTTCTTCCCCACGTCGGGTGCGTTGCCGGAGCGCGACTGCCTCCCAGATGAAGACCAGACCGAGCAACAATGCACTCACGCTGTAGATCCAGCCCATCGGTGCAACCGGCACCAGAGCCAGGGAGACCACAACCGTTGCCACCGCGTACCAGAGGATCTGGTCGGCGACCCGGCGCGGTGCGGCGACAACCGGGAGCATCGGCACGCCGGCGTTGTCATAGTCTTCGCGGAACCGCAAGGACAGCGGCCAGTAGTGCGGCGGCGTCCACAAGAAGATCACGGCGAACAGGATCCACGGCGTCCACGACAGGCCTCCGGTGACGGCCGCCCACCCGATGAGCACCGGGAAACATCCGGCGGCGCCGCCCCAGACGATGTTCTGGGAGGTCCGCCGCTTGAGGATCATGGTGTAACCGACTACGTAGAGCAGGATGGCGATGCCTGCCAGCCCAGCGGCCAAGAGGTTCGTGGTCAGCGCCAGCCAGATAACGGAAATCGCGCTGAGGGCGCTGCCGAATGCCCATCCGGCGGCTGGGCCGATCTGACCGGTGACCATAGGTCTGTTGCTGGTGCGCTTCATGACCGAGTCGATATCCCGGTCGTACACGCTGTTCATCGAGTTGGCACCTGCGGCCGCCAATGCGCCACCGACGAGCGTGGCGAGCAATGTCCCCAACTCCGGTAGTCCGCGAGCGGCGAGCACCATCGTCGGAACGGTGGTGACGAGCAGCAGTTCGATGATCCTGGGCTTCGTAAGCGCCACATAGGCACGAAGCCGCCCGGAACGTACCGCTCGTTGCGTCTCGACGTTCGTGCTGGCCACCATTGCAGACTACCGTGGCAACCGCTGTCGGGAGCAAGCGTGGGCGGCTTCGTCCATGGACACACCGCCCCTTGGGCACCGACGGCCACGTGTGACATCAGGTCGCTGGACAGGCATGCCCACTGCCCGTGGTCAACAGACCCTGACGATCGGCTTCTGGACGAGTGGGAAGAGAGTTTCCTCACATGTCTCGGGATCGATCGTCAGATTTCGGACTATTGGGGTTCTCCGGACTACCGGCGGTGCCGGTGTTGGTTCCGCGCTCAGCCATCAACTGGGCCACGATGGTCAGATGAGCGACTTCGTGATGACCCCCGCCAACCGGATGCTTCGCCGCCTCCTCGCCATGCCACCCTCAATGATCGAACGTATCGCCGGTCCGCCGGCCCACGTGGACGGCCGGACAGTTGCACCATCAGTCCACCTGCTGCTGAGAAGCCTCGAGCGGGTGGACGTGACCGGATCCAGTCGCGACGTCATCGAACGCCGGAACCAGATGGGCAGATCGACGAGCCTGGCCATGCCGACCGTACGCGGCGTTCGGGCCGTCGACCGGCTGATCCCGGGTCCTGACGGCCAGATCCCGGTGAGGGTGTATCGCAGCCACCGGACGGTGGGCAGGGTTCCTGCGATCGTGTACTACCACGGCGGTGGCTGGGTGGTCGGAGACCTCGACTCACACGACGGTTCCTGCCGGATGCTGGCCAAACACTCCGGGTGTGTCGTGGTGTCCGTGGACTACCGCCGCGCCCCCGAAGCGGCCTTCCCGCTGCCTCTGCAGGACTGCCTGGCTGCGTTCCGGCACGTCCACGACAACCCGCAGCAGTACTCGGTGACACCTGGGGCGGTGGCGGTGATGGGTGACAGCGCGGGAGCAAATCTTGCCGCTGCAGTGTGCCTGGTGAGCCGAGATGACGGTCCAGTCCCCATCGCACAGTCTTTGGTGTACCCGGCCACCGATCTGCGGATGACGGCAACCTCGATCGATACCTTCGCCACGGGTTTCATGCTCAGCAAAGAGGACATGCTCTGGTATCGCAACCACTACGTGCCAGATCCGCACACCGTGCTGGATCCGCGGGTCTCGCCGTTGCTCGCCGAGGATCTCAGCGGGCTGCCCCCGGCTGCGGTGTGGACGGCGGGGTTCGATCCACTGCGCGACGAAGGCATGGACTACGCCGAACGACTACGGGAAGCCGGCAACTACGCCGAGCACACCTGCTTCGACGATCAAATCCACGGCTTCTTCGGTATGGGAGTGCTGCCGGGGGGCATGGACCGGATTGAAAACGTGTGCAGACAGACCGGCGACTTGGTGCACGCTGCGCAGGATCCCCACAGTGGGCGCGACAGAAGGCCACCAGTACGCGCGAACCTATACGCTCAGTGATCGAGGACCCCGGGAGAGGACGAACAGTTGACAGTCGAATGGACCGACCTGGACCGACAAGCGGTAGACACTGCCAGAGCTTTGGCCATGGACGCCGTGCAGAAGGTGGGCAACGGGCACCCGGGCACCGCCATGAGCCTGGCCCCAGCGGCATACCTGCTCTACCAACGATTTCTTCGCCACGACCCGGCAGATCCGTCGTGGATCGGACGCGACCGGTTCGTGCTGTCCAACGGCCACACCAGCCTCACACAGTACATTCAGCTCTTCTTCAGCGGCTACGGCTTGGAACTCAGCGACCTGGAGGCCTTCCGCACCTGGGGCAGCAAGACTCCCGGGCATCCGGAGTACGGACACACTGTGGGCATCGAGACCACGACCGGTCCGCTCGGACAGGGTTACGCGACGGCTGTGGGCATGGCTATGGACACGCGCTATGTCCGTGGTCTGTTCGACCCGGTCGCCGAGGTGGGGCGCAGCCCGTTCGATCACCATGTGTGGGTCTTCGCGGGCGACGGCTGTGTGCAGGAGGGCATCACCGGGGAGGCAGCCAGCCTGGCCGGTCATCAGAAACTCGGCAACCTGATCGTCATCTATGACGACAACCACATCTCGATCGAAGGCAACACGGAGGTGTCTTTCAGCGAGGACGTGCTCGCCCGTCACGCCGCGTACGGTTGGCACACCCAGCACGTTGATCTCGGCGTGGACGGGGACGTCGACGTCCAGGGGCTGGCACGCGCCATGCGCAACGCCATGGACGAGACCGGTCGTCCGTCGATCATCTCGCTGCGCACGATCATCGCCTGGCCCGCGCCCGATGCGCAGAACACCGGGAAGTCCCACGGATCCGCGCTGGGCGCCGAAGAGATCGCAAAGACGAAGTCACTGATGGGCATGGACCCGGATGTTGACTTCGCCGTGGATCCGGACGTCCTCGCGCACGTCCGGGAGGTCACGCAACGCGGTGCCCAGACACACGCGCAGTGGAACGAGCTGTTCGAGGTCTGGAAAGCCGCCCATCCGGACAAAGTCGCCCTATTGGACCGTCTGCTCGCCAAGGAACTACCAGACGGCTTGGAGCAGGCCATGCCGGTCTTCGACCCCGCCAAGGCTATGGCCACCCGCAAGGCTTCGGGTGAGGTGATCAACGCCATCGCAGAGGTGATGCCGGAGTTCTGGGGAGGATCCGCGGATCTGGCCGAGAGCAATCTGACAACGATCGAGGGCGGCGGCTCCTTCTTGCCGGCCGACTCCCGGGCACCCGCCGCGACGCCCTACGGACGCATCCTGCACTTCGGCATCCGCGAGCATGCGATGGGCGCGATCCTCAACGGCATCGCGGTCGGGGGCTTGACCAGACCGTTCGGCGGAACCTTCCTGGTGTTTTCCGACTACATGCGCGGCGCAGTGCGCATCGCCGCGCTCATGCAGGCTCCGGTCACCTACGTCTGGACCCACGACTCGATCGGGCTCGGGGAGGACGGTCCGACCCACCAGCCCGTCGAACACCTCACTGCGTTGCGGGCCATCCCGGGTCTGGACGTTGTGCGACCAGCCGACCCCAACGAGACATCGGTGTGCTGGCTGAAGGTTCTGCGCGACCGGCGACCGGCCGCTCTTGCACTGACCCGGCAGAATGTCCCCACTCTGCCGGCCGGACAGGTGGCTGGCGCGATCAAAGGCGGCTACGTGCTGGCCGAAGCAGATGGTGAGCTGCAGGTGATCCTGATTGCCACCGGTTCTGAGGTGCAGTTGGCACTGTCCGCCCGGGACACCCTCCAAGAGCAAGGGGTCGGGACGCGGGTCGTGTCCATGCCCTGCACGGAGTGGTTCGATGAGCAGCCGGTCGCGTATCGCGACGAGGTGTTGCCTCCGGCGGTCACGGCACGCGTCTCGGTTGAGGCCGGGCGTGCGATGCCCTGGTACAAGTACGTGGGTACAGCTGGGCGTTGCGTCAGCCTGGAGCACTTCGGCGCCTCCGCGGCCTACGAGACCTTGTTCGAGGAGTTCGGCATCACCGCCGAAGCTGTTGTCGACGCAGCGAAGCAGTGTCTGTCGTAGCGGTGACCACCGACCGAACACCAGCCTCGGCTGATCCAAGGATATCGCTGTGGCTCATGTGGGCCACCTACCTGGCCGGCGGCGTCGGCATTGCCATCGCGTTCTCGACACTGGGCGACACCCCGGCCACTTTAGATTGGGGCTGCCTGTTGGCCGTCGGCGTATCCGGGATTGTTTCCTTCGTTCGTCATTCGGTCTTCCACCGCTCGGATGCTGCTCGCATGCATTGGGATCTGGGCGTGCGCAACAACTTCCAGATCGAAGTAGGGTTGGCCAACCTGGCATGGGGACTGGTCGCCATCCTCGCGGTGCTGCTCGACTGGGGCCTGGCTGCTGAGGCCACCACGTTCCTCATCTTCGGGATCTACCTGCTCGGCGTCGTGGGCATGCAGGTCGTGAGCCCTGGCGGAAAACGTCGCTCCCCGGCACCTCTGATCGCGATGGCCGCTTTCGGCATGATGCTGGTTCTGGTGGGCATCCTCGGAATGAACGCTGCCTGACCGCAGTGTCACGGCCGTGTGAGCGCCCCCGCTTCATACGGCGAACCGATGTGCTGATGGGTAGCGTCAGCACCTAAGGAGGAGTCATGACTGATCGTCTGCAGGAGTTGTCCGACCTCGGGGTGTCCATCTGGCTTGACGATCTGGACCGCAGTCGCCTCACCACCGGTGGGCTCGCCAGAATGATCTCCGAGGACCATGTGGTGGGAGTGACCACCAATCCCTCGATCTTCTCCAAAGCCATCTCCACTGGTGCGGCGGCATACGCAGCGCAGGTCGCCAGTCTGGCCAGTGGTCAGGGCGACCGCGAGTTGGCGGTGCGCGAGATGACCAGCCAGGACGTCCGTGACGCATGCGACGTCTTCTCAGACGTGGCGGCACGCAGCGACGGGGTCGACGGCCGCGTATCGATCGAGGTGGATCCCCGCCTTGCCCGCGACACTGACGCCACAATCGAGCAAGCCCGCGCACTGTGGTCGGAGGTCGACCGCCCCAACTTGCTCATCAAGATCCCCGGGACGGTCGAAGGGTTGCCGGCCATCACGCAAGCGATCTCCGAGGGGATCAGTGTCAACGTCACGTTGATCTTCAGTGTGGCGCGTTACAAGCGGGTCATCGATGCCTGGGCCAGTGGTCTGGAGCGCCGGCTGAACGCAGGCAAGCCGGTGGACGACATCCACTCCGTGGCCTCGTTCTTCGTCAGCCGCGTGGACACCGCAGTGGACGATCTGCTCGACAAGCTCACCTCCACCGATGCAGCAGATCTGCGCGGGCGAGCGGGGCTTGCCAACGCTCGCCTGGCGTGGCAGGCGCATCAGATGTTCCACCAGACAACGCGCTGGAAGAATCTGTCGGCTGCTGGAGCGCACCCTCAGCGTCCCTTGTGGGCGTCGACCGGGGTGAAGGATCCGGCTTACCCCGACGACATGTACGTGGTCGGGCTAGCCGGCCCAGGATGTGTCAACACCATGCCCGAGCCGACACTGCGGGCCGTAGCCGACCATGGCGATCTCCGCGGTGACACGCTGTCCGGGCAGGCAGAAGCCAGTCAGCAGGTGTTCGATGACCTCGCGGCACTCGTTGTCGACATGGACGCGGTGTTCGAACAGTTGGAAACCGAAGGCGTCGACAAGTTCAAGGTCGCCTGGGAGGAACTTCTGGCCACAGTGGATGCAGCCCTGGCAGCGGACAGGGGCAGCAGATGAGACAGGCCGAGTTCAAGAGCCAGAATCCGCTGCGCAGCCCGGTCGACCGCCGACTGCCGCGCGTGGCGGGTCCGTGCGCTTTGGTCATATTCGGTGTTACCGGTGATCTGTCCCGCAAGAAGCTGATGCCAGCCGTGTACGACCTGGCCAATCGGGGACTGCTCCCGCCGTCGTTCGCACTGGTCGGTTTCGCCCGCCGGGACTACAGCGATCAGGACTTCGCCAAAGAAGTCCACGACGCGGTGCGCGAGCACTCCCGCACCGAGTTCCGCGAGGACGTGTGGGCCCAACTCTCGCAGGGCTTCCGGTTCGTGGCCGGCGACTTCACCGATGACACCGCGTTCGATGCCCTGGCCGCCACCGTGACGGCCCTTGCCAACGAACAGGGCACGGGTGGCAACACTGCGTTCTACCTGTCGATTCCACCGAGCATGTTCCCGCTGGTGGTTCAGCAACTCAAACGTTCCGGCCTCGCCTCCGACGCGCGGGGCGGCTGGCGCCGGGTCGTCGTGGAGAAGCCTTTTGGGCACGACTTGCAGAGCGCCCAGGAACTCAACCAGGTTCTCGACGACGTGTTTCCGAGCGGTTCGATCTTCCGGATCGACCACTACTTGGGCAAGGAAACAGTGCAGAACCTGCTGGCACTGCGCTTCGCGAATACGCTGTTCGAACCGATCTGGAACAGCAACTACATCGATCATGTCCAGATCACCATGGCCGAGGACATCGGCATCGGAAGCCGCGCTGGGTACTACGACGGCATCGGAGCCGCCCGCGACGTGATCCAGAACCACCTGTTGCAGCTCATGGCGCTCACCGCCATGGAGGAACCAGTGTCTTTCGGGGCACAGCACGTTCGGGTGGAGAAGGAGAAGGTGCTCGCCTCTGTCGTACTCCCCGACGATCTCGATGCACATACCGCGCGGGGCCAATACGGCCCTGGCTGGCAGGGCGGCGAGGAGGTCATCGGTTACATGCAGGAAGCAAACATCCCCCCGACCTCCTGTACCGAGACCTACGCGGCCATCACCTTGCATGTGGATACCCGCAGGTGGGCCGGAGTGCCTTTCTACTTGCGCACCGGAAAGCGTCTCGGACGGCGGGTGTCTGAGATCGCGGTGGTCTTCAAACGCGCCCCGCATCTCCCGTTCGCCACCACCGACACCCAGGAGCTTGGTTCCAACACGCTGGTGATCCGGGTGCAGCCCGACGAGGGGATCTCGATGAAGTTCGGCTCGAAGGTGCCGGGCACCCAGATGGAGGTGCGCGATGTCACCATGGACTTCGCCTACGGCGATTCCTTCACCGAATCGAGCCCTGAAGCCTACGAACGGCTGATCCTGGACGTCCTGCTCGGTGATCCTCCGCTGTTCCCGCGACACGAGGAGGTGGAGATGTCCTGGCGCATCCTGGATCCGATCCTGGAGCACTGGGCGTCCGACGGAAAGCCGGAACAATACGACCCCGGCACCTGGGGACCGGCCAGTTCCGACGAGATGCTTGCCCGCGACGGTCGCGTGTGGCGGCGGCCATGACTACCCGCCTGGAGAACACGTCCGCCGGAGAGATCGTCCGCACGATCAACGCCGAGCGGCACCGCATCGGCGCCACCGCGACCGGCATGGTGCTGACATTGGTCATCGTCACCGACGAGGAGAACCAGTCCGACGCCACCCGCGCGGCCTCGTACTCGGCCATGGAGCACCCCTGTCGCATCGTCACCCTGATTCCGCGGCCCGGACGGGCGGATCCGCAGTTGGACGCCAACATCGATGTCGGTGACACGATGGGGCCCGGCGAAACGGTCCGACTGCGACTGCGCGGGGAACTGTCCGAGCACGCGGCATCCGTCGCGTTACCTTTGCTGCTGCCGGACACCCCGGTCGTGGTGTGGTGGCCCACACAGGCCCCCAGCGTCCCTTCCCAGGATCCGGTGGGCGCCCTTGCACAGCGCCGCATCACCGACGCGGCTGCCGACGTGCACCCGATGCACACCCTGATCGAGCGCCAGAAGGGCTACACGGCCGGAGATACAGATCTGGCATGGACGCGGACGACCGTTTGGCGTTCGATGCTCGCTGCGTCCCTCGACCTGCCCTTCGCCCCGATCACCTCGGTCGACGTCCGGTGCGAGCGCTCCAACCCATCGGGTGCCTTGCTGCAGGCGTGGCTGCACAATTGCCTCGACGTGCCGGTCGACATGCACCGCAGTCAGGGCCCGGGCATCACCGACGTCACGATCAATACCGACAACGGGCCGATCGACCTGTCACGCCCGGACGGACGTACCGGTCGACTGTCGAGGCCCCATGTGGCTTCGCACGATGTACCCCTGCCCCGTCGCGATCTCAAGGACCTGATCGGCGAGGAGTTGCGCCGCTTGGATCCGGACGAGACCTATGCCGAAGCGTTGGCCGCCGTGCGACTCGAACAGCCCAAGAGCCGACGCAGGACACCGGACCCCGCCGACGCGGAAGAGCAGACGTGACGCAGTTGCTGGTCGGGGTGCACCCCGACGCCGACGCCGTCTCCGAGGCGGTCGCGAATCGTATGGCCGCAGCGATCATTCGGACCCTGTCGAAGAGCGACTACGCCCACATCTGCATCACCGGCGGACGAGGCGGCCATGGGGCCCTTGCCAACCTCGCGCAGGATGCCGGAATCGACTGGTCGCGAGTCCATGTGGTGGTCGGACGAGCGTTTCCTGGCGATGGGTGACGAACAGCGCAACGACACCATGGCGCATACGGTCCTGCTGGACGTGGTCGGGGTTCCAGTCGCGAACGTACATTCCATGCCCAGTCCTGACCAGTACGCCGACGTCGGGGAAGCCGCCCGTGCCTATGTGCGCGAACTCGCCGCGTTCGGGGATCCGTGTCCGGCGTTCTGCATCAGCGTTCTCGGAATGGGCGAGGACGGGCATGTGGCATCCCTTTTCCCGGAACATGCCGGACTGGCCGACGAGCGGGTCGCGTTCGCGGTGACTGATTCCCCGAAGCCTCCCCCGGTGCGCATTTCGATGTCCTTTTCTACGATCAACGCGGCCGCGGAAGTGGTACTCATCGCATCCGGGGCGGGCAAGGCCGACGCGGTGGGATTGTTGATCAACGATCCGGGTCCGCTGGCGGTGCCCGCCGCGGGGGTGCACGGCAAGCACCTCACGGTCTTGGAAGTCGACGAAGCCGCCGCCGCACATCTGCCCCCAGGGTTGTCTCGCTGATTGCAGTGCACGCGGCCGCTAGCACCTACGGCCTGACCCGGGGCCAGCAGCCGTTGGAGTTAGGTACCGGCGTTGGACAAACGCACAGGCGTTGGAGAAGAGCGGCCCGCCCACGTCTCACGGATGTACCGATCTCCAACGCCCGTACCCAAGTCTCACGCCTCTGGGACCGTGACAGCAGCAACGAAGGCCCAAGAATTTACCGCCTGCGTTCTCAGACCTCGGGCAGGTTCTTCATGGCCTCGTCGAGCAGAGCATCGGCCTCGCCACCGGAGCGTCGCTCCTTCACATAGGCCAGGTGCGTCTTGTACGGCTCAACCTTGGGAGCAGCCGGCGGATTCTCCTGATCGGTGCCAGCCGGCAGCCCGCAGCGCGGGCAGTCCCACTCGGTAGGGGCTGCGGCGTCGCGAGCGAAGCTCGGGCGACTCTCATGTCCATTGGAGCAGTAGAACGAGATCTGCTTACGGGGAGCGGCCTCACCCCGCTCGGCCTCGCCCATGGGTCCGGCCCCGACACGACTACCTCGAATAGCACTACCACCGGCCACGGTGAAACCTCTCAGTTCAGGAGCGTGTGATCAGTCCGAGTGCCAGAATCGTGGCCGCCCAGATGAGGCCCACCCCGACGGTCACCCGGTCGAGGTTGCGTTCAGCAACACTCGATCCCCCCAGCGAGGTGCTGACGCCGCCGCCGAACAAGTCCGACAGCCCGCCACCCTTGCCTTTGTGCAGCAGCACCAATGCGATCAGGAGCACACTGGTGACAAGCAACGTGATTTCGAGCGCAAGGATCACCTGGAGCTCCCTTCTTCCGGTACGGCAAACACCAGCGTAACCTCAGGTGGCGACCTGTGGGTGCAGGCGGTGCCGCACGATCGATGCGAATTCCTCCGCGTCGAGGCTCGCCCCGCCGATCAAGGCGCCATCCACGTCCGGTTTGGCCATGATGCCCGCGATGTTCGTGGACTTCACCGAGCCACCGTAGAGGATCCGAGTCTGCTCGGCGACTCCGGGGCCGTGGTGCTGCCCGATCCATTCACGGATGACTCCGCACACCTCCTGGGCGTCCTCCGGAGAGGCGACCTCGCCGGTACCGATTGCCCACACAGGCTCATAGGCGATCACCACCGACAACATCTGCTCCTCCGAGAGTCCGGCAAGGCTGCCCACCAACTGCTCACGCACGTGCTCGACGTGATTGCCGGCCTGGCGGACGTCGAGGTGCTCTCCGACGCACACGATCGGAATCAGACTGTTGTCCAGAGCTGCTTTCGCCTTGGTGTTCACCACCTCGTCGCTCTCGTGGTGGTACGTCCGGCGCTCGCTGTGACCGACGGTCACATACGTGCAGCCGAGTTTGGACAGCATGTGAGCAGCGACCTCGCCGGTGTAAGCGCCCGCAGCGTGCTCGGACACATCCTGGGCCCCGTACTGGATCTTGAGCTTGTCGCCCTCGACCAGCGTCTGCACACTGCGCAGGTCGGTGAACGGCGGCAGAACGGCCGCGTCGCAGGCGGCATAGTCCTCATCCTTGAGCAGGAAGGCCACTTTCTGCACCAGAGCGATGGCCTCGAGGTGGTTCAGGTGCATCTTCCAGTTGCCCGCCATCAGCGGTTTGCGGTTCATACGTCCTCCAGTACGGCGATTCCCGGCAAGGTCTTGCCTTCGAGTAGTTCCAGACTTGCGCCGCCACCGGTCGAGATGTGGTCGATCGCATCGGCGTCGATGCCCAGCAGGCGGACAGCAGCAGCGGAATCCCCGCCTCCGACGACGGTGAAGCCGTCCGTTGCGGCCAAGGCCTCGGCCACAGCTAGGGTTCCCGCCGCGAAGGGTTCCAGCTCGAACACTCCCATCGGCCCGTTCCACACCACCGTGGCCGAATCAAGCACGGCTTGGGCGTAGGCCCGAGCCGTCTGTGGACCAATGTCCAGACCCTTCCATCCGTCCGGGATGCCGTCGTCGACCGATACCACCTGGGTCGGCGCGCCCGCGTCGAGATCTTGGGCGATGACCACGTCGGTGGGCAGCATGACGGCGACATCACGTTCATCAGCGCTGGCCAGGATCTCCCGGCACCGGTCCACCCAGTCGGCTTCGAACAGCGAATCGCCGATGCGGTGGCCCTGCGCAGCGAGGAACGTGAAGCACATACCCCCGCCGATCACGAGCCGGTCCACCGAGGCCAGCAAGTTGTCGATCACGCCGAGTTTGTCGGAGACCTTCGACCCACCCAGCACCACGCTGTAGGGACGGGCGGGATTCTGCAGGACCGCGGCGAAAGACCGGATCTCCTTCTCGACGAGTCGACCCGCGGCGTTGGGCAGCAGCTTCGCGACATCGGTCACACTGGCCTGCTC
Organism: Micrococcales bacterium; assembly: GCA_016719135.1. Lineage (GTDB taxonomy): Bacteria > Actinomycetota > Actinomycetes > S36-B12 > UBA10799 > JADKAV01. The sequence goes on along the minus strand of JADKAV010000019.1, from coordinate 45,955 downwards.
CCGATGAAGCACCCCGAAGCCATCGCTGACGTAGGCATCCATGCCGTTGGCCAGTTCGGCAGCCAGAGCGCCCCGCTCGGCCGGATCCTTGCTCGTCTCACGCGCATCGAACCGGATGTTCTCCAGGAGCACCACCCGGCCCGGTGCGCCGGGCAGGATCGCACCGGCTGGCGCAAGATCGACCGGCGCCCCGAGCAACTCGGCCATGCGGGTGGCCACCGGGGCCAGTGAAAGCTCAGCCTTCACCTCACCTTTGGGTCGGCCCAGGTGGGCCACGACCACAGGTTTGGCTCCCGCGGCGAGCAGTTCCTTGAGCGTCGGCAGTGCCGCCTGGATCCGTCCGTCGTCAGTGATCTGGCCATCGGCCAGCGGGACGTTGAGATCCAGGCGCACCAACACCGAGGCGTCCTGCAGGTCGAGATCGCTCAGGGTGCGCATCGTCCGCCTCAGTCGACCGACGCCATGTACCGCAGCAGGTCCACGAGCCGGTTGGAGTAACCCCACTCGTTGTCGTACCAGCCGAGCACCTTGGCCGACTGCCCCTGCGAGATGGTCAGAGAAGCGTCGAAGATGCAGCTCGCCGGATCCGTCACGATGTCGCTGGAGACGATCGGGTCCTCGGTGTAGCGCAGGATGCCGGCCATGGGGCCTTCGGCAGCTGCCTTCATGGCGGCGTTGATCTCTTCCTTGGAGGCAGCCTTGCCCATGTTGAGGCTGAGGTCGGTCGCCGAACCGGTCGGCACCGGCACGCGCATCGCGTAGCCGTCGAGCTTGCCCTTGAGCTCCGGGATGACCAGCGCGATGGCCTTGGCGGCACCGGTGGTGGTCGGGATCATGTTGATGGCACCGGCACGAGCACGACGCAGGTCCTTGTGCGGGAAGTCCAGCACGTTCTGGTCGTTGGTGTAGGCGTGGATCGTGGTCATGAGACCGGTCTCGATCCCGAAATTGTCCAGCAGGACCTTGGCCATCGGGGCCAGGCAGTTGGTCGTGCAGGACGCGTTGGACACGATGTTGTCGCTCAGCCGGGTTGTAGTCGGTGTGGTTCACACCCATCACGAAGGTGGCGTCCTCACCCTTGGCGGGCGCGGAGATGATGACCTTCTTGGCCCCGGCGTCCATGTGCTTCTTGGCGTCCTCGGCCTTTGTGAAGTGGCCGGTCGACTCGATGACGTAGTCGACTCCGAGGTCGCCCCAGCCGAGGGCGGCGGGGTCGCGTTCGCCGAGCGCCTTCATGGCCACTCCGTCGACGAGGATCTCGCTGTCCGTGGAGGTGACCGTGCCGGGCAGCCGACCCAGGACGCTGTCGTACTTGAGCAGGTGGGCCAGGGTTGCGTTGTCCGTCAGGTCGTTGACGGCGACGATTTCGATGGGCTCGTTGCCGAATGCGGTCTGTGAGTCGCCCAGAGCTTCCACCGCGCGGTAGAAGTTACGACCGATACGACCAAATCCGTTGATGCCGACGCGAATTGCCACTGATTACTCCTTCGATGAGATGAGCACCTCAATCCTATCGGGTCACACGAGTTCGTCGTCGGGGGCAAGACCGACCTCGGTGTCCGGGATGCCCAGTTCGCGCGCGCGCCGGTCGGCCAGGCCCAGCAGTCGCCGAATCCGTCCGGCGATGGCGTCTTTGGTCATCGGCGGGTTCGCCAGCGCCCCGAGTTCCTCGAGTGATGACTGCCGGTGCTCCATCCGCAGACGTCCTGCTGCCGCCAAGTGATCGGGGACGTCGTCACCGAGGATCTCGAGCGCCCGTTCGACCCTTTGGCTGGCCGCTACTGCGGCTCGGGCTGATCGACGCAGGTTGGCGTCGTCGAAGTTGGCCAACCGGTTGGCGGTGGCCCGGACCTCTCTGCGAGTGCGCCGCTCCTCCCAGACCAGAACCGACGCGTGGGCGCCCATCCTGGCCAACATCTGGCTGATCGCATCGCCGTCGCGGATCACGACCCGTTCCACCCCGCGTACCTCCCGGCTCTTGGCGGGAATGCCCATCCGTCGGGCCGCTCCCACCAGCGCCAGGGCCGACTCCGGCCCGGGACAGGTGATCTCCAGGGCCGAGGACCGCCCGGGTTCGGTCAAGGAACCATGGGCGAGGAAGGCCCCCCGCCAGGCGGCCTCCGAGTCGCAGATCCCGGCAGTGACCACGTGTGGTGGCAGGCCGCGCACGGGCCGACCCGAACCATCCACGAGGCCGGCTTGCCGGGCCAGTTGTTCGCCGCCGGAGACGACCCTCACCATGTATCGGGTTCCCTTGCGCAGGCCTCCCTTGTGAACCACCGCGAAGTCCGCCTGCTGTCCGAAGATCTCCGCCAGGTTCGTGCGAAGTCGTCGGGCCGCCGATCCGGTGTCGAACTCGGCCTCCACGACGATCTTGCCGCTCACGATGTGCAGGGCTCCCCCGAATCGCAACATCGCGGAGGTTTCCGCCTTCCGGCAGCAGGGTCGCGTGATCTCGAGTTGGTTCAGTTCGTCCTTCACGGCTGCAGTCATCGCCATGCGCCGATTCTCACACGCGTGGCAAGGACGTATTGGCCGAACCGGCAGATAGACACAGAGCCAGACAGGGTGTATCGCGGATGGGGACCGACCATGCCGCGGCCTCTTTTCCGACGACCAGGCCCTTCGCTTGTTCGGCGTGACGGGGAACCCAGTCGCCGGTTTGCCCACCGCTGGAGGCCTGCGCGAATCGGCATCGGCAGGGCCCGCTTCTCCTGAGGGCGGCAGCGTCGGCGGCCTGCATTTGGCAGCGCTGTATCCTGCCACGCCAGGCTCTTGGCGGAGCATCCCCTCCAAGGGGATTTCGGAGACTCTGCTGAAATATGAGCGCACATCAGGGCTGCCAACGTTGCAGAGACCAGCCCACGCACGTCGGCGGGGTGCTGACCCCGCGAAGGCCGCGCCGCCCTAGTCGAGCAGCCTCTGGAAGACCGAGGCCAGGAGCAACGTGTCGTGCACGGCGGTGGGCCGGCCACCTTCCATGGCGCGGACTTCCTCAATGACCAACTCCGCCCCCACCAGGCGGCAGGCATCGCGCAGGGCCTCTTCCTCGGCCAACGAACTGGGGTCCACCACCACCCAGTCCAGACGGACATCAGGGAACGTCGTAGCCAGATTGTGCAGGTACATGGACGGGGTGAACCCGCTGGTCTCCCCCATCTGAGGGGTCACGTTCACCACAAGCACGCGTCGGGCCGCGGTGGCGACCAGCGCGTCATGCACCTGCTTGACGTACAGATGCGGCAGCACCGAGGTGAACCAACTCCCTGGGCCGAGCACAACCATCGCGGCGTTGTCGATCGCCTCGATCACCGGCAGGCAGGGGTGGGTGCTGCGGGTTCGATACGCAGGGACAGTACCTCGCCGTCGGTGGTGGCGATATCCACCTGACCGCGAAGCGTCGTGACGGCGTCATCGCCATCGATGCCCCGCACCTGCGCGATCAAGTCAACCGGTTCGCAGGCGACCGGCAGCACCCGGCCCTGAGCTTCGAGCAGCGCGGCCACCCAATCCAGACCGGCCACGGGGTCGTCGGTCTCTTCCCACAACGCGGAGATCAAGAGGTTTCCGACCGCGTGTCCGGCCAGTTCGCCGCTTCCCTCGAAACGGTGCTGCAACACCCGCGACCACGTCCGCCCCCACGTGTCGTCACCACACAGCGCGGCCAGGGCCATCCGAAGGTCACCCGGCGGGATGAGTCCCAACTCGCGGCGGATGCGTCCAGATGAGCCCCCGTCGTCGGACACCCCGACAACCGCGGTGACCGAGTCGGTGATCCTGCGCAGTGCCCGCAGACTCGCCGCCAGCCCATGGCCACCGCCCAGCGCGACGATCGACGGCCCGGTCGTCCAATTGGCGTGACGCGACAGCGGATTCATTCCCTGCCCAGATCCCGGTGCTGAACGACGACCTGGTGGCCCTGCTCGCTGAGCATGCGGGCCAGGCGCTCGGCCGTTGCCACGCTGCGGTGCTTGCCGCCTGTGCAGCCGATTCCGATCGTGACGTAGCGCTTGCCCTCCCGCACGTAGCCGTCGGCCACCAGGTTGACGATCGCGGAATAGTGCTCCAGCACGTCCAGCGCGCCCTCCCGACTCAGGACGTAATCGCTGACCTCGGCGTCCCGGCCGGTTTGATCGCGCAGGTCGGGAACCCAGAACGGGTTCGGCAGGAACCGCACGTCGGCGACCATGTCGGCATCGACCGGAATTCCGTATTTGAACCCGAAACTGAGCACGGAGACCCGAATGGTCTGCGGCCCCTCACCGCGGTAGTTCGCATCGATCACCCGGCGCAGGTCGTGCACCGACTTCATCGAGGTGTCCACCACCATGTCCGCTCCGGCCCGGAATTCCTGCAGTCGCAGCCTTTCTTCGCGCAGCGCGTCGAGCAGGGTGCCATCCTCCTGCAGTGGATGCGGTCGGCGAGAGGACTCGAACCGGCGCACCAGTACTTCCTCCGAGGCCTCCAGGAACAGGATCCCGACGTTGGCCTGCGTCTCACGCAACGCCTGGGTGACATCGACGAGATTGGAGAACAGCGGGCCGCCCCGCACGTCGACGACCACGGCCAGTCGCTGGACATCTGGGCGCGGTTGCAGCAGGTCGATCGTGGACTGCAACAGCGAGGGAGGCAGATTGTCGACCACGAACCAACCGGCATCTTCCAACGCACGAGCCGCGGTGCTACGGCCCGCCCCGGACATGCCCGTGACAATCAGAACCTCGAACTGGGGGGTGTTCATGGCGGCCTCCTACAGGCCATCTTCCCCAATCACCTCGCCGGTCGTCACATTGACCGCAGGCGTGACCTTTTCGCTGGCCAGATGCTGGTGGATGGCACTGGCCAGTTCGGCGCTGATCCCCGGTACTGCTGCCAGTTCCTCCACGGATGCCTTGCGCAGCCGGGTCAGCGACCCGAAGGCCCGCATCAGCGCCTTACGCCGGTTGGGACCGACCCCGGGAATGTCTTCGACGACACTGGTCGACAGCCGTCGACTGCGCTTCTGCCGGTGGTACGTGATCGCGAAACGGTGCGCCTCATCGCGGATCCGCTGCAACAGGTACAGCCCTTGGCTTCGCCGGGAGAGGATCACCGGATCGTCCTGGCCAGGGACCCACACTTCCTCGAGCCTTTTTGCCAGCCCCGCCACCGCGAGGTCGTCGATCCCCAGGTCACGCAGTGCCTGCTCGGCGGCTGCGACCTGGGGCTTGCCGCCGTCGATGAGCAGCAACTGCGGCGGGTACCGGAAGGCCTTACGTTCGTCGTTGGCGGTCCCGCTGGGGCCGAACTCAATGTCCGTGGCCTCGGCCCGCTCCGCCAGATAACGGGTGAAGCGCCGACGGACCACCTCGGCCACACTGGCCACATCGTCTTGTCCGGCGACCTCCCGGATGGCGAAACGCCGGTAGTCGGATTTGCGCGGCAGTCCGTCCTCGAAGACGACCATGGATGCGACGACGTCGCTGCCTTGCAGATTCGAGATATCCACACACTCGATGCGCAGTGGGGCTTGGCTCATCTCCAGAGCCTCGGCGATCTCCTCCAGGGCGGCAGCCCGGACACTCAGGTCGCCGGCACGCCGCAGCTTGTGTGCCTGCAAGGTCTGCTTCGCGTTGTTCGTGACCGTTTCCAGCAGTGCCCGCTTGCGTCCCCGTTGCGGAATCCGCACCTGGACCCGGCGCCCGGATTTGTCCGTCAGCCAGGTTGCCACCGCGGCTTCGGGCAGTTCGGTGACGAGGACCTCTACGGGAATATCGGAATCGTCATCGCCGTACAACTGCTGCATGACCCCGGTCATGAGCGTGGTCGGGCTCTCGTCGGCCACCTTCTCGAGGACGAAGGCATGCTGGCCACGAACCCGCCCGGCCCGTACGTGGAAGACCTGGAAAGCGGCCTCGAGATCGTCCTCGACGTGTCCCACCAGATCAGCGTTGGTGTCGCCGGGCAGCACGAGCGCAGAGCGTTCCATGGCCTTGCGCAGCGCGCCCAGGTCGTCGCGCAGTCGGGCGGCCGTCTCGTAGTCCTGTTCCTGCGACGACGCCCGCATGCGGTTCTCAAGGTCCTTCATGAAGCGGTCGGTACCAGTGCCCAGAAAGGACACCAGGTCGCCGGCCAGCTCCCGGTGGTCCTCCTCGGAGATCCGCCCGACACACGGGGCGCTGCACTTGCCGATGTATCCCAACAGGCACGGTCGGCCCATCTGCGCCGAGCGACGGAAAACGCCGTTGCTGCACGTACGTACCGGGAAGACCCGAAGGACCTGGTCGACAGTCTCACGGATCGCCCACGCCTGGGCATAGGGGCCGAAGTATTTGACCCCCTTGCGCTTGTCACCGCGCATGACCAGCACCCGCGGATACTGCTCGTTCATCGTGATCGCCAGGTAGGGATATGACTTGTCGTCGCGGTACTTGACGTTGAAGCGGGGCGCGAACTGCTTGATCCATTGGTATTCGAGCTGCAGCGCCTCGGTCTCGGAATCGACGACCACCCAGTCGACCGAACTCGCGGTCTGCACCATGGCAGCGGTACGGGGATGCATGCCGGCCGGGCTCTGGAAGTAGCTGGACAACCGGCTTCGTAGATTTGTGGCCTTTCCCACATAAACAACACGTGTGTCGGAATCCCTGAAACGGTAGACACCTGGTAAGGGCGGAATGCTGCCAGCGGGCGGACGGTACGACATCGGGTCAGCCACGCATTCAAATCTAGGACACGTTGAGGAGTTGGTCGTGAGGGCACGGGTAGCGGCAGGTGCCGTGGTGTTGGCCACGCTGGCCACCGCCACAGGACCCGCCGGCGTCTCCGCTGCACCGGCGCCACGCGGAATGTTGTTCGTGGAAGGCGATTCCCTCACGGTCGGATCGTCCTCGGCGATCAAGTCCTCATTGCGCGGCGACTTCCGCCGGATCAAAGTGGACGCGCAGGTTGGACGCAACACCCCCACCGGCATCAGCCGGATGTCGGCCGGCCGCAAGGCGAAGGCCTGGGTTGTGGCTCTGGGCACCAATGACGCCCCGGACCGTCGCACCATGAAACGCCATGTCAAGACTGTTCTTCGACGGGCGGGCGAGCGACCGGTGCTGTGGGTGTCGGTCTGGCGCTCCTCCGCCTACGGGAAGGTCAACCGCATGCTGAGCCGGCTTGACCGTAAGTACACCCAGTTGTCGGTGCTGCGATGGGATCTCTTCATCAAGGACCACCCGCGCCTGTTGGCGTCTGACCGCATCCACCTGACTCCCGCGGGCTACCAGGTCCGGGGGCGGATGATCGCTGAGGCGGTGCGGGAAATCGTCGGCGGACGCTGAACGCGCTCGTGGTGTGCAGCATCGCGTGGTTGTTCGCCAGTCGCCGGGCTCCGTGCGAGGCAACCGAAGCGCACAGTCTCGTGTCGAGGCCTGGCACCATGGACACCCCGCAAGCACCAGGTGACGGTGGCTCATCACCAGTCGGCGACCTTGAACGATCACGGTGCGCGGTTCTCAACGACGTTGGAGAACTCCACCTCTTGATGCGTTGATCCGGAGCCTTTCGGCGACCAGTCACTCGATTCTTCGCCGAACGGCGCGCCGCCAAACGAACCCTTGAATAGTCCGAGGCCTCACATATGACCTCGCCCTTCCGCAGACGTCCGCGTCAGTCGGCACACGTCTCACGAGCCGGGATCAGCCCTTGGCAACGCCCTGCAGGACGAGATTTGCGTAAGCCTGGCATCCAGCTGGGTTCAGATGAATCCCATCGGGATACAGACCGGCCGCCAGGACGCTGGCGTTCCAGTCGATCACGTGGGCGTTCGGCCAACGACCGGGCATCGCCCGCAGTCGCTGGTTGACCTTGTCCTCATACGCGTATCGATCGATCTCGGGGAGTTCGGTGGTCACCCAGTACACCGCCCGATCAGGGCCACTGGCTCGCATGATGCGGTCCAGTGCCTTGTAGCCGAACGGCCCGTTCGTTCCGAGCGCCACCACGACCCGGGGTGGCAGCTTGCCGGCGGCGGCCTTCTTCTCGATCCGCGAGGCGCCCGCGCGCATCGTGCGATTCTCACGTGCGTGCACCTTGACATCGGTCTTGGCCAGACATGACTTGGCGCCCAGCAACACCGAGTCACCGATGGCGTACACCGGACCAGTCAGCGCCGATCCAGTATTCGGATTGGCCAATGACAGGACGGCGTCGGGAGACGGTAGACCCGCCTTTCCGCTGACCCAGATCCCCGCGATCACGATTGCGAGCGTTGCCAGTACCCCCCCGAGGACAGTGGGCAGTCGGGTGCTGAGGGGATCCTCATCGTGGTCTGGCACAGTCGCGGGGTCAGCCCAGCACGATCTGGTCGCCGTCGACCACGACCGGCACCGGGGACAGACCTGTCATGGCCGGGCCCTGCACCACCGAGCCATCGGTGATCGAGAACTGCGAGCCGTGGCACGGGCACACGATGACCTGGTCGGCCACCTCGTTGACCAGACAGCCCTGGTGCGGACATACAGCGCTGAGCCCGACGTACTGCTCCGCCTGCGGCTGGGTCACAACCACCTTGGTCTCCCCCGCGTCCACGATGACCCCGGAGTCCACCGGGACGTCAGCCGTGGCGACGAGCTCTTCGCCGGCGGCGGCCGGTGACGTCTGGGCGGGCTCGGTGGCCTGATCCGTGGGTTCGCTCGTGGATGTGTCGTCCCCCGACGAACATCCCACCAAGGCGACTCCGGCGACTCCCACCGCACCCGCGGCGAGCACATTACGACGAGACATCTGCGACATGGTCATCTCCTATTCCCCGCTCCGAGCCTAAGCGATGGGCACGGATTCGCAGCGCAGGCCGCGCGCGTCGGCCGGAGCCGAGGTGATCACTTCTTCAGCATCGGTGCCAGAAATGCCCCGGTATGACTGTTCGGGTCCTCGGCAACGTCCTCAGGGGTCCCCTGGGAGACGACTTGACCACCACCGCTGCCTCCTTCGGGTCCCAGGTCGATTATCCAGTCGACGGTCTTGATCACATCGAGGTTGTGCTCGATCACGATCACGGTGTTTCCCTTGTCCACCAGTGAGTGCAGGACCCCGAGAAGTCGCCGGACGTCTTCGAAGTGCAGACCGGTCGTGGGTTCGTCCAGAACATAGACCGTCCGGCCGGTGGACCGGCGCTGCAGCTCGCTGGCGAGTTTGACCCGCTGTGCCTCACCACCGGACAGCGTCGGAGCGGGTTGACCCAGCCGCACATACCCGAGTCCGACGTCGACCAGCGTGTTGAGATGGCGGGCGATGGCCGGGATGGCCGCGAAGAAATCAGCCGCGTCCTCGATGGGCAGGTCCAGCACCTCTGCGATGGTCTTGCCCTTGTAGTGGACCTCCAGGGTCTCCCGGTTGTACCTCGCGCCGTGGCATTCCGCACACGGCACGTAGACGTCGGGCAGGAAGTTCATCTCGATCCGCAGAGTCCCGTCGCCCGTGCACGCCTCACACCGGCCACCCTTGACATTGAACGAGAACCGGCCGGGGGCGTAGCCGCGGATCTTTGCCTCCTCGGTCTCGGCGAACAAGCGCCGGATGTGATCGAAGACGCCGGTGTAGGTCGCAGGGTTCGAGCGTGGTGTCCGCCCGATGGGGCCTTGGTCGACATGCACGACCTTGTCGAGGTTGTCCACACCGGTCACCGTGCGATGCCGGCCGGGTACGCGCCGCGCGGAGTGCAGTTCCCGGGCCAAGACGGTGTAGAGCACATCGTTGACCAAGGTCGACTTGCCGGACCCGGACACACCCGTGACCGCCACCAGGACACCCAGCGGGAAGTCAACGGTGACGTTGCGCAGATTGTGTTCCCGGGCGTCGTGCACCGTCAGCTTGCGTCCCGAGTCGATCGCACGGCGGATGGGCGGCACCTCGATGCTGCGTCGTCCGGCCAAGTAGGCCCCGGTGATGGAGTCCTTGCTCTTGAGCAGCTCCTTCAGCGGGCCCGACACGACGACCTGACCACCGTGCTCGCCGGCTGCCGGGCCGATGTCCACGACCCAGTCCGAGGCTCTGATCGTGTCCTCGTCGTGCTCCACCACGATCAACGTGTTGCCGAGATCCCGAAGGCGGACCAACGTCTCGATCAACCGGTGATTGTCGCGCTGGTGCAGGCCGATGCTGGGTTCGTCCAAGACGTACAGCACTCCCACCAGTCCGCTGCCGATCTGGGTGGCCAAGCGAATGCGCTGCGCCTCTCCCCCGGCCAGGGTGCCGGCCGCCCGGTCCAGGGTCAGATAGTGCAACCCGACGTCGATCAGGAACCGCAGTCGGGCGTTCACCTCCTTGAGAACCCGTTCGGCGATCTGCGCCTCCCGGTCGTCAAGTTCCACATCGTCCAGGAATGCGGCGCACTCGGCGATCGGCAGCGCCGCGATCTCGGCGATGTTGCGGCCACCGATCGTCACCGCCAGGCTCAGCGGCTTCAGGCGGGCGCCCTGGCAGGCCGGACATGGCGTGTCTCGCATATAGCCCGCGAAGCGTTCCCGCATCGTGTCGGACTCCGAGGAAGCGTGACGACGCTCGACGAACGGGATTACACCCTCCCACCCAGTGGCATAGGTCCGCTCGCGTCCATACCGGTTCCGATAGCGGACAACGACCTGCTCGCCGCGACCGTGCAGCAGCACGTGCTGAATGTCAGTCGGGAGGTCGACATACGGCGTATCCATCGAGAAATGCAGTTCCTCGGCCAGAGCGGTCATCAACCGCTGGAAGTACTCCGATGAACTGCTCCCGGTCATGGGGGCGATCGCACTTTCGGCCAGTGAGCGGCCGGGATCGGGAATCACCAGTTCCGGATCGACCTCCATGCGGGTACCGAGCCCGTCGCACTCCAGCACAGGCACCGAACGGGGAGTTGAACGAGAAACTGCGGGGTTCGAGCTCTTCGAAACTCAGCCCGTCATCCATGCACGCGAGGTGTTCGCTGAAGGTCGACTGCCGCTGTGGATCGTCCGGCTCCAGGTCGACCAGGTCGATCACGACCACCCCACCCCCGAGCCGTAATGCCGTCTCCACGGTGTCGGTCAGGCGACGTTTTCCGGACTTCTTGGCCACCAGTCGGTCGACGACCACCGAGATCGAGTGTTTGACCTGCTTGCGGAGTTTGGGCACCTCGTCCAAGGCGTACGTCGTGCCGTCCACCTCGACCCTGGCGAAGCCTTGTGTCTGCAGCGAGCGGAACAAGTCGACGAACTCCCCCTTGCGCTCCCGGACCACGGGCGCCAGCACCTGGAAGCGGGTGCCCTCGGGCATCTGCAGGATCTGGTCCACTATTTGCTGCGGGGTCTGGCGTGACACCGGCTTGCCACATTTCGGGCAATGCGGTTCGCCGATCCGGGCGTACAACAGGCGCAGGTAGTCGTAGACCTCCGTGATGGTTCCCACTGTGGATCGCGGGTTGCGGTTGGTCGACTTCTGATCGATGGATACCGCTGGGCTCAGGCCTTCGATGAAATCGACATCCGGCTTGTCGAGCTGGCCCAGGAACTGCCGTGCGTACGCCGACAGGGATTCCACGTACCGGCGCTGACCCTCGGCGAAAATGGTGTCGAACGCGAGGCTGGATTTGCCGGAACCGGACAGACCGGTGAACACAATCAGGGCATCCCGCGGCAACTCCACGTGGATGTCCTTCAGATTGTGCTCACGGGCACCCCGCACGATCAGTTTGTCCTGCACCACACAAGGCTAACCGGGGGGTGCGACAGCGCATTCCGGAGTGCTGGGGTCGCTCGGTGTTTGGATCAGCTCGCCCAGGCACGGTCCATCAAACGAGGGCCATCGCAACCGTCAACGCGCGGCTTCGGCCCAGAATTGATGGCACATAAACCCCATTTCACCCGAACGACCGCGGTTGCCCATCAAACCTGGGCCAGAACGCGGCGGTACGGCCCCGATTTGATGGCGTCACGCCAATGCACGTTCGCCTAGCCTCGCATTCCGGGGGGCTGGCGGCGCTCACGGTTTAGATCAGCTCGCCCAGGCACGGCCATCAAACGAGGGCCATCACCTCCGTTTCCGCACAGAACCGGCCCAGAATTGATGGCACATAAACCCCATTTCGCCCGAAACGACGGTGTTTGCCCTTCAAACCTGGGCCAGAACGCGGCGGCACGGCCCCGTTTTGATGGCGTCACGCCAATGCACGTTCGCCTAGCCTCGCGTCCGACGGGGTAGGTTCTCGAACATGAGCTACACGGGCAAGACACACGTCGGTGGGCCCGCACAGGTCCACGAGCTGACCCGACTGACCATCTCGAAGCTGGCGGTCGGCCCGATGGACAACAACTGTTACCTGCTGCGCTGCCGTGAGACCGGCGAACAACTGCTCATCGACGCGGCGGCCGAGCCCGAGCGCATCCTGGATCTGATCGGTCCCGACGGGTTGACCACCATCGTCACCACTCATGCCCATCCCGATCACTGGGGTGCCCTGGCTGAAGTTCGCAAACAGACAGGGGCAACCTCGGTTGCCCATGAAGCGGATGCCGAGCACCTTGCCGAACTGGTGAACCGCACTGTGGTCGACGGGGACACCATCACTGTTGGGCAGGTCGCCTTGCGGGTCATCCATCTGGTCGGCCACACCCCCGGATCGATCGCCCTGCTTTACGACGATCCGATGGGACAACCGCACCTGTTCACCGGCGACTGTCTATTTCCAGGTGGCGTGGGCAAAACCTGGAGCCCAGAGGACTTCGACACCTTGTTGGCCGGTGTCAAGGAGCGGATCTTCGACTCCCTTCCCGATGAAACGTGGGTGTATCCCGGTCATGGGAACGACACCACGGTTGGGACCGAGCGCCCGTCGCTGACCGAATGGGAGGCTCGCCGGTGGTGACGGGTAGACCCCACACACCGGGGTGAGGCTGGCAAGTATCGGGTGCCTACGGGGCCATCCGCATGCGCAACGTGTCGTAGATCGGCGGCGCCTTGCGAACCGTGCAGATGACCATCGCGATACCCGCGGCCAGCAACATGGGGATCAGAACTGTCGTGGTCGCGGTCATCTCCACGATCAGCACAACACCGGTGACCGGCGCCCGCACGACGGCGGCGAAGAACGTGGACATGCCCACCATCGCGAACGCCTCGACCGACAGGTTCCACGAGGGAACCAGCACGTTGAGGGTGCTCGCCGTAAGGGCTCCGATGGAGGCACCCACCACGAGCAACGGCGCGAAAAGTCCGCCCGCAGTGCCTGCCGCGTACGACAGGGGACCTAGGAACCACCGCACCACGAACACCACCAGCAGAGTCGAGATGGGTAGGCCCACCACCAGCACCCGGTCGCCGAGCACCTCCCCGCCACCGACCAACCACGGTGCGATCACCCCGATCGCCCCGACCAACGCCCCGATGAGGGCCGCGCGTATCTCCGGGAGCAGCCCGGTCATCCGCTCCATCAGGTCGAGCATCAGAATCACGAGTCGGTTGTAGTGAATCCCCAGCCACCCGATGAACAGGCCCATGGGCGCGTAGATCAGCAGATGCCACAACGGGCTGTCCGGTATCGGCGAAACCGGGAAGACGGGATCGGATCCCACGATGGGCCGGGCAACGGCGAGCGCCACGGCGGCCGAAATCAAGGTGGCAACCACCAGCCGAGTCCGGATCGCGCGTGCAAGTTCTTCGAAGACGAACACCGCGCCCCCGGTCGGAGCACTGAAGGCCACACCGAGACCGGCACCGGCCAGTGCAGCACTCAAAGAACGGGTGTCGTTGGGGTGAAGCCCGCTGCGACGGCCGATCTCCGCGCCGACCGACGCTCCCATCTGCACGGTCGGGCCTTCCCTGCCCAGCGCCATCCCCACGCCGAGCGCCAACGACCCGCCCACGAATTTTGCCGGCACCACCCGCCATGCCGCAGGCGCCGACTCGTGACGCATCATGGCCTCCACCCGCTGCACACCACTGCCCGCGGATTCCGGGGACCACCGCACAATCAGCCGGGCCAGGCCCACCGCTACTGCCGCTCCCACCACAGGGAGCAGCAGGCGCCAGCCACCGAGGTCCCGAGCCCACAGCAGGAACTGCTCCCACAGCCGCCAGGACTCGATCAGCACCAGCCGGAATGCTCCGCCGAGCACACCGGTCACCGCACCCCCTAGCACCGACAGGAAGGCGAGCCGGACCAGTCCCGCGAGTTCGCTGTCGTCAGGAGGCGGTGCGTCCTGCACAGCGTCGGGGAATGGCACACGCGCGAGTGTAGGTGTTCCAGAGGGGCCTATTCATCCCGTCCGGCCCCTGTGTCCACGTAGCGCTCGTGCAACAGACTTGCGACCACAGTGACCGTCAGTATGCCGACGATCACCGCAAGGCTGGTCCAGTTCGAAATCACCGGGACGTCGAACGGCTCGCCGCCGTTGAGGAAACTCAGGGTGTTCTCGTGCATCGCGGTGAGAATCAGCTTGACTCCGATGAAACCGAGCACCGCTGCCAGGCCGAGACCCAGGAAGACCAACCGGTCCAGCAGATTGCCCAGTAGGAAATACAGCTGCCGAAGGCCCATCAGGGCGAACACGTTGGCCGTGAACACGATGAACGGGATCTGGGTCAGGCCGAAGATGGCCGGAATGCTGTCCAGCGCGAACAGCAGATCCGTCGTCCCGATGGCGATGAGCACGACGAGCATCGGCGTGAACACCCGCCGTCCTGCCACCACCGTTCGCATCTTCGTGCCCTCGAACTCCTGGGACACCGGCACCAGCCGTGCGACGAACCGGACGACCACGTTCTCCTTGTACTCCTCATCGGTGTCCTCACCGTGCGTGGCCAGTCGCACAGCGGTGAGGATCAGGAAGAACCCAAAGATGTAAAACACCCACGAGAACGATGCGATGACCGCCGCCCCGAGCGCGATGAAGATCCCGCGCAGCACCAGCGCGATGATGATGCCCCACATCAACACGTACTGCTGCAGATGCCGCGGGACGTAGAAGCGCGCCATGATCAGCACGAAGACGAAGAGATTGTCCACGCTCAGGGAGTACTCCGTGAGCCACCCTGCGAAGAACTGAACACCGATGTCGGCGCCGAACTTCCAGCCCAGGAACAATCCGAACGCGATCGCGCTGCCGATGAAGAAGCTCAACCAACGCAGCAACTCCGGCGTCTGCGGGATGTGCGGCCGACGTCCGACGATCCAGAAGTCGATCGTGAACAGGATCACGAAACCGACGATGGTGGCAGCCCACAGCCACCCGGGGACGGTCACGAACGTACGTCCTGCATGCCCCGAAGCTCCTTCTTCAACTCCGCCACCTCATCGCGGTACCGGGCCGCCACCTCGAACTGCAGTTCCTCGGCCGCGTTGTGCATCGCCTGCGTGAGTTGTTCTATCAGATCGGTCAGATCCTGCGCCGGCATGGATGCCAAGGAGGCGGCATGACGGCCGACGTCTGCGGCGGGCGCCTTGGGTCCGACCCCGCGGCTGAGCCCACGGCCTGAACCTGCCAGCAACTCCTGCGTGTCAGCGTCCTCGCGGGACAGCAGGTCGGTGATGTCCGCGATCTTCTTACGGATCGGTTGCGGGTCGACGCCCATCGACTCGTTGTAGGCCGTCTGTTTGGCCCGCCGTCGATTCGTTTCATCAATAGCTGTCCGCATCGACGGCGTGATCTTGTCGGCGTACATGTGCACTTGTCCGGAGACGTTGCGCGCGGCCCGGCCGATGGTCTGGATGAGGCTGCGTTCAGAGCGCAGGAAGCCTTCCTTGTCCGCGTCGAGGATGCTGACCAGACTGACCTCCGGCAGGTCGAGACCCTCGCGCAGCAGGTTGATACCGACCAGGACGTCGTACTCGCCAAGCCTCAGTTCGCGTAGCAGTTCCACCCGACGCAAGGTGTCCACTTCCGAGTGCAGGTAGCGAACACGCACCCCGTTCTCCAACAGGTAGTCGGTGAGGTCCTCAGCCATCTTCTTGGTCAGGGTCGTCACCAGAACGCGTTCGTCACGTTCCGCGCGCGCGTGGATCTCGGTCATGAGGTCGTCGATCTGGCCACGGGTCGGCTTGACGACGATCTCAGGGTCGATCAGCCCGGTCGGCCGGATGACCTGTTCGACGACGTCCCCGCCCACCCTGCTCAACTCGTAGGGTCCGGGTGTGGCCGACAGGTAGATCGTCTGTCCGATCCTGTCCACGAACTCCTCCCAGCGCAGCGGACGGTTGTCCATGGCACTGGGCAACCGGAAACCGTGTTCCACGAGGTTGCGCTTGCGGCTCATGTCGCCTTCATACATGCCACCGATCTGGGGCACGGTCACGTGCGACTCGTCTATCACCAGCAGGAAGTCCTCCGGGAAGTAGTCGATCAAGCAGTTGGGAGCCGACCCGGGTGCGCGGCCGTCGATGTGCCGGGAGTAGTTCTCGATGCCGTTGCAGAAGCCGACCTGCTGCATCATCTCGACGTCGTACTGCGTGCGCATGCGCAGCCGCTGTGCCTCGAGCTGATGATTGCCCCGCTCGCGTTCGGCGAGCCGTCCCTGCAGTTCCTGTTCAATACCCCCGATAGCGCGATTCATGCGTTCGGGTCCGGCCACGTAGTGGGTCGCGGGGAATACGTAGAGCTCCGTGTCCTCAGTGAGGATTTCGCCGGTAACGGGGTGCAGCGTCATCAGCCGTTCTACTTCGTCGCCGAAAAACTCGATGCGAACCGGATGCTCCTCGTACATCGGGAAGACCTCAACCGTGTCTCCCCGCACACGGAACGTTCCCCTGGTGAACGACAGGTCATTACGCGCGTACTGGATCTGCACGAGCCGGCGCAGCATCGAGTCCCGATCGACCTCGTCGCCAACGCGCAACCGCACCATCCGGTCGACGTACTCCTGCGGCGTGCCGAGGCCGTAGATCGCGCTCACGGTTGCGACCACGAGGACATCCCGACGGGTCAGCAGGCTGTTGGTCGCGCTGTGCCGCAACCGCTCGACCTCCTGGTTGATCGAGGAGTCCTTCTCGATGAAAGTGTCCGTCTGGGGGATGTAGGCCTCGGGCTGGTAGTAGTCGTAATAGCTGACGAAGTACTCAACAGCGTTGTTTGGCAGCAACTCCCGGAACTCGTTGGCCAGTTGCGCCGCGAGTGTCTTGTTCGGGGCCATCACCAGTGTGGGGCGCTGCAGTTTCTCGACGATCCACGCGGTGGTGGCACTCTTGCCCGTTCCCGTCGCCCCCAGCAACACCACATCCTGTGCGTCGGCCTGGATGCGGCGTGCGATCTCCTCAATAGCCGCCGGCTGGTCACCGGCCGGTCCGTAATCGCTGATCACCTCGAACGGCGCGACAGTGCGCTGCAGGTCTGTGACTGGTCGGGCCATGTGACAACGCTACGCGCAGGGTGCGACATGTGCGGCGGCGGTTTGGGCGCAGCGGACTTTGCACGCATAAGGTCACTGACCGGCACGATCCGACCAAAGTCCCCGCGGGGCCGGGCGCGACACGTACGGCGGCGGTTTGGGCACAGAGGACTTTGCACGCACAAGGTCACTGACCGGCACGATCCGACCAAAGTCCCCCCGGGCAGGCCGATACTCTCGACGCATGCGGCGCGTCGGACTCACAGGGGGCATCGGATCCGGCAAGTCCACGGTGTCGGCGATGCTGGCCGACCTGGGCGCCCACGTGATCGACGCCGACGCGATCGCCCGCGAAGTGGTCGCCCCGGGTACCGAGGGGCTGGCCGCGCTCGTTGAGGCTTTTGGGCCGGACATCCTCGCCGCTGATGCGTCCCTCAACCGGGCCGCGCTGGCGGACAAAGTATTCGCCGACGAGGCAGCCCGCGAGCGCCTCAATGCGATCACCCACCCCCGGATTGCCGCCCGGACTGCTGACCTCCTGCGCAACATTCCCGATGACGCGGTCTTCGTGCACGACGTGCCGCTGCTGGTGGAGGTCGGTCTGCAGGACGCCTACGACATGGTCCTGGTCGTGGACGCCCCGGACGAGGTGCGCGTGCAACGACTACTCGAGCGAGGCCTGGACGAGCCGGACGCCCGGGCGCGCATCGCCGCGCAGGCCACGCGCGAGCAGCGATTGGCCGTGGCGGATGTGGTCCTGGACAACTCCGGAAGCCTGGACGACCTCAAGAAGCAGGTCGAGCGAGCCTGGACCACGATCGTGGGTGACGAATAGAGCCGCATCTCACGGTTTCGCGGCGTCTATCAACCCGTCTTTGCGCCAGCGCTGCATCAGCTGGGCCCACACCGCCCGGCCCCCTTGAGGTGACCAGTGCACCCCGTCGACGTATAGCGCTTTCGCCCGATCTTTCGAAACCCCCACCTCCTCGTCGCAGGTGAGCGGATCAAGATCGATGAAATGCGCACTGGGGACCCGCTGCACAACCAGCTGGGCAAGCATGTTGAGTTGCGCGCGACGTAGCGGGTCGTTGCGCAGCAGCCCATCGTTTCGTGCTGCGAAGCACGGCATGCCGAGCACGTAAACCGGGATCTCCCCGTCGCGGCCGGCGATCTTGAGCCCATCCTCGAATGCCAGGGCGAAGGACCGGTCGAACACAAGATCCCCCGGCACCACGACTTCACCTTCTGACTTCCGGTTGATCGTGTCCCATCCGGACACACCGGTCACGGCCACCTGGCCGCCGACCTCACTTCCCCGGGCACGCCACTCATCGCGCCACCTCTCGCATTCCGGCGGAGGTGGCAGCACCCCGCCAGTCGGGGAGTAGGGAAGCGGCGACACTCCGCACCCGAGCAGCGTGGCACCGGTCACGTCCCGGCCTGGGTACCGGTCGTGCGGAAAGCGCAGGCTGAGTGCCAACATGCTCGAATCGCCATTGACCAATATCCGCATCGGCACATGCCGGCCAGGGGGCCATTCCCGCGACGGCCGCGCGGGCGCCCTCGATGCTTGCTCCCCTTCCCCGTCGGTCAACGCCGCCAGCGACTCGTCCATCAGCAGGGGCGTTGCCGGTTCGGAACCCCGGGTCGGTGCCAGAACAAGCAGGACCACCGACGCGGCGATCGCGGCGTAGGTGCCCCATTGCACGCCGACGGGCAGTTGGACGAAGCGCCCGCGCCGCACCGGCCTCTCGACTGCCACATAACTGGCGGTAGCCGCCACCACCGTGATGGCCACTGCCGTCAATTGCGCCAACACGGACGCATCCCGCCCCTGCAGCCAAAGGAAGATGGGCCAATGCCAGAGATAGACCCCGTAGGAGATCAGTCCGAGTGCGACCAGCGGCCGCCAGGCCAATACACCGGCTAGCCGACTCGGTACGACGGCCGCCCAGATCACCGCGGCCGCACAAATCGCCACCACGGTGTACGTCCATCCGAAGGAAGGGGGCCACACCCCTGCCAGCAGGATCGCCAGCCCCACCAGGCCCAATAGCCCCACCGGATCCCGCCACTTCTCCAGGACTGCTGGGCCGGGCCCGGCGCGCAGCAGCACGGCGAGCATCGCCCCTATCAACAGGGCCTGCAGCCGCGGCACCGTGCCGTAGTAGGCCCACGCGAGATCCCCTGAGGTGGTCGACCAATACATGGTCGCGATAGAGACCCCCGTTGCGACCAGTAGCAACATCAACAACCACCGACGGCCGACCCTGCGCCGCGCGACGACTGCCATGAACACGGCGAACAGCAGGTAGTACTGCTCTTCGATCGCCAGTGACCATGTGTGCAGGACCGGCGACTCGGGTCCGAACTGCGCGAAGTAGTCGCCGGACTGGGCGATCTCCCACCAGTTCGTCGTATAGGTCAGGGCCGCCAGGATGTCCGCACGCCAGGCCTGGGCAAGGCTCGGTGGCAAGAACATTCGGACGGCGCCCAGGACCAGAAGGAGAAGCAGCAGAGGCGGTGCCAGGCGTCGTGCCCGCCGCAACCAGAAAGCCCCCAGCGCGATGCGATCGCGGCGCCCGGCTTCGGCGAGCAGGATGCCGGTGATGAGAAAGCCGCTGAGGACGAAGAACAGATCCACCCCGAGGTATCCCCCGGCCAGCGGGCTGCTGCCGGTGTGAAATAGCAGGACCGCGCTCACAGCGATCCCGCGCAGGCCGTCCAATGCAGGTATCCGGCCCTGAGTGTCGGAGTGCGCCGGCCGCTCGGCCAGTTGGGCTCCAGCGTGCGCGCTCACGGCGCCTGTTCCTCACGGTGGAGACTGCGGCAGCCAGCCGACTCGTGGAGCGTGGCGGGTTTACTCATGAGGCGGCCCTGCAGGTCGGTGGTGAATCGATCTTAGCCCGGTGGTCCGGGAACTGCCTACGTGCGACCTCCACGGGGCGGGAGTCCTGAAACCAATTTGGAGAAGGCAAGTTCGCCGGGATCATCGAGATGGTCCTTCATGCGGTTCTCACCGGGCGGCGGTGCGAGTGACCCCATCCGAGGCCATGAGGTTGAGGAGCAGTGACCAAACCTCCTCAGCGCCCTGGGAGGTCCAGTGGACACCGTCGTCTCGCAAGACCCGCCCATTCCGGGTAACGATGGCCGTACCGTCCTCGCGACACGTCAACGAGGAAAGATCCGCGAACGTCACATTCGGGAGACCGTCTATCGCCTGCCGGATCAACGTATTCGCCCGTTCTACGCGTAGGGGGTCGTTGAGGATCTCCTGGTCAATCCTTGCGCTCATGCAAGGGATACTCAGCACATAGGTGGGTACCGAGCCGCTCTTGCTGGCCTGTTCTGCCGCCCTCCGGAAAGCGTCACCAAAAGCCGCATCAAACTGGGGAGTGCCTGGGCCCCTGGCACCGGCTGGCGTGGATCTGTCAAACAGATCCCATACGAGACTACCGACGACTGATACTTGTGGCGGTTGCGAAGTCAGTGCATCCGCCCATTCGCTGGGCCACTGTTCACAATCGTCACGTTTGACGGCGTTGCCCTGCTGCAGAAAATCACCGGGCATCAAGCCACACCCGATCGGTGTATATCCACTGACGACCGTGTCCGGGTAGCGCTCCGCTGGAAAGTACTTCGTCAAGGTCAGCATCGTGGAATCGCCGCCCACGAAGACTCGCGACGGCACTTCGTCGGCCGGGGGCCAGCTCAGTCCCGGGTCGATTGCATGAGTTCGGGCAGGTAAGAACACCATTAGACAGATCGCGAGTGAACCCAAACCGTACGCCAGCCACTGGCGCCGGACGGGCCAATTGGAGAACCGTCCCTCTCTAATGGGCTTCTCGACCAAGATGAAGGATGCACTGGCAAGTGCAATCGTCACGACGAAGGACCAGGCCTCATCACTTCGAGTGGCCCCGTCGCGACTCTGAAGCCACTCGAACACCGGCCAGTGCCACAGGTACACGCCGTACGACACCACCCCGAGTGCGACCAGTGGCCGCCAACTGAAGAGCCTATCCATCGCACCCGCATTCAGAAGTCCAAGAATCGTCGCGGACGTCAGTAGTGCCACCAGTGCGAATCCGCCGCGGAACATGAACGCCAGGTCGAGGGGTAAGACGAAGATCATCAATAGACCTATGGCGCCCGTCCATCCGACAAACGACAAGAATCGGCCCGCGACCCGCAGCCGGGCAGGGATACTCGCCCAACTTTGAACCAGGATCCCCAGCGCGGCTCCGATGAGCAGCGCTTGAACCCTGGACCACGTCCCGTAGTAGGCCCACGTCGGGTTATGTGAGCCGAGCCAGGCCATCCAGATTGCGGACGTGATCGCCAGGGCACAGAGAACCACAACAAGTCGCGTTCGGGAGAGCCTTGCCACCAGTACAAAGATCAGGATCGCGAAGAGAACATAGAACTGCTCCTCAATGGCCAGCGACCACGTGTGCATGAGTGGAGATCGCATTCCGAACTGCGCGAAGTAGTCCCCACCGGACACGATCTGGAACCAGTTGGTCGTGTAGGTCAATGCGGCAAGAATGTCCATCCGCCAGGCAGACGAATCCAACTGGGGAATTGCCAGGCGCGCAGTTGCAAGAGCCGTCAGAAGCAGCAACAGTGCCGGTGCCAGGCGACGAGCCCTCCGGAGCCAGAAGACAGAGAGAACTATCATGCCGTTCTGATCCCATTGTCGAACAAGAATCCCCGCGATGAGGAACCCGCTAAGGGTGAAGAACACGTCAACCCCGAGAAACCCACCACTCAATGGCGAGGAGGCGGTGTGAAACAGCATGACCGCCAGAACTGCAACACCTCGCAGACCGTCGAGCGACCGCACCCTCCCTTGAAGTCTGGCGTCTAGTTCGCCCGGAAGGGGTCTGGACGCAGTGGACTCACTCGTCATCAGGCAGTCCGGACGGGGGTAGCGGGACTAGTTCACCCGAATCTGGAGACACCCGATTGCCGATAGCTACCTCCGACAGGCAGGCAACTGCGTCATCGGCACCTAGCGAGACAAGGACCTCTTCGCCAGGCCCCTGAACGGGGAAGTACACGACCCTTGGGCCGCCGGCTTGGAGCGGAACCGTCGTGATCCGACCACCGACCGCGAGGTTCAACGTTGTCGCAGTACCGCTGGTGTAGGCCACACGGGCGTAGAAGGCCCACGCGATGAGGGCGCCATCCAGGCGTACGGTCCTAGGAGTTGAGGAAACCAGATACCCGCAGTCCGGGTCCGGTCCCTTGACAGAGGTCGGCCCCTCGACCTGCTGCTCTTCGACTACTCCCCATGGACTGAAACCCAGGAGCGCACCATCGGCCACATCCCCAAACTGAGGCGACCCTGGCACTGGAGACATCACCACTTCCGAATTGGCCAATGCAGATATCCGAATCGGGTCAACAAGAGCCGCGGGCACTCCCTGAGGCAACAAACGGGTGTCTGCAGGGATCCCGCTGAACCCCGCAGTGGCGTTCTCCATGTAGTCACGCGCCTGGTTTGATCCCCACAAACGTGAAGGCGTCACCGCCGAGAACACCGCGGAGATGCAGATGAGCACGATGAGGCCGCTCCCCCCGAGACTGACCTGCGAATGCTGCCACCACAGAGGTACAGCGGCCAACACCATGATGAGCCCCAGGGGCCAGACGAGGTCAAAGGTATATCGGTAGGCCTCGCTGGCGAATGGATTGCCTGCTCGGGCTAGCCCACCGGCGAGGAGTACCACGGCCGAGAACGCCAGTGACCAACCGAGCCAACCCCGCAGAGACGGACGTAGACGCCAGATCCAACCGATGGCAAACCCTGTCGCGATCAGACACGCCCACACCATCCATCCTGCAGGCGCTGGATTCGCAACCACTGGGGACCAGCCATCTGGCAGGGACACTGGAGTCCACCTCCATGGCCCGCCCCACAAAGCAGGCAGGACATTGAGGGTCAAGAGGTTCCAGATTTGCCGCATGAGCTCGACGGGCTCGGTACTCGCGAGCTGACTGCCCGAGCGTCGCCACAGAAAACCCAGCGCGAGGGCCGCGATTCCCAACATGGCAAGCCAATAGCCCCGCGCCCAGCGCCATGCGATCCTGTGCCCCATTGGTTCGGGCCCCTGAGCCGGGATTGATGCGACGACCCCGAAGACCAGCAGCGCAAGAAGAAACCCTCTGGCATAGGACAGCACCGTGCCCACGTAGCACAGCAGGCCAAACCAGATCCAGGTCCGCGATCCCCCCTTGAGCGCCTTCACGAAGCCAAGCAGGCACGCGACCAAGAAGAACTGATAGGGAACTGCGTACATGGCTGCCGCCCACCACACAGAAGCCTCAAGTCCGAAGAGGCTCAGCCCAGCAATCAGGGCCAGAAGAGCCGCTCCGATCCAACGATCCGTCAGCTCGAAGCCGACCCATGCCGCCAGGACCAGCGTGAGTCCCCACACGCAAAGAGAGAAGATGGCCAGTGCAGCGTGGGATCCTGGAAACGCCCACTGAAGCAGCCAGAGGAACAACCAGCCAACCGGGTTCACGTGTCCGTTGTACGACTGGGTCATTAGGTTCCAGGTCGGATAGTCCGAGGAGGCAATGTACCTGAGAGAATGAAGTCGTCGGTGTATAGGTAGCCGTTCAAGGAGACCGCGGCCCTCCCGGCTATCAACACCGCCAGAACCGATGCCACTGCTACAGGCTGCGCCGATCTCATCCAAGCGCTACTCCCCGCCGCAGTCACGCCCGTGACGATACCCCAGGCAGGCCCATCTGCAGGACCAGGCACCAGCAGGCAGAACCGACGGGTCAACTTGCGTGAGCGCTCAGCGGAACACGTCATGTGTAGATTGATTGCGGCATATCTGCGCCGACCAAGGGGGGATGAATGGCCGCGGCACCTACCGACTCGACTATCGCCCCAAGGTCGGCATCCCTGTCAAGTCCATCACTGCAAGGACCTTGGTCCAACCGGACTTTCCGACTTGCAACAAAAGCGCTCGTCACCGCTCTGGGTGTATTCACCATCTGGCGGTACGCATGGATGAGCGACGACGCCCTCATCACCTTAAGAACCTCACTCAACTGGGCTCACGGATACGGACCTGTGTTCAATCCGGACGAGCGGGTAGCCGGCTATACCCATCCTCTGTGGATGGCCCTGCTGACCCTTATGGGAGCAGTGTCGGGTTCTTGGATAGTGGGAACGCTCATTACAAGTGTGATCCTGGCCGGGATCGCACTTGGGATTCTGGTCTTTCGATCGCGCAATCTCTGGCAACTCGTTACCACCGCATCTTTCGTGCTGTTGTCGAACACCCTTGTGAATTGGGGTACGTCAGGACTTGAGGGTCCCTTGGCAATCGCACTTTTGAGCGGGCTGTTCGTTCTCCAGTCACGAGACGGCGAAGTCCGACACCCGCTCCTTAGCGGGTTCGTCCTGAGCCTCTTGCTGCTTTGCCGCATGGACTATCTGCTGCTGCTGGCGCCCTGGTTGTTGTGGGCCACCAAGCAAACATGGATACACCCGGTAAGAACCATACGCTTATGGACAGGATTGACTCTCCCACTAGCGGCTTGGGCTTTGATTTCATGGCAGTACTACGGGTTCATACTGCCTTCCACTTTTGAGGCGAAACCAGCATCGCTCACCAGGAACTCGTGGGCCGCGGTTTGGACTACCTACGGCTCAGTTTCGGTTTCGATCCCGCCGTACTGGTCGTTCTGGTCGGCGTGTCGGTTCTCGGGCTTGCCTATCGAGAACGCCCTGCAATTCTTTGGACGCTTGGATCAGCAGCCTACTTGGGTTACGTCGTCTGGATTGGAGGCGACTACATGCTGGGGCGGTTCCTGCTGGTACCCACATTCGCAATCTTGCTGGCCACTACGCAGACGTCCATTCCCTACACAAGGAAGGTGAGCCGCGCAAAGCATCGGTTGGCGTACGTCGTGCCACTGGTTGCCTGCGCCTTGAGCCTTCCGAGCGCGCTTCTTTTCGTCGGCCGCGAAGGGAGCCCAGACTTATCGCAACAATTCTCACCCATCGTGGATGAACGATTCTTGTGGATACGATTCGGCAGGGGTCTGGATCCTTTCGGATTGGTCGATCTCGAACAAGGTGTCATACCGACGGACTTGGCCTTTCTGGAAGCACAAGCGAATGCTTGGCCGTCGGGGCCGTGGCCCACGGCCGAGCCGATGGTCCGCTGTGGAGGGCTGGGTGCGGTCGGCTTCTTGGTACCTGGGAGCCACATCATCGACTCATGCGGGCTCACAGACAGGTTCATGGCCAGTCGCCGATACGAACCGCAGACCGGCAGCGGACCGTGGAAGGCAGGCCATTTCGAGCGACCGGTGCCCTCCGGGTATCTCGAAGCAGTCAAGGCGAATGATCCTTCGCTGGTTCAGGATTCGGAGCTTACCAGGGAACTCATGGAACTCTGGACCAAAATCCGCCCGTAGACAGCTGAGACGCGCAGAGGGGCATGCCGCCCCTCTGCGCGTCTCAGCAGTGCGCTTTTGTTTACCCCTCGCTCTGCAACTTCTCCCGCAGCGCCGCGAGCGCCTCGTTGGCGTCCTCGTCAAGCGAACCAGACGGCTCACCGGCAGCTGCGGTGTAGTCGCCACCGGCTTCTGCCTCTTCGTCGGCCTTCTTGGCCTCGGTGATCTGCTCCTTGTGCTGCTGCCAGCGAGCGTAGGCCTCCTGGTACTGCTGCTCCCACTCGGTGCGCTGGTCCTCGAAGCCTTCCTTCCACTCCCCGCTGACCGGGTCGAAGCCCTCCGGGCCGATGTACGCACCCTGCTCGTCGTAGGAGGCCGGCATGCCGTACAGGTACGGGTCGAACTCGTCGGTCGTCTCGGCGCCGGCGTCCTCGTTGGCCTGCTTCAGCGACAAGGAGATGCGGCGGCGTTCGAGGTCGATGTCGATGACCTTGACGAAGATCTCGTCGTTGACCGTGACGATCTGCTCCGGGATCTCCACGTGGCGCTCGGCCAGCTCGGAGATGTGGACCAGGCCCTCGATACCCTCCGCGACGCGCACGAAGGCACCGAAGGGAACCAGCTTCGTGACCCGGCCGGGGACGACCTGGCCGATGGCGTGGGTCCGGGCGAAGTGCTGCCACGGGTCTTCCTGGGTGGCCTTCAGCGACAGCGAGACCCGCTCGCGGTCCATATCCACGTCGAGCACCTCGACAGTGACTTCCTGGCCGACCTCGACGACCTCCTGCGGGTGGTCGATGTGCTTCCAGGACAGCTCGGACACGTGAACGAGGCCGTCGACGCCACCGAGGTCCACGAAGGCACCGAAGTTGACGATGCTCGAAACGACGCCGGAGCGGACCTGGCCCTTCTGCAACTGGTTCAGGAAGCCGGTGCGCACCACGGACTGGGTCTGCTTCGAGGAAGGCCCGGCGGGACAGCACCACGTTGTTGCGGTTCTTGTCGAGCTCGATGATCTTGGCCTCGAGCTCCTGGCCCACGTAGGGCTGCAGGTCGCGCACACGGCGCATGTCGACCAGCGATGCCGGCAGGAAGCCGCGCAGACCGATGTCGACGATGAGACCGCCCTTGACGACCTCGATGACCGGGCCGGTGACCACGCCATCGGCTTCCTTGATCTTCTCGATGTCGCCCCACGCCCGCTCGTACTGCGCGCGCTTCTTGGACAGCATCAGACGGCCGTCCTTGTCTTCCTTCTGCAGGACCAAGGCCTCGACCCGGTCCCCCACGGCAACCACCTGCGACGGATCGACATCGTGTTTGATGCTCAGCTCACGAGCAGGGATCACGCCCTCGGTCTTGTAGCCGATGTCCAGTAGGACCTCGTCGCGGTCGACCTTGACGATGACCCCTTCGACGATGTCGCCGTCGTTGAAGTCCTTGATCGTCTCGTCGATCGCGGCGAGCAGGGCCGCGTCATCACCGATGTCGTTGACGGCCACCTGGCGGGCCGCGGGGGATGTGGGAGCAGGGTTGATATCGGGGTTGTCAGTCATGAAGTGTTGGTAGCCGGTCTGTTAGGTGGGCACACCGAACGCGTGCTGGAGTGTGAATCCGCTCGGTCTGGGTTCACGCACACGACGCTGTGAGGGCATCGATGCCTTGGGGAAAGCATAGCGAAGGGGCGACCCGGCCTCTAGACCGGATCGCCCCTTCGTGCTACTGAAGCGATGTACCGCTAGACAGAAGCTGTAGCGCCCTGCGCGGGTGCCGCAGCATCCCCATCCTTCTTGTCCCCGCCACGGCTGAGCAACAGTCCGATCACGATGAGCACGATGCCCAGGATGGCGAACACCAGCGGCAGCGTGGTGCCGATCATGGTGACCAGTCCTGCCAGGGCGGCGGCGTCATCTGCGGACTCCTGGTTGCCGCTCTTGCCGGTGTAGTCGGCCTTGACGAGCTTCTGCTCGCCGTCAAGGTCATAAGTAGTGAACTCGCTGGACTCACCCTGGATGATCTGGCCGGTGACCGGCTCCATCCAGTACGTGCTCTTGGAGGAGTACATCTCGTCGAGGACCGTACTGCCCTCAGCGTCCTTGTCCTCGCCCGGGATCGCCGATGTCGGGATCTCGAGGGTGTCGACCATGGTGGGCGGCACCTCGTTGGTGTAGACGTAGGTCGGCACTCCGAAGACCGTCTCTTCACCCTGGTAACTCCACGTGGTGCCCGTCTTGATGGACGAGTTGAAGACGTTGTAGTCCTGCTTCTGCAGATCGAATGCCCACTTGACCGGCATCACGGCGCCCGTCATGTCCACCGGCTCATCATCCACGCTGGCCCCACAGCAGTTGGCCAGTTCCGAACTCACCCGGTTGAAGGGGTAGCGCGCCGTGGACGCAGTGATCAGCTCGCCCGTCGCGTCGTCGTTGACCCGCATGAAGTAGTCGAAGACCGCCAGATCCTCGGCCTGGGCCTCTGGCTGCTCGGCCGCCGGCACATCACCGCGGACGTAGATGGACTGGGTGGCCGCGACGTTGCGCTCGTAAGGGGTCGGGGTCCCCAGCAGCGACCTTCGCGGGGTTGAGCAGCTGTGCGAACTCAACGACTGCGGTGCTCTCGGTGTACTGGTCAGTTGGGGTCTTCGCAGCGCTGGGTAGCACGTAGAACTTCAACAACGGAGCAAGCACCAACAGCATCGCTCCCAGCCCCAGCAGGATCAATCCCACTACTCGCTTCATTACGCCTCCATAGTTGGCCTCAGTGACAAGGGACGTTATCGGAAAATCACCCTCTAATGCGACATGATGGGCAGACACGCCCTAAAGAGGTATCCTCCCCCTGTGACCAGCACGAGGCGGCGCCGTGCTGCGGACTTCTTGCAGATCGAGACCGTGGTGCCGCACCGGTTTCGCACCCTCGACGGCTATCGCGCGATCGCCGTTCTCGCCGTCGTCACGACGCACGTGGCGTACTTCAGCGGGATCGTGGTCATCACCGCGTGGGGACACATGTTCGCCCGCATGGACATCGGCGTCACGATCTTCTTCCTGCTATCCGGTTTCCTGCTCTACCGGCCATGGTCCAGGCGGCGCTGCACGACAGCCGCTGGCCCGCGACCCGCACGTACTTCCGGCGGCGACTGTGGCGCATCGTGCCCGCCTACGTGGTGCTGGTGGTGGTCGTGCTGGCGTTCATGCCCGGCATCGAGGTCCTTCCCAAGCACTGGCTCGCACATCTGACTCTGACGCAGATCTACTGGCCCAAACTGCTGATCAATGGGCTGACCCAGAGCTGGTCGCTGGCCACGGAGTTGTCGTTCTACCTCGTGCTCCCGGCCATCGCCTGGTGGATCGGCCGACGCCACCGCGGGGATGTCGCGGCCAACACCAGGCGCCAATT
This sequence comes from Micrococcales bacterium, assembly GCA_016719135.1. Lineage (GTDB taxonomy): Bacteria > Actinomycetota > Actinomycetes > S36-B12 > UBA10799 > JADKAV01. Next base: position 16,825 of record JADKAV010000019.1, on the reverse strand, counting down.
GTGGACGCTGGCCGCGTGCGCCGGGCTGGCATTCGCCTGGCTGCTCCTGCGCACCATCACACCGGTCGGTGAATTCACGGTGGTGAACATGTGGCTGCCCAATTTCATGGACTGGTTTGCCGTCGGCATGCTCTTCGCGTTGGTCCACAATCGCCTGCGGGCGCCTGATCCGCCGGCCTGGATGGGCCGGCTGAACCGCCTGGCCGACGATGCCGCGACCTGCCTGATCGTGGCAGTCGCGCTGTTCCTGCTGGCGAGCACTCCCATCGCGGGTCCATACACGTTCGGCGAGGGGTCCGCCTCCCAGGCGTTCATGCGGCACTACCTGTACCTCGGCGCCGCCGCCGCACTGCTCCTGCCAGGCTTCCTCGGCACAGAAGGGTGGGGGACGTGGCGCGCGATGTTGGCCTCGCCCCTGATGAGTTATCTGGGCAAGATCTCCTACGGGATCTTCCTGTGGCATCTGTTCGTGCTGGAGACCGGGTCACGGCTGCTGGGGATCGCCAGCTTCAACGGGTGGTTCTGGATCCTGTGGCCGATGACGGTGGTTGGCTCGGTCGCCTTCGCCCACGCCAGTTACGTGCTCATCGAACGTCCGGCGCAGGAACACTCTCACTCCCCGTCGCGCCGCCTGCGGCTGCCAGGCCGCGCACCCGGCCCACAGCACCGCCGCCCACGCCAGCGCCAGCGCAAGGCCCTGCAGAACCACCACAGCAGACGGGCCTGACACCAGCCAGGACGTTGATCAGCACCGCCCCGGTGACCGCGCTGAAGGCCACACGCGGCAGCCGCCACGCCGGACCAGCCCCAGGCCGACCCCGAGACGCCAGCCACCCCATGGTCCCACGACGAGCACCATCCCAACCCCACGAACAGGGCCAGCGGTGACGTGCCGCAGCGGTCGGGAGGCCACCGTGGGCCGCACCCGCAGCGCCGGGTGGGCGCAGGGCCAAGGCGACCCGGCCAGGGCCGGCGACCAGCCCGATCAGCAGGCCCCATCGATACGTGGGAGTCGGGGCGTAGTCCACGGAGACCTCGCCGCCCGGCCCGGCCGGCAGGACAAAGCCCTGCTTCCAGCCGTCGACCCGCACGGGCTGCAAGTCCCCTCCTGCCAGAGCCGCCCGCCAGCCGGTGTTGAAGTTCTCGGCGACCTCCAGGACCTGCGGCTGCGCCGTGCCGGCGCGCTCCCAACGACTCGGTGCGTGGCGCCCCAGTGTCGATCTGCGGTGACTCTGGGCGCCTGGTGGGACCTGGACGCACGCTCATCGGTGCGAACGTGGCCAGCACCGGCCTGAACTCCGTACGCTGCGCACGGCGACCTGGTGCTGACCTGCGGGAATGGTCACCGGCGAGTCGCAGACGGTGGCCGCCACGGTCTCGCCGTTCATGAACTGTTCGGCGCGCGCCGTGACCGACGTTCGCGACGTTACTTCACCGTCGACGAGGATGTCCGGACCCGTCCCGCACGGAAGGTCGATCACCGCGTCGGCTGGTACCGGCCGGCGCAGGTCGTCGGCACCGAGGAGTCCGATCTCCGACACGCCGACAGGCAGCGCCAACTCGCCGAGCTCCGATCGGGAGCGGACCTGATTGGCGGTGAGAAATCGAACCGTGATGGTGTCGGTGGTCACCGGATCGAAGCGGAACAGTCCCCTGCCGTCCGTGAAGCCCTGGAAGGTGCGGTCGCCAGCCTGTACCTGCAGTTCCAGCGGTGACGACGCGTTGACGCCCTGTCGATTGACCAGCCGGATCCCGCGGAGCTCGCGGACTTGCGGCAGCGTGATCGTCACCTCCGGTTGAGGATCTTCCGGGGCAGCCTGCCAGGTGGTTCCCAACTGCCGATCGAAGGCCGCGATACCGGAGCCTCCCGCAGCCTGCGTGCGCGTCGAGGAGGTTTCGACCCCGACCTCGGCGACCTGCGCGAGGGAGTCGGCGACGGTGGATGCGTCGCGTGGTGCGACCAGGATCCGCGGATCGCTGGTCAGCGGGCTGGGCAGATCCACCACGCGGAACAGTCCCGGCCGGTCTTGGGAGAAGCGTCCCAGGCCGTCCGGAGCACAGCAGTAGATCGTCGCGAGGTACACACTCCCCGGCATCTCCGGGCCGGGCCGTAAGAAGCAGGGCATCACCTGAGGCACCGCCTGGTAGTTCGAGTTGGCTCACGCCCTCACCCGGCAGGCGAATCTCCCGGATACCCAGCAGCGGCGGCCGAAAGACGTCGGCGAGTCCGACCCGCACGAAGTCGGTTTTTCCGGCCACGATCGGCAACGTCTGCCAGCCCGCGAAGTCCCGGGCATCCACCGAGGTGGTGCCGTTCGCCGTGGTGATCTCCAGAGGAATCGTGGTCGGCGTCTTGGTGCCGCGGTTGAGAAGTGCCAGATCCACTGTGTCGCCAAGATCGATCGCTTCGGGATACCTGACTTCCCAATAGGACCGTTCTTCATTGAGGGCGCCGGGACGCCAATAGGTGTCCAGGGCTCCGTCCATGGCCGCCGCGGGAGTCGCACCCCGCGGCTGTCTCCACGTCGCGTCCACATCAGAGGCCGAACTGCTGGCATCGAAATCGAGGCCTGGAGTCGCGACCACCGATCCGTCCTCGCCAAAGACGCGGTAGTCGTGGACGGGCCGGGACTGCTCGTATTCCTGATCGGCGGTGAGGGTGGGAGATTCGTTGCCCCGCATGTAGCCGAACGTGATCTCGCGGCGGCGGTCGGTGTCGGTGACGACGCCGGTATCCGGGGTCAAGGACGTAGCCTCCGGGTCCCCTGACAGAACTGTGGGCCGATTCCCAAGCGCACCGATGTCGGCAAGAGGCAGCAATGCCTCCGGGCCGCCGGCGATCTCCACTGTCGTGTCCGCCGGACGCAGCACGGCTCGGGGGTCGGTCGGCTCGTTGCTCGGGGTGACCCGGTAGATCTCCACCGCCGGGTAGCTGACCCCCATGCCTTCGTCGACGAGGACCTCCGACCCGAAGGGACGATCCACGATCGGGCCGAAGAACGCCACCCGGTTGATCCCCGGACTGCCATCCAGCGCCTGATGCACGCGGATCGGCATCGGTGCCTGCGCGCTGGGAGCGAGATCGTTGCGGACCACGAGATACCGCACGCCCATGCGGTTCAGGTACGCAGCCAACCCAGGACTGGGCTGACCGGATTCCAGCCGTGCCTCCACCGCGTCGAGCATCCGGATGTTCCCCGCGCTCGACAGGGGAACGGCGTCGCGCACGCCCCACGGGTACCCCCCGTATGCCTGCAGCGGCTCATCCTGGGTGCGACCCCATACGTATTGACCGAAGGACGCCCCGGGCACGATGAGCGCACGCCCGGGTCGGGCTTGTGTATTGAGCCACTCCGAGGTCTCACGCCAGTGATCGGCCACCGCCACGTACGTGCGGCCACGGGACAACTGACCCGACAGCGCCGGCCACCAGGACACGACCAACGCAGCCACGATTCCCACCGTCAGCAGAACCCGCCACAGTGGTTTGCGCCCGTGCGGCCACACGGATGACAGCAGGTGCGCCATGGCGATGATGAGCGGTATCCGCAGCACCAGATCGAACTTGTGCACGTTGCGCAGCGGTGCGCCCGTCCCGTCCAGGAACGTCTGCACCTGTTCGCTTCCGAGTCCGCTGAAGACCCCCGTGTGCCCGGCCGTGACGAGCACCAGTCCGGCGACCGCGCCGCCCACCAGGAACGCCCGGTGCGGCAAGGAACGCATCGCAAGTCCCGCTACCCCTGCTGCGGCCACGACACCGGTCGCGAGGACGAAGACGGGGTAAATGACCAGCATCCAGCCGGCTTTCCACATCGAGGCATTGCCAAGGTAGGCGAGCCAGTGATCGGCACCGCGCAGCACCGTCGTCGGATCGGTGATCGACGTGGTGAACTGGGCGGACTCGATCCAGTCCAGGAACGGTGGCGAGTACTGGCCAAGGACCAGCAGCGGGATGAGCCACCACAGGATCGCCAGCACGGTGAGTCCGGACCACCACGCCAGCAGTTGGCGACGCCGGGGGCCGGGTTGCAGCGTGAGCAGCCACCAGAGGGCCAGCGGCAGGACGGCACCGGCAGCCACGGCGTTGACGCCGCCGGCGAGCATGACCACGAGAGCGGACAGCGCGGCAGCCCGGGCCACGTTCCCACGGGCAGCGCCGCGCACCAGCGGCAGCAGGACCCACGGCGCCAACGCCATGGGCCACACCTCGACCGACACGGCCGCGATCGCCGACTGGGGACGAACTGCCAGGGCGTAGGCGAGGCCAGCCAGGATCTGCGGCCACCCCGACCCGACCCGTAGTGCGCGCAGGAGCAGATACATACCCAGGAACGCCATCACCAGAATCAGCGACCACCACAAGCGCTGTACCACCCACACGGGCAGGCCGAGAGTGTCACCGATGCCGAAGAAGGGACCCATCGGCCACAGATAGCCGTACGCCTGGTTCTGCAGTTGCCCGAAGAAGCCCTGCGGATCCCATAGGTGCAGCGAACGGCCCAAGAATCCCCACGGATCCACGGTGAGATCCAGTTTGGTGTCGGCGGCGATCCGTCCGGGGTCCTGCAGGAAAGCCAGCGTGACCAGCGACAAACACACGGCGAAGACACGCACCCGCCATATCGGCTGCCCGGGTCGCACTTCCGGTGCAGCCGAGGCCCGCACCGGATCATCCAGAACCGTCATCGTCTTCTCAGTATGAGGGCCACGTTCCACGTGAGGATCTCCCGGACCACGGGCAGCGAGGATGTCCAGAAAAGACTCGAGGGCAGGTACCGCGGAATGATGTCCACCACGTCCGCGTTCGGCTGCGACCTGGCCCATCGGATTCCCTGGGCCATGGACACCGGGAACAGGGACGTCCCGTAGAGGTTCTTGGGCTCGTGACCCTTCTCGCGCCGATACCTCTGCGCGGCATACCGGCCGTTGACGTAGTGCCAGGGCGCGGTTTCGTGCCCACCCCAAGGCCCGTACCAGAGGGTGTAGGAGTAGAAGACCAGTCCGCCGGGGCGGCACACCCGCACCATCTCGTCACCCATGGTCCATGGGTGACGCACGTGTTCACCGACGTTGCTCGAGTAGACCAGGTCGAAGGACCCGGTCCGAAACGGCAGCGCCTGCCCATCACCCATGACTGTGCCCGGCAACGGCACCCTGCCGTGCAGGGCGAGTTCGCCGGCATCGGCATCCAGCGGTGTGTACCGGGCCCCGGCTGCTTCAAATGCGTCGGCCCAGTACCCCGGTCCCCCACCGACATCCAGGACATGCGCACCCTCGAGGTTCGCCAGACATTGCATCTGCGCGACCGAATCGGAGGCCATTGTTCCGTAGAAGCGGTCCGGGTCCGATTGCTCGACCTGGAAGTCGGTGAAGAGTTTCGCGGCCCGCTTCCACGTGGCCATCGCGCGCAGTCGGCGGCGGGCGTCAGCGGGCGGATGAGCGCGGGTCACCGTTAGAACCTAAGCCAAGTGCGGCGGCTCGGCGGGCTCTTCGCGCTACCGTGTCACGCACGGGAAGGAGGCGGGTCCATGGCAGTGCTGCGCGTGTTGTTCCTCAATTGGCGTGATACCCGCCATCCGGAGGGCGGTGGCTCCGAGGTCTACGTGGAAAACGTGGCCCGCTCGTTGGCAGCCGCGGGCCATCAGGTCACGATCTTCTGCGCCATGTACGAGGGTGCCCTGGCCGACGAGATGGCCGACGGCGTCCGATTCGTGCGCGCCGGGACGAAGCTGGGTGTTTACCGGGAAGCCGTCCTACGAATGCGTCGGCGCGCCTTCGGCGAGCTCGACGTGATCATCGACGTTCAGAATGGCATCCCCTTCATGTCCCGCGCGGTCGTCGGGCCGACGCCAGTGGTGGTCCTTGTCCACCACGTGCACAGGGAGCAGTGGCCGGTGGTCTACGACCCGCTGCGCTCGAAGATCGGATGGTGGGTCGAGTCGGTGCTCGCACCGCGGCTGTACCGCAACTGCACGTACGTCGCGGTGTCCGACAAAACCCGGGAGGAGCTCGGTGACCTGGGCGTACAGCCCAGCCGGGTGCACGTCATCCACAACGGCATCGAGCAGGCCCCCGGCCTGGACATCAGCCGTTCAGAGCACCCGCACATCGCGGTGGTGGGCAGGCTGGTCCCCCACAAGCGGGTTGAACATGTCCTGCGAGCCGCAGCCATCCTTCGCCGGCGGCACCCCGACCTGCGGATCTCCGTGGTCGGCGACGGTTGGTGGTCGCAGCGCCTGCAGCAGGTGGCGCAGACGCTCGGCGTGTCGGATCTGGTGGATTTCTTGGGGTTCGTGGATGAGAAGACCAAACATCGGGTGTACGCCTCGGCGTGGGTACTGGCTTTGCCGTCGCTGAAGGAAGGGTGGGGCATCGTCGTGATGGAGGCCGCCACCCATGGTGTGCCGGCAGTCGCCTACCGGGAGGCCGGCGGAGTGGCCGAATCCATCGTGCACGAACAGACGGGGTTGCTGGTGGACGGCGACCTGGCGGACTTCGCCCAAGCCCTGGATGCGGTCCTGTCGAACCCTGCGCACCGTGACCGGCTCGGTGAATCTGCCAGGATCCGAAGCGAGGAGTTCACCTGGGCGGCGACGGCCGCCTCATTCGCGGATGTGCTCGGCGAAGTTGCCGCCAAGGGCGGCGTGTCAGTGGTGCCAGCGCCGTCAGGACACGTGGAACACCACGGTGGGCGAAACCGCGGAGTGGATCAGCTCTCGCCGTAGACGATGAAGGGCTTGTCGACCGGGGCCGGGGTCGCCGTCTGTGAACTGACGATTCCGAATGCGGCACCGATTGCGAGCACTGCGCCGACGACTGAGGCGATGATTGCGCCTGCGGGACCACCCATGGAAAGCCTCCTGTTTGGTTCGAACCTTACGGACCGTAACACGTCTGGACACCACGTCGCAGGACTTCCCACGACACGGTTGGATCACAATCCCGAAGTAGGCACTTTCGCCGGTCGGGATCGCTCCCGCACGACTGCCCACCAGCCCAGCACGACAAGCAGGAGCAGCGCCAGAAGATCCACAGCAACAACCACCGCATCACGGGGTTCACGTTCGGCGATGGGGCCGGTGACCTCCCGCAGGATCAGTCCGTCCTGCTGCCAGATCGCTGAGGTGCCCGACAGATCCGGATTCAGGGCGGGCAGCGGTTGATCGGTCTGCACGACTATCCAGCGGATGCCCAGATCGGCCAACAGTGGGGCCAGCACCCGTCCCTCATTGATCGCGCCGGAGATCGCCGCCGCCCGCGGATCGTCGCCTCCGACCTCGACGAGTTCACCGGACACCGTGACCGGCAGACGGTCGTTCCAGACGACAGTCCGGCTCAGGTACCGGGGCAGCGGGTCCAGCACGATGTCGTCATCGTTCCAGGCGTACCGCCGGAAAGCCGCCCATGGCAGGCTCAGCACGTCCCCGCCGCGGGGATCGACGGCCAACTGGTCGCGCAGATCGTCCCATTGCGCTGGGTACTGGCTGGTCTGCAGCCTGCCCAGGCCACCCCACGCCAGATCAGGCAGGAACGCCAGTGGCGCGATGGCCAGCGCCCCGGCCATGAACACCGCAAGCGGTCGCTGTGCACGACGGGTAAGGCGCGCCACACCGTGCGGTGCGCACACAGCGACAAGCAGAATCCAGAACACTGTCCATTTCTGACCGTCGCGCAGAAGTCCTCCACCCGGCACTGAGGCCACGAGGCTCTGCGCCCAGCCCTGCCCACCGGCCACACCGGATAGCCACGCCCACACCAGTCCCGAAACCCCCAGAACCGTTAACCACACCACCTCGGCGGGAGCCTTCTGTCGCGCCTGTCTCCACCCGATCGCAGCGAGCGTCACGATCACGATCACACCGAATGTCGCGAACCAGGTTGTGCGCGAGCCCAAGGTCGCCAAGGAGTTCCACACTCCTCCCCCGCCCACGACGCTGAGCAGTACCCCTCCGGGACCATCCGCGCGGGCACCGAAGACGACCAGCCCGACCGGATCCGAGACTGTAGCAACCGGGCTGCGCAGCGCAGGTAGCCACCAGGGTGCGTTGAGCACGATCACACTGGCCGTCAGAAGCCAGCGGCCCGCGCGAGACACGGCGCTGCCGAAACCGACCGCCAACGGCACCGCGGCCACGGCCAGGAGCACACCACCGGTGGGGACCAGTGCGCCGATCCCGCACAGCACTGCGACCCATGCCCACCCACCGGTCCGACGAGCCCGTGTCGCGGCCAGGATCACCCACGGGAGCAACGCGTAGGCCCACAGCAATCCCCAATGCCCCATCAGCAGGCGGCTCGCGGCGTACGCCGACCACAAATACAGGGCCGCAGCGGGTAGTTGCAGAGTCAGCGTCCGTCCGGCCAAGCGGCCAGCACCGACTCCGGCGAGGATGAAGGTGAGCAACAGGATCGACTTTTGCAGCAGTTGGCCCGGCAGAGGTCCCGCGACCAACGAGACCACCGCATCCTGCGGGACCGACCGCGGCAACCCACCACCGATCCCCAGATTCCATGGCAGCAGGCTCTGCTGCGGCACGAACACCATGTCCAGGTGCAGCACGTACCCGGGGCTCAGAACCGGGGCCAGCACCAGCAACGCCAACCCACAACTCCATGCCAGCAGCGCGTGTCGCTTCCAGGCCAAGTGCACTCGCCTAGGGTGTCATCGGGAGGGTTGATGAGTACCGAGGACACGGCCAGTGGCACCCAGAAGCTTGTGGGTGGTGGCTTGCTGGTGGCAGTGGCGCTGGGCATCGGCCAGGTTCTGGCCTACGCGCAGACCTTGGTTGCCGCGCGCACGTTGACCCCGGCGCAGTTCGGCGCTTTCAGCGCTCTGCTGGCGCTGCTGCTGATCGGGAACACGGTTGCACTGGCCACGCAGGCGGTCGCCGCACGACACATCGTCGCCACGGATCCGGCCGATCGGGCTGACGAGACCGCCGCAGCATGGCGTACCACCCTGCAGGCCGCGGCCCTCACCGCGGCGTTCTGGCTGATCATCTCCCCGTTGATCGGCTTCGCCCTGCGCCTGGATTCGCCGCTGACATACATCCTGCTCGCTTTGACTTTCTTCCCCCTCACCGTCATGGGTGGTGCCTTGGGCATCGCGCAGGGCCAGGAATTGCATGCACGCCTGTCCGCGGTCTACCTCGCGGTCGGGGTGCCGAAGACCGTGGTCACCATCGCCCTACTGCTCACACTGGCGACCCTGACCGCCGGCATGCTCGGCATCGCAGCCGGCACCGCGTTGGGTGCCTTGATCTGCTGGCTGCTGGTCCGCGGACAGTTCCGCAGCGGGACCGCACGGCATTCGACGATGCTGCGGGAGATCCCCGCGGCGGCCTACGCGATGCTCGCGCTGTTCGCGCTGACGAACCTGGACATCGTGCTGGGACGGGTCTTCCTCGGCGAGGACGAGGCGGGCCAATATGCGGTCGGCATCATCATCGCGAAGGTCGTCACGTGGCTACCCCAATTCGTCGCCGTCATGGCATACGCCCGGATGGTCGATGCCCGACGAGGCCGGACGACGCTGGTGGGTCTGGGCGTCGTGGCGGGGATCGGCGCGATCTGCACGCTGTTCATCTGGGCGTTCCCCGATCTGGTCGTATCGATCATCGCTGGACCCGAGTACGCGCAGATGGCCGACCTCCTGCCGCTGTTCGCCTTGATCGGAGCGTGCGGGGCGTTGCTGCAGTTCGTGGTGTTCGGACTGGTCGCCATCCGCGACCGCAGCCTGATCCCGGTGATCTGGGCGGGATGCGTGACGCTCATCGGCCTCGTGGCGGTCTGGCACAACAGTGTCGGGCAGGTGGCGGTCATCATGCTGGCGGTCGTCGCCACGGTGGCCGTGGTGGGAGTATGGCGCCTGATCGTCAAACGTGACGTGCCCGCCCTCGAGGGGGTTTCGGTCAGCGGCTGAGACCCGCGTTGCCGATCAGTGTGCGGCGGCGTCCCAGTCCGGGCCGAACCCTACGGACACCTCCAGCGGCACGTCGAGATCGCGAACGCCGGTCATCGCGGCGACCACGAGTTCCGTGGCGGCCTGCTGTTCGCCGGAGCCTATCTCCAGCACGAGCTCGTCATGCACCTGCAGCAACATCCGCGTCGAGAGTCCGGCCTCCTCCAGAGCCTGCGAAACCCGCAACATCGCGACCTTGACGAGGTCCGCTGCGCTGCCCTGTACCGGGGCGTTCAACGCCATCCGTTCGGCCATTTCACGGCGCTGCCGATTATCGCTGTTGAGGTCGGGTAAGTAACGACGCCGGCCCCACAACGTCTGCGTGTAGCCATCCACCCGAGCCCGTTCGACGACCTCGTGCAGGTAGTCACGCACGCCGCCGAAGCGCTGGAAGTACTCCTCCATCATCGTCGCGGCCTCGTCGGTGGGAATCCCCAACTGTTGCGACAAACCGTAGGCCGACAAACCGTACGCCAGCCCGTAGGACATGGCCTTGATGCGCCGGCGCTGCTCGGCGTCGACCGCTTCGACCGGGACGCCGAAGACCTTCGCCGCGACGGTGTTGTGCAGATCCTCACCGGTCCGGAAGGCGTCGATGAGTCCGGCATCCTGGCTCAAGTGGGCCATCAGCCGCATCTCGATCTGGCTGTAATCCGCTGTCAGGAGGCAGTCGTAACCGGCTCCCACGACGAAAGCGGCGCGGATCTGCCGTCCCTCTGCGGTCCGCACGGGTATGTTCTGCAGGTTCGGATCCGTGCTGGACAAACGGCCAGTGGCCGCGACGATCTGGCTGTAGGTGGTGTGGATGCGGCTGTTCTGGTCGGCCAGCGGAATCAGCCCGGCGACCGTCTGCCGCAGTTTGCTCTTGTCGCGCCACACGAGCAGACATTCCAGCAACGGATCCTCGGTCTTGGCGAACAAGGTCGCCAAGGCGTCGGCATCGGTGGTGTACCCGGTCTTGATCCGCTTGGTCTTGGGCAGTCCCCGTTCGGCGAACAGGATCTCCTGCAGTTGCTTCGGGGAGCCGAGGTTGAACTCGCGACCGGCCAGGCTATGTGCCTCCTGCGTGACCTGGCTGATCTGAGTGTCGAACGTGTCGCGCAGCGCTTGCAGCCGCTCCAGGTCCACGGCGATTCCCGCGTACTCCATGTCGACCAGGATCGACTGCAGGGGCAGTTCCACGTCGTTGAGCAGCGCCACCCCCTGCGGCCCGAGCTGTTCGAGCAGGACACCGTGCAACTCCCGGACCGCGGCGGCGCTGTCTGCCAGTTCCTGCACGGACGTGTCCTCCAGACCGTCCATGGTCAGTTGATCGGTGCTGCTGTTCTCGACGAGGTCCCGGTGCAAGAAGCGGGCGCTGAGGTCGGTCAGGGCGAAGGAGCGCTGCCCGGGCAGGAGCAGATAGGCCTCCAGGGCGGTGTCCCCGACGACACCGTTGAGTTCCCACTGCTGACAGCGCGCGGCCAGCAGTGGGCCCTTGGCATCGTGGACGACCTTCTCGATCGCGGGGTCTGCCAGCCATTCTCGTAGCCGCTCGGGTATGCCGTCGAAAAGGTCGAACACGGCCGCGGAGCCGTCCTCGGCGCAGATCGCCATGCGCTCGATGCGCCCCTTTCCAGCCCCCCAGGTGCCGGTGATCTGAAGACCGTATGGGCCAGCCGACGTGTGCGACGCCAGCCACGCATCAGGATCGGCTGTCAGTTCGACGCTTACCGCAGTCGCTGTGGGCTGTTGTTCGACCGCTTCTCCGAGAGTCTCGAAGAGTCGCTCTCGCAAGACCCGGAACTGCAGACTGTCGAAGATCTCATGGACCTTCTCCCGCGAGATCGGGACTCGTTCCAGGTCCCCCACCGCGACGTCAAGCGGAACGTCACCGACCAACTGTGTGAGCTGCCGGTTGGTGATCACCTGGCCGAGGTGGTCGCGAAGTGCCGTCCCCACCTTGCCCGGTACTTCATCGACATGGGCGACGAGTTCGTCCAGCGAACCGAACTGGCGAATCCATTTGGCGGCAGTCTTCTCCCCCACGCCGGGAATACCGGGCAGATTGTCCGACGGGTCACCGCGCAGAGCAGCGTAGTCGGGATACTGCGTCGGCGACAGACCGAAACGTGCCTCGACCGCGGCTGGGTCCATCCGCGACAGGTCCGAGACCCCGCGCTTCGGATATAGAACCGTGCAGGCGTCGTCGACCAATTGGAAGCAGTCCCGGTCGCCGGTGAGCACCAGCACCTCGAACCCGGCCGTCTTGGCCTGCCCGGCCAGCGTCGCGATGACATCATCGGCCTCATAGCCGTCCACCGACACTGCCGGGATGTCCATCGCGGCCAGGACCGTGCGGATGAGATCGACTTGACCTGCGAATTCACTGGGCGACTTCTCGCGGTTGGCCTTGTACTCGGGGAACGTCTCACTGCGGAACGTCTTGCGCGACACGTCGAAGGCCACCGCGATATGGGTGGGCCGCTCATCGCGCAGCGTGTTGATCAGCATCGACGTGAACCCGAACACGGCGTTCGTGGGTTGACCCGTGGTGGTGCTGAAATTCTCGACAGGTAGGGCGTAGAAGGCGCGGTAGGCCAGCGAATGGCCGTCGAGCAGCAGCAACCGTCCAGCCGACGGTGGGGAATCATTCATCGAGCCCGAGTCTAGGCGGTGGGTCGGACAGCCCGGCCTGCTCGTCCAAGTCCCAGGTCCCTCTGATCGCGGCCGTCGCTTCACGGCTAGCGTGACAGCCATGGACACTGAGGAATGGGCCTCGAAGGTCGAAGAGTACGGCGTCGGCGCACTCGCGCAGACCATGGGGATCGAGGTCGAACTCGACGGGCGCACCGTCGTCGGCCGGATGCCGGTGACCGGCAACACACAGCCCTACGGCATCCTGCACGGCGGTGCGACTGCGGTGCTGGTGGAATCGGTCGGGTCCATCGCCGCGGCGCTCTCCTCGCCCGGCAAAATATCGATGGGCATCGAGCTCAGCGTGTCGCACCACCGTTCGGCCTCAAAGGGCTGGGTGACGGCCCGGACCGAACCGGTCCAGGAGGGACGCACCTTGGCCTCCTACGTCATTCCGGTGGTCGATGACGAGGGCCGTCGGATCGCGACCGGTCGGCTCACCTGCCTGCTGCGCGACGCGACCCCATAAGTAGAGGTCGAAAACTCCGGGTCCACGTCCGGTTGGACGACACGTCCGGATCGGCTCATCACCTGACTGGATTCCTGCACTGGCGAACCCACATCCTGGGTTGTCCTGGGTCGGCTTTGCCCTAAAACCCGAAGGCCTGATTCGTCGTCCGATCACGATTTCGGAAGATCGTTCATGCCGACGTCCCAGCTCCCTCGTGGGCCAGTGGCTCGGTATCGACACGCTGCGAACCGGATTCGGGGTCGCCACAGACAAGTCCGACACACCCTCTAACATGTAGCGAGCTTCGTGGAATCTTCGGCTTGACTGACTCACGTAGCGGTAGGGTTCGACAGACCGAACGGCGAATTGAGGTGTTGCGCGTGCGACGACTGCTCCTGGCTTTCGCCGCGATCGTTCTAGCCCTGTGGGCGGTGGTGGGCGGAGCCACGGCTGCGTCGGCCGCCGGCGAAACCATCCGAGGGGTGATCAAGACCGGCACCGAAGGCATCCCGGGTGTGCAGGTGAACGTATCGAACGAAGAGGGCTTCGTGGAGAATGCCTTCACCAACGAAAAGGGCCGCTGGCGGGTGGAAATTCCCAACGCCGGGACCTACACCGTGATCTTGGACACCGACACTCTCCCGGAGGGCGTCGCGCTGACCAACCCTGACCGCACAAGTGTGGAAATCACCGTCGGCAAGAGCCAGACGAAATCCGTGCTCTTCCCCACCGGGGAGGCCAACACAGCCTCGGAATCCACCTTGGACCGCGCCCTACAACTGGGCTTCGGCGGCGTGATCTTCGGCCTCACCATCGCCCTTGCAGCGGTGGGTTTGAGCCTCATTTTCGGCACCACCGGACTGACCAACTTCTCCCACGGTGAGCTGGTGACGTTCGGGGCGCTCATCGCCTACTTCTTCAACAATCTGCTGGGCTTGCCGTTCATCGTGGCCGGGCTCGGGGCTGTGATCGCAGGCGGTTTGTTCGGCTACTTCCAGGATCGGTTTTTCTGGCGTTGGCTGCGTAAGCGTGGCACCGGATTGATCGCCATGTTGGTGGTCTCGATCGGCTTGGGCATCTTGCTTCGCTACATGTACCTCTTCTTCTTCGGCGGCAGCACCAAGCAGTACGCCGACTTCAGCGGGCAGCCGGGCTCTCACTGGGACCGGTCGACGTCACTCCCAAGGCCCTGATCGCCGGCGGGTATCGCGATCGTCGTTCCTGGCCGCCACCGTGTTGTGGCTCAGCCTGACCCGGATGGGCAAGGCGTCGCGGGCGATCGCGGACAACCCTGCACTCGCGTCAGCGCCTGGCATCGACGTCAACCGCGTCGTGTCCATCATCTGGATGGCAGGCGCCGCTTTGGCCGCCTTGGCCGGGGTTGTGTACAGCCTGTCCAACGGCATCTCCTGGCAGCAGGGCTTTCAGTTGCTGCTACTCATCTTCGCCGGTGTCACCCTGGGTGGCCTTGGAACGGCGGTCGGCGCCATCGTCGGCTCCATCATCGTCGGGACCATGATCCAGGTCTCCACATTGTTCATCCCGTCGGAGTTGAAGAATGTCGGCGCCCTAGCGGTGCTGATCATCATCCTCATGATCCGACCACAGGGAATCCTCGGACGTCGGAGAGGGTGGGCTGAGCTATGGATTGGGGAAACGTCTTCAGTCAGGCCATCACACAGGGCATCGGCATTCAGGCGGTCATCTTCGCCCTGGCCGCGATCGGCCTGAACGTGCAGTTCGGCTACACCGGCCTGCTGAACTTCGGTCAGTCCGGGTTCCTCGCGGTCGCTGCCTACGGCCTCGGGGTCTCTATCGCGATGATGGGCTGGAGCCTCTGGGTCGGTCTGCTCGTCGGCATCGCGGCCGCGGTGGTGCTGGCGTTGCTGCTCGGTGCTCCGACGCTGCGGCTGCGCGCCGACTACTTGGCGATCGTGACGATCGCGGCCGCCGAGATCCTACGGCTGGTATTCCGCTCGGTGACCTTCAATCCGGTCTTCGGGGGTTCCGACGGCATCAACCGGTTTGCAGACGACTTCTACGCGCTGAACCCGTTCAACGCTGGTGTCAAGATCGGTCCGGTGGACTTCAGCGAGAACGACATGTGGATCGTCACCATCGGCTGGATCCTTGTGGTCGTCATGTCGGTGCTGGTCTTCTTGATGATGCGATCCCCCTGGGGCCGGGTGATCAAGGCCATCCGGGAGGACGAGGACGCCGTCCGTTCCCTGGGCAAGAGCGTGTACGCCTACAAACTGCAGGCGCTCACGATCGGTGGCGTCATGGGCTGTTTCGGCGGATTCGTCGCGGCGATCGCCTTGCAGTCGGTCCAGCCGGACTACTACGGCACCGACCTGACGTTCTTCGCCTACGCCGTGCTGATCCTCGGTGGCGCCGCCCGCGTCCTCGGCCCGATCGTCGGCTCCGTGGTCTTCTGGTTCGGGCTGGTGCTCATCGACTCGGCGCTTTCCAACGCAGTGTCCAGCGGAGCCATCACATTCATCCAGAGCACTCAGGTGGGCCAGATCCGTTACTGGATCCTCGGCATAAGTCTCATGCTCTTGATGATCTACCGACCACAGGGGATCCTGGGCGACAAGAAGGAGTTGAGCCTCGATGCCCGATGACCTCAAGCACTTGGTGGACGCCCTGCAGACCGTGCCGCAGGAGGCCGGAGTACCCAAACCCGACCCCATCCTCGTGGCCGACGGTGTGCGCCGGCACTTCGGTGGTCTGACCGCCGTCGACGTCGATCACGTGGAGATTCAGCGGGGGACGATCACCGCGTTGATCGGACCGAACGGTGCGGGCAAGACGACCTTCTTCAACCTCCTCACCGGCTTCGACAAGCCCAACGAGGGGCAGTGGACCTTCGAGGGCAGGCAGCTGGCGGGGGTGCGTCCGCACAAGGTGGCCCAGTACGGCATGGTGCGCACCTTCCAGCTGACCAAGGCGCTGAGCAGGCTCACGGTGATGGAGAACATGCGGCTGGGTGCCCAGGACCAGAGGGGCGAGAAGTTGTTCGCCTTGATCTTCCCCTTCCTCTGGCGTGAAGCCAGGAGGACGAGATCACCGAGCAGGCGCTGCGAGCTGCTGGCCAGCTTCAACCTCGACCAGAAGCGCGACGATATGGCCGGCTCGCTGTCGGGCGGCCAGCGCAAGCTGCTCGAGATGGCCCGGGCGCTGATGGTCGGCCGCAGATGGTCATGCTCGACGAGCCGATGGCGGGCGTGAACCCGGCGCTCACCCAGAGCCTGCTCGGCCACGTCACGGCCTTGCGAGACGAAGGCACGTCGATCCTCTTCGTCGAGCACGACATGGACATGGTGCGGGACATCAGCGACTGGGTCGTGGTGATGAGCCAGGGCAAGGTCATCGCCGAGGGTCCTCCGGACGACGTCATGAGCAACGAGGCGGTCATTGACGCCTACCTCGGAGTGCACCATGACCGGCCACTGACCGACACCGGCGAAGCGTTGACCGCCCACCCCGAGGAGGCATAGATGGCCGTCACCACGATCGAAGGCCGGGACGAGCATCTGGCGGCGGCGGAGGGCGCCCTGGTGCGAATCGACGACGTGATCGCCGGTTACTTCCCGGGCGTGAACATCCTCAACGGCTGTGATTTCTACGCCCACTCCGGGGAGCTCGTGGGCATCATTGGGCCGAACGGCGCCGGTAAAGTCGACCTTGCTCAAATCCCTGTTCGGCCTGGTGAAGGTGCGCAGCGGTGATGT
>JADKAV010000018.1 GCA_016719135.1 Micrococcales bacterium | reverse complement strand
AACGAGTCACCAGGACATCTGCGCCATCGAAGTCGTTCACTGCGACACCAACGCCGTCACTACTGCATCCGCGACGGCCGCGGGGAGATCGGAACCCTCGGCTGCCACCTCGTCGACCACCTCGGCATCGACCAATGATTCGGCGCCGACGCCCTGCTGCCGGGCCATCTCCGCGGCGCGGTCGGGGGTCCGGTGGGTGATCACCGAGGCACCTTCGGGGGGCAGCGGCGAGACCCAGCCGTTCTCCATGCACACCACCACGTTGGCGGGTACCAATGCCAGCGCCGCGCCCCCGCAGCCCTGGCCCATGACGCAGGACACACTTGGCACGCTCAGCCCCGACATTGTCTGCAACGTCCGGGCGATCTCGCCGGCCATCGCCGACTCCTCGGCGCGACCGGACAGTTCACCACCGGGGGTGTCGATCAGCGTGATGACGGGTAGCCCGACGCGGTCGGCCAGGCGGAGTCCCCGTTGAGCCACTCGCAGGCCGGCCGGCGACACCTCTTCGCGGGTCTGCGCGACCACCAAGGTCCGCACTCCGCGCAAGCGCCCGAGCGCCAGCCGGATACCGCCGCCGCTCTCCCCGGCACCGGTCCCGTGCAGTTCGGTGCGGTCGCTCATGAGATCCAGCACCGCCGGCGGTCCAGGACGGTCCGCGTCGCGGGTGCGCGTGATCGCCTCCCAGGCGTCGACCGGCTCGGGAACTCCGTGGTCCCCGAACTCGTCCTCCTCGTCGTCGCCGTACACGACGTCGAGGATTCCGCTGACCCATTCTCGCAACTCACCCAGCGCGACGACCTGGTCGATGACGCCGACCCGGGCCAGGTTCTCCGCGGTCTGCACCGGCGGGAAGGGCTCGCCGTGCAGAGCCTCGTAGACCCTCGGACCGAGGAAGCCGAGAAGTGCCCCGGGTTCGGCACCGGTTATGTCGGCGTAAGAACCCCAGGTCGCCATGACTCCACCGGTCGTGGGGTTGCGCAGCCACCCCACCCGGATCGCGCCAGTGCGCAGGTGTTCCTCCGCGGCCCAGGCGATGTCCGTCATCCGGAAGAAGGCGGCCGCTCCCTCCTGCATGCGAGTGCCGCCCGAGGTGGGCAGGGTGATCACCGGAAGAGAATCCGCAGTGGCCGCTTGGTACCCCGCCACGACCCGATCTGCCGCGGACTGTCCCACCGACCCGGCGAGGAAACCGAACTCGCCGCCGATGACGACGACCAGATAGCCGTTGATCCGGGCTCGCATGACTTGGACGGACTCGTCGACACCACTACGCTCACGAGCGCGCTCGAGGGTGGCCAGGTAGTCACCTTTCGCAGGCCGCATCGGTACCGGGATCGGCTCGATCGACCCGGGATCGACCAGCGCTTCCAGTGTCTGCGCCAGGCTCGTCATAGCCGGCACGCGTGGATGTCGGTGACCAGGATCGCCCGCCCACCGAGCTCGAACAGCTCGTCCATCACCCGGTGGACCCGGACCCGCTCGACCATGGCCCGCACAGCTACCCAGCCGGGTTCCTTCAGCGGGGACACCGTGGGCGATTCCAGACCGGGCGTGATCCGAGATGCCTCGTCCAGAAGCTCCTCGGCGATGTCGTAGTCGACCATCACATACGCGCGGGCGACGATGACCCCCTGCAGCCTGCGGACGAACGTCTCCTCGGCGGCATTGGGCCGGGTGTGCGCCGGACGTACCAGCAACGCCTGACTGCGAAGCAGCGGATCACCGAGTACCACCAGGCCGGCCTGCCGCAAGGTGTTCCCGGTGTCCACGACATCAGCCACGGCGTCGGCCACACCGAGTTGAACCGCGTTCTCCACCGCACCGTCCAGGCGCACGACCGTCGCATCCGTGCCGGTGCGCTCGAGCCAGTCGCGCAGCAGCCCAGGATATGAGGTCGCGATCCGCTTTCCTGCGACGCTGTCCACGCCGTTCTGCGCCGCCAGGCGGAACGTTGAATGCCCGAAGCCGAGTTCCACGACTTCGGCGGCCGGGGCTCCGGAGTCCACCAGCATGTCCCGCCCGGTGATGCCCAGGTCAAGGGTTCCCTGACCCACATACGTGGCGATGTCCTTGGGCCGCAGGAAGAAGAAATCGACGTCGTTGTCCGGGTCGTGTACGAGCAGTTCGCGGGCACCGGCCGACCGCAGATAGCCGGCCTCGCGCAGCATCTGGCGCGCGGGATCGCCGAGCTGGCCCTTGTTCGGAATTGCCACCTTGAGCGTCACAGGTACCGCCCCACCTGTTGCGGGGTCACGCCGACCGCGAGCATCATCGCCTGCACGTGGTACAGCACCTGGCTCAACTCCTCAGCAGCGCGTTCGGCGGACTCGTGTTCGGCGGCCATCCACGCCTCTGCGGCCTCTTCGACCAGTTTCTTGCCCACCTCATGCACCCCGGACTGCACCAGTCGCACGGTGCCGGATTCGGGGTCTGCGGTGGCGACCTTGGCCGACAGCTCGGTCCACAGGTCATCGAAGGTCTTCACGTGTCTCAGGGTAATCAGCGCGCAGGCAACGCCCGACCGCCGTCCCCGTCCATCGGTGCGCAGCGATGGACGAAGGTCGGACCTGCACGCCGAGCAGTGGTGCGCCCGGAACTGGCCCCGGGCGCACCGCCTATCTCGGATCAGCGCTTGACGCAGTAGATCCGCTTGTTACCCGTGGCCGACCAGCCCAGCGTCTTGCCGTCATAGGACACCGTCGGGCTGAACCCGGTCGATGAGTGCTTCACGACCGACGTCCACTTGCCGCCTTTGTAGATCGCAGAACGCAGCGACGAGCCTTTGTATCCCGTGTACGTCCAGGCAAGCGTCTTGTCCTGCACGACGATCGAGGGGTAGTAGCCCGTCGATCCGAGCACCTTGACCTTCTTCCAGGCGGCACCATCCCAACGGCGGATCACCATCTGGTTGTCGGTGTTGGCCCACGCGACGTTCAAGCCGTTGGGTGACATGGCTGCGGTGTAGGTCTCATCCACCGTGACGTTGGAGATCGTCGCCCAGGCGGTACCACTGCGGGTCGAGGTGAGAACACCGTCGGAGCTGCTACGGGTCCAGATCACCCGACTGCCGTCCGCCGACAGAGCCAGCGTGCGCAGGTCGGGATCACTGCCGTACTGCTTGATGATCGTCGGGGCCGTCCACGTGCCGTCCGGGTTGCGGGTCGTGCCGACCAGGGCGTATGTGCTGTCCACCCAGACCAGCGTGGAGCCATCCTTCGAAAAGGCCAGCACACTCTGGTAACCGTAGCGGCCTTCCGGGTTCGCCGTTCCGAGCATGGTCGGAGCCGGCCACGTTCCGTCAGCGTTCTGGGTTACGAAGTACAACTTCCCAGCCGGCGTCGGGTAGTCGTCCGGACCCCAGTCGACGTACACCAAGGTCTTGGCGTCACCGGACATCACGCCGCTGCCCAGGTCCATCCCGGACACGATGCTCTGAGCTGTGAGCCAGGTGTTCTTGGTATCCCGCACGGACATCAGGTACCCCGTGGTGCCGGACTCGATCAACGCGGCGTTGCCGTCGTTGCTCAACTGCACGTTGGTGCTCTCCGAGGCCCCGGGAATCGGCGCCGACGAGGTCCACTTCTTTTTCTTCTTCAGATACCACGCGGTGCGGATGGGACCCGACGCCGAAGAACTCGTCTTGTTCGTACGCACCCAGGCGGCCACACGACCGCCATCGGAGACGACGACTGTGCGACCGAACTTGGAACTCACCTCGCTGGGACCGGACCACGTCGCGCCGGCCTGCGCGGGCGCAAGGGCCAACAATCCAGCGGACAGACTCGCCGCCGACACCACGGCGAGAAATCTCGCATTCTTCATGACAACCTCCCCTTCTCTCCCGGGGGCGGGTCGTCGGGGCAACGACGGGGAGTCCACGGATTTCGTGGACTTCCGTGCTCATCACCGTTGTCACACGGCGGCTGACCGACCGGGTCCGTTTCCAGGGTATACCCGAACAAACCGGTCAAACCCACTGAACCGGATCCGACTTCCCCTACAAGCCGTCAAGCGTCTGCCAGGTCTCCACGGCGGCCGATGCCGCCTCCCGGCCCTTGTCCTCGCTGGCGCCCGGGCCGCCTGCGCGGTCGAGGGCCTGTTCGATGGTGTCGGTGGTGAGGATTCCGAAGCCGACGGGTTTGCCCGAGTCGAGCGCCACCCTGCCCAAACCGTCGGTCACGGCATTGCAGACGTACTCGAAATGCGGCGTGCCGCCACGGACGATGACCCCGAGCGCAACCACGGCGTCGTGCGTCTGCGCGAGCCGGGCTGCCACAACCGGGATCTCGAACGAGCCGGGTACCCGATGCACGTCGACCTGCGCCCCGACCTCGGCCAAGTACGCCGTGGCCCCAGCGAGCAGTCCGTCCATGACCTGCTCGTGCCAACTCGCCGCGACCACGGCCACCCGCAGCCCGGATGCGTCCACGTGGGCCTGATCGGCCCGGCCTTGACCACTCACAGCGTCTGCTCCAATTCGTGACCCATCAGTTCGGCTTTGGTCGCGAGGTACCGCTCGTTGTGCGGGTTCGAGGCGATCGTAAGGGGCACCCGGTCGGTGATGACGATGCCGAAGCCGTCCAAACCCGCCCGCTTGGCCGGGTTGTTGGTGAGAAGTCGCATCGACTTCACCCCCAGATCGGCCAGGATCTGCGCACCGGTGCCGTAGTCGCGGGCATCGGCGGGCAGGCCCAGCGCCAGATTGGCCTCGATCGTGTCCGCCCCGGAGTCCTGCAGTTGGTAGGCCTGCAACTTGCTCAGCAACCCGATTCCGCGGCCCTCGTGTCCCTTGACGTACAGGATGATTCCGCGGCCTTCTGCAGCAACGGCGCGCATCGCCGCCTCGAGTTGCGGCCCGCAGTCACAGCGCAGGGAACCGAACACGTCTCCGGTGAGGCACTCGGAGTGCACACGGACCAGGATGTCCTCGCCATCGCCGACATCACCGAGGATCAATGCCAGGTGCTCGGTCGGTTCGATGAGACTGCGGTAACCGATCCCGCGGAACTGCGCGATCTCGGTGGGGATGATGGTCTCCGCGACCCGCTCGATCTGCTTCTGGGTGTGCCGGATATGCGAGATCAGGTCCGCAATGGAGATCATCTGCAGCCCGTGTTCGTCGGCGAACGCCCGGCATTCGGGAGCCCTCATCATCGAGCCGTCCTCGTTGACCAGTTCGCAGATCACGCCGGCCGCGGTGAGTCCGGCCAAGTGGGCCAGGTCGACGGAGGCCTCGGTGTGCCCGGCGCGCTGCAACACCCCGCCGGGCACGGCGCGCAAGGGGAAGACATGTCCGGGTCGGGTGATCTCCCAGGGTTCGGTGGCCGAGTCGACCAGGGTCTTGATCGTGCGCGCGCGGTCGGCCGCGGAGATCCCGGTGGTGATGCCCTCCCGGGCGTCTACGCTCACCGCGTACGCCGTACCCTTGCGATCCTCATTGACCATGGTCATCGGGGGCAGGTGCAGACGGTCGAGGTCCTCGCCCCGCATCGACACACAGATCACGCCGCTGGTGTGACGGATCATGAAGCCGACGTTGGCCGGCGTCGCCTTGGATGCCGCGAAGACCAGGTCGCCTTCGTTCTCGCGGTCCTCGTCGTCGACGACGACCACTGCTTTGCCCTCCCGAATGGCCTCGATGGCCTGCGGTATCGGGTCGAATCTCATCGATAGCCTCCTAGCAGGGACTCGACGTACTTGCCGATGACGTCCACCTCCACGTTCAAACGATCGGCCGCTGCCACGGCACCCAGGGTGGTGGCAGCCAGCGTCTCGGGGATCAGGCTCACTTCGGCGCCCGAGTCGGTCTTCGCCGAAACGGTCAGCGAGACACCGTCGAGGCAGATCGATCCTTGCGCGACGACGTACTTGTGCAATGGCACCGGAAGGTCGAAGCCGATGACTTCCCACTCACCGTCGCTGCGGCGCTGGGTCACTACAGCGATGCCGTCCACGTGGCCTTGGACCATGTGCCCGCCGAGCCGGTCGCCGAGCCGCATTGCGCGCTCCAGATTGACCCGTTGGCCTTGGTCCAGCCCGCTGCTCAGAGCCAGCGTCTGGGCCATGACGTCCACGGCGAACCAGTCGTCGCCGGAATCGACCACGGTCAGACACACGCCGCTGGTGGCGATGCTCTCCCCGTGTTCGTACGGTTCCCAGGCACGGTCGGGGCGAATCACGACGCGGGTCGTCTCGCCGGGGACGACCTGCTCGACGGTGCCCATCTGCTGCACCAGGCCGGTGAACATCATCGCCTCCTGCATCGGATGAGGACATCGTCGCCCAGTTGTTCCACGTGCGTGACCCGCCATTCGATCGCGTCCTCGAGGGTATCCACGCCGAGGTCAGCCAGGGCGCGCGTTCCAGAGCCCAGCAGTTTCGGTGCCGCTATCCACGCCAGGTCGTCGACCAGCCCGTGCCGGATGAACGCCGCACCGACCGTGGGGCCACCTTCGAGTAGCAGGTGTCGCACACCGGCGTCGTGCATCTGCGTCAGAGCTGCCGCCGGATCGTGGCCGGGGATCACCCAGAAACCCTCGGCGGCGACGTCGCCGAGCACGATGCGTCGAGGTTGCTTCACGACCTCGATACCCCGGACATTCAACTGCGGATCGTCGGTGGTGTACGTCGCGGATCCCACAGCGATCGCATCGACCTGTGCGCGAAGCTCGTGGGCCCAGGATCGAGCAGCCTCACCGGTGATCCACCGGCTGCTTGCGTCGGCAGCGGCGACGTTGCCGTCCAGGGTGCTGGCGACCTTGTAGGTCACGAAGGGGCGCTGGTGTGAAACCGCGAACAGCCAGGGTTCGAGCAACTCCTCGGCCTGCTCGGTCAGAGGGCCCAGGGTGACCTGGACGCCATGGGCGCGCAGGGTGTTCGCGCCGCCGGCAGCCGGCGTGGGATCGGGCACTGCGTAGTGGACCCGCGTGATCCCGGCATCGAGCAGCGCCTGCGAACACGGCGGGGTGAGGCCCTGGTGATTGCAGGGCTCGAGAGTGACGTATGCGGTGGCTCCGCGAGCGGCCTCGCCGGCATCGGTCAGGGCGTTGACCTCCGCGTGGGGGGTTCCTGCGCCCTGATGCGCGCCGCGCCCAACGACCGTTCCGGCGTCATCGACGATTACGCAGCCGACGCGGGGATTGGGGCCGACCGCGCCTTTTACACTCGCAGCCAGAGCCAGCGCTTCGGCCATGTACTGCTCGGTCACTCACCCTCCTTCTCGAAGCATGGGAGGGCGCGCCGAACAGCGGCGATCAGCGCTTCCTCCCATCCGGACTTTGACCGTCGGCCCCGGAGTTTCACCGGATCCACCGTGCAGGCACGGGTCGCGGGCTATCACCGCCGGCTCGGAGTTTCACCGACCCTGGAAACGTTCTTCTATGGTGTCACACGGCCTTGTCTCGGCGAGCCCACGCCAAGGCTACGTGCGGGCTCGCCTCACGAAGTGGGCAGCGGCGGCCGCACTATGCCCACTTCCGGAGGCTCATATCGGCATCAACCGCTCAAATCGGGCGGGAAATCCTCCAAATGATGGCAGATTCAGGGATCTGCATGCGCGCAGTGCCCACTTCAGGAGGCGGAGCGAACGGCTACGACTGCGCCGAACCCGCCAGGGTTCGCAACCTGTCCACCGCGTCCGCGGCATTCTCGGCGCCGAACACCGCGGAACCAGCCACGAAGACATCGGCTCCGGCGTCCGCGCAGAGCTCGATGGTCCTCGTGTCGACACCGCCGTCCACCTGCAGCCAGACATCCGCGTCGCCGATGATCTGTCGTGCCCGCCGAATCTTGGGCACAACAACATCGAGGAACTTCTGTCCACCGAATCCCGGTTCCACGGTCATGATCAGCAACATGTCGAACTCGGGCAGCAGGTCGGCGTATGGTTCCACAGGTGTCGCCGGGCGCAGGCCGAGACCTGCCCGGGCGCCGTGTCGTCGAAGGTCTCGCGCGAGTTTGATGGGAGCGGTCGCCGCCTCGACGTGGAAGGTGACGCTTCCGGCTCCCGCCTCGGCATAGCCAGGCGCCCATCGATCGGGGTCCTCGATCATCAAGTGACAGTCGACGGGTGTGTCCACCGCCTTCAGCAGGGATTCGACGACCGGCAGACCGATGGTGAGATTCGGGACGAAATGGTTGTCCATGACGTCCACGTGCAGCCAGTCAGCGTGTCCTGCGACGCTCTGGCACTCGGCGGCCAGATTGGCGAAGTCGGCAGAAAGGATGCTCGGCGAAATCTGGATACCCACAACTACGAGGCTAGTTGGTCGGCGGCGATCCGTGCAGGGTGCGCCGGTACAAGACAGCTCGACCATCCTTGCCAACGACCTCCACGCCACCTGTCCTGCGAAGGCAGTAGGCCATCTGCTGCGCCAGACGCCGAGTACAACGAAGCGTGCTAGCCAGGTCCGCAGTGGTGAACTCGTCAGGCAGAGAGTCTGGCAGCAAGTCGGCGAGATCTTCAGTCGACCTCACTGTTAGGCTGCCGGTTACCTCGAGCAGCTGGTTCTCCTCGACGACCCAGCCCTTGCGCCGCCACGCCTTCTTCGGGTCGAATCGGCGCACTTGCTGGGTCCGCACGAACAGGATTTCCAGGCTCAGATGGGGGTCGGCCAGCATCTCGGGGAAGCTGACGAGTTCGGCGAAGAGGTCGTGTGCCGTTCCGCGCTTCGGGGACTTCCGGCGGGAGAGGATCTCGCCGGTGTCGTCAACCTTGACGATCCACTGCTCGACCGCGATCGGATGGACCATTCGCACGTGATGATGAGGCAGCAACGCGGTCAGCTTGCGCTTGATGGACGAAAAGCTGCGGGTCTGGATCTCGATCAGCAGGTCACCGCGCACGACGTCGACAACGAAGCCGTCAACGGGCTGTTCGAAGGTGTCGCCAGGTTGGCAGTACCAACGCTTGAGGTCGGCGTGCAGGGGCTTCTCGCGCAACGTGCCCACGTGCGGCGAGGTAGTCATTGCCGTGAACGTAGCAGGACAGCGGGGGCTGCGGGGTGAACTTGCGGCGGGCGGAGTGGTCCCCATCCGTTGCTGGCCTGCGACGGGATGAGCACCCCAGATAGCCCCTTGGTGGCCGAACGACCTCTAAGGTGCGGGCTACTTCGCAACTACGGGGACACTTTGCCCCGAGCAGCGCAGCGCTGATTGAGGATCTGGGCGTTGCATTCGACACAGCCCGCGGGCACGACCCCGGCGAACATCGGATGAGGCGAGCAGCCAGACTATCGGCGCTTCCGCAGCAGCGCCAAATACATGCCATCGGTGTCATGCCGGTGCGGCCAGAACCTGATCGCCAGCCCGTCGACAGACTCAGGCACCTCGGGGAGCAGGGCCCCGGCATCCTCTTGCACAGCGTCGTCGCGCGCCCTGAGGACGTCTTCGACGACAAGATCGGTCTCCGCAAGGTGCGGCGAACAGGTCACGTACGCCACGACTCCCCCCGGTTCACACACGTCGAGGGCGTGGTTGAGCAGGCGCCGTTGCAGGGCTGCCAGGTCGGGGACGTCGGATACCTTTCGGCGCCAGCGCGACTCCGGCCGCCGACGGAGCACGCCGAGCCCTGAGCACGGTGCGTCCAGTAGAACCCGGGAGAAGGAACCGCCCACCTCGCCGGCATCCCCCACGACGACGTCGACATCGCCGGGAGTTCCCCGTAGTGCCGCCTCCACCAGCCTGGCCCGGTGGGCATGCTGCTCCACGGCGACCAGCGACGCGTCGGCGGGGAGCAGATCCGCCAGCAACCCCGCTTTGCCACCAGGGCCCGCGCACATGTCCAACCAGTGGTCGATCGGGCCCCGCCACGGTCGTCCGGGACAGCGCCAGAACCATCAGTTGACTGCCCAGATCCTGAACCCCTGCGCGACCATCTCCGACCTCCGGCAGCGATCCGGGATCCGTTCGCTCAAGGTAGACGCCCCACGGCGACCACGGCGTCGGCTCCCTCGGCAACTCTGCACGCTCCAGTCGGGCGGGACGGGCGGCCAGAGTCACCCGCGGCGGCACGTTGTCCTGCTCGAGCAGTGCCGTCAGCTCCGCCGACCCCAGGACATCGCGGAACGCCCGGATGATCCATTCCGGATGGGAGTAGCGCACGGCCAGTTCGGCATCCCCGGACAAGCGTTTGGTCGCCGCCGCCAGCAACTGGTCCGAAGTGCGGGTCGTGATCTTGCGCAGGATCGCATTGGTGAATCCGCGGGCGGACCCCGCACCGACCGATTGGGTGAGATTGACGGCGCTGTCGACGACGGCGTGCGCTGGCTTGTCCAGGTACATGTGCTCCGCCACGGCCATGCGCAGGACATCCAGAACCCGGGGGTCCACATCGTCGAGGGATCGCGTGACCACTGTGGCGAGCACCGCATCAAGGGTGAGTTGGCGGCGCAACGTCGTGTACACAAGGTCGGTGGCCAAGCCCCGGTCGGCGCGCGAGAGGTCGCTGCCGGCCAACACGTGCGACAACGTCAGGTTCGCATACGCCCCTTGGGCGCCCACTTGATGCAGGACGTCGTAGGCGGCCCGGCGGGCAGGACTGACCTTCACACGAAGACCAGTGGATCACCATGCAGACCGCGCGCCCAGTCAGCGGCCGCCATCGCCTTCTTGCCCGCGGGCTGCACCGATCCGAGTTCGACGGCCGTCGTCAGCGTCCCTACCAGGACCCGGCCCCGTTCGACCCGCAGGACTCCCGGGTCGAGCCTCTCCTCGCTCACCCGGACCGGCTGCACCTTCACCTTGAGATCACCGAGCATGGTCCATGCCCCCGGGTTCGGCGTGCAGCCCCGGATCCGCCGATCCACGGCGAAGGCGGGCTCGTCCCACCGCACCCTGGCATCCTCCACCGTGATCTTCGGCGCCAGGCTCACCCCGTCGGTCGACTGCGGCACCGCATGCAGCGATCCTTCTTCGATCCCGTCGAGGACCTTGACCAGCAGGTGCGCACCGGATTCGGCCAGTCGTCCGAGCAGATCGCCGGCAGTGTCCGAAGGCCCGATCGTCTCGGTCACAACGCCGAACACCGGGCCGGTGTCCATGCCCGCCTCCAACTGGAAGACCGCAGCTCCGGTGACATCGTCGCCGCCCATGATGGCGCGCTGGACGGGCGCCGCACCCCGCCATGCCGGCAGCAGCGAGAAGTGCAGGTTTACCCAGCCGTGGGCAGGGATGTCCAGCACGGGCTGCGGGATCAGAGCGCCGTAGGCGACGACCGGGCAGCAATCCGGCTGCAGTTCCCGCAGTGTCTGCACGAACTCGGGGTCGCTGGGCTTGGTCGGCGTCAGGACCGGGATCCCACGTTCGGAAGCCGCCCGACTGACAGGGCTGGGCGTGAGCCGGCGCCCGCGGCCGGCCACGGCATCCGGCCGGGTGACCACCGCAACTACCTCGTGTCGGGAGGACAGCACCGCCTCCAGACTGACCACGGCGACCTCGGGCGTGCCCGCGAAGACCACCCTCATCGACCGCTCCGCTGAAGATGTGGGCTGGTCTTGACGATCGTGTCCGGGCCGAACCAGTCCGACTCGCGGATCATTTTCATCGCTTCCTTGCGCGTGGCCGGATCCAGCCGATCGATGAACAACACACCGTCGAGGTGATCGGTCTCGTGCTGAACACATCGTGCGAGCAGGTGGGTCCCTTCGACAGTCACCGGATCGCCGTGCATGTTCCAGCCCTTGGCGACCACCCCGAGCGAACGCGGCGTCGGGAAGCGGATGTCGGGCAGCGACAGGCAGCCCTCTTCCTCCTCCTGCATCTCGTCAGTGAGATCGAGGTCCGGATTGATCAGGTGCCCGAGTTCGCCATCCACGTAGTACGTGAAGACGCGCAACCCGACCCCGAGTTGCGGCGCGGCCAGACCCACCCCGGGCGCGTCCATCATCGTGTCGGTCAGATCCTGCACGAGCTTGCGC
This sequence comes from Micrococcales bacterium, assembly GCA_016719135.1. Classification (GTDB taxonomy): domain Bacteria; phylum Actinomycetota; class Actinomycetes; order S36-B12; family UBA10799; genus JADKAV01. The sequence goes on along the minus strand of JADKAV010000018.1, from coordinate 64,103 downwards.
AGCTGCTTGTCGAAATCGACGACGGGGGCCGCCGGAGCCCGCAAGACCGGGTCACCGAACAGCCGAATCTCCACCACTGACACATTGCCTCCTCGGCCTCAGAGTCTACGGGGGTGCATCTGTTGCTATACGTCCCCGAGGTTGACCGGATCGACCCGCACCTCGACCACGGGCTGACCGGCCTTCGAACGCTGCCCTTGGATCTGCTGAACCCTGCGCAGCATCGGACCGGACTGCCGATGCGGGGCCAGCAGCAGCGCCTCACTGCCCTGCATGGTGTCCAGCGGTCCCAACACGTCGCCGGAATAATCGGCTAGCCACGCGTCCACGGCCTCCCGCTCCCCGCGCAGCCGCACGCAGCGGTAGGCCGGTGGCATGTGGGCTTCGGCGCGGTCGGCGAGTTCGGCCTCCGCGAGGGCGCCGAGGTCGTTGCGGACCAGCGCCTGCACAACGGGCACGTCCTGCGGGGCCACCACCAGCGTCGTGGCATCCGGCGCCGTCAACGCGATGGCCGCCATCCAGCGCCGTGCTGCTTCCTCCCTGGCCCGCAAGGCACTGCGCGCCAGCAGAACCTCCGTGTCCAGGATCAGCAGCGCGCGGTATCCGCCGTCCACGCGCGGCTCAGACCCTGGTGTCGCGACGACGATGGCTGCCTGCGCGTCGACCTCATCAAGCACACCGGAATCGGCATCACTGCGCAATACCGGCGTGCCCGGGAAGGCCTGTTGCAGCTCCTCCGTGCTGCGACCGGACCCCGAACCCACCCCGACGAACTCGTGCTCACCGCATTCGTTGCACACGTCGGCTGCTGCGTGGCACAACCGGCAGCGCGGCTGTCCTGAGCGGTCGGCCCGAACCCCGCCCCCGCACTTGGCACAGCGCAGGACGTACCCACATGACGTGCACAGCAAGCCGGTCGCGCCGCCTACCCTGGGCACTTGCACCAGAACTGGCCCGGTCTCGAGGCCGGTTCGCAGGACCGAGAAGCCCCTACTGGGAAGCCGGCGGCGGTCGGCCTCCGGCTCGTGGAGCGCGTCCACGCGGAAGCGCCGGTCCCGGGCGGTCTCGCGAACCAGCCGAAGGTCCGCGGCGTTCCCGTCCACCAGCCACTGCGCGGTTGCCGCCGTCCGCACGAACCCTCCCACGAGCACCAGCCCCTGGTGTTCCCACGCGCGCAGGGCTGCCACTTCCCGGGCGTGCCAGCCGGGGGTCTGCGGCTCGGCGAGGATATCGTCGCCGTCGTCCCACACGGCGATCAGCCCCAGATCGGGAACCGGCGCGAAGACCGCCGACCTCGTGCCGATGACGATCGGCTGGGCTCCGGCCAGGATGGAAAGGTGCGTCTTGTACCGCATCCGGTTCGAGGCCTCACCGGACACCACAGCGATCAACGCAGGATCGACCAGTTCCGTACACGCGGCATGCAGAACCCGGACGTCTCGGGCGTCGGGGACCACCAGCACCGCAGCCCGTCCGCGTGCCGCCGCGTTCACCGCGGCCGCGGCCAACATCGCGAACGGATCGTCACGCGGATGACAGATCCAACTGCCGGCCCCGGAACGGCCGTTCAGGAAGGAATGCGCATCTCCGTAGTCACTCCATCCGGCCAGATCGACTGCGTCCGGCGGATCAGCGGCCTGCGGCGTCGGCTGCTTCTCCACCGCTGCCACCCGGGCGGGCACCGCGAAACGCAGGACATCGGTCAGGCTTCCGGCATACCGGTCCGCCACCCGTCTGCACAGCGCCGCTACTTCCGCGGTCAGCACCGGCGGACCGGCGACCTTGAGCAATGGCTGCAGCGCGCCGGAGAACTCTCCTTCGCCTCGTTCGATGAGCCAACCGGCGACCTGACGTCCGTGGAACCGCACTTTGACACGACAACCCGGCAGCGCAGACGAATCCAACTCCTCCGGGATCGCGAAGTCGAACAGCCGATCGAGGTGCGGCAGCGGGGTTTCGATCGCGACCCTGGCAACCTCCGCCACTACTCGACAGCTGCTTGCAGCGCCGACACGCGGTCTGTGCGTTCCCAGGTGAAGTCCGGCTCCTCGCGGCCGAAGTGTCCATACGCCGCCGTCTGCAGGTAGATCGGGCGTTTGAGCTCGAGGTCACGGATGATCGCCGCAGGACGCAGGTCGAACACAGCCAGGATCGCGTCCTCGAGCTTCTCATCGGGCACTACGCCGGTTCCGTAAGTCTCGACGAACAGCCCCACTGGGTGGGCCGCACCGATCGCATATGACACTTGCACCTCGCAGCGGGTTGCCAACCCCGCCGCGACGATGTTCTTGGCCACCCAGCGCATCGCGTAGGACGCCGACCGGTCGACCTTGGATGGGTCCTTGCCGGAGAAGGCTCCCCCGCCGTGTCGGGCCATGCCTCCGTAGGTGTCCACGATGATCTTCCGGCCGGTCACGCCCGCGTCGGCCGCGGGACCGCCGTCCACAAAACGACCCGTGGGGTTGACCAAGGCGCGGACACCGTCGGTGGCCAGTTCCAGACCTGCGAGCTCGGGCTGGATCACGAACTCCTCGATGTCCGGGGCCAGCAGGGTGTCCAGATCGATGTCCTCGATGTGCTGACTGGAAACCACGACGGTGTTCACCGCGACCGGCTTCGTTCCGTCATACTCGATGGTCACCTGCACCTTGCCATCGGGCCGCAGATAAGGGATCACCGCCTGCTTGCGCACCGCGGTCAACCGCCTGCTCAGGCGCTGGGCCAGCGCGATGGGCAGCGGCATCAGTTCTGGGGTATCCGTGCATGCATACCCGAACATCAGCCCCTGATCGCCTGCACCTTGCGCGTCCAGAGGGTCGGCGCTGTGCTCGTACCGCTCCTCCCAGGAGTCGTCGACGCCTTGCCGGATGTCGGGCGACTGACGGTCCAAGGACACCGACACCCCGCATGATTGGCCGTCGAATCCCTTGTCGGAGGAGTCGTATCCGATGTCCAGAATGCACTTACGGACCACGCGTGGGATGTCCACATAGGTGCGGGTATCCACCTCCCCGGCCACTACGACCAGACCGGTGGTGACCAGTGTTTCCACGGCCACGTGGGACTCCGCGTCCCCAGTGAGCATGGCATCCAGGATGCTGTCGCTGATCTGGTCGGCGATCTTGTCCGGATGCCCCTCGGTCACCGACTCGGACGAAAACAGGCGCTTGGCCACGGGCCCTCCCTAGGTCTCGATCCGAAGTCTACGGATGAGGTACGACACGAGCTGTGGCGCTGACGCGACTCAGATCAGGCGGTCAGCAATCGTGTCAAGGATCCGGTGGGACAACTCGATCTTGCTGGTCCCCGGGACCTCTTCTGTGACCCCGCCCCCGAGCAGCATCACCGCTTCGTTGTGCTCCGTGCCGAATCCACGGTTGTGGCCCACCGGGTTGGCGATCATGATGTCGCAGCCTTTCGCCGCGAACTTCGCCTCGGCGTGCTCAAGCCAGGTGCCGTTGTCATCGCCGGTTTCGGCGGCGAAACCGACCAGCAGTGGGCTGTCCCCCCAGCGCTCGCGCACCAACGTGGCAAGGACATCGGGGTTGTGGACAAGGTTCAGGTTGAGGGTGGAGCTGTCTGACTTCTTGATCTTGGCGTCGGGCAGGGTCTCCGCCCGGAAATCGGCGATTGCCGCAGCCATGATCACCGCGTCGGCGCTCTCGGCCAGGGTGCGCGCCGCGTCCAGCATCTCGTCGGCGGTCAAGGCGTCGACGATGTCGATACCGGCCGCGTTCGGCACTTTCACATCCCCACGGATCAGGCTTACCCGGGCTCCACGGGCTACCGCCGCTGCGGCCAGCGACATGGCCTGCCGACCACTCGAACGGTTCCCGATGTGACGTACCGGGTCGAGGCGTTCGCGGGTGCCACCGCCGCTGACGACGATGTGCCGGCCCCGCAGGTCGGGTTTGAGGTCCCGGGAGGCGAGGGCTGCCTGGACGATCCAGGCGATGGCTTCGGGCTCGGGCAGGCGTCCGGGGCCAGAATCGAATCCGGTGAGGCGCCCAGAATCCGGATCGACGACCAGGACGCCCCGGTCGCGCAAGGTGGCGACGTTGGCGCGGGTCGCAGGGTGTTCCCACATCTCCGTGTGCATGGCCGGGAACATGATGACTGGGCAATGCGCGGTGAGCAGGGTGTTCGTCAGCAGATCGTCGGCCAGCCCGTAGGCCGCCTTGGCCAGCAAGTTGGCGGTGGCCGGGGCCACGACCACCAGTTCTGCCTGCTTGCCGATCTGCACGTGCGGAACCTCATGCACGTTGTCAAAGAAGTCGCAGGTCGCCGGACGGCCCGACAACGCCGACCATGTGGCAGCCCCCACAAATTCAAGAGCGGTCCTGGTCGGGACCACCGTCACCGCGGCGTCGAGCGCCTGGATCCGGCGTAGGACCTCAGCAGCCTTGTAGGCGGCGATCCCGCCACCTACACCGAGGACGACCTCGGGTTTCAGGCTTCGGTCTCCTCGACCGTGACGTTGCTGGTCTCCAGCAGACCGTCGTTGATCTCGCGCAGGGCGATGGACAGCGGCTTCTCGTGCTGGTAGGTCTCCACGAGCGGACCGACGTGCTCGAGGGCACCTTCGGACAACTGGCTGTAGTACGCGTTGATCTGGCGAGCGCGGCGCGCCGCTTCGATGACCAGGGAGTACTTGGAATCGGTCTTGTCGAGCAATGCGTCAAGCGGAGGGTACGTAATGCCCTCAGTACGGTCGTCTACAACTGCCACAGGGGAACCTTTCGTTGGCAAACTCACTCAAGGGTAGCCGATCATCGCTTCCGGCACGGAGTCGGTCGTCACGGCTACTCATGCAGGCGCCCGGCAGGGACGATCGCGGGGGCGGCCATCACATGGGGGCCGTTGACCGGGCTTTTGGCCCTGACTGGCCCTCATCTGATGGCACTATGCCCCAAATATGGCCTTCGTCCCAGGCCCGACCATCACATCAGGGCCACACGGGCGCCCGGCGGCCCTGATGTGATGGCCGGCGGGCGGTGAAGCCGCGCCCAGCTCGGCCGCGGGCCTAAGCCCATCGCCTGTGCCGACCCAAAGTCGAGTTCCTCTAAGCCGGGGTCGGCACCACCTTTGGCATTGGCGCCCGGCCATCACATGGGGGCCGTTGACCGGGCGTTTGGCCCTAACTGGCCCTCATCTGAAGGCACTATGCCCAAATATGGCTTTCGTCCGTGTCTGACCATCACATCAGGGCCGCACGGGCGCTCGGCGGCCCTGATGTGATGGCCGGCCGGCGGTGAAGTCGAGGGCGCGCTCGGCCGCGGAAGACGGCTCCCTCTCCCGAAGTGGGCAATACCTGCTTTCCAGTTCGTGAATCTGCCATCAAAGAGAGGAAAAGCGGGCCCAAATATGGCAAATGTCCGAAACATCCCACCGGAAGTGGGCAGTCGGACGGGCCCGGTGCCCACTTTTGGAGGGGCTACTCGATCAACGCGCCCAATTCGGCCGCGGCCACATCGATGTCCACGTTGCGGACCACGTGATCGAACTCGTCCACGGCGGCCAGTTCGGCGTCCGCGCGAGCCAGCCGGGCGGCCACCGCGGCGTCATCCTCAGTGCCTCTGCCGACCAGCCGGCGTTTGAGTTCCTCAGGACTCGGCGGGGCGAGGAAGACCAGCACGGCCTCTGGCATGGCGGCACGGACCTGCCGGGCGCCTTCGAGCTCGATCTCCAGCAGGACGGACTGCCCGGCGGCGAGGTGCTCCTGCACCGGTCCACGCGGGGTGCCATAGGAGTTTCCGGCGAAACTTGCCCACTCGAGCAACTCCCCCGCATGCCCTAGCGCAGCGAACTCCTCGGGAGACACGAAGAAGTACTCCCGACCATGCTGCTCCCCTGGGCGCGGCGAGCGGGTGGTGGCCGACACGGACAGCCAAATGTCCGGGCGCTGTTGCAACAGTCGCGCGACCACCGTGGACTTGCCGACGCCACTTGGTCCGGACACCACGTACAACCGGCTCACCGGGCGAGGACCTGGGACAGCGTGGCGATCTGATTGGGTCCCAGGCCGCGGATACGGCGGGTGGGTGAGATGTTGGCGTGCCGCATGAACCGGCCCAGGCGCTGCGGGCCGACGCCGGGCAGGCACAGCAGGGCATCCTGCACACGCAGGGCGGCGACCACCTCGTCGACGTGGGCCAGGGCGAGCAACTCGTGCCAGGTCAGGTGACCCGAACGCAACTGCTCTTTGATCTGCGCACGCCGACGCCGGTTTGCGACCGCCTTGGCGCTGGCCGCAGCACGCTGTTCGCTGGACAGGGGCGGAGGCTGCACGCCCGACAACCTACCGAACCGAGGCCAGCGCCCGCAGCGCCTCCCCCGCAATCTCACGCGCCGCCCCACGCGGATCCTCGGCCGCGGTCACGGGGCGTCCCACGACCAACAGCCCGGCTCCGGAGCCGATAGCGTCCGCGGGCGTGACCACCCGGCGCTGATCGCCGGCGGCGCCACCGGCGGGCCGGATCCCCGGGGTGATGAGCAGCGGCTCGGCGCCGAGCAACGCCCGCAGTGTGGCGACTTCCTGGGCCGAGCTCACAATGGCCCGGGCACCGGCCGCGACGGCCAACCGCGCCCATCGCATGACAGCCTGCTCAGCGGTTCCGGGGATGCCCAGATCGGTGAGATCGGCAGTACTCAGGCTGGTCAGCACCGTCACGGCAGCCACGCGCGTCTGGGGCAGGGCCTCGGCCACCGCCTCGATCCCCGCCGTCCCAGCCGCAGCGTGCACGGTGAGGATGTCCGGTTGAAGCACGGCGACCGAACGCGCGGCTCCGGCCATGGTGTTGGGGATGTCGTGCAGTTTCAGATCGAGGAACAGAGCGCAGTCAGGAGCCGCTGCCCGGATCTCTGCGACGCCCAAAGCGCCGTCGCGCAAATAGGTCTCCAATCCCACCTTCACGTGGGAGAACACCCCGTTCACAGCATTCGCCCAGCGGCAGGCCGTGTCCAGGTCGGGGGCATCGAGCGCGAGCGCGATCGGAGCAGCGGTCATGTCAGTCCTCCTCTGTGAGCGATTCCGACAGCATCGGCTACGGTCGTGAATCCACGTTCGTCCAGCAAACCGAGAAGCTCGCGCTGCACCCGCACCGGGGCAGAAGGGTCGTGGAACGTCATCGTGCCGACACTGACGGCCGACGCCCCCGCCGCGATGAACTGCAGGGCATCCTCGCCATTCGCGATCCCGCCCATGCCCAGGATCGGCACGTCAGGCAGCACCTGGTGGATCTGCCACACGCAACGCACCGCCATCGGGCGGATCGCAGGGCCGCTCAGGCCGCCGGTGACCCCACCGAGGATCGGGCGCAGCGTGTCGGGATCGATGGCCATGCCCAAGGTCGTGTTCATGACCGATAACCCATCCGCGCCAGCGTTGTGACACGCCAGCGCGATCTCGGCGATGCTCGTGACGTCCGGCGTGAGTTTGGCGAAGATCGGCACGTCACTGCTGATGTTGCGGCGCACCTGATGGATCACCGACGAGGCCGACATCACCTCGCACGCGAACACCTGGCCGCGGCTCTCGACGTTGGGGCACGAGATGTTCACCTCGATGGCCTTGACGGCAGGCTCGTTGCGCAAGATGCGGGCCAACTGCGCGAATTCGTCGACAGTCTCGCCGGCGATGGAGACGACCGCGGTCACACCGTGATCGGTCAGCCACGCCAGGTCGTTCTCGAGGAAGGACTCGATCCCGGGCCCCTGCAGTCCGATGGAGTTCAGCATTCCCGAGGGTGTCTCCACCATGCGCGGGGTGGGTCGCCCCGAGCGCGGTCTGAGCATGATGCTCTTGGTGACGACCCCACCGATCTCGGTCAGGTCGAAGAAGCCCGCCAGTTCCCTACCCGCCGCCGCGCATCCGGAGGCGGTGAACGCGGGGCCTGCGAAATCGACCCCGCCGAGTGTCACTCGGGGATCAGTCATCGCGCGGCTCCGGCGCGCCCAGAGTGTCGGCGGGCACAGTGCCGACTTCCGACCAGCGAACACGATCGCCGAAGAAGACCGGTCCTTCGGTGCACGAACGGACCATGCGGGTCACGCCGTCATCACCGATCACCGGCAACACGCAGGTCATACACACGCCGATTCCGCAGGCCATGGACTCCTCGACCGCGCACTGCGCCACGGCCCCGAATTCGGCGCTGACCTCCGAAACGGCCTGCAGCATTCCCATCGGACCGCAGGCATAGACCGCCGGATGTCCGCCGGCCAGAATCCGCCGTAACGGATCGGTGACCCGCCCGTGCTCGCCAGCAGAGCCGTCGTCGGTGGTGACGTGCACGGCGTCGCTGACCCGCCGCGCCTCGACCACGCCATACAGCCGTTGCGCGTCACCGGCGCCGACGATGATCTCGACCGGACATCCGCGGGCCCGCAGTTGGGAGGCAAGTTCGAACAAAGGCGCCACCCCGTAGCCCCCACCCACCAATACGCAGGGCACCGGTTCGGTGGGCAGGCGGAAGGGTTTGCCAAGCGGCGCGATCACGTTGATGAGATCACCTGGTCGGCGCTCGACCAGCCACTTCGTGCCCGGACCCTTCGGCGAGACGATGATCTGCAGCGCACCGCCGGCCTTGGTCGACGCGGACCTGATGGAGAAGGCCCGCCGCAGGATGTGGGCATCGTCCACTGCAATCGCCACGAAATGCCCCGGCCGGAATCCATCGGCGATACCGGGGGCCGCGAACGACATCTGCCAGTAGGGGCCATCGCGACGAACGCTGAGGATCTCCGCGTCGGCTTGCGCGGTCATTGCGCTGCCCAGAGGGCCGCGAGGTCCGCCTGGTGCTCCTGAATGCTGCGCACTCCCACGTGTCCGGTCTTCAGCGCCTCGATCCCCTGCACCGCAGCCGCCAGCCCCTGGATCGTCGTGATGCAAGGAATCCCCTTGACCACGGCCGCCGTGCGGATGTCGTAACCGTCCGCGCGGCCGCCGGCCCCCAGCGGGGTGTTGACCAGCAGGTCCACCTCGCCGGCAGGATGCTGCCCACCGTTGTGGGTTCGCCGTTGGGGCCGATCCCTTCGGCGTGCTTGCGCAGCACCGTGCGCTTTTGAGCCCGTTGCGCCGCAGCACCTCCGCGGTGCCCCTGGGTCGCGAGGATCTCGAAGCCAAGATCGGCCAGCCGTTTGACCGGGAAGATCATTGACCGCTTGTCGCGGTTGGCGACCGAGATGAATCGCCCGCCCGGACCTGGGCAGGCCGCCGGAGTAGGCGCCCGACTGCGATTTGGCGAATGCCGTGCCGAACTCCGCGTCGATACCCATGACTTCGCCGGTCGAACGCATCTCCGGGCCGAGCACCGTGTCGACGCCGTGGAACCGACCGAACGGCAGCACCGCTTCCTTGACCGCGATCGGGCCGCACCGAGCGGCAGTGCCGCCGTGTCCGCTGGCGGGCAACAGTCCTCGGCGCGCAGGTCGGCGATCGTCTCGCCCATGGCGATCCGGGCAGCGGCCTTGGCGAGCGGCACCCCGATCGCCTTGGAGACGAACGGCACGGTGCGCGACGCGCGCGGGTTGGCCTCCAGGACGAACAGTTTGTCCTGGGTCAGCGCGAACTGGATGTTGAGCAGCCCACGCACCCCCACACCTTGCGCGATGGCCAACGTGCTGGCCCGGATCTGTTCGAGTTCGTGGCGACCAAGCGTCATAGGGGGCAAGGCGCAGGCCGAGTCGCCGGAGTGGATGCCGGCCTCCTCGATGTGCTCCATCACGCCGCCGAGAAACAGTTCCTCCCCGTCGTACAAAGCGTCCACGTCGATCTCGATCGCGTCGTCGAGGAAACGGTCGACCAGCACCGGGGTGCTCGGGGCTGGCGTCTGTTGCGCGCTGCAGGTAATCGGACAGCATCGACTCGCTGTAGACAATTTCCATCCCGCGGCCGCCCAGGACGTACGACGGGCGAACCAGCACCGGGTAGCCGATCTCGGCGGCGATCGCCTTGGCCTCGTCGCGAACGAGGTCGCCATGCCGTGGTTGGGCAGGGCAGGCCAGCCTCGGCCAGCACCTGCCCGAAAGCGCCGCGTTCCTCCGCCAGGGTGGATCGCCTCCGGGCTGGTGCCCAGCGACGGGCACCCCCGGCCCTTCAGCGTCTGCGCCAAAGCCCAGCGGGGTCTGCCCACCGAGTTGGCAGATGACCCCTGCCACCGGACCGGCGGCGGCCTCCGCATCGAAGACCGCGAGGACGTCCTCGGCGGTCAGCGGCTCGAAGTAGAGCCGGTCCGAGGTGTCGTAGTCGGTCGAGACGGTCTCCGGGTTGCAGTTGACCATGACCGTCTCGTAGCCGGCCTCGCGCAGCGCCATCGCAGGCGTGCACGCAGCAGTAGTCGAACTCGATGCCCTGGCCGATGCGGTTGGGCCCGGACCCCAGGATGAGCACCGCCTGCCGCTCGCGCCGCGACCTCGGTCTCTTCGTCGTACGCTGGAGTAGTGGTACGGCGTGTAGGCGGGAAACTCCGCGGCGCAGGTGTCGACGGTCTTGAACACCGGGCGGATCCCCAGCGCGTGCCGCACGCCGCGAATCACGCCCTCCCGAGCGCCTCGCAGACCGGCGATCTGCGCGTCGGAGAAGCCGGTCTGCTTGGCGCGGCGGAGCAGGTCGGGCGCCGATCGGCGGCCCGGATCCTGGTCGGCCATCTCGTTGAGCACGCGATCTGGTCCAGGAACCAGGGATCGATGTCGGTGGCCTCGTGGAACTCCTCGACGGTCGCACCCGCCCACAGCGCCTGTTGGACCTGCCGCAGCCGGCCGTCGGTGGGGACGGCCGACTCGGCATCAGCAACTGCTCGACCGGGCGGGGTCCGGCCAGGCGAACTCGGCGTCCGGCTCGAGGCTTCGCAGCGCCTTCTGCAGCGCCTCGGTGAAGTTGCGCCCGATGGACATCGCCTCGCCGACGCTCTTCATCGTCGTGGTCAGCGTGTCGTCGGCCCGGGGAACTTCTCGAACGCGAACCGCGGCACCTTCACCACGATGTAGTCCAGCGTCGGTTCGAAGGAGGCGGGGGTCTCCTTCGTGATGTCGTTGGGGATCTCGTCGAGGGTGTAGCCGACCGCCAGCCGCGCGGCGATCTTGGCGATCGGGAAACCGGTCGCCTTCGAGGCCAGCGCCGAGGAGCGCGACACCCGCGGGTTCATCTCGATGACGATCATGCGGCCGTCGTCCGGGTGGATGGCGAACTGGATGTTGCACCCGCCGGTGTCCACGCCGACCTCGCGAATGACATCGATCCCCACGTCGCGCATCCGCTGGAACTCGCGGTCGGTCAGGGTGAGCGCCGGGGCCACGGTGATGGAGTCACCGGTGTGCACCCCCAGCGGGTCGAGGTTCTCGATCGAGCAGACCACGACCACGTTGTCGTTGTTGTCGCGCATGAGTTCGAGTTCGAACTCCTTCCACCCGAGGATGGACTCCTCCAGAAGAACTTCGGTGGTGGGGCTCGCGGCCAGCCCCTGTCCGGCGATCCGTCGCAAGTCGGCCTCGTCGTATGCCATCCCGGATCCTGCGCCACCCATGGTGAACGAGGGCCGCACGACAACCGGGTAGTGCAGATCCTCGACCGCCTCGAGGCACTCCTCGAGGGTGTGGCAGATGCGAGCGCGCGGACTCCGCCCCGATCGTCGTCGACGATCTGCTTGAACATCTCGCGGTTCTCACCGCGCTCGATCGCGTCGATGTCCGCGCCGATCAGTTCGACGCCGTGCTTGTCCAGGACCCCGTTCTCGGCCAGCGCGATCGCCGCGTTCAGCGCGGTCTGCCCACCCAGGGTGGGAAGCAGCGCATCGGGGCGCTCCTTGGCGATGATCTTCTCGACGACGTCCACCGTGATCGGCTCGACGTAGGTGGCGTCGGCGAACTCGGGGTCGGTCATGATCGTGGCCGGGTTGCTGTTGACCAGGATCACCCGCAGGCCCTCGGCGCGCAGGACCCGGCAGGCCTGGGTGCCGGAGTAGTCGAACTCGCAGGCCTGACCGATGACGATCGGCCCGGATCCGATCACCAGGACACTGTTGATGTCTGTGCGCTTCGGCATCAGGACCGCCCCTCCATCGCCGCGGCGAATCTGTCGAACAAGTAGGCCGAATCGTGCGGACCGGCGGCCGCCTCCGGGTGGTACTGGACGCTGAACGCCGGGACGTCCAGGCACTGCAGCCCTTCCACCACGTCATCGTTGAGGCAGACGTGACTGACCCGGACCCGGCCGACTGCCGTCGATCTCGGTACCGAGCGGCGCCTTCACCGCGAACCCGTGATTGTGCGCGGTGATCTCGACCTTGCCCGGTCGAACGGTCCTGCACGGGCTGGTTGATGCCGCGGTGCCCGTAGGCCAGTTTGTAGGTGTCGAAGCCGAGCGCGCGGCCGAGGATCTGGTTGCCGAAACAGATGCCGAATGTGGGAAGCGCATCAGCCAGCGCACTGCGGGCGATGCCCACCGCGTGGTCGGCGGTGGCCGGGTCGCCGGGTCCGTTGGAGAAGAACAGCCCGTCCGGGTTGAGCTCGCGGATCTGCTCGTAGCTGTAGTCCGACGGGACGACGTGAACGGTCATGCCGCGCTGGGCCATCAGCGTCGGCGTCATGCGCTTGATACCCAGGTCGACCGCCACCACGGTGAACCGGCTCTCACCGACAGCCGGCACCACGTACGGCTCGTCGGTGCTGACCTGCGCGGACAGGTTCGCGCCCCGCCATGCCGGGGGAGGCCTTGACCTGCGCGAGCAGTCGCGCCTCATCGGTCAGCGCGGCCTCCCCCACTGAACAAGCCGACCCGCATGGCGCCGCGGTCGCGCAGGTGCCTGGTCAACGCGCGGGTGTCGATGTCGGCCACCCCCACTACGCCGAACTCGTTGAGATCGTCCTCCAGGGTGCGCTGGCGCGCCAGTTGCTGGCCACCGGGCCGGGATCGCGGATGACGAAGCCGGCGGCCCAGATGCGCCCGGACTCCGGGTCCTCGAGGTTCATGCCGGTGTTGCCGATGTGCGGCGCGGTCATGACGATCACCTGACGGTGGTACGAGGGGTCGGTGAGGGTCTCCTGGTAGCCGGTCATCCCGGTCGAGAAGACCGCCTCGCCGAACACGCTGCCCCGGGCGCCGAACGCCTCACCGCGCAACGACCTGACCGTCCTCCAGGACCAGCAGCGCCGGTTCCGGCGCCAGCTGCCGGGTCGGCCCCCACCGGATGGGCACTCATGGATTCATCCTCCCCGAGTGACCCTCCGGCTGGCATCGCTTGACAGCGGCCCGTCTTCTGCGGCGTCGGGGCGAAATCCCGTCTGCAGGGGGGTGTCTCCAGCGCTCCAGAACCACAGGACCACTCCGTCTTTCTCCGCCACCTGCGCCGCCACCCCGCGGCCGGATCGGTGCGCCGACGGGATCTGGTCGGCCGGCAGCTGCGATCGACGATTCCCCCGGCGTGGCAGGCGTACGGCCTGCGCCGCCACGCTGGCCAGGCCTTGCCCGGGCGATCCGGGCCGCCGCGACCACCCGGTGCCAACCAGTCGGCCGGGGACGTGCCCAGCTACCGGCCGGCCACCTCAGGTCCGGCTCAAGGTGCCGGCGGGCACACTTTGGCGGCAGGTCACCGCTCGTCGCCGCCAGCTGCGCCACATCCCCAGCACGGCCAGTGCTGAACCGCCAGCACCCCAGGGGTGAGAAGCAGGACGCTGCGGCCAAGCGGTGACCTGTGGCGATTCGGCCGCGAGCAGGTGATCACAGCCGGTTTCGAACATCCACCGGCGCCTGTCCGAACGGTCTGGCGCCCGCAGGAAGGTGGCCATGACCTGTCCGGGCAGGGTGCGTCCGCGGTAAGGGGTGTTGCGGCTGCGGCTCAGCATGTCCCCGGGCCGACGGTCCACTCCGGGTCGGGATCGAACAGCGTCAGGTTGGCCGGTTCGCCGATGCGAGCGGGCGGCCGTGGTCGGATCTCCACCGAGCCGGCCGTCGAGACGTGACAGATGTGCAGGCGTGATCCGACATGTTCGGCCAGCAGCACATCCCGGGCGATGATCGCCTCCTCGGCCACGGCCGGCCACCCGCGCGAGTCCGAGCTGGCCGGACAGTTCCCCCTCATGCATCTGCGGCGCCCTCGGTGAGCCGCGGCTCCTGCGCGTGCTGGGCGATCACGCCGTCGAACGCCTTCACGTACTCCAGCGCCCGGCGCATGAGCGGGGCATCGGCACGCACTTGCCGTCGTCGCTGAACACCCGGACCCGGGCGTGCGAGTCGGCCATCGCGCCGAGTTCGGCCAGCCGCTTGCCGTCCAGCCCGACCGTGACCGCGCCCACCGGGCGCACGTCGGCGTATCCGGCTTCGACGCCCAGCCGCCACACCTGCTCCACGACGCCGGCGGTGTCGGCGACCGGATCGGTGTTGGCCATCGCATGGACCGCGGTGAAACCCCCCACGGCCGCGGCCCGGGTGCCGGTTTTCACCGTCTCGGCGTCCTCGCGACCCGGCTCACGCAGGTGGGTGTGCAGGTCGACCAGCCCCGGTAGCAGAACCGCACCGTGACCCTCCACGACATCGTCGCCGTCAAGACCCTGCCCGATCTCGGCGATCACACCGTCCTCGATCCGCACATCGACGGCGTCCCCGCCCAGCGGTCGCACGATCCCGCAGGACTGCTCATCGCTTCCCGGTCGTGGCCTCCCCAGCAGCAGGTAGAGCACGGCCATGCGCACGCTGACGCCGTTGGTCACCTGCTCGACGATGACCGACCGGTCGGCGTCGGCCACATCGGCAGTGATCTCCATCCCACGATTCATGGGTCCGGGGTGCATGACGATCGCGTGGTCGGGCAGCACGCCATCCGTGGGGCGTCCAGGCCCGTAGCGCCGCGATACTCCGCGCGCTGGGGAAGTAGGAGGCGTTCATGCGCTCGTTCTGCACCCGCAGCATCATCACCGCGTCGGCCTCCGGGATCGCCGCGTCCAGGTCGTAGCTGATCCGGCAGGGCCACTGCCCGACGCCGACCGGCAGCAAAGTGGGCGGCGCCACCAAGGTGACGTCGGCCCCGAGAGTGTCGAGCAACCAGACGTTGGACCGGGCGACCCGCGAGTGCAGGACATCCCCCACGATCACCACGTTGAGGCCCTCGAGCGAACCTTGCCCGTCGCGCAGGTGATCGCGCATCGTGTACGCGTCCAGCAGCGCCTGCGTGGGGTGTTCGTGGGTTCCGTCCCCGGCGTTGATGACCGCACCGTGGATCCAGTCGCTGTTGGCCAAGCGGTGTGCAGCACCACTGGCCTGATGCCGGATCACGACCGCGTCGGCGCCCATCGCCTGCAACGTCAATGCCGTGTCTTTCAGGGATTCGCCCTTGGAAAGGCTCGACCCCTTGGCCGAGAAGTTGATGACGTCGGCCGAAAGCCGCTTGGCGGCCGCCTCGAACGAGATCCGGGTGCGGGTCGAGTCCTCGAAGAACAGGTTGACCACGGTCCGTCCGCGCAGAGTCGGCAACTTCTTCACCGGGCGATCGGCGACCTGGGCCAGTTCGCGGGCGGTGTCGAGGATGGCCAGAGCCTCCGATTGGGTCACATCCTGGGTGGAGAGCAGATGGCGCATTCAGTTTCCTCCAGCGCGCACCAGGCGCACGGCATCGGTTCCGTCGGTTTCGGTCAGGGTCACCTGCACGTCGTCGTCGCGCGAGGTCGGCAGGTTTTTGCCCACGTAGTCGGCGCGGATGGGCAGATCGCGGTGTCCTCGGTCGACCAGAACGGCCAGTTGCACGGCCCTTGGCCGCCCGGCGCCGGACAGGGCATCCATCGCCGCGCGTGTTGTGCGACCGCTGAACAGCACGTCGTCGACCAGGACCACCGTCTTGCCGGTGATGTCCCCGCCCGGGATCACGGTTGGGTGCAGAGCAACGGTGGGCCGCAGTCGCAGGTCGTCGCGGTACATTCCCACGTCCAGCGCGCCGGCCGGCACCTCGCGGCCCTCGATACCGGACATGGCTGCGGCGATGCGCTTGGCCAGGGGTACCCCGCGCCGGGGGATGCCCAGCAGCACCAGATTGTCGGCGCCGCGGTTGCGTTCGAGGATTTCGTGAGCGATGCGTACCACCGCTCGATTGATATCTGAGTCGGTGAGGAACTCTTGGTCAGGCGTCATCGCGTCCAACCCCCTTCTCCGCCTCGCTGGACGGTGGTTAAAGGAAAGGCATTCGTCGTCGACGCTATCACTGGTATGGGTATCTGTTCGGCAGGCGGTGCCCGCCGAGTTGCCTCCCGAGCATCACGCTCCGTAACCTCACACCTGACAGTCTTTGGTCGGACTTTGGTCAGAATGGGAGCGCAGCCCAATGGCAACTGAGTACGGGCGAGCGCTGGGCGCCAAACTCCGTTCCATCCGGCAGCAGCAGGGCATGTCCCTGCACGGTGTCGAGGAGAAGTCCGAGGGTCGCTGGAAGGCAGTGGTGGTCGGGTCGTACGAGCGCGGTGACCGAGCCGTAACGGTGCAAAAGCTGGCCGAACTGGCCGACTTCTATGGTGTTCCGGTCGCCGAACTACTCCCTGACAGCGCCCCGGGCTCAGCCTCCGAGCCGCCGGCCCGGCTGGTGCTCGACCTGGAACGCTTGGGCCAGGTGCCTGCGGACAAGGTGGGCCCGTTGGCCCGGTATGCCGCGGCCATCCAGGCTCAGCGTGGGGACTACAACGGCCGGATCCTCAGCATTCGGCAGGACGATCTGCGGACCCTAGCGGTCATTTACGACGAACCGCCCGGCGTTCTCGCCGACCAGCTCGTGGCCTGGGGTGTGCTCAACGCTGAAGCTCGACAGAAGCTTGACTGATTTCTGCTCTCAGCCCAGCGATCCCTGTCCCGAAGGTGCCGACTGTTACGCCGTTGCTGCTTTTCTCGGACCGGAGCCAGCAACCGTGCAGCACTCGGCGGTCTTTGATCGACCCTCAGACCTGCTCAGCAACCTCGGCTCCTTCAGCGCGTCCGGCTGAACCAGAACCCACCAGGTGGACGCGCATCCCGTTGGTGGTGCCGGGCACGCCCGGCGGAACCCCCGCGATCACGACCACCTTGTCGCCCGGCGCGGCCAACGACATCTGCGAGATCCGCAGGTCCACGTCCTCCACGAGCTCATCGGTGTGGTGCACCTTCTTGCCGTCAAAGGGAGTGATCCCCCACACCAGCGCCAGGTAGTTGCGCACGTGCGCGGTGGGTGTGAAACAGAGGATCGGGATCCGGGAACGGTGACGAGCGACCAAGCGCGGGGTCAAGCCCGTTTCGGTGAAGGAGATGATGAACTTCGCGTCCACCTCTTCGGCGACTTCGGTCGCTGCCCGGGTGATGGCTCGGGCTGTCGAACCGGTGCGGTTGTCCGCCGATTCCGATAGCGTCCCCAGCGCCTTCTCCTCGACGTACTCGATGATTCGGGCCATCGTGGAGACCACCAGGTCCGGGTGATCACCAACACTGGTCTCCCCGCTGAGCATCAGAGCGTCGGTGCCGTCAAGAACTGCATTGGCGACGTCGGAGGCCTCAGCGCGGGTGGGACGACTGCTGGTGACCATACTGTCCAGCATCTGGGTGGCCACGATCACCGGCTTGGCAGCCGCGCGGGAGAGTTCGATCGCGCGCTTCTGCACCAGCGGCACCTGCTCGAGCGGCAGCTCGACGCCGAGATCACCGCGCGCGACCATGATGCCGTCGAACGCGTCGATGATCGCCGACAGATGATCGACGGCCTGTGGCTTCTCGATCTTGGCCAGGATCGGGCGATGGACTCCCTGCTCGTCCATGATCCGGCGCACGTCGTCGATGTCCTCGGGTCGCTGCACGAAGGACAGCGCCACCATGTCCACATCAGCGTTGAGGGCCCATCGCAGATCGTCAATGTCCTTCTCGGACAGCGCCGGAACACTGACGATGACCCCCGGAAGGTTGATCCCCTTGTTGTTGCTCACGCGGCCGCCGACGAGCACCTCGCACACGACCTCGGTGGCACCGACCTCCACGGCCCGCAGCGTGACGTTCCCGTCGTCGATGAGGACCTCATCGCCGACTCTGACGTCATGGGTGAGATTGCCGTATGTGGTGGAGCAGGTCTGTGCGTCGCCGGGAACATCGCGGGTGGTGATGGTGAAACGCTGGCCCTGCATGAGGTCGACCCGTTCGTCGACGAACGTGCCCAGCCGGATCTTGGGTCCCTGCAGATCCGCGAGGACCGCTACTCCCACCCCGGCATCGCGGGCGGACCGGCGGACCAGGTCCAGTCGGGCCTGGTGATCGGCCTGGGTGCCATGGCTCAGGTTCAGCCGGGCAACCGACATTCCACTACGGATGAGTTTGGCCATTGTCTCTTCGGAATCCGTTGCCGGACCAAGAGTGCACACAATTTTCGCTCGACGCACTCGTCCGAGCGTAGTCACTGTCGACGGGACGCGCTTGCCGGATCTGGCGCATTTGGTTCAGCGTTCAGCAAAATGGGCAGCTCGGTTGGCATCTGCCGTTCCGGCCGGACTTGACCGCCCGCGCGCACGCGTTGGACTTATGCACGTACGTTGGACAAAGGCACAGCCGTTGGAGTTGCACGGCCCGTCGATCTCCAACGCCGGTACCGATCTCCAACGCCCGTACCCAACTCTCACGCCTGTGGGTCGGCCGCCCGCCCCGGCGCAGGCGTTGGACTTATGCACGTACGTTGGACAAGCGCACAGCCGTTGGAGTTGCGGCCCGTCGATCTCCAACGCCCGTACCGATCTCCAACGCCCGTACCCAACTCTACGCCTGTGGGTCGGCCGCCCGCCGGTGCAGGCGTTGGGTTCCGGCCGTCGCCGTCCCAACGCCCGTACCCAACTCTCACGCCTGTGCGCCGGTGAACGCCCCACGTTCGCGAGGCCGAGTGGATCAACCACCGCCCAGCACGTCACGCATCAGACAGTGACCGCCAGGCCATCGGACTCTCGCCAACCGACTGATCCAGGACCGCCTACACCACCCCGCGCAGACGTTGGAGTTATGTACGTACGTTGGACAAAGGCACAGCCGTTGGAGTTGCACGGCCCGTCGATCTCCAACGCCCGTACCGATCTCCAACGCCCGTACCCAACTCTCACGCCTGTGGGCCGGCTCGCCCCACCTTCGCGAGGCCGAGTGGATCAACCACCGCCCAGCACGTCACGCATCAGACAGTGACCGCCAGGCCATCAGACTCTCGCCAACGGCTGATCTAGGACCGCCTACACCGTCACCTGACGCGCGGACGCCGGCAACGGCTTCGGCAGGTTCGTGGTGCCCATCAGATGCTGGTCGATGGACGAGGCCGCAGCCCTGCCCTCCGCGATCGCCCACACGATCAGCGACTGCCCTCGCCCGGCGTCACCGGCCACGAAGACACCCGGCACCTTCGTCGCGTAGTCGTCGTCGCGGACCAAGTTGCCGCGCTCATCGCGCTCAAGTCCCATCTGGGAGCAGAAAGCGTCCGCCTCGGGACCGACGAAGCCCATGGCCAAAGTGACCAGGTCCGCCGGTATCACGCGCTCAGTCCCGGCGATCTCGACCGGTCGCCCATCCGTCCACTCCACCTCGACGATCTCAAGGCCCGTCAGGACGCCATTCTCGCCGATGAAGCGTTTGGTCGACACCGAGAAGACGCGGTCGCCGCCCTCCTCATGCGCGGACGAGACGCGGAAGATCATCGGGTAGGTCGGCCAGGGCTGGCCTGCGGGTCGCGTTTCCGGAGGGGTGGAGAGGATCTCCAGTTGCGTGATGCTCGCGGCCCCCTGCCGGATGGCGGTTCCCAGGCAGTCGGCTCCAGTGTCGCCACCACCGATGATCACCACGTGCTTGCCGGCGGCGCTGATCGGCGCCTCCTCCAGGTCGCCCTCCTGCACGCGGTTGGCCAACGGCAGGTAATCCATCGCCTGATAAACCCCGGTCAGCTCGCGGCCGGGTACCGGCAGGTCGCGGCCGATCGTCGAACCGACCGCCAGCAGGACCGCGTCGTAGCGGCGGCGCAGGTCGTCAGCCGACAGATCGGTCCCGATCTCGATGCCGGTGCGGAATTTGACACCCTCGGCCTCCATCTGCGCCAACCGCCGGGTCAGATGGCTCTTCTCCATCTTGAACTCGGGGATTCCGTAGCGCAGCAGACCGCCGATCCGGTCGGCGCGTTCGTAGACGGCCACAGTGTGGCCCGCGCGGGCCAGTTGCTGGGCGGCGGCAAGACCCGCCGGCCCGGATCCCACCACGGCCACGGTCTTGCCCGACAGTCGCTCGGGGGGCTGCGGCTGAACCCACCCGGAGTCCCACGCCCGGTCGACGATGGAGACCTCGACCTGCTTGATCGTCACCGGGTCCTGGTTGATCCCCAGTACGCAGGCTGTCTCGCACGGCGCCGGGCACAGTCGGCCGGTGAATTCGGGGAAGTTGTTCGTCGCGTGCAGACGCTCGATCGCAGCATGCCAATCACCGCGGCGGGTCAGGTCGTTCCACTCCGGGATCAGGTTGCCCAGCGGGCAGCCGTTGTGGCAGAACGGGATGCCGCAGTCCATGCAGCGGGCCGCCTGGGTGCGCAGTTTCGATTCCCCGAACGACTCGTACACCTCGCGCCAGTCCTGGATGCGGATGTCGACGGGCCGCCGCGCCGGCAGTTGCCGTCCTGCCTTCATGAAACCTCTCGGGTCAGCCACGGCTTGCCTCCATGATCGCCTCGTCCACGTTGCGGCCTTCACTTTCGGCCAGGGCTATTGCATCGAGCACTCTTCGGTAGTCGCGCGGCATCACCTTGGCGAACCGCCGCAGCGACGACGGCCAGTCGGCCAGCAGTTCCTGCGCGATGAGCGAACCGGTCTGTTCGGCGTGCTCGGCGACGATGCCGGCCAGCCAGTTGCCGTCCTCGGCATCGAGGTCCTCCAAGCCCACCATGTCCTGGTTGATGTGCTCGATGTTCGCGTCGAGCAGGAACGCCGTCCCACCCGACATTCCGGCGGCGAAGTTCCGGCCGACCGGACCGAGGACCACCGCATGACCACCGGTCATGTACTCACAGCCGTGATCGCCGACTCCTTCGACGACCACCGTGGCTCCACTGTTGCGCACGCAGCAACGCTCGCCGACCATGCCGCTGGCGAAGATGCGCCCGTCGGTCGCGCCGTAGGCGATCACGTTGCCGGCGATGATCTGCTCGTGGGCGGTGAACTGCGCGCGCTGGTCGGGCCGGACGATCAGGGTCCCGCCGGACAACCCCTTGCCCAGGTAGTCGTTGGTGTCCCCGTCCAAACGCAAGGTGACCCCCTTGGGCACGAATGCCCCGAAACTCTGCCCGGCTGAACCGGTGAACGTGATGTCGATAGTGCCGGGCGGAAGCCCATCTGCGCCGTGCCGCCGGGTCAGTTCACTGCCCAGCATGGTGCCGACGGTCCGGTTCACGTTGCGGATCGGCAACTGCGCGCGCACCGGCTCCCGGTACTCCAGCGCCGGCTCGCACAGTTCGATCAAATGCACGTCCAGCGCCTTGTCCAAGCCGTGGTCCTGGGTGGTGACGCAACGGGTGGCAGCCCCCGGTTCGGGTTGCACCAGAATCGGGGAAAGGTCCAGCCCCTGCGCCTTCCAGTGGTCCACCGCCTTGTGGACGTCCAGCAGGTCCACCTTGCCGATGAGCTCCTCCAGGCTGCGATAGCCGAGTTCCGCGAGGTACTCCCGCACTTGCTCGGCGATGAACTCGAAGAAATTGACCACGAATTCCGGCTGTCCGGTGAACCGCTCGCGCAGCACGGGGTTCTGAGTGGCGACCCCCACCGGGCAGGTGTCCAAGTGGCACACCCGCATCATCACGCACCCCATGACCACCAGCGGTGCGGTGGCGAAGCCGTACTCCTCGGCTCCCAGCAGCGCTGCGATGACCACGTCCCGGCCGGTCTTCAACTGACCGTCGGTCTGCACCACCACGCGATCGCGCAGGCCGTTGGCGATCAGCGTCTGCTGCGTTTCGGCCAGCCCGAGTTCCCAGGGCCCGCCCGCGTGTTTCAGCGAGGTCAGCGGCGAGGCACCGGTCCCGCCGTCGTGGCCGGAGATGAGGATGACATCGGCGTGCGCCTTGCTCACACCGGCCGCAACGGTTCCGACGCCGACCTCCGCGACCAGTTTCACGTGCACACGCGCGCGCGGGTTGGCGTTCTTCAAGTCGTGGATCAATTGCGCCAGATCCTCGATCGAGTAGATGTCGTGGTGCGGAGGCGGGGAGATCAAGCCGACGCCCGGCGTGGAGTGCCGGGTCTTGGCCACCCACGGGTACACCTTGTGCGCCGGGAGTTGCCCACCCTCACCGGGCTTGGCGCCCTGAGCCATCTTGATCTGGATGTCGTCGGCGTTCACCAGGTATTCGCTGGTGACTCCGAACCGACCAGACGCGACCTGCTTGATCGACGAGCGCTTGGAATCCCCGTTGGGCAACGGCTGGAAACGCTCGGGGTCCTCGCCGCCCTCACCGGTATTGGACTTCGCACCCAACCGGTTCATCGCGATCGCCAGCGTCTCGTGAGCCTCTTTGGAGATCGATCCATAACTCATCGCGCCCGTGGAGAAGCGCTTCACGATTTCGCTGACCGGCTCCACCTCGTCGATCGGAACCGGCGGACGCTGCCCGATCTTCAGGTCGAACAGGCCGCGCAGGGTCATGAGGCGCTGGCTCTGGTCATCGACGGTGTCGGTGTACTGCCGGAAAACGTCGTAGCGACCCTCGCGGGTGGCGTGCTGCAGCCTGAACACCGTCTCGGGGTCGAACAGGTGCGGCTCGCCCTCGCGGCGCCACTGGTACTCCCCGCCGATGTCGAGGGCCCGGTGCGCCGGGGAGATGCCGGTCGGTGGGTAGGCGGTCTGGTGACGGCCACGCACCTCCTCGTGGATCACGTCGAGGCCGACCCCGCCGAGTTTCGACGTCGTGCCGGTGAAGTGCCGGTCCACCAGTTCCTGGCTCAGGCCCAGGGCCTCGAACACCTGGGCGCCGCGGTAGGAGGCGACCGTGGAGATGCCCATCTTCGACATCACCTTCAGGACTCCTTTGCCCAGCGCCTTGACCAGGTTGCGCACGGCCACCTCGGGCGTGATGCCGGTGATCGTGCCCGAGCGCACCATCGACTCGACGGTCTCCATCGCGAGGTATGGGTTGACCGCCGCAGCCCCGTATCCCACGAGCAGTGCCACGTGATGCACCTCGCGCACGTCTCCGGCTTCCACGATGACCGAGGTGAGAGTGCGTGTCTTCTGCCGCACCAAGTGGTGGTGCACCGCGGAGGTCAGCAACAGCGACGGGATCGGGGCGTGCTCCGGGTCGGAGTCGCGGTCGCTGAGGACCAGGAACCGGATGCCCGAGTCGATGGCGGCGTCGATCTCCGCGAAGATCTCCTCGAGCCGCTGTTCAAGGGCTTCGGCACCCCGGTTGACGTCGTAGAGGCCGCGCACCTTCATCGCCGCGAAACCGGGGAGATCCCCGTCGGCATTGATGTTGAGGATCTTGGCCAACTCGTCACTGTCGATCACGGGGAACGGCAGCAGCACCTGACGGCAGTGTGCCGGTGTGGCATCCAGCAGATTTCCCTCGGGGCCGATCGGGCTGCTCAGCGACGTGATGATCTCCTCGCGCAGCGCATCGAGCGGCGGGTTGGTCACCTGGGCGAACAGCTGCGCGAAGTAGTCGAACAGCAGTCGCGGCCTGTCGGACAGCACGGCCACCGGCGTGTCGGTGCCCATGGAGCCGATGGGTTCCATACCGCCCTGTGCCATCGGGGTGAGGATGACCCGCAGTTCCTCCTCGGTGTAGCCGAAGGACTGCTGACGGCGGGCGATCGACGGCCTGGTGTGGATGACGTGCTCACGCTCGGGCAGTTCCTCGAGGTGGATCATGACGGCGTGCAGCCACTCCTCGTAGGGGTGTTCCGCGGCCAACTCGGCCTTGATCTCGTCGTCCTCGATGATGCGCCCGGCGACCGTGTCGACCAGGAACATCTTGCCGGGCTGCAGGCGCCCCTTGCGCACGACCGTCGCCGGGTCGAGGTCGAGCACACCGGCCTCGGAGGCCAGCACGACCAGCCCGTCGGAGGTCACCCAGAACCGTCCCGGACGCAGACCGTTGCGGTCCAGTACCGCCCCGATCAAGCGGCCGTCGGTGAAGGACACACTGGCAGGTCCGTCCCACGGTTCGGTCAGCGTGGAGTGGTACTCGTAGAAGGCGCGCCGCGCCGGGTCCATCTCAGTGTTGTTCTCCCAGGCCTCCGGGATCATCATCAGCACCGCGTGCGGCAGTGGCCGTCCGCCCAGGTACAGCAACTCGAGGACCTCGTCGAAACTCGCGGAGTCGCTGGCCGTCGGGGTGCAGATCGGGAAGAGGCGCTCGAGGTCGCCGGGGATCAGTTCGCTGGTCAGCAGCGCCTCCCGGGCACGCATCCAGTTGCGGTTGCCCTTGACGGTGTTGATCTCACCGTTGTGGGCGATCAGCCGGAACGGATGCGCCAACGGCCAGCTCGGGAACGTGTTCGTCGAGAAGCGCGAGTGGACCATCCCAAGTGTCGAGGCAGTCCGCGGGTCGGACAGGTCGGGGAAGAACGGCTCCAGTTGCGCGGTGGTGAGCATGCCCTTGTACACGATCGTGCGGGTGCTCAACGAGGGGAAGTAAATGCCCGCCTCACGCTCGGCGCGCTTGCGCAGGACGAAGGCAAGGCGCTCCAGATGGAGTTCGTCGTCACCGGTCGGACCGGTCAGGAACAACTGCCGGAACTGCGGCATGGTGCTGCGCGCGGTCTGCCCCACCATCGCATCGAAGGTCGGCACCTCCCGCCAGCCCAGCACCGTCAGGCCCTCATCGGCTGCGATCGACTCGATCGACTTGACGGCAACCGCGGCCTCGCCGGGCTCGGACGGCAGGAACGCGGTGCCGACTGCATACTCCCCCGCCCGCGGGAGGTCGAATTCCACCATGTCGCGGAACAGTGCGTCGGGCACCTGGATCAGAATCCCGGCACCGTCGCCGGAGTCGGGCTCGCTGCCGGAGGCACCGCGGTGCTCGAGGTTGCGCAAGGCGGTCAACGCGTGCTGCACGATCTCGTGACTGGGCTCACCGGACATGGTCGCGACGAATGCGACACCGCAGGCGTCGTGCTCGAACGCTGGGTCGTACAGGCCGTTGGCGGGGATCATGGGCACTCCTGGTCTTGGGTCTACCGATCGGACGCACGCTATCGCGCGGCCCGCGGGACGCCGTTGGCCCGAAGCGTCATCAGCATAACCCATCTGTCCGCGTGCTTGTCGCCAGCCGTGAGGGCTGCGCCCCGTGCGCAGACTCGACACCTTTTGTTGATCAACGCCCAGCGAGGCGGCACAATCTACTCATGTCTTCACGCATGACGGTCACTACGGGCCTGGCCGTAGCCGCACTCGCCGCGGCACTACTCCCCCATTCCGCACTCGCCCAGCCGATGACGCTGCCCGTCGCCAAAGCGCCGAGTCGCAGCCTGACCGTGAAGGTAACCGGTCTGCCCAAGCGCACCAAAGCCGCGGTGACCATCAAACGCAAGGGCTACAAGAAGACGCTGACGAAGTCGAAGACCCTCAAACGGATGAAGCCGGGCAGGTACCGCATCGTTGCCAGGACAGTGAGCGTCGGAGGTAGTTCCTACGTGCCCTCTGCGAAGAAGCAGAGCGTCCGCGTCACATCAGGTAAAGGCAAACGGGTTCGGATCCGCTACCGACTGGTCACTCCGCCGACACCACCCATTCCCCCGCCGGTCACGCCCGTGAGCGATCTCCGGGTCGGAGATCGCGAACTGACCTCCGTGAGCGTGACGTGGGCCTCGTCCCAAGACTCCGTCGTTGTGCGCCGAGCCGCAGGTCCAACTGCCCCGGACAGCCCAAATGCTGGAGTCCTTGTAGCTGTCACGCAGAGTGCAGCCAGGGATACCGGACTCGCACCGGGCAGTGAGTACTCGTACGCCGCATTCGCGATCGCCAGCGACGGGCGGGTCTCAGACCGGCGTGTGCTCACCGTCAAGACGTTAGGCATCAGTTCCATCAGCGCGGGTGGCGATCACACCTGTGCGCTCATCGACGACGGATCGATCCGGTGTTGGGGCGACAATTCCGTCGGTCAGCTCGGGAACGGCACCCTCGCCCCCACTGACTTGTCGACGGTGGTGGGCGTGTCGGATGCGATCGCCGTGTCGGCCGGACGCCAGCATTCGTGCGCCATACGGTCCGACCGATCGGTTCTGTGCTGGGGATACGGGAACAACGGCGAATTGGGCAACAACGACACGATCAGCTCGGGCACACCGGTTCCGGTCGCCCTGGGCCTGGACAAAGCATTCACGCTCAGCAGTGGCGACGGTTTCAGTTGTGCGTCGCTGCTGGGCGGAAGGGTGAAGTGTTGGGGGCTGGGGAACGCGGGTCAGATGGGCGTCGGTGCCGCTAATACGATCAACAAGGTGCCCGTGCAGGTGACGGGAGTGACCACCGCATTGTCCGTCTCGGCGGGCTCAGGGTCGACCTGCGCCAGCCTCGTGGACGGCACAGCTCGCTGCTGGGGATTCAACGACTCCGGCCAGTTGGGGGTGTCATTTCCTCCCTCGAATCAACTCTCACCCGTGCAGGTCACGGGACTGGCCGACTCTCAAGACATCGGCATCGGGAACAGCCATGCCTGCGCGCGGTCGATCGGCGCAGGCACGGTCCGGTGCTGGGGCCGCAACGACGCCGGCCAACTCGGTGACGGGAGCTTCAACGACTCGTCCAGTCCGGTGAACACCTCGGTGAATGCAGTCACGTCGCTGTCCGTGGGCGGCTTCTCATCCTGCGTGACCCTAGAAGGCGGCACCGTGAAGTGCTGGGGCGCGAACAGCAGCGGGCAGATCGGCGACGGCACGTTCACCGACGTCAACAGCCCGGTGCAGGTCGCTGGGTTGGGTGATGCGTCCTCGGTCTCGGCGGGATATCAGCACGTCTGCGCCACGCGTGTCAACCAACTGCCGGTGTGCTGGGGTGCCGGCGATGGCGGACAACTCGGGGACGGAGGCACCGCCGACCGCGCCACACCGGTCCCGGTCTCGGTTCTCCGGTAGCGCCCCCATCTGCCAAGCCCGGCAGGGCACACTGGGTGCGTGACCCAGACCGCCGTGACCAGCGCCGACGGCACGACTATCGCCGCATGGTCCAACGGCGGTGACGGCATTCCGCTCCTCATCTGCAACGGGCTGGCCTCCAGTCCCGCCGCCTGGCCCACCCTGCGCGACCCGGACTGCGGCTTCGACGCCCGCACGTGGTTCCACCGGGGCATCCCACCGTCCTCGGTGCCGCACGGCGGCGTCGAGATGTCCGACCACGTGGCAGATGCTCTGGCCGTCGTCGAGGACGCAGGCTGGGACCAGTACTTGGTGGTCGGCTGGTCGCTGGGGGTGAACATCGCTCTTGAACTGGCCGCCGTGGACGATCGGGTGGCCGGGGTGCTGGCGTTGGCAGGAGTTCCGGGCGGCTCAGCGCAGGCGATGCTGCCGGTCGCTTCGATTCCCCGCGATGTCGCGATGTCGCTGGTCTCCTTCACGACGGCGCTGCTGCAGACCTCGGGAGCATTACTGGGCAGACTCGTCCACCGACTGGGAGAACTGCCCACCACCGCGGAACTTCTCAAGTCCACCGGGGCGATCGGTGCCTCTGCCGATCTGACCACCGTGCGTGAGGCGCTGCGCGATTTCCTGGCCATGGATGTCACCTGGTACGGCCATCTGGCCAGTGCCTTGCAGCGTCATCAGCCCATGGACCTTTCGGCGGTCTCCTGCCCCGTGGTCTACGTCAGCGCCGCCCAGGACTTCGTGACCGACCCGGCCGCGGTGGAGGCAGCCGCCGAACGTACACCTCGGGGTCGCGTCGAGCGGTGGGACGCGACCCACTTCCTGGTCCTGGAGTACCCCGACCGGGTGCGCGATGCCTTGCTCGAACTCGCCGCTGATGTCGAGATCGGCTAGGGCCGCAGCCGGTCGCGCTGCCCGACGGTTCCCAGGAACTGGTCGCCGACAGTCCCGAAAAGGTACTTCTCGTAGGCTCGCCGCACAGTGCGTTCATACTTCGGCTGCTTCTTCTTGGTCACCCAGTAGACGCGTTGCGTGTGCGGATAGGCCCCGCTGGCCACTGTGGCGTCGTTCGGGCTGATGCCATCGACCGGGACGGCGCAGGCCCCGGGGTTTGCCCGCAGCGCGCTGTACTTGGCGACCACTGCCGCCGAAATGAGCCTGGGCACAGCACTCACCGCATCGGCTTCCCGAGCGACGGTCGCTGGCCCGTAAGCGCGCATTCCGAACAGCAGCTGCGAGCCTCCGTCGCGCCACGGGACATACACGCGGATGTCGGAGGGCGCCCCAGCGGGCCATGTGCCGGGGGCGGCGATCTGTTGCCAGTCGCGCGTGCCGCCGGAGAGTATCTGCTGGATCTGTGCGGAGGTCACACCCGTCTGGCAGACCGGATTGTCCGCCGAGACCAGCAGCACGTCGGCGTCGATCCACAACAGGCGCTGGGAGAGCTTCTTCGACTGTTTGCGCGTCAGGGGCCGATCAGACAGCGCTACGTCCTGCGGCTGGTCCTTCTCACGGGTCTGCTTCAACGCTTGGGACAGTGGGATACGAGATGGTGAAGTTCTGCCAGCGGCCGGTCCGCTTGCGACCATTGACTTTCAGCTTCTGCCTGTCGGGCGTGATCGAGAAGATCCCGCCGGCGTCGATCGAGAACGACTCGGGCATGTTGATCGCGACCTGCCAGGTTTCCGTCACTTTGGCCGCGGCCGGACTTGGCATGGTCAATGCCAACGCCGCCACAGTCACCCCGAGCACAGCGGTTCGTACATTGCGCATCATCGCGTCCTTCTACTGGTGACGGTAAAGGGTACCTTGGGTTTCCCGCGGCGCTGGTGAGCACTGGCCCCCACCGGTCTCTCCGCGGGGCTGCTCATGTGCGCAGGGAGTTGGCTGCGGCCCATGCGCAGTTGAACACAGCGGCGCACGGCGGGCTGTCGAGATACAAGTCGACGTACCTCGTCAGTCCCGCGCGTCGACAGACTGCGCAGGCTCCCGGTAGACGGATTCTTCCCGGCCTGGCACCCGACGCCGTGAGATCACGATGTACAGCACGGCACCCAAACCGACCAACACGGAGGTGAAGACATTGATCCGGACTCCGAAGATCAGCGTGGCCGAATCGATGCGCAACAGTTCCCACCACAACCGGCCCAGTGTGTACAAAGCCACATACGTCGCGAACACTCGCCCGTGGCCCATCCGATAGCGCCGGTCCAGCCACCAGACGACCGCAGCGACACCCAGGCACCACAGGGCCTCGTACAGGAACGTCGGGTGAAATGTCTCGAACTGCTCGTAGCCCGCCGGGCGGTTCGCGGGGTCGATCTGCAGCGCCCACGGCACCGTTGTCGGTTCTCCGAACAACTCCTGGTTGAACCAGTTGCCCAAACGGCCGATCGCCTGCGCGACGGCCAAGCCCGGTGCCAGCGCGTCCCCCAGCGGAGGAAGCAGCAGCCCGTACCGGCGGCACGCGTACCAGGCGCCGAGCGCGCCCCCGGCCACGCCGCCCCAGATGCCCAGGCCGCCCTGCCAGATCTTCAGTGCAGCGACGAAGCCCGCGCCGTCGGCACCGAAGTAGGTCGTCCAGTCAGTCATCACGTGGTACACCCGCGCGCCGACGATGCCGGCGGGCACCGCCCACAGCGCGACGTCTGCGATCTGGCCCTCACCGCCGCCGCGAGCCTTCCATCGCTTGTCCGTGATGTACACGGCGACGAAGATCCCCAGCAGGATGAACATGGCGTACGCCCTGATCGGGATCGGACCGATCTCCCAAACCCCTTGCGAAGGCGAGGGTATGTACGCCGGGATCACTGTTGCGGGTTGGTGATCGCGTCCTTGAACGCCTGCTCACTGGCGAACGCGTCGTTCTTCAGTTCCTTGCCGTTGACGTAGATCGTGGGCGTGCCCGAGATGCCGCGCTCGAACGCGGCGTCGTTGGACAGCTGTGCCCAGCCCTTGTACGTGCCCTCGTCGACGCACTTGTCGAACGCGCTCTGCGCTTCGCCGGTCAGACCCGCGTCGGCGCCGAACTGCTTGAGCTGTTCGTCGGTCCAGCCGTCACCCTCGTTCGCGGGCTGGTTGGCGTAGACCAGGTTGTGGAACTGCTCGCCCACACCGCCGGTGATCGAGCACCCGAAGGCGTTTGCCGCCCGCAGCGAGTGGTCGGTCTGCAGATTGTTGTCCAGGAAGACCATCGGGTGGTAGGTCAGTTGGATGTTGCCGTCAGCGGCTTCCTGCTGGATCAACGGGCCGAACTGGTTCTCGAGGTTGGCACACGCCGGGCACTGGAAGTCTTCGTAGATCTCCACGGTCGGTGCATCCGCTGCCGTATTGACCTGGAACCCGTAACCGTTCTCCGAGGTGATGCCGGTCGGAAGGGCCGAGTCGGCGCTGGGCGCGGGGGTGTCGTTGTTGCCCGACTGGGTGATACCGATACCCAGAATCACCCCGACGACCGCCACGACCGCCAGTCCACCGACAATCCGGATGGTGCGCTCCCGGCGGCGTTCAGCCGCTTGCGCAGCCGCCCGGGCTTCCGCAGCCTTCTCCCGGGTGCTCTTCGCCGATTCTTTCTTCTGCGCCATATTCGCCTCAGACCTGCCTTTCCGCCTCTTCAGAGTAGACGTCGGCATCGGCCGGCAGGTTCACCGACTCGCGATCCAGCGACCACAGAGAGCGCGGCCGGACCACCAGCCATGCCGACATGCCCACAAAAAGGAAGTCCCGGGCGATGTCCCGTGCATATTTCGCGTCGATTCCTTCGGCGCTGATGTCGCCGCCACCACCGAAGCACCCGCAGTCGATGGTGTAGCCGCGTATCCAGACACTGGCGATGCCGACGATGAACGCCGTCATCAGCAGCCCGGAAGCCAGCGCCGCCAGCCGGGTGAACAATCCCAGCAGCAGCAGAATCGCCAGCAGGATCTCGAATGCGGGCAGTGCCCAGCCCAGTGGGCCAGCCCATTCGGGAGGGAAGATCCGGTAGGCCAGGATCGCATCCCGCGCCCCGTTGACTTCGAAGATCTTCACGATGCCCGCGTAACCCCACACGAAAGCCAGACCGAGCCGCGAGACCAGCCCGATGACGTCTTTGAGGCGGTCACTCATTTTTGGGCTCCTTGCTTGCGTGCCGAGCGGACTGCAGCGGCCATCCCCGCGGCCAGGGCTGCGACATCCGCGACCGCCGCTGCCGGAGTCTTCGCTTCCAGCACCAGGCGGACGAAGGCCGAACCCACGATGACACCGTCGGCGTACCGGGCCACCTCTGCGGCCTGCTGCGGGGTGGAAACCCCAAGGCCGACACACACCGGCTGGCGGGTCACCTCGCGGACCCGGGAGACCAGATCGGCGGCATCGGCTCCGACACTGGCGCGGGTGCCAGTGACACCCATGGTCGAGGCGGCGTAAACAAATCCGGTGCTGATTTCGGCGACCCGCTCGATGCGCGCCCTCGGCGACGACGGGGCGACCAGGAACACCCGGTCGATCATGGCCTCGTCAGTGGCCCGGATCCAGTCCTGGGCCTCTTCGGGGATGATGTCCGGGGTGATGACGCCGACCCCGCCGGCCTGCGCGAGATCCTTGGCGAACCGGTCGACGCCGAAGTGCTCGATCGGGTTCCAGTAACTCATGATCAACGTGGGCGCACCCATGTCCGCCAATGCCTGCACGGTCCGCAGAACGTCGGTCGTATTGATGCCGTTCGCGAGGGCCTGGTCGGCTGCGGCCTGGATCACCGGGCCGTCCATCAGCGGATCGCTGTAGGGCAGCCCGATCTCGACGACGTCGACGCCGTTCTCCACCATCGCGGACACGATCGCGACCGCATCCACCCAGGTCGGGAAGCCCGCCGGCATGTACCCGATGAGCAATGCCCGGTCCTCGGCGCGGGCGGCGGCGAAGACCTCCTGAAGCCGGCTCACACGTCCCCCAGCCCGAAGTACGCCGCAGCGGTCGCGACGTCTTTGTCCCCGCGTCCGGACATGTTGATAACGATGCTCGCCTCCGGTCCCAGCTGTTTTGCCAGCCGCTGCGCACCGGCGACGGCATGCGCACTTTCGATGGCTGGAATGATGCCCTCGGTGCGGCAGCACAACTCGAAGGCCGCCATCGCCTCGGCGTCGGTGACTCCTTCGTAGTGAACACGTCCGGAGTCCCGCAGCCACGCGTGCTCGGGCCCGACGCCGGGGTAGTCCAGACCGGCGGAGATCGAATGACTGGCCATCGTCTGCCCGTCGTCGTCCTGCAACAGGTACGAACGGGTCCCGTGCAGAACGCCGACCGAACCGGCCGACAGGGTTGCGGCGTGACGTCCGGTGCCCGATGCCGTCACCTGCCGCCTCGTATCCGTAGAGACCGACGTCGGCATCATCGAGGAAGTCGTAGAAGATGCCGATGGCGTTGGAGCCACCGCCGATGCAGGCGACGACTGCGTCGGGCAGCCCACCCCGATCCAGGCATTGCTGGCGCGTCTCCTTGCCGATGACCCGGTGGAACTCGCGGACCATCTCGGGGAACGGTGCCGGCCCGGCGACGGTGCCGAGCAAGTAGTGCGTCGAGGCGACGTTGGTGACCCAGTCGCGCATCGCCTCGTTGATCGCGTCCTTGAGCGTGCGACTGCCGGTGGTCACCGGCACGACCTTGGCACCGAGCAACTGCATGCGGGCCACGTTCAGCGCCTGCCGCTGCGTGTCCTCCTGGCCCATGTACACCACGCACTCGAGGCCGAGCAGTGCTGCTGCGGTGGCGGTCGCGACCCCGTGCTGTCCAGCGCCGGTCTCGGCGATGACCCGGGTCTTGCCCATGCGCTTGGTCAGCAGCGCCTGGCCGAGCACGTTGTTGATCTTGTGGCTACCGGTGTGGTTGAGGTCCTCGCGCTTGAGCAGGACCTCGGCTACGCCAAAGGCTTTGGCCAGGCCAACGGCGGGAGTCAATGGAGTCGGTCGGCCGCTGTACTCGTGCAGCAGGGTGTCGAGTTCGGCATGGAAGGCGTCGTCCACCCAGGCCTTGCGGAACGCATCATCGAGTTCATCGAGGGCGGCGACCAGCGCCTCTGGCACGAACCGTCCGCCGTACCGCCCGAAATGCCCACTAGCGTCGGGCAGATCCACTTCGTACCTCCTAGTCGGCGTGGCGGACCGCTGGATGCTCCCCGGCCGAAACCAGGTCGTGGACCGCGGCGCCCGGGTCGGCATGGGTGACCAGGGCTTCACCTACTAGTACAGCATCGGCCCCAGAAGCCGCATACGCCAACAGGTCCTGCGGGGAGCGCACTCCGGATTCCGCGACCCGCAGGACGCCCTCCGGGATGGTGGGGGCAACCTGCGCGAAGATGCCCAGATCCACCTCGAGGGTGCGAAGGTCGCGCGCGTTGACCCCGATGACCTTGGCGCCCGCGTCGACTGCGCGTACGACCTCATCGGCGTCGTGGACTTCAACGAGCGGCAGCAGCCCGATCGACTCGGCCCTCTCGACCAAGGACACGAGAGCGGGCTGTTCCAGGGCTGCCACGATCAGCAGGGCGAGGTCTGCACCGTGGGCGCGCGCCTCCCACAGCTGGTAGGAGGTGACGATGAAATCCTTGCGCAGAACCGGGATGTCCACCGCTGCGCGCACCGCGGCCAGGTCCTCCAGACTGCCCCCGAAGCGACGGTTCTCGGTCAGGACGCTGATGCACCGCGCACCACCGGCTTCGTAGGCCTGCGCGAGATGCGCGGGGTCGTCGATGGTTGCCAAGGACCCCTTGCTCGGTGAGGAACGTTTGACCTCGGCGATGACGCCGACGCC
The DNA here is from genome assembly GCA_016719135.1 of Micrococcales bacterium. Taxonomy (GTDB): domain Bacteria; phylum Actinomycetota; class Actinomycetes; order S36-B12; family UBA10799; genus JADKAV01. The sequence continues at coordinate 30,248 of JADKAV010000018.1, read as the reverse complement.
GCCTTGGCGCAGGACGGCCAGGGCATCGATCGGATCAGGTACGGACTCGACTCGGCGTTTCAGGTCCTCGAGCGGAACCTGCGCCTGCCGGGTGGCAAGGTCTTCGCGGACACCGTCGATGATGTCGTCGAGCACGCTCACAAGCCTCAGAGTAGCCGCGCGTCCGACGCTCGCTTCGACCCCCTCATGCGGTCGTGCCCAGGGGCATGCCCGGCAGGTTGCGCACCACCGTGAACACCAAGAGCAACACCACCAGAGCGCTGGTCGCCCACTTCGGGAAGGTCATCGAGAAGTCCTCGCCCCGCCAGCGCCGATAGGTCCACAGCACGTACGCCACTGCGATCAGCGGCAGGATGACCAGCACGGTGACGGCGTTGAGGCTCAGCGCACCGACAACGTCACCGTGCAGCAGATCGTGAGTCGCCCGCAGGCTTCCGCAGAAGGGGCAGTCGAGTCCGGTGAAGATCTTCGTGGGGCAGCCCGGGTAGTGCCCGGGCGTGGACGGGTCCACCGCGTACACGTAGGCGCACGCCGCGAGCCCCGCGACGCCGGTGGCGATGGGAGCCCGCATCCGCTGCCACCTTTTGTCCATGAAGGTCAGGGTACGCGGGTTCGGACGCGATCGGGCGCACGCTTGGCAGGTGCTGGCCGACCGAGGACGGGCGCTACCCCGTTGCCGGCGGGAACGAGACCCGGAAGCAAGCCCCGCCCTCCGGTGCGTGACCGGCGGAGGCCTCGCCGCCGAGCCGTCCGGCCAGCCGCCCCACCAGCGCCAGACCCACGCCCGTGCCGACGTGACGCAACCCCTGGTAGCGGCTGTACAGCTCTGCGGGTTCGAAGGCCACCTCGAGGTCGCTGTCGGACAGTCCGGGACCGCCGTCGCGCACTTCGAGGTAACCGCCATTGGCGTCCAGGCCCGCCTGCAGGATGATCTGCTCGCCGGCCGGTGTCACCCGCAACGCGTTGGCCACCAGATTGTCGATCATCTGCCGCACACGTCCCGGGTCGCATTGCACCAGAACGGGCTGTTCGGGCACGCGCAACTCCCAGTGCACATCCTCAGCCGCGCACCGGTCGGCCCACACGTCATCTGCGGCATCCGCGACATCACGCAGGTCGACCACCACGATGTCCAGCGGGAACTCCACGGCGCCCAGCCGGGCCAGATCCAGAAGGTCGGCGATCAGCGCATCCAGACGGTGCGTCTCGGCAAGCATGGTTCCGGCCACCGCTCCATGTCTTCCTCGGCGACGACTCCGTCGGCGAGGGCCTCGGCGTATCCACCGATGGCCGTCATGGGCGTGCGCAGTTCGTGGCTCACCGACAGCAGGAAGTCCCGCTGTCGCGACTCACTGGTCGCCAGGCTGTCCCCGAGCTGGTTGAGTGCCACCGCGAGGTCCGCGATCTCTGCCGGGCCTTCCGGCTCAAGGCGCAGGTTGCGGTCACCGACCTGTAGCCGGCGGGCCGCGTTGACCAGCGTCCGCAGCGGTCGGGTCACCCGGCGCGCCAGCAGCGCACCGGCGATCGCTGCCAGGACCCCGCCGATGACGATCGCCATGCCGATCCGGCCCCACAGTTCACGCAGGCCGAAGCCGGACACCGACGTGGGCTGGATCAACAACAAACCGGTATCGCTGGCGATCAGGCGCCCTTCGACCATGAACGTCTGGGCGTCCAACGAGTAGCTGGTCGTCACCCGGCCCACGCTCCACAGGGGCAGCACCTCGGTCTTGGCCAGGCCCTGCGGGTTCTCCCCGTCCGGGGTGATCAGCGCCAGGCTGACCTGCTCACTGCGCAAAGTGCTGATGAGGCGCTGCTGGATCTCGTCGGTCAGCGGACCCGTCGTCTGCGTGGACGCTGCCGCGGCGTCGGCCAGCTGCGACAACTGTCGGCGCTGATCGCGCAATTCCGCATCCCGCAGCAATGGCAGGGCGGTCAGCCCGGTCATCAGCACGGCGAGCAGAGCAACCAGCGTTGTGACAAACACCGTCCGCAGCGTCAATGACGCCCGGCGCACGGAGATTGCCGCGGCGGGTTGGGCTACCGCCTCGTTGGGGGCATCACTGGGCATCTGCGCCGGACTCGCTCGCTTCGGCGCCGTAGCCCACCCCGCGAACCGTCCGGATGACGTTCTGGTCGCCCAACTTCGAGCGCAGTTGGGCGACGTGCACATCGACCGTGCGGGTGTTCACCATGGCTGCGTATCCCCACACCTCGCTGAGCAACTGGTCGCGGCTGAAGATCTGGCCGGGGTGGGTCATGAGATAGAAAAGCAGGTCGAACTCGGTAGCCGTCAATTCCACCGTTCGCCCGGCGACCACACATTTGCGCGTCATCGGGTCCATCTCGACCTGCCCCAGACGAACGGCCTGAGACTGCGCCTGCGGCCCGCGCGCCCGCCGGACCACCGCCTTCACCCGCGCCACGACTTCGCGCGGACTGAAGGGCTTGGTGATGTAGTCGTCTGCCCCGAGTTCCAGTCCCAGGACACGGTCGACCTCGTCGTCACGTGCGGTGCAGAACAACACCGGGGTCCAGTCCTGATCGGCCCGCAGCCGCCGGCAGACCTCGATGCCGTCCATCCCGGGCAGGCCGACGTCCAGCAGGATGCAGGAGGGCCGGAACTCCGACACCGCTGACAGCGCACGTTGCCCGTCGCTCTCCACGAGGACCTGGAAACCCTCGCGGCTCAAGTACATGCGGAGCAGATCGGCGATCGCCGGCTCGTCCTCCACCACGAGGACGACGCCCCGTTCTGAGCTCACGCGTGCGCGGAGTCGGACGTCGATCCGGTGGTATTGGCACCGTCCTTCTGCGGTTGGCCCATACCGGCCATGGCCATCGCCTTGCCGACGATGGCGCCCAGCGGAAGCATGGCCACGCCGATCCAGAACAACCAGGGCTGCGCCATCACCACGGCGATGGTGCCGACCAGGAAACCGAGGGTCACGATCGTCGTGCCCGTCCACATCGCGGTGGTCCGACCGTGGTTGTTGTGATACATCGGCATCGGGAAACCTCCAGGTTGTTTCGGTGAGTCTATCGAGTTGCGGCTAGTCGTCAGGCGAGGCATCGCGGCGGCGGGTCGGATCCATGCCCCGGTCCAGACTCTCCCACATCATCCGCGGGTTGTCGGCTTCATCTTCGCTGATCTGGTCCGAGCGTGCATACCGGCTCGACCAGCCCGGCCAAGCCCCACCTCGCACCACGGCGATGACCGCTCCGGTCAGCCCGCTCATGGCTGCGATCACCGCGATGACCGATGCTGAGACGGCCAGGGCCACGGCGCCTAACCACGCCAGAGTGGCGAGCACGGCCAGCACCCGGCGAACCCGCCCGGAGGTCAGCCAGATGGCGGCCAGCGCCAGTACCGCCCCCAGCAGTCCAATCGCCGCGGCGGCTTCCTCAGGTGTCCGGAAGAACAGCGCCGCAGCCCCTGCCAGGGTGAGAACCAGGGCCAGATTTCGGCTACTCACGTGCACCCTCTGCCACCACGGAATTTCGGTCGATCACGACATCTCCTCCGCGATCGTCAGGGCGCGCAGCACGGCGGCGGCTTTGTTCTGGCACTCCTCGTCCTCGGTCGCCGGATCGGAGTCGGCCACGATGCCGGCGCCGGCTTGCACATAGGCCGTTCCATCGCGCAGCAAGGCGGTGCGGATCGCGATGGCCGTGTCCATGTCCCCGGCAAAATCGAAGTACCCGATGCAGCCGGCATACAGTCCCCGGCGGGTTTTCTCCAACTCGTCGATGATCTCCATGGCCCGCGGCTTGGGCGCCCCGGACAGAGTCCCGGCGGGGAAGGTGGCTGCCAGCAGGTCGTAGGCCGTGTCACCATCCTGCAAGCGCCCCACGACCGTCGACACGATGTGGTGCACGTGGGAGTACTGCTCGACCTGCATGAACTCCACGACGTTCACGGTGCCGGGACGACACACACGGCCGAGGTCGTTGCGCCCGAGGTCCACCAGCATCAGGTGCTCCGCACGCTCCTTCGGGTCGGCCAGCAGATCGGCGACCAGCGCGGCGTCCTCATCCGGGGTTGTGCCGCGGGGCCGGGTACCCGCGATCGGGTGCAGCATCGCTTCGTCACCGGTGAGTTTCACCAGCGCTTCCGGGCTGGACCCGACGATGCTGAATCCGGCCGTGTCCATCCCCTGGGTGCCGGGGATGTTCAACAGATACATATAGGGGCTGGGGTTGGTCATCCGCAGGGCCCGGTAGACATCCAGCGGTGTCGCCCGGGACGGCTGGGAGAAGCGCTGGGACAGCACGATCTGGAACGCGTCACCGGCGCGGATGTACTCCTTGGCGACCTCGACGGCCGCACGGTAGTCGTGGTTGGCGCTCGCCTGGCTGGTGGTGGCCGGCACGATTGCCTGCACTTTCGCCGGGCTGGCGGCGTGCAGGTCGGCCTGCATGACGTCCAGTCGGGCCACCGCATCCTGAAAGGCCCGGTCCACCCCGGCGTCGGTGTTGTCGTAGTTGACGGCGTTGGCCACCAGCCAGATCGAGCCGTCGACGTGGTCCATCACCGCGAGGTCGGTGGCCAGCAGCAGGGCCAACTCGGGCAGGTGCAAGTCGTCGGGGTTCGCGTCCGGCAGTCGTTCCCAGCGCCGAACGGCGTCGTATCCGATGAAACCCACCAGACCGCCGGTCAGGGGCGGCAAACCGTGCGGCCGTGGGGTGCGTAAGGACGACAAAGTGTCGCGCAACGCTTCCACCGCCAGTCCGCGGTCAGGCAGACCCGCCGGGGCATTGCCGACCCACAGCACCTGTCCCTCATGCTCGGTGAGCATCGCTGCGCTACGCACGCCGATGAATGAGTACCGGCTCCAGGTCTGCCCGTTCTCCGCCGACTCCAGCAGGAAGGTGCCGGGGCGTCCAGCGGCCAGTTTTGCGTACAAACCGACCGGCGTCTGGTCATCGACGAGGAACCGGCGCACGACCGGGATCACGCGACGGTCGTCAGCGAGCTCCCGGAACTGATCGATGGTGGGTGCGGTGATACCGCTCGGGGAGGTGGCCGCGACCGCGTAGGGATCGGTCATGGGCGCACCGACGCGGTGTCGAAACAGGAACGCAGACCGGTGTGGCAGGCAGGCCCGGTCTGATCGACCATGAGCAGGACCGCGTCGCCATCACAGTCGATGCGCACCTCCCGGACCTGCTGAACGTGGCCGGACGTCTCGCCCTTGACCCAATACTCCTGGCGCGACCTCGACCAGTAGGTTCCGCGGCCGGTCTGCAGCGTCCGGCGCACCGCTTCGGCGTCCATCCAGGCGAGCATCAGCACCTCGCCGGTGTCCCACTGCTGGGCGATCGCCGGCAACAGCCCGTCGGGGCCGAAATGCAGGCGCTGCACGGTTTGCGCGATCGGCGAAACGTCACCCATGGGCCCCATTGTGCCGGTGTGCCACGTGCAACCATCTAGGTATGGCGACTCGGGGTGCACGACTGGCTGCCGCCGGCACGGTGCTGGCGGTGTCCGCGATGGTCGCGGCGGCATCGGTGTGGATGATCCAGAACGCCCCGGACACCTCCGAGACCGCAGCTGACAAGATTCCCGGGGTACGCCCGATCGCGAGTCTGCAGTTCGCGCAGTGTTATGCCATTCCACGCGATGCCCGCGGCGAGATCATGACCGCTGAGGGGGTCTATGTGGTCACCTGCGACGAGGAGCACGACGGGCAGATCATCGACCAGGTGAGCCTGGACAATCTGACCTGGGCGGGCACGGTGGCCATGAAGGCCTCGGCGCAGAACCAGTGCTCAACGGCGTTCAACCGCTACCGGCCGACATTGGACGACCCCGAGTCGTTGATCCCGGGGTACTTCCTGCCGAACGAGACGCAATGGGACAAGGGCAACCGCACGATCACCTGCACTCTGACCATGGATGCGCCGTTCACCGGCCCGAAGTTGTAGCGTCTGGGGAATCTGTCGGGCACAGTGACCGACTGAATCCTCACAGACCCCAGATCAGCGGCACCAGCAGAACAGCGGCCAGCAGGAACACCACGAAAAGCACGCCGCCCATCCGCCAGTAGTCGCCGAACCGGTAGCCACCCGGTCCCATCACCATCATGTTGGCCGGGGTTGCCACGGGTGTCAGGAACGCGGCAGCACCTGCGACACACAACGTCATGAGCACGGTCGTCGGCGGGATCCCGGTCGACGCCGCGGCTGACAACGCCACCGGAATCATGATCAGCACTGTTGCCGTATTGCTGATCAGCTGGCCGAACACCAGGGTGATCAGTGCCAGACCCAGAAGCAGGATCAGGGGATTGCGCTCCCCCACCGCCGAGACCAGCACGTCGGCCACGGCTTCCCCTGCGCCCGATGTGGTGATGGCGGTGGACAGCGGAATCATGCCGGCGATCAGCAGCACGGTGGACCACGAGATGCCGCGGTAAGCCTGGTGGATCGTGAGCGCACCGGTCAACAGCATTCCCCCCGCGGCCAGAAGTGCGGCCACCGCAGGCGGCACGGCCCCGGTCGCCAGCATGATCACCATGGCCACCAGGATCGCCATCGCGGCTGTCGATCCACGGCCCCTGGGCACCGATTGCCGACGGATCAACTCCGGCGACTCCACCACCAGGATGTCGCGGGCTGCGAGCGTCTCCTCAAGGGCCGGCCAGTCCCCTTCCATCAACAGCACGTCGCCGGGTTGCAGTTGCACCTCGCCGGGCCCGAGGTCTTTGCCCTGCCGTTGGATCGCCAGGACGACCAACGATCCGCCCAGGAAGACCATCCCGGCGTGGGCACGCTCACCGACGAACCGTGAACGGGGCGGGATCACGACTTCTGCCGCCCCGGTGGTGACCGAGAGGATCGACTGCTTCACCTCGTCGGAAGCCCGCACGCGTTCGACCTTCAGGGAATTCAGCCCAGCGAATCGGTAGGCCTGCTCACCATCACCGACCAGCGTCAGGCGGTCACCGGGTTCGAGCCAGCCCTCTGAATCCGGCCTGCGGGTCTGCCCGTTGAGAACCGTGACGACCCGCAGATCGGGGAATCCATCGAGTGCTCCCACAGCGCGTCGATGCCCCACCAGCGGCGATTCCGGCTCGAGCCGCACATGGAAGATGTTGTGCAAGTCGTAGGCCCTGACCAGCGTGCGGGCATGGCTGCTCAGATCCGGCGGCACCTGCAGACTCACCCGCTCGGGGATCAACCGGGGGCCCAGGACCAGGATGAGTCCGATGCTCACGATCGCCAGTGGCAGCCCGACCAGTGCGAACTCGAAGTACGACAGATAACCCCCGGCGTCCTGCGCCGCCTCGGCGACGACCACGTTGACCGGACTGCCGGTCAGCAGCAGCAAACCGCCGGCACTTCCGGCGAAGGCCAACGGCATCAACAGCCGCGAGGTGGCGATGTTGTTGCGCAGCGCGAGGAGAATGACGACCGGAAGCAGTGCGGCCATGGATCCGTTGAGACCGATGAAGGCGGTCAGGACCGCGGCCAGGATCATCGCGCCCACCAGGATGCGACGCGGCTCACCGCGGGTGAACTTGCCCAGCCCTTGACCCACCCACGCGGTGACCCCGGTGGAGTCCAAGCCCTCACTGACGATGAACAAGGCGGCGATGAACACCACCGCTGGATCGGACAGCCCTGCCAGCGCCTGCGACAGATCGAGGACGCCAGTGAAGTAGAGGGTCAAAGCCGCCCCAAAAGCCACCAGTTCCACGGGGAGCCGGTTCCAGAGGAACAGTCCCACCACTGCGACCAGAGTCAGCAGGCTGATCGCTTCGGGGCTCATGGGTGTCCAAGGGTCGCGGGCGGCGGCGGTCTATTGGGCACCTTAGTCGAGTCGATCATGGGCGATCCTTACCTACAACCGGACCGTGATCCCGTCGGCTGCCATGGTCTGCTTCACATCCTGAATGCTGAGCTGTCCGTAATGGAAGACGCTGGCGGCGAGCACAGCGTCGGCCCCGGCGTGTACGGCGGCCACGAAGTCCTGCGCGGTCCCCGCTCCGCCGCTGGCGATCACGGGCACATCGACTTCCGCACGCACCAAGCCGATGAGCTCGCCGTCGAAGCCCGCGGTTGTGCCGTCGGCGTCCATGCTGTTGAGCAGGATTTCCCCGGCACCGAGGCGCGCGCCATTTCCGGCCCACGCGACCGCATCGATGCCTGTCCCCTTGCGCCCCCCGTGGGTGGTGATCTCGAAACCGCTGGGCGTTCCGCGGGCGCGCCGGGCATCCACCGAAAGCACCACGCACTGGTTGCCGAACCGCCGCGCCGCCCTGGTCAGCAGGTCGGGATCTGCGATCGCGCCGGTGTTGACGCCGACCTTGTCGGCCCCCGCGCGCAGCAACGCATCGAAGTCGTCGACCTTGCGCACGCCACCCCCCACGGTCAGGGGGATGAACACCGCGTCGGCGGTGCGCCGCACCACGTCGAGCATGGTCGCCCGCCCGCTGGAACTTGCCGTGATGTCCAGGAAGATCAGTTCGTCGGCGCCCTCGGCGTTGTAGCGGGTGGCCAGTTCGACGGGGTCGCCGGCATCACGCAGGCCTTCGAAGTTCACACCCTTGACGACCCGGCCGGCATCTACGTCCAGGCACGGGATGACCCGCACCGCCAAACTCATCGCACGGCCGCCAGCGCTTCGGGCAGGGTGAAGGCCCCGGCGTACAGCGCCTTGCCCATGATCGCACCCTCCACCCCGTCGATCTGGGCGATCGCGGTGAGATCGGCCAACGCCGACACCCCGCCCGAGGCGATCACCGGCCGGTCCGTGGCAGCACACACGTCACGCAGCAGGTCGAGGTTGGGCCCGGTGAGTGTGCCGTCGCGGCGAACGTCGGTCAGGACGTAGCGGGCGCACCCTTCGGAGTCCAGCCGCGCGAGGGTCTCGAACAGTTCGCCGCCATCTTCGGTCCAGCCCCGGGCGGCCAGCGTTGTGCCACGGACGTCCAGGCCGATCGCGATCCGATCCCCGTGGTCGGCGATGATCTGTGCGCACCATTCGGGTTGTTCCAGGGCGGCGGTCCCGATGTTGACTCGCCGGCAGCCGGTCGCCAGCGCCGCGTGCAGCGATGCGTCGTCGCGGATCCCGCCGCTCATTTCGACATCGACGTCGAGTTCACCGACGACGCGCGCCAGCAGCTCAGCGTTGCTCCCCCGGCCGAACGCCGCGTCGAGGTCGACGAGGTGGATCCACTGCGCTCCCTGCTCCTGCCACGTCATGGCCGCGGACAGCGGGTCGCCGTAGTCGGTCTCGGTGCCAGCCTCACCCTGGACCAGGCGCACGGCTTGACCGTTGGCGACGTCGACGGCGGGGAGAAGTTGCAGAGGCATGGTTCGAGCGTACTTAGTGCTCGGACCCGAGCGACTTTGGACGTATGTGGTCACGCAGAGACGGGATCTGACCAAAGTCCTGGGGGGCTGTTCCGTCCGGCGGACTTTGCCCGTATGTGGTCACCCACCGACCAGATACGACCAAAGTCTCGGGGGGCTGTTCCGTCCCGGCGGACTTTGCCCGTATGTGGTCACCCACCGACCAGATACGACCAAAGTCCCGGCGCGCCTCGCTACAAGAAATCGAACTGGCCAGCGGCCGGCCAGGGTGCTTACGCGAACTGGCGGCCCACTGCGCATTCAGAACAGCGAAGTCCTTGATGTTGTCCGTTACCAACACGCGGCCTTCTGATGCGGCCCAGTCGAGCACATCCGAGTCAGCAAGCCCGCGCAAATTGGGTTCAGCGCTCACCGACACCACATCAACCCCGGCACTGCGCAAGGCTTCGGCGATCTTCGGTGAGAGCATCTCGTCGAGCAGTAACTGCGTCACACTCCGAGGAGCCCAACGGTTCGCTCCAATGCCCGCTGTGCGCGCGCCTCGGCCTCTTCTGCCTCGGCGATCGAGTCGTTGATCTCCTCGGGGTATTCCCCGTAGTACCCAAGAGCCGCGTGCACGTCGCTCAGCGCTATATCTGCGTTGTCGCCCACCAGTTCCATGATTTCGTCGGGGCTCAAGTCAGGTTCGTTCGCCCGCGCATCCCGCAGAGCGCGGATGACCTCCCACACATCGGGGCCGGCCATCAAAACTGCCCGTCGCCCAGATGGTCCGTCCTGGAAAACGACGCCCGGATGCGCATCCATACGCAGCCCTTCCTCAACCAGCAACGCCGCAGCACTCGAGCTCGACATCCCTGTTCGGCGCGCTGCGAAGACAGCCAATTTGTCAACCGTTGAATCGTCGAATCGCACAGATCGAGGTGACGTCATAACTACATTGTAGCGGTATGTGCCTGACTGTAGGTAGCTTCGAGTTTGGACGTATATGGTCAGCCAGAGACGGGATTTGACCAAAGTCCCGCCGCCCCGCGCCGCCCCGACGGACTTAGCCCACATGTGGTCACCCACCGACCAGATACGACCAAATCCCCGGAGCAGCCCGCGGCCCTACCCCAGTCCCAAAACCCCGGGGTTCATCAACCCGTCCGGGTCCAGATGCGCCTTGATCACCTGCAACAACTCCACCCCCGACTCCCCGATCTCCGCGGAAAGCCACGGCGCGTGGTCGCGGCCGACCGAGTGGTGATGGGTGATCGTGGCATCCGTGGCGACCAGCGCGTCGGTCGCGGCGACCTTCGCCGCCTTCCACTGCGCGACCGGGTCGTCGGCCAGCGGCGTGATCACGGTGAAGTAGAGGCTGGCGCCGGTCGGGTAAATGTGGGACAGATGGGTGCCGATCAAGCACAGGCCCAGCGCCCCACGCAGTGCGGCGTGCACCGCGTCGTAGGTCCCCTTCAACCGCGACCACTCATTGGCCGTCTCAAGAGTCTCCACCAGGTACCCAGCGTCGAGCAGATCGTCGCGCAGATAGGGCCCGGCGAACCGACTCTTCTCCCAGGACCGCCCGACGCTACTGCCCAAACCCACACCACCGAACCGGCGGAACACCTTGTGCGCGTGGCCCCGCCGAGCGGTGACCACGTCTTTCGGGCCCTCCCACCCGAGGATCGCCAGGCACCCGCCGTCGACCTTGCGCAAGGCGGTGTACCGGTCGAAGGCCCGCTTCTTCAGCCCCGACAGCCCGCTGCCCGCGAGGTTCACAGCGCTTTCGTCGGCATCCGACAAGCGCATCACGTCGGCGTTGACCCGGTCCTGAGCCAGTTGTTGAAAGGCCCGCACCCCGGCATCGAACGTGGAAAACAGCATCCCTTCGTACACCTTCTTCTCCGGCAGCGGCCGTACCCGAAGCCCGACCTCCGTGATGACGCCGAAAGACCCCTCGCTGCCCAGGAAGACCTGTTGCAGATCGGGGCCGGCGGCCGTCGCGGGCGCCTTGCCGAGCAGGAAGTCCCCGCGCGGGGTCGCCACCCGCATTTTGGTGACCGTGGCATCCGCACGGCCGTACCCCGTCGACGCCTGCCCGGACGACCGGGTCGCCGCGTAGCCACCGACCGTCGCACGCTCCCAGGACTGCGGCAAGTGACCCCACGTGAAACCACGGGCCTGCAGCCACCGCTCCAGTTCCGGGCCGGTGATGCCCGCTTGCACCAACACCTCCCCGGACTCCGGATCCAGCTGCCTCACCGTATTCATCTGCCAGAAAGCCACCCCCACGGTCAGCCGGTCGGTCACGTCCACGCCGTCGACCACACTCGTTCCGCCGCCGAACGGCACCACCGCCCATTGCTGGGCCGCCGCCAGATCAAGGATCGCCCGCACCTCGTCATGACTGCGGGGCAGTAGAACCACATCCACCACGGGCAGTTCCCGCCCTGGCCAGCGGCGATTGCACAAGTCGATGAAGGAGAAACCGCCCGAGCACCGCAGTCGCGTCAGGTCGTCATAGACACCCGTCAGTGCGCCCAGCTCTTCGGCGGGAATCCGGGAAGCCCGCACCGCCACCTGTGCCAGATCGACGGCCGGGCGTGGCTGCACCGACCCCATGCCGCGGTCGTCAAGGAACTCCTGGAGGCTGGTCGGGATCCCGTGACCACCCTCGCCCCAGCGCTGGATCGATTCCGTCGACACTGCCATGTGACCTCCACTCGTCCTTGTTACACTAACACTCATGGTGTCACAGCCAATGGTCGATGAGTCGAGTTCCCGGATCCTCGACGCCGCCAGCGCCCTGATCATCGACGGGGGTCCGGCCGCTGCCAACATCTCGGCGATCGCCGAGACCGCCGGGGTGTCGAGGATGACCGTGTACCGCAAGTTCCCCGACCGCCACGCGATCATCGCCGCGTTGTTCAACCGGGAACTCGGCGGCATCGTCGCGCAGACCATGACATTGGAGGCCGCGACCCAGCGCGAACGGATCGCAGAGATTGTCGTCACGTCGGTGAGCCGGATCAACGACCACCCCCTCATGCAAGCCGTCATCCGCCACGAACCGGAGGAACTGACCGAGTGGATCAGCGGTCGGCTCGGCGCGACCCAGCGCCTGGCCCGCACGGTCCTGCACCGACTGATCGTCGAAGGGCAGCCCGACAGCGGCGACGGGAGCGTGCGCGAGGGCAACCCGGACGCCATGTCGCTGACTCTCGTGCTGGTCGCACAGACATTCGTTTTCGCCCACCAGATCGGTGGCACAGACGCCGAACTGCGTCTGCTCGTGAAGGGATATCTCTCATGATCCGCCCCGGTGACCCCAGCAGCCTGCTCAACGCCGACCGCCGTTCGGCCGGCCTGCGCCGACTGCGCGACGCCGGAGCCACGGAGGTCCTCGTGGTCGGCGGTGGCATTACCGGCGTCGGCGTGGCCCTGGACGCGGCCGCACGCGGCATGCAGGTCACCCTCGTCGAACGCCACGACCTGGCCCACGGGACCAGCCGCTGGAGCAGCAAACTCATCCACGGCGGGCTGCGCTACCTGGCCACCGGACACGTCGACGTCGCCCTAGAGAGCGCGAAGGAACGCCACCTGCTGATCACGAAGATCGCGCCGCACCTGATCCGCGCCCTGCCGACCCTGATCCCCAACTACGGCGGCGTCGACCCGTACGTCAGCTACGCGGGTCTGGTCGCCGGCGACGTGCTGCGCAAGCTGTCCGGCACCAAACGCGACGTCCTGCCCCGGGCACGGTTCGTGAACGCCAGCACCGCACTCAAAATGTGCCCAGCGCTGCGTCCTGATGGACTCAAGGGCGGCATCGTCGGCTGGGACGGCCAGGTGGAGGACGACGCCCGGCTCGTGGTGGCCGTGGCGCGAACCGCCGCGGCGTACGGCGCCGACATCCTCACCCACGTCGACGCCATCAGCCTCGGCGACGGCCATGCCACCTTGCGCGACGAGGACGGCGAGTTCGCGATCACGGCCGAACACATCATCACGTGCACCGGCGTGTGGACCCAGGAACTCAATCCCGAGATCGCGTTGAGCCCGAGCCGGGGCACACACCTGGTCGTGAAGTCCGAACGCCTGGGCAACCCGACCGCCTGCATGCCTGTGGCCATCCCCGGGGAGTTCGGACGGTTCGTGTTCGCGATTCCCGAACCCGAGGGAATCACCTACGTCGGCCTGACCGACCTGCCCACGGATTCGCTGCAGCCGGATCCCCCGGAACCGACCGCCGATGAGCTCGCGTGGCTGCGCGAACGGATCTCCGCGGCACTGGCGATACCCCTGCGTGAAGAGGACGTCATCGGCACGTACAGCGGGCTTCGGCCGCTGGTCAGCGATGCCCACGCCAAGACCGCCGACATCTCTCGCCGACACCTGATCGCCCGACAGCCGAACAGCGTCATCGCGGTCACCGGCGGCAAGCTCACCACTTACCGAAAGATGGCTGAGGACGCCGTCGACCTGATCAGCGATCGACCGTGCCCGACTGCCGGCATCACGCTGGTCGGCGCACCTGGAGACAGCCGCAGCCGCGACCGCTTGACCCGCCGATTCGGTAGCGAGGCATCGTTGTTGAAGGACGCGATCGACCGGGATCCAGCGTTGGGGGAACTCGTCGAGGGGACGGCGGCGCTGAAGGTGGAGGTGCTGTGGGCGCGTCAGGCGGAGGGGGCACTTAATTCCACGGAGGCCGCCGACACGCGACTCAGAGTGACCATGGTTGACGATGCGGCCGCCGCTGCGCAAGACGCTGTGAAGGGCGTCTGGGACTCCATCTGAGTCGTTGCGTCTCGCAGGCGGAGTTGCCACGCCGTATTGCGGACGAAATGGCCACATTCGGCCACAAATCAGACTGTGGTCGGTTTATACCGGCCCTTATGGCCGATGTAAGGATTGCCTTACATCGGCCTAGTCTAAGAGCCGCCAATAAGTCGAGAGCATGTCAGTCAAACGGGGGGCGAGACGCCTCCTCTGACTACGGAGCGTGTCTCTCGCCCTCTGATCGACCTCTCCCCGACGCGGCAGCGAACGGTCTCAACACTGAGACACGAACGAGGAGGCAACGACAATGGTTCTAAAGCGAGCGGTGGGGGCAATCACATCGGCAGGGGTGTTAGCAGCCTTGTTGGTGGGTGCCGGGGCAACCCCCGGATCTGCCACGGAGTACTTTCCCTCCGACCCGAACCCGGACCTGAATGCCCAGTGCGGCCTGAATTTTGGACTTGTCCTTGATTCGTCGGGTTCTATCGGCGAGACGGGCATCCAGAATCTCAAAGATGCCTCCACGTCCTTTGTGGAGTCGCTGGCCGACACGGGTTCGACCGTGTCCGTCACAAGTTTCTCAACGCAGAGGATTCCTCGACGACAGTCCTCTGACCCAGGGCGCGAATCTACCGCCGACCGCGCTCACAACGGCAAACCTGCCCACTATCAAGGGCAGTTACGACAACCTCATCTCGGAGGGCTGGACGAACTGGCAGGACGGCCTCCTGAAGTCCCAGGGCAACTTCGACTTTCCCGGCGCGCCGGATCTGATCGTCTTCATCACCGATGGCAATCCAAATACAACGAACTCCAGTGGCGGTGGCGGCGCGGGTACTGTTACTGCGACGAATGCCGCGATCACCATCGCCAACCAGATGAAAGGCGACGGTGTTCACATGTTCGGCATTGCCGTCGGTGACGGCGTCAATCTGACGCCTATCCAGAAGGTCACCAGCGACGTCGAGCTCCTGGCCGATGGATCGAACTTCTCATCGGCTGGGTTCACGCAAACGACGAGCTACGCCACACTCGCCAAAACCCTGAAGACCATCGCGGTGGAATTGTGCGCCCCTTCGCTGACCATCAACAAAGTGGTGACTTCGTCGGACAACCCGGAACCCGTACCGGCTGACGGCTGGAAGTTCGACACGACCGTCACGATTCGCGAAGGTGGGGGCGCATGGGTTGAGCCGGGCGATGACCCCATTGCAGCGGATACGCCCAGCACCAAGTCCCAGACGACCAGCCAGGGTGGCGCGGCCAACTTTCAGTGGGAACCGGCCGGCAACTTTGATACCGACCCCGTGATTGTGAAGGAAGTCCAGCAGCCTGGCTACGAGATACAACCAGATCTGGTCTGCGTAGCGAAGAACCTGGTAGAGGGCACTCAACGTGAGTTCACCGCCACGCTCGACAACGGTCAGTGGAACCTCGGCAAGATTGAACCCAAGGAGATCGTTTCATGTACCGCCACGAACGAATCTCGCGACACCGCGCGGTTGAAACTGGTCAAAGAGGTCCAGGGTAAGGCCAATCCAAATACCTGGACATTGACTGCCACCGGACCGCAAGGTGCCCCGAGCGTTGAGAACCTTGGCGGCTCCGGCGACTTCACCAAGGTCTGGTGGGGCGTGGAGTACACCCTGGGTGAGTCCGGTCCCGGCGGATACTCCCCCAGCGACTGGGTGTGTCTGCCTGCTGGCGAGGAGCCTGTACCGGCTGCGGTCGACAGCAAGCTCAACGACGGCGACAAGATCACGCTGAAGAGGGGCCAGAAGGTCACGTGCACGATTGTCAACACCCGCGATCTTGGTTCGCTGACGATCACGAAGGAGTTCAACGCACAGCAGTCCGGCTACACCGGGACGTTCGACATCAACTACACCTGCGTGGATGGTGCCGATCCGGTGAAGAACGGCACGGTGTCGCTGGGCGCGGGCCAGTCGCAGACCATCAGCGGACTGCCGACCGGCACCGTCTGCACGGTCGTGGAGCCGGCGTTGCCGCCGAATCCGACGGGCTGGACGTTCAACCCGCCGACGTATAGCCCGGCCAACGGGCAAGCGACGGTGACAACCAAGGACCAGGGAGTTGGCGTCACAGTGGTCAACTCGATCGCCCAGGTCAGCCCCGTGGTGTCCAAGAAGATCTGCCCGATCGACGGTGACGCTGCACAAGCCGCAGCCGAAGAAGGTCGGCAACCGGATCATGACCGACAAGATCAAGACCAAGAAGTCCTTGCAAGATCGTCTAGCCGGTGGTGCTCTGCCGGCCGCTGGCAAGCAGTGCGGCAGGTGAGACGGCCTTCTGCGACACGAAGGTCACCAAGAAGGGCCGCATCACGGTCAAGACCAAGGGCTACGACGCCGTCAAAGTGACGGTAGTCGTGCGCAGCAAGCCGAAGCCCGGATTCACCGACCGCTGGAAGCCCAACACCTGGCGCAAGTCCTGGATCCTGCGGTAACTGGCTAGTCGCGAAGGGCCGCACTCGAAAGGGGTGCGGCCCTTCGTCGTGGCCGTTCACGGAGCGTGACCACCGGGTCAGGGGGGGGAATGCCACGCCACGTATTCGGTCGTTTACGCAGCGTGGATACGAGACGTGGCGCACCTTATCCAGTATGGTTTCCTGGCGCAAATTAGCCCGAACGAGGGATATAAAGTGACCACGACGCAGAGTTACATTTGGGTCAGCCAAATAGCCGATGGCAGGTAGGCCCATCGGCAGGCCGGGAGGAAAACGGTGATAACCGTGGGTTACGTGTCTGCAGGTCGATATACGTTCCTCTATCAAATCTTTGATCCAGCAATCACATCTGTTTCCGGCGCGAACCGGGGAGAAAACGGGAGGCACCACCATGTTTAGGAAACTCTTGTCGGCGATCACGTCGACAGCGGTCGTGGCCGGGTTGGTGACGGCTGGGGCAGTGGCTGGCACGGTCGCTACTGCTGCACCGGCGGCGGCGGCTGGCGCCGTGAACATCGGAGCCGTGAAGGCGCAGATGGCGGGACACAAGGGGAGGGACAGCACCCGGCCGGCAACTGCGTGCGATTCGACCCGCCTGACACCTCGACAAACCCGCCCGACAAGACACTCTGGGTCAACAACCCCAACGAGGCGGCAGCCGGCCATGGAAGGCCCTGCTCGGACGACCTCAACCGAAGCAATCAGAGTGCCATTGGCATCACGCCCACGGCTGAGACCAGTACCGACACTGGCGTGTCGTTTCTGCTCGGAACAATGAAGCACTACAACAATCCGATTAACACCGACGAGCCCCAGAACGACACCCACTTCATCGGCGATCTGAAGATCGAGCTCAAGAACACCGCATTTGCATTCCCTTACGACCTTTGGGAAACCAACAACGGTTGCACTGACGAGGTTGACCCTGAACAGAAAAACTGCGCCGACGATATTCTGAAATTCACGGACACGCCTACAGGCGAGCTCACGATCGACGGCTACCCATTCGCTTTGGTGTCCAGCGGTTTCACAGAGCCCAGTTTCACAGACCCCAAAGACCCGAAGACCGCTTTTTGTCCGGCGAGGCCCGTGGGAAAAGCGAAGACTAAGTTCATCACTACCGAAGGAACCACGACGACCGGGTGTCTCTATGGCAAACTGGCCCAGAAACGCCCCGTCAAGCTGGTGAAGAAGGTCGTGTGGGATCAGGGCGTAACTGCTCCGACTTCAACCACCGACTTCCCCTTCACTTCGACCAGCGACCTGGTCGGATCCCCTTGGAAGACGAGCCCCGGCAACTTGACTCCCCCCAAGACGAACGGCGGGACCGCTGAGTACCAGAAGCCCATCCGCGCCGGCAGTGAGACCGTCACGATCACCGAGGGGACGAGCCCCGCGAACTGGCAGTTCCAGGACGTCAAATGCGTAGATGGCGCAGGCCAGGTTGTTCAGGGTGGTGACAACCAGTGGCAAGACCGCCACGCTCGCAAACGTCCCCGATGCAACCAGCCAGGCTTCCCTGGCAATCACGTGCACCTACACCAACAAGTTCATTCCCCCGGGCATCAACGTGGTGAAGACCGCCAACAAGTCGGAGGTCAAGCCCGGCGACCCGGTGAAGTACACCTTCGTGGTGACCAACACCGGCATATCGCCTTTGAGCAACGTGAGCCTGGCCGATGACAAGTGCACCACCGGGATGACCGGACCGGTCAAGACCGGCGGCAACCAGGACGCCCTGCTGGAAAAGGGTGAAATCTGGACCTACGAGTGCAGCCAGAACCTGCAGAACACCACGACCAACATCGCCACCGCGACCGGTAAAGACCCGAACAACCAGACGGTCACCGACACCGACACGGTCACCGTGAAGGTCCTCAAGCCGGGATCATTGGCGGTCAAGACCGAACCAACCTACTCGGAGGTCAAGCCCGGTGACCCGGTGAAGTGGACACCTACGACAGGTGCTCCCCGGTGGACCAACACCGGCACCGACGCCCCTGCTGACCACCGAAAGATCTGAGCCCGGCTGATGACAAGGCACCACCGAGGACGGCCGTCGCCACCGGTCAAGACCGGCGGCAACCAGGACGCCCTGCTGGAAAAGGGTGAAATCTGGACCTACGAGTGCAGCCAGAACCTGCAGAACACCACGACCAACATCGCCACCGCGACCGGTAAGGACAACCTCAACACCGAGGTCACCGACACCGACACGGTCACCGTGAAGGTCCTCAAGCCGGGTATCAAGGTGGTCAAGACCGCCAACAAGTCGGAGGTCAAGCCCGGCGACCCGGTGAAGTACACCTTCGTGGTGACCAACACCGGCACCGACGCCCTGTTGAAAGACGTGAGCCCGGCCGATGACAAGGCGAGGTAGCCACCGGAGACCGACCGGTCAAGACCGGCGGCAACCAGGACGCCCCGCTGGAAAAGGGTGAAATCTGACCTACGGAGTGCAGCCAGAACCGGTAGAACACCACGACCAACATCGCCACCGCGATCTGCGGTACGGACAACCTCAACACCGAGGTCACCGACACCGACACGGTCACCGTGAAGGTCCTCAAGCCGGGTATCAAGGTGGTCAAGACCGCCAACAAGTCGGAGGTCAAGCCCGGCGACCCGGTGAAGTACACCTTCGTGGTGACCAACACCGGCACCGACGCCCCGTTGAAAGACGTGAGCCTGGCCGATGACAAGTGCACCACCGGGATGACCGGACCGGTCAAGACCGGCGGCAACCAGGACGCCCTGCTGGAAAAGGGTGAAATCTGGACCTACGAGTGCAGCCAGAACCTGCAGAACACCACGACCAACATCGCCACCGCGACCGGTAAGGACAACCTCAACACCGAGGTCACCGACACCGACACGGTCACCGTGAAGGTCCCTGCCGGGCATCAAGGTGGTCAAGACCGCCAACAAGTCGGGAGGTCTTGCCTGGCGACCCGGTGAAGTACACCTTCGTGGTCACCAACACCGGCACCGACGCCCTGCTGAAAGATGGAGCCTGGCCGATGACAAGTGCACCACCGGATGACCGACCGGTCAAGACCGGCGGCAACCAGACGCCCTGCTGGAAAAAGGGTGAAATCTGCCACGAGTGCAGCCAGAACCCGCAGAACACCACGACCAACATCGCCACCGCGACCGGTAAGGACAACCCCAACACCGAGGTCACCGACACCGACACGTCACCGTGAAGGTCCTCAAGGCCTGGCTGCAACTGGACAAGCAGGTTGAGGGCAAGGGCAATCCGAACGACTGGACGTTGACCGCGGAAGTTGTGGACAACGACAAGGCACCCAAGGTGAAGAACCTCGGTGGCCAGGGAGAGCTCACGGAGGTCTGGTCGGAAATTGAGTACAAGCTCAACGAGACTGGCCCCGGCGGTTACAGCCCCAGTGACTGGGTCTGCCTTCCGGCCAAGGAGGACATGGTGCCGTCCAACTACGACGAGGCGCTCAACGTCAAGGACAAGATCACGTTGAGGACCGACGCGAAGGTCGTCTGCACAATCGTCAACACCCGCGACCTGGGGTCGTTGACGATCACCAAGTCGTTCAACCCGAAGACCTCGGGCTACGACAAGGCATTCGACATAGGCTACAAGTGCCAGGACGAGGCGCAGGGAACGGTGTCTCTGAAGGCCGGGGAGTCCGAGACCATCACGGGCATCCCCACCGGAACCGAATGCCAGGTGACCGAGGTCAAGCCGAATGATCCGCCGGCAGGCTGGTCGTTCTCCGACCCGGTGTACGACCCAGCAGACGGTAAGGTCAAGGTCACTGAGAAGAACCAGACCGTATCCGTGACGGTCACGAACGAGATCCTGAAGCCTGGGATCAAGATCGTGAAGACCGCGTCTGCGACCCAGGTCAACCCCGGTCAGACGGTGACGTACACCTACACGGTGACCAACCCCGGTGACACACCGCTCACCGATGTGAAGGTGACAGACGACAGGTGCGCACCGGTTGTCTACAAGTCCGGCGACACCGACGGCGACACCAAGCTGCAGCCCACCGAAACCTGGATCTACACCTGCAGCCAGTCGATCTCCGTGGCGACGACCAACGTCGGAACCGTGACCGGTAAGGACAAGAACGGGACGACGGTCACGGCGCAAGACACCTTCACGGTGGCCGTGGTCAGCCCAGTGGTGAACAAGAAGGTCTGCCCGATCACGGTCACGCTGGTGAAGCCGAAGCCGAAGAAGGTCGGCAACCGGGTTCTGGTCAAGAAGATCAAGACCAAGAAGTCCAGTTGCAAGATCCTCAAGCCCGTGGTGCTGTGCCGGCCGCTGGCAAGACTGCCGCTGGTGAGAAGGCCTTCTGTGACACGAAGGTCACCAAGAGCGGCAAGATCCGGGTCAAGACCCGCGGCTACGACAAAGTCAAGGTCACGGTGATCGTCCGGAGCAAGCCGAAGAAGGGCTTCGAAGACAGGTACAAGCCCAACACCTGGCGCAAGTCCTGGATCCTCAGGTAAGCGCCACTAGGTAGCCGAAGGGCCGCACTCCTCACCCGGGGTGCGGCCCTTCGCTGTACCGGTTCCGGATCAGCCCACCGCCGTAGGATCGGGATGGAACGCACACGTTGACGCCAGGGGCTGCAAGTGGACCATTTGAGCATCCATCCGGTGAGCGGCGTCTCGCAGTTCGAGGCCACCCGCGAGGATCTCGTGGGACTGTTCCAGCGTTGTGGCCATCCGTGGTCAGTAACAGCTCACCCTGACTGGGTGTCCAGTTGGTGGCGGTCGCGGGCCTCCTCGTCGCGTTTGGTCTGCTGCCTGATCCACGACGACGACTCCTTGGTGGCGGCCATTCCGCTGGAGTTCTCCAAGTTGCCCGTGATGACCTGGACCAGCACCAATCTGCACTGGGGCTGGTCGTCAGCCTTGATCGATCCGACGGCCGACGAGCGCTGGATGCGGACCTACGCGCAGTGGCTGGGCGACGGTGCTGGGCCCTGGGCCTCGGTGCAGATGGGACTTCTGCCGATCGACGGGCCCGCCAACCGCCAAATGCGGGCCTTCGAGGGTCCCGGGCACAAGCGCTTCTGGGTGCGAGACCTTGCTTCCCTGGACCTGACAGACAGCTTCGACGCGTTCCTCGATGACCAGAGCAAGAATCTCCGGCGCAAGATCAGACGTACGGAGAAGGCCGCGACCGAAAATGGACTCTCGCGAAAGGTCCGCGTCCAACCAGCCCCGGATTATCTGCACACCGTCGTGGGCGCGGTCTCGTCGCGCTCGTGGCAGGGCACCACCGGCAGGGCGGTCTATAGCGACCCCTCGAACCGTGAGTTCTACCGCCTGTTGACGCGCGACCCCGGTGACCTACAGCTGGTGCTCAACCACGTGGAGGCCCCTGATGGGCTTCCCATCGCCTACGTCCTCGGCGTCCGCGTGGCCGACGTGGTCCATCACATCGACACCGGATTCGATCCCGAGTTCGCCGACTACTCCCCCGGGCTCCTCGCCACTCTGGACGCCGTCCGATGGGCCACTGAACAGGGACTGGCCACGGTCGACCTCGGTATCGACGCCGACTACAAGTCTCGATTCACCCGCGACGTGCAACGGGCGGAGGGTCTGGAACTCACTCAAGGAGCGGTTGGCTTCGTAAAACGTCTGCGCCCACCGCGATAGTCGTTTGCGGGCTGCCGTTCGTCAGAGGCCGAGATGCAGTCGAAGTGCATCCTCAACCTGCTGCATCAACTTGCCGCCGACGAAACCCACCGCTTCACCGATCCGAGACACGGACACCGCACGGACCTGCTCCGCTTGTGCCTTCGAATCGGTCGACAGACCCGTAGAGGCGGCTGACAGAAGCACTTGGAACGGATGGACACGCTCAGTATTGGAGGTCAGCAGCACCACAGTCAGTACGCCGCGCCCCAGACGGCTCGCGGCATTGTTGGCGCCGTCGTTGCTGACGATGATCGCGGGCCGGCGCTTGTTGGCTTCCTGACCGACCGTGGGGTCGAGGTCGATGATTCGAATCTCCCCACGCCGCATCAGTCACTGAGCCCGTCGGCGCTGGTCGACTCCCAGAGATCCCCCTCGCCGGACCCGGCCCAGGCATCCCATGCGTCCTGGTAATCCTCGCTGAGCTCCAAGGCGCGCAGAAGCGACACTGCCTTGTGCAGCGCGGCCGAGCGCGACGGGAGTCCAGCTTCACTGGCATAAGCGTCGAGGAATTCCACATCGTCCGATGTCAGACTGACCGAGACCTTCATGACCCCGATACTACTCGGGTAGCAATCGGGTAGCAACGAAGTGACTCATTGGGTCGGCGGCCACATCGCCCTCGTTCAACCGCGTGACGATCCAGAGCCACTCTTCAGTGCGACGAAGAGGTGCTCGGTCCCGTGTGCCGGTGTCACGAAGGCACGTGGTCCATCGTTCTGAAAGCCTGCGCCTCAGCGATTGAGCTTCCGGCGGCGCACCTTCGTCGCAACCGTGGGTCGGAGATCCGGACCAGGGGCGTTTCGCGGCTCGATCAGGTTTCTTCCGGCAATGGGTCGTTCCGTTGCTGGCCAGGCCAGGATCTCGCTGCCGGCTGCGTCGGTCGCAATGACTCGGTTCGGCGTTGCGCACGGCGAGTAGGGCTTCCTATGCCTTCCCAGCGTCCTGCGACTCAGTGACACCCCTGACCCAGGAATGCAGACGTCCGGTGAATTCTTCGACAAGGTCCGTCAGACGTACCACTGCGTCGGCACCCGCCCTCTCACGGGCCAGCCTCCATGGCGATCCAGCGCGAGTCGTCCTGACCAGATCACACTGGCCAGCCTCCTTCATGAGCAGTGTGGTCAGATCCACGATTGAACGCTCCTGTTGTGTCAAGAGACCAGCGTCGCCGTCAGT
The DNA here is from genome assembly GCA_016719135.1 of Micrococcales bacterium. Lineage (GTDB taxonomy): Bacteria > Actinomycetota > Actinomycetes > S36-B12 > UBA10799 > JADKAV01. Next base: position 6,823 of record JADKAV010000018.1, on the reverse strand, counting down.
CACCCCGACTACGAGATGACCTTGCAAGTGTTCCCGGGTACGTACCGCACCGATGACAGGGCCGTCTGCCCCCGCCTCAATCGGATCGCCGTAGAGCGGGCGGCCAAGCAACCCCAGCGCGACGGCCTGACACCTGTAGAGGGTCTCCTGCGACGCGACTGGCGCTAGCGCCCCATACTCGGCCAGCAAGTAGGCAGCAACGTCCACCGCTTCCAGGGAGCCCTGTTCGCCTGGGACCACCACAAAACCGTGCTCAAACTCAGCGATCACCTCGTCCTTGCTCATTTCGGCGAATTCAGTCACAGACATCACTATCCCCTCCTCACTCCCGAAATGCGGTAACGAGTTGGGATATGTCCTCGTCCACCAGTGCAAGCACGATCAGGAGACCGCCGGGTCCACAAGAATCCGGTCAGAATGGTGTGGATGAATTGTCACCCAGGTGGAGCCACCGACCGCCCGCTCTACTTCCTGGAAACCCGTTTAGCCCCGGCTTCCGGTAGCATTGGCAGGCGGGCCGCTCCGCGGCGGGGGCGGGGGTACCCGGCCGCGCCCTGGCTGCCTGGCGATTGCTTTCCTCTGCCGTTTTCGTCGGCGCCGCCGCGGGCGGCGAAGCGGAACCAGACGACACCATCGGCGCCGCCCCGCGCCGCCGCCCCTGCCGCCGCGCCCCGCCCGGCCGCCCGCGGTGACGGCGGGCTGTTCGCCCCGCGCGCCCGCCCGGGCCCGCCGGGTGCTTGCCGCGCGTGGTCGCGCCCCGCTTATGCACCAGTTAATCCCCCGCCCGTTGAGGACTTAGCCCGGCCATTCACGCGGGAAGACCCCTGGGGGAAGTTCGCCCTGTGGACGCCGCCTGCCCGTGGTGGCTGCGCGCGGGGGCGCAGCCGCCGCCGTTGAAGGCAAGCCCGGCGCGGCCCCCGCCGCCTGGCGGGCCGCCGGGGCCCGGTCCCCCGGGTATGCCCGGTTCTGTGAGACCGCTACCGTGCGCGGCGGGTGCGGCCCGCTGCCCGGCTTTGCTGGTGACCCGCCCGCGCCGGGGCAATACGACCGCGCCCGGCGCCCCCGGGCGCCGTTGCCTGCCCCGGCCCGCCGCCGGAGCAGGGGGGTGTTTTTTTTTGTGGTCTTGTTTTTTTTTTGGGGGTTGGTGTTGGGGTTGGGGTGTGGGGAAGAAAAAAGCGGGCCTGGGGGGTGCCCCCGGGGGGGGTCCGAAAGACGTGGGGGGCGCCCCGGGGGTGGTCGGGCGGGGCACCGCCCCCGGGGGGCCAAAACCGGGTGGGGGTTGGGGCGCCGGGCCCGCCGGCCGCCGCGGGCGGGGTCCGGGGGGTACTCCGGCCCGCGGGGGTGTTTCCCTCCGCGGCCGGGCCCGGGGCGGCGCACGGGCGGGGCGGGGGTGGCGCCGCCCGGGGGGGGGTGACCCCCTCCCGGGCGGCCCGCCCGGGTCCGGGCCGGGGGGCGGGCGGAACGGCGCCGGTGGGGGGGGGGGGGGGCCACCAGGGGAAGATCCCGCCCGGGGGGGGGGGCGCGCCCCCGCGGGGGGGGGTCCGGGCGGTCCGAAGGGGGGCGGGCCGCCCGGCCTCCCGGGGCGGCGCGGGGGCGGGGGCGGGGCCCCCCTGATGCCGTCTTTCGAGCCGATCTTCCGCAGAACCGAATCCCAAGCGACAATCTGAGCGATCGACACCCGCCTCCTGCCTTTGCGCACCATGGACGAGCCGACACACCCTTAACTACATGTAATTCTCTCCAGCCCGGGGCCGCGGCCACCATCATCCACAAGCAAGGACCGTTTCATCCTGAGGAGAAAGGCCCGACCTACCGGTCCCGCACATCAGGCGTGATCCGGAGGCGGCACGGGCCTGCTTCTTCTCCCGCATCAGAAGTAGCCCGCCGACCCAATACCACGCCAGCCAGTCGTCGGGGGCGGCTTGGGCGGCGGCGATCCTCTCGTTCATGGACCGCTCGTCGACCACCTCTATGCGGGCGGCCAGTTCCTGCATACGAAGCCGAAGCGCACTTCGCGCCACACCAGCCAGCCGGCCAACAGCGGCAGCAGAAGCACCGCCAAACCAAGGCCCACGGCGGCCGGTTCCCCGGAGGCGATGAAGTCCCAGCCGCGCCACGCCACAAGCACCGCGTAGACGGCGAACGCACCGGCCATCACCAGCGCGATCCGCTTGGCTGTCACGCCAGATCCAGGAAGGCGTCCAGCCCGACGGTCAAGCCAGGGTGGCTGCCCACGCGGCGGATCCCCAGCAGCACACCGGGCATGAAGGACACCCGATCGAGACTGTCGTGGCGGATGGTCAGGGTCTCCCCCACCCCACCGAGCAGCACCTCCTGATGAGCCACGAGCCCCCGCACCCGCACCGAATGCACGGTGACGTCGTCCGACCCGATCAGTTCCGCGGTCCGCACCGCAGTCCCGGAGGGCGCGTCGACCTTGTCCGGGTGGTGCATCTCGACGATCTCCACCGACTCGAAGAACGGTGCGGCGACCGCCGCGAAGCGCATCATGAGCACCGCTCCGATGCTGAAATTCGGGGCCACCAGGACGCCCGTGTCCGTGCCCTTGCAGCAACTCCTCGACCTGCGCCAGACGCGCGCTGTCGAAGCCGCTGGTCCCGACGACGATATGGACCCCACGCGGGATGCAGTGTTCGATCGTGCGCATCACCACATCGGGCGCGGTGAAGTCGACGACCACATCGCAGTCGTCGAGTAGATCCAAGGAGTCCCCCAGATCGACGCGGGCGAGCACCTCCATGTCGTCGGCGGCCTCCACCGCCTCGCAGACCGTACGGCCCATGCGACCGGCCGCTCCCACCACTCCGACCCTGATCATTCTTGAACCTTCCTCGTCGCGGACGGCCCGACGACGACATCGACCGTCGGACCGGACAAGATCTCCTCGGCCAGCTCGCTGACCTCCGCAGGGGTTACCGCGCCGACTCTGAGCAGGCCTTCGTTGAGCGCGACGATCTTCTCGTCGAACAACGCCCGGGTACCCAGCCGCATGAGGCGCATGCCCGGATCCTCGAGGTCCAGCACCATCTGCCCCTTCACCTGGTTCTTCGCGGAGGCGACCTCCTCGCCGGAGATGCCCGTGGTGCGGACCTCGTGCAGCACGGCGTCGATGACCTCACGGGTCTGGTCGAGTTTCTCCGGGGCGCAGCCCGCATGCACTCCGAAGATCCCCGCGTCGCTGTAGCTGGAACGGAACGCATTCACGGTGTATGCCAGGCCACGGCGTTCGCGGACCTTCCTGGAACAGCCGACTCGACATTCCGCCGCCGAGGATCGTGTGCAGGACCGCCATGGCGTAACGGCGGTCATCGTTCGGCGATGCCAGGGTGCCCGCGCAACAGGTTGACCTGCTCGAAGGCCCGCGAGACGTGCGAGCCGGCCTGATCGAGGACCGCGCGGGGGCTTCTGCGGCTTGGGTGGGCGCACGGGTTCTGAGGCCGCAACCCGAAGGCCCTGCGCACCGGGGACATCACACGTCGATGGGAGGCGCTGCCCACCGCGGTGATCACATAGTTGTCGGGGTGTAGTAGCGCCGGTAGTGACCGCCGGATCGCGGCGTCGGACATGGGTGACGCTGTGCGCGGTTCCCGCCACCGGCGTTCGCCAGCGGGTGTCCGGCGAACAGCAGCGCTCTCGAGTTCGGTACGCGCGAGATCGAGCGGATCGTCCTCGCTCATCGCGATCTCCTCGAGGACCACCAGGCGTTCAGCCTCGATGTCGGAGGTCCGCAGCAGCGACTGGCCCAGCATGTCGGCCAGCACGTCGATGGCCACATCAGGTGCTCGTCGAGCATCCGGACGTGGTAGCAGGTGTATTCCTTGGTGGTGAAGGCGTTGATCTCACCGCCAACACTTTCCACGTCGGCGGCGATGTCCAGCGCAGACCGGCGTTCGGTGCCCTTGAACAACAGGTGCTCGAGGAAGTGCGAGGCGCCGGCGGTCGCAGGGGTCTCGTGGCGCGAACCGATCGGCACCCACACCCCCAGCGTGACCGACCGCACGGCCGGGATGACTTCGGTGAAAACACGAGGCCCCGAGGGGATCGCAGTGCGGTGCACCGTGATCCCCCCGGGGTCGCGCAGAACCACCTGGGAGCGGGGGCTCACTCGGAGTCTGACTCCTGCGCGTCGTCCAGCACCGGCGCCAGGCTCAGCTTGCCGCGGTCGTCGATGTCCTTGATCTCGACCCGGATCTTGTCGCCGACCTTGACGACGTCGTCCACACTCTCGATGCGCTTGCCACCGACGAGCTTCTTGACCTCGGTGATGTGCAGCAGGCCGTCCTTGCCGGGCACCAGGGAGATGAACGCCCCGAAGTTGGTCGTCTTGACGACCGTGCCCAGGTAGCGCTCGCCGGGCTCCGGCATGGAGGGGTTGGCGATAGCGTTGATCATGGCGCGTGCCTGCTCAGCGGCTTCACCGTTGGTGGCGCCGATGAAGATCGTGCCGTCGTCCTCGATCGCGATGTCGGCGCCGGTCTCCTCCTGGATCTGGTTGATGATCTTGCCCTTCGGCCCGATCACCTCACCGATCTTGTCGACCGGGACCTTGACCGTGATGACGCGCGGAGCCGTCGGGCTCATCTCGTCGGGGCCGTCGATGGCCTCGAGCATCACGTCGAGGATCGCCATCCGCGCGTCGCGGGCCTGGGTCAGGGCACCGGCCAGCACCGAGGCGGGGATGCCGTCGAGCTTGGTGTCCAGCTGCAGGGCGGTGACGAAGTCCTTGGTGCCGGCGACCTTGAAGTCCATGTCGCCGTAGGCGTCCTCGGCGCCGAGGATGTCGGTCAGCGCGACGTAGCGCATCTCGCCGTCGACCTCGTCGGACACCAGGCCCATCGCGATGCCGGCGACCGGGGCCTTCAGCGGCACACCGGCGTTGAGCAGCGACAGCGTCGAGGCGCAGACCGAACCCATGGACGTGGAGCCGTTGGAGCCCAGCGCCTCGGACACCTGCCGGATCGCGTAGGGGAACTCCTCGCGGGTGGGCAGCACCGGCATCAGCGCGCGCTCGGCGAGGGCGCCGTGGCCGATCTCGCGGCGCTTGGGCGAGCCCACCCGGCCGGTCTCACCGGTGGAGTAGGGCGGGAAGTTGTAGTTGTGCATGTAGCGCTTGCGGGTCTCGGGCGACAGCGTGTCCAGCTGCTGCTCCATGCGCAGCATGTTCAGCGTGGTGACACCCAGGATCTGGGTCTCGCCGCGCTCGAACAGCGCCGAGCCGTGCGCCCGCGGGACGACGTCGACCTCGGCGGACAGCGCCCGGATGTCGGTCAGGCCACGGCCGTCGATGCGCACCTTGTCGCGCAGGATCCGCTGACGCACCGACTTCTTGGTCACTGCGCGCAGCGCCGCGCTGACCTCCTTCTCGCGGCCCTCGAACTGCTCGGCGAGCTTCTCGGCAACTTCGTCCTTGATCGCGTCAAGCGCCTGCTCGCGCTCCTGCTTGTCGGCGATCGTCAGCGCCTGGGCCAGCTCTCGCTGGTCGCGGCCTCGACGGCGTCGTACGCGTCGTCCTGGAACTCCAGGAACACCGGGAACTCCCGGGTTTCCTTGCCCGCACGACCGGCGAGGTCGGACTGCGCCTCGCAGAGTTGGCGGATGAACGGCTTGGCCGCCTCCAGGCCCTGGGCGACGACGTCTCGGTGGGCGCCGGCGCCGCCGCGACCAGGTCCACGGCGGCTCGGTGGCCTCGGCCTCGACCATCATGATGGCGACGTCGTCGCCGACCACGCGGCCGGCGACGACCATGTCGAACACGGCCCGCTCCAGCTCGCTGTGCCGCGGGAACGCGACCCACTGGCCGTCGATCAGGGCGATCCGCACCGCGCCGAGCGGGCCGCTGAACGGCAGACCGGAGATCTGGGTCGACGCCGACGCGGCGTTGATGGCGAGCACGTCGTACTGGTGGTCCGGGTTGAGCGACATCACGGTGATGACGACCTGGACCTCGTTGCGCAGGCCCTTGACGAAGCAGGGGCGCAGCGGGCGGTCGATCAGCCGGCAGGTGAGGATCGCGTCCTCGCCGGGGCGGCCCTCGCGGCGGAAGAACGAGCCGGGGATGCGGCCCGCGGCGTACATCCGCTCCTCGACGTCGACCGTCAGCGGGAAGAAGTCGAAGTGGTCCTTGGGGTGCTTGCCGGCGGTGGTGGCCGACAGCAGCATGGTGTCGCCGTCGAGATAGGCGACGGCCGAACCGGCGGCCTGCCGGGCCAGGCGCCCGGTCTCGAACCGGATGGTGCGGGTGCCGAACGGACCGTTGTCCAGAACGGTCTCGGCGCTTTCAATGTTGGACCCTCCACGGGCCCTCCTTTGTTGAGGGGCCCGCCGGCGCCGGTCTTCGATCGAGACGGTCCGCGTACTGCGGGCCATCACCACCGAGGACCGAGGCGTTCGAGGCGGCCCCGGATTGGGGTGGTAAGAACTCGCGGAGCGGCCAGGCCACTCCCCGGCGTCAGGTTCGGCGGATGCCGAGCCGCGCGATCAGCGAACGGTAGCGCTCGATGTCGGTGCGGGCCAGGTAGTCGAGCAGGCGGCGACGACGACCCACGAGCAGCAGCAATCCGCGGCGGCTGTGGTGGTCGTGCTTGTGCTCTTTGAGGTGCTCGGTGAGGTGGGAGATGCGGTGGCTCTGCAGCGCGATCTGCACCTCGGGGCTTCCGGTGTCGCCGTCAGCCGTGGCGTACTCGCTGATGATCTTCTGCTTGGTGGCAGTGTCCATTGGTATTCCGCTTGATCTACGCGGACGCAAAACAACAGCGGCCACCGAGCGTCCGTTCAGTAGCCGTGGCTCCAGTGTAGCGGGTGG
>JADKAV010000017.1 GCA_016719135.1 Micrococcales bacterium | reverse complement strand
TGCCGGATGGGTCTATCGCGATTGCTTGTGGCCACCGGCCCGTCGTGCCGAAGGTGGACGCGACTCCACTGGCGGTGATTTTCGTGACCGTGTCTGACTGTTCGTTGGCGGTGTAAACGTTGCCCTCAGGGTCCAGAACGATTCCCAGCGGCTGCGATCCGGTCGCGGCCAGGGTCGTTGACACCCCATCCGGGGAGATCTTGGTGACGGTGCTGTCGAAGTAGTTGGTCGCAGACATTCCCTGTCCGTCAACGGCGAGATCGATCGGCTGCCGTCCGGTAGACCCCAGAATCGTCGAGACCCCGGCTGGCGTGATCTTGGTGACGTTGTTGGACTGGAGGTTGCTCGTGTAGATGTTCCCCGATGCGTCCAGCGCTATCCCACGAGGTTTCTCACCGGTCGTTCCCACCGTCGTCGCCTTGCCCGCCGGGCTGATCCTGGTCACCGTGTTGGCCCGAGAGTTGGCGGTGTAGACGTTGCCGAAAGGGTCCACGGCGATGCCGTCGGGCCCGGCATCGGTCTTTGCCAAGCGCACGGATTGGTCGGGCCGTGGCTGATCCGCGGCGGCCGGCCCGATCGCACCTACTCCCATCGCTATGGCGGCACTCGCAGTAACCAAGAATGTTCCTCGGCGGCGTAGGGAGTCTGTGGCCATGGGTACCGCCTTCTCATAGGGACACGGCAACGGTAGCCGGATGCCGCCGGCGAAGCGCCTCAGCGAGCATTCGCCGTTGCTGGCCCGGTTTAGCCTCGCAGAAATCCACTGTCAGTCCCGTGCCCTGCGCGGGTGCACCCGGTTCGGTTCGCCGGGCGTATTCAGGGTGCTCGAGTTGGTCACTGGGCCGACCAAGTGCTCACGGCCCTGCCCAGCGGCCGTGTGTGACGGTGACGGTGGGTAATTGTTTGGGCAAGCAACCCAAGGCCGGCCACTCCTGTAGTGGCGATCCTGGACTGGGCGGCACCTGCCGACGTTCGGCGTTTGTTCCGCTGCGCGCAGCATCTCTGTGGGTAGCGGTGCATGACCAGCACATTGCTGTCGCCTCCCGACCATCGATCACGGATCTGAAGCCCAGAGAACAGGGGGCAGACGGAATCCCGGGCTGTAGCCGTACGCCCAAGTCGACTTCAGACGCGCCCTAGTCAGCTCTCACGCGTCTGGTGTCGTATGCCCACATCGCGATCTCGACGCGGTTGCGGGCGCCGAGTTTGGTCATCAACGATGCGACGTGGGTCTTGACCGTGCTCAGGCCGATGAAGAGTTCGGTGGCGATCTCGGCGTTGGTCCGGCCCCGTGCCACCAGCGTGAGCACCTCCTCCTCGCGCTCGGTGAGCGGGTCGATGGGCTGGACCGGTACCGCCGGCGCCTGGTCGGCGAAGGTCGCCAGCAGTCGGCGGGTGATGTTTGGAGCGATCAGCGCGTCCCCGTTGGCCGCCGCGTGGATGGCCTGCACGAGCAGCTCCGGCCCGGCGTCCTTGAGCAGGAAACCGCGGGCGCCCGCGCGTAGCGCGCCGAGGACGTACTCATCCAGGTCGAAAGTGGTGATCACGACGACAGCCATCGGGTCCGTCACGTCTGGACCGGCCAGGCGCCGCGTCACCTCGACGCCATCGAGCCCAGGCATCCGGATGTCGACGAGCAGAACATCGGGACGCAGCCGGGTTGCCAGGTCAAGTGCCTGGAGCCCGTCTGCTGCCTGCCCCACAACCTCGAGGTCGGGTTGCGCACCGAGGATCATCACCAGCCCGGTCCGGACCAAGTCCTGGTCGTCGGCCACGACCACCCGGATGCTCATGCCAGCGCCTCCACCGGCAGCACGGCCTCGACCACCCAGCCACCCTCGGGTCCCGGTCCAGCGGACAGCGATCCGCCGAGGAGGTGGGCACGTTCGGCCATACCCAGGAGGCCGAAGCCAGGCTCCGGGGCGGGCCCTGGCTGGCTCTGCCCATCGTCGCTGACGCGCAGCCTGACGGTGTCGCCCTCCCGGCGTACGTCGATCTCGACGCGGGTCGCGCTCCGAGCGTGCCGGACCGCGTTTGTCAGCGACTCCTGCGCGAGCCGGTAGAGCGCGGCGTCCACGGGCGGTGCCAGTCGGCCCAAAGATCCGTTCAGCGAGACCTCCACGGTGGGCGTCCCGTCGGCGGACGCCAGATCAGGCAGGTCCGTCACCCCACGCTGTGGTGAGTAGTCGGCGGTTTCCTCCTCCCGCAGCAACCGCACCATGGCTCTCATCTCCGCTAGGGTCCGGGACGCTTCAGACTCGATCGCGGCCAGGGCCTCCGCCGCCTTCTCCGGCTGGATGGCGGCGACCACGCCACCGGCCTGAGCCTGCACCGCGATGGCCGAGACGTGATGGGCAACGGTGTCGTGCAGCTCACGCGCCAGTGCCACCCGTTCCTGATTGCGGACCTCGCGCTGTTGGCGCGCCCAGAGGTCCGCACGGTAGCGGAACACTCCTGCAAGCGCGACGATCATCAGTAAGAGGGCGGTTGCGCCGAGTATTTCGGCCCAAGTCCCGGCGGAGGCGTACATGCCCAGCGCCACGACGACTGCCACGAACGCCGCACCGATGACCATCTCTTGCCCCGAACCCCACCGCACCAGGGAGTAGAGCAGGAACAGGACCGCCATCATCGACAAGAGGCCGAGATCCCCGGCGTCAAGCGTCAATTGCAGCACCGACAGCAACCCGGCGACGCCCCACCCGACCAGGACGGCCAGCAGGGGGCGGCTGCGTCGCCAGAGCAGGGCAGGCAGCAGCGCCAGGGCGAGCACCGTCACGACGGGTCGCCAGGCCAGGTCCGGCCGAAGGATGCCCTCGACCAAGGCGGCGACCGCGAACACGCCCACCAGCAGCCAGTCGAGACGACCGATGGGTGGGGCGTCAGCGGGCCGTGGCTCTTGCCACAGGGAGCGGCGGACGGTGATCACGGCTACAGCCTAGAGATCAGTGCGCCTCGGCGTACCCGCCTAAAGAATGAGACGGAGACCGTGCCATCGGCCAGGCGGACTCGAACCTGCGGGCGGATACGCCCACCTCGGGGTTCCGCGAACGTGGACTTACCGATCCACTACAACAACGGAGCCCGAAATGACTACACGTCAACCCGCCATCCCACTGGACGACCAGCTGATATCGGTGAGAGCCAAACTCGCCGCAGCCTGGACCAGCTTCATGTTTCTGTACGCCTACGTGGACATCATCGCCTTCTACAAGCCAGGAGTCGTCGATGACATCCTCAACGGCAAGGTCTTCGAGTTCACCATCAGCCAGTCGCTGCTGACCACCTTCATCGCGCTCATGGCGATCCCGATCTTCATGATCGTGCTGTCGGTGATCCTGCCCGCTCGCGCGAACCGGACCACGAACCTCATCGTGGCCTCGGTACAGATCCCTTACGCGGCATTCAATGTAGTGGGGGAGTCCTGGACGCTCTTCTACGGACTTGGCCTCGCACTGGAAGTGATCCTGCTCGCCTACATTGTGCGCTGCGCTTGGACCTGGCCCCGGACCTCATCGTCAGTGACCAGCCTGGACCGTGAAGCCGTTGGAGCCCAACGCCAAAGGTGAACCCGCGACGAGTCCCCGTCCTGTGCGGAGCCATCTGCCTCGGTGGGACACCAACCGCCAGTGACCTGCAGGTGGGAGCCTACGCAAGGCCCCTGCCGGCAGGTGATGTTGAACCCAATCAGGCGAGTTCGCGCTATGTGCTGCTTCGTTTGTCGCATGCCCAGGTCAGGTCGGTATCCCGGCCCGGCTGCATCTTCGGAGTCTGCACCTGAAGCCGGTCCCTGACTCCGCGAACCGGTACGCGGAGTCAGGGACGTTACTTCGACTCGCCGTCGTTTCTTCGGTTGCGTCCGGCCCGGCCAGGATCACTCGGCTGGACCCGTTTCGGTTCACCGGGCCGGTTCGCCGATTCTCCCCTGCCGATGGTGTGGTCTCGAGGGGACAGGGGTGCGTTGTGCGACGACATATTCCGGCTATCCGCGTGTTCCTTTCCGAGGTTGCGCACTTCAGCGGTCGTAGACCTCTCGGCGGTGAGCGATCCGCAGTACTAGGACGATGAGGCGTTGGTCCTCGATCGTGTAGACGACTCTGTGGTCCCCGACTCGCACACGCCAGCGACCCCGTTCGCCGCCTCGAAGCATCGTGGCTCCCGGTGGGCGCGGCTCAACGCTGAGAAGTTCGATCGCACCGGCGATGCGAAGCCGAAGGGGTGCGTCGAGTTTCTTCAGCGACTGCGCCGCGGCCGAGGAAAACTCGACCGTGTACGTCATTTGAGGCCGAGGTCCGCCTTGACCTCCGACCAAGGAATCGTCGGAGCACCCGCCATGATCTCGGCCATCGCTTCATCGGCGGCTGCGAGGTCTTCGGCGTCTTCTTGGGCCTGCAGGAGTCGGTCATATTCCGATGTTGAAATGACCACTGCCTCTCGCTGTCCGCGCTTGGTCAGAAAGACAGGTTCATGAGCGGACGTTTCCACCACCTCGCTGAACCTCTCGCGAGCTTCGGTGACGGGCATTTCAGTAGCCATGTATGAAATGTACATCACAGATGTCGAAACGTACAGTCAGGCAAACCCGTCGAATGCGTGCTCCACATGGCTGCAACGTTCTGGTCGACGGGCATCTTCGGAGCGTTCTACCCAGTGACGGTGTGCGTCACGAAGCGCACAGGGGTGCGGCGTGCGAGACGATACCCCGGCGAATAGAGGTTGCCAAGCGGTGACGGTGAAGATCCCCAAGCGGGTCGGGTACAGGGGCAAGGCCGTGGTGCTCAGGAGAGCATGGGTCACCGATGCCCATCGCACGGCTGGCCCGTGTTGACCTGGTCGGTGAAGCGGTCAGGTGGCGAATCGGATCCGCGCCACGCCGAGTTCACCGTTGGCCGCCCGGGAAAGTGACCACGCCACGGGGCTCGTACAGTTCCCCACGTGCAGGCGGACCTTGGCGCACGGGTTTTGCGAGAGCACTCCTTCTGACTGCGTATCAGCCGGGCCGCGTGTGGTCCAGAGCATTCTCGGCTGCCGTCGGCAACTTCCACGACCGCGACCAGCGTCCTTCTACCCGATAGGCTCGCCGCCATGTCGTCCGCAGAAGAGACTCCCGAGGCGGCTGACAGGGAGCCAGCGCAACGCCCGTCGCTGTCGGAGACCTGGCCTGCCATCGCGCGCCTTGCCTTCATCTCCGTCTACTGCCTGACGATCATCACCGCCGGCTTCGGACACTGGAGCCTTTCGACCGTGCGGATTCTGAACGCCATAGTGGCGGTCCTCTGGGTCTTGCTCCTGATCACATGGATCCGGCAGTTACGCGGCGAAACGGGTCGACTCGCGTTCGTCCTGCGCCATCCCGCGCTTCCGATGCTGCTGGTCGCCCCGCTGTTCCTCATCCTGTTCTGGGATCCGATCTGGTTCATCTTGATCGTCGCAGCCTTCATTCTGGAGTTGCGGCAACTGTCTGCCGGCGACGGCTTCACCTTCTCCTTCGTCCTGATCGTGTTCGTGGGTGTCATGTCCGGGCTGGCGATGGCGGAGTTGGAGAACAATCAGCAGGGTTCCGGCATCCATGGGCCCGGGGACGCCTTCGGTTGGGCGTTCGGCGGCCTGCTGCGCATCGACACGGGGACGGACTTCGCGCCCACGACGGCGGACGGGAAGTTCCTCGGCGTTGTCGTCAGCGTCTGCGGCATCCTGGCTGCGAGTATGTTCACCGCCAAACTTGTGGCCTGGATTCTCGGTGAAGACAAGAGTAGCCCGGCCGAAGGTTCTGGTTTGACCGCCGAAGATGCGCAGGCCCTGCGCACCGAGGTGGCTGAACTGCGGGAAACGGTGTCGCGGCTCAACCAGACGATCCAGCAGCGTGCTACCGAATCTGGCCCCAACTGACCGTTGGCCACCCTGACGGTGGAGGTGGCGCGTCGGTGCGGCTCGGCTGCACCGTTTTCGGTCCGCTGGGCACCTTCGAAAGGTTCACCGGCGCACGGTGTGCGTCGCGAGGGGGAGTGGGTTGCGCTGTGCGACCAGATATTCCGGCGAATCGTCATCGGAATCGCTGCCGCTCGCCCAAACGAGGTTCGTCACGTGTCCAGCGACTTGGACGCGATGCGCTCGCCGCGGGACCTGGGCGCACCTTCGTCTGCGCAAACTGTAGGGCGAACAAACTCAGGCGATCCGCAGCCAACTGCCCGCGGACGGTTGGCGTCGACATCGCAGAGACAGGTCGCCTACTGTCATGTGCAGAGCACCGCGACGTCGCGTGGCCGGAAAGGTCAAGCGACATGCGTGTCACCCCGCTTCTCATCGCAACCGTAGCCAGTGCGACGCTCATCGGGGGTGTGCCTGCGGCGCAGGCGTCCGTCGCCGGCAAGAAGCCCACACCGACGTTCAACACGACCATCAAAGAGGGTCGCCAGGCCGTCCGCAGCGCCATGAAGCAGACAAAGGCCACATCGGTCTCGGTGGCGTTGGTTGCCAACGGCAAGAGGGTGTGGAGCCAGACCTTCGGGCGCGTCAACACCGCGGGTAAGAAGCCCTCGCCGACCACGAAGTACGGGATCGGATCGGTCAGCAAGACGGTAACCGCGATGGCCCTCATGCAATTGGTGGACGCCGGCAAGGTGTCCCTCGACGCCCCGGTCGTGCGGTACGTTCCGGATTTCACGATGAAATCGCCGCAGTACCGGCAGATCACCGTACGCATGCTGCTCAACCACTCCGCGGGGTTCCCAGGCTCAGATTATGCCGACGGTCTCACCACGAAGCCCTTCCCAGGGTACGTGGATGGCGTCTTGGCGGGTTTGCGCAATTCGTATCTGAAGACGAGCCCCGGCTCGATGAACGTCTACTGCAACGACTGCTACACCTTGGCCGGGGTCGTTCTGGAGCGCGTGTCCGGGATGTCACTGCCGGACTACATGGCCAAGAACATCTTCAAGCCGCTGGGGATGAAGCACTCGATCTATCCGACGTCCCTGCCGGTACCAGGGAAGGTCGCGCCCGTGATTCGAGGCGGTGGGGTCCAGCCTTTCCAGGTGCCCAACCTCTTCGCCACAGGTGCACTTCTGTCAACCGCGAACGACATGGCTCGACTCGCGATGGTCTTCACCGGCGAGGGGGTCGTCGATGGCAAGCGCATCCTCTCGCGTTCAGCCATCGACCAGATGGGCGCAGACCAGACCACCACCACCCTTGAGGCCGCACCGCCCGGCGCATTCCGTTACGGCCTCGGCTGGGACACGGTGAAGGACCCGGCGCTGGATTCGGCCGGCGTGCGCGGCTGGACCAAAGGCGGTGACCTCTTTGAGTTCCATGCCGGATTCGTGATCGCCCCGGACCAGGGTCTGGCTGCCATCGTGGAGGGCGCAGGTAACAGCTTCAGTTCGACGGCGGCACAGACGATCGCGCAGACCATCCTGCTCAACGCACTGGTCGAGAAGGGCGACATCAAGAAGCTGCCCAAGCAGATCAGTGGAAAGCCGGACAAGGAAAGGGCCACCGCCAAACACGTGAACAACGTGACCGGAACCTACCTGGCCCAGAGCGTCAGCGTGAAGGTGACGGAGGGCAAGGAGAGGTCACTGCGCTTGTCGATCCTGTCCGACGGCAAGTGGGTGCGCGAACCGGGCCGTCTGGTGCGCCGGGCGAACGGGGCCTTCTGGTCGACGGCCACGTCTGGATCGTCGATCAAGGTCGTCAAGGCGTGGGGCCGCAAGTACCTGACATTGCGCGGCATAGGGGGTACGGGAACCTTCCGCACACACTCGACGCTCGGCCAACGTGTGCGGTCGGGTGGAGCCATCTCGCAGGCCTGGCGAGCGCGCGTGGGGATGAGGTGGTTGCTCGCGAATGAGGATCCCACATCGCTGAATTGGACCGCCACGGACAAGCCGGCCGTGGAGATCAAGACTATCCCCGGACTGTCGGGCTACCTGTTAGCTACGGGCGCGCTCGTCGAGTCCGTGCCTGTCGACGTGACGACCAGTGACACGGTGGGCACCATGTTCCTCGCGGTCCCGCTCGTCCCCGGTCGCGACCTCTACGATCTCGACTTCTCCATGCGAGGCGGCGAGGAGTACCTCACCTTCAGCAGTAGCGTCCTGCGTCCCGCGGCGACGGTTCCCGCGCTTGTGCGCGGCAGTAACAGCGTTGCCATCGGGCCGTCCGGTCACGTGGCGTGGTACCGGGTTCCCGACGCGTCGACGGTGTCCATCTCAGGTCAGAGTGACTGGAAGCTGTTCGACGACAAGCTGTCGTTCTTGGACTCCGGAGAAGGCGCTCCAGCGACGAAGCAGGCGCCCGGGGGGGCGTACGTGGCGGTGTTCGGTCCGGCGGGAAGCACCGCCACGGTCGAGGTCGGCTGAGCCTGACGGGGTGTGCGTTGGGGCGGGTCTAGTTTCGCGCTACCGCCAGGCGAGTCCAAGGACGTGGTGTAACAACGGGTCGTGTTCGGCGTGGTGTCGCAGACAGGAGCGGTCGGCGGAGATCTCGACGCTGAAGCGCTGTTTGACAGATTGGTGACCGCAGCGATTCCCGACCAATGCGGACGAGGTTCACCGATCGATCTCGCAGGCCTGGAATTGCACGTGGCCGTAGACTTGTGTCGCTGAACCCAAGGGAGGCTCACATGGCGACGTTGGATCGGATCACCCGTGATCCTGCGGTCATGGGCGGGCGTCCGTGCATCCGGGGGATGAGAGTGACGGTGGGCATGATCGTGGGACAGATCGGTTCGGGAGTGACAATTGAGGATCTGCTAGCCGACTACCCCTACCTCGAACGTGAAGACGTTCTTCAGGCACTGCGGTACGCTGCCTGGCTCGCCGAGGAGCGGGAGATCGAGCTCGAAACGGCATGAGGTTCATCGTTGACCTGAACCTTTCTCCACGGTGGGCCGCGCGACGCCGAGATGGATGCCGAGCATTGGTCGGAAGTCGGCGAGGCAACGGCTGCGGACGTGGTGATTATGCGGACTGCCAGAAAACGGGACGCTGTCGTTCGGACCAATGAGCGGACTTTGGCTCCATGCTGGCCTCATCGGGCGCCGCCGGCCCGAGCGTCGTCCAACTTCGCGGTGGCGATCTGCGGCCTGAGGTATTTGCACCGCTGCTGATCGCAACCGTCTCGCAGATGGCCAGCGAGCTTGAATCAGGAGCCTTGATCACGCTGGAGCCGGGTCGACAGCGGGTGCGGGTACTCCCCTTCATCGAAGAGTAGGCAGGGCGGTGTTCCTACTCCAGTCCTGACGTGAGAATCATCTAATTCCGGCATCTTGTCGGCGGCGAGTGGCTCCACGTCTCAGGGGATCACTCATCTTGCTCAGAGGACGTTTGAGGCGGTGAGAAGACCGACCTGAGGGAGACCTCCAAGGGCATCAGGCGTAAGCGAGGTATTCCGGGGAACTTGCGCCGTGGGTCAGCCCGACCCGCCGCCCTTCTCCGCATTTCCCTGGTCAGATCCGTGTTCCGGCTCGGCTGCACCCGTTTCGGTTCGCCAGGCATCTTCGGAATGCCTACGGGCTGACGGTGTGCGTCACGAGGGGGAGAGGGGTGCGCTGTGGACAAGATATTCCGGCGAATCCGCGCCCGGCGGTGACCCCGGATCAGCCTCAGTCGACTACTTGGCTTTGAACCGTTTGGTGGTGGCCGGTCCGCGTCCACCGACTCCGACTGCGGCGACTTGGAAGCGGTATTTCTTGCCTTTGCGGGCTTTGGTTTTGAACACCCGGGTGCTGGTGGTCTTCCAGGGCTTGGATTTCTTCCCGCCCGGTTTGGAGATCCGCACCCGGTAGGACGTCGCGGCGGTCACCGGTTTCCAGGTGATCTTCACCGGACGTTTCTTGACCGCCGCCTTGATACCAGTTGTCGCGGTGGGCGGCTTCGGAACCGAAGTCATCGGCACTGCGATGGCTGCCGTGTGGCCGCCGCCTGCGGCGATCGCGGTGACCAATGTATGGTGCAGCGGCCCGGCGGTGTTCACCGCTACCGGCACCCTCGACCTCATCTCGCCGTTGTTGCTTGTTGCGGCCCCAGCAGAAAGTTTGGCCATCGGCCACCGCACAGGTGTAATAGTCGCCGGCGGTGATCGCGGTGACCGTCTTGCCGGCCAGCACCCCGGAGGCGTCCACCGCGACCGGCACAACCGACACAGTGAGTCCCAACTCCCTTAGGTCGTTCCCGCCCCAGCAGTAGGCCCTACGGGCGGCCACCGCACACGTGCGCCGGTCCCCGGCGCTGATCGCGGTGACCGTCTTACCCGCCAGCACCCCGGACCTGTCCACCACCACCGGCACCTTCGAGTAGGTGGTGCTGTTGTCACCAAGCTGCCCCCAGCCGTTCGCGCCCCAGGTCACGGCGACGCCCCCGGTTGGTGCGGCAACCACCACCGGCGCCAGCAGAATCGACCCGGCCACCGCCATCCCGGCCAACACCGCCACCGGAGTCTTGGTCTGGAACATGACACACCCCCCACCGAGGTGAGGTGCCGGGCATCCGACCGCCGGGTGCCGACCCACCCCTCGCCGGCTACACCACCATGGTGGACCCGATCACCGGCACATCACCCAGCCGCGACAGCATCTGGCGTCCAGCCCACAGCCTCGACTCACCCTGTTGGGCCACTAGTCTCGCCGCGCAGAAACCCGCAACCACAGATATCCCGGCGAGTTTGCGCTGTGCGACAAGATATTCCGGCGAATCCTGGCGAGCTTGTTGGGCCGCTGCCTGGTCGGGGCCGTTGGCCGGGCGCGGTGGATCACCCAACTTCCGTTAGGTGATGAACGCCTAGGGGTCATCCCCGAACTGATACGAATGTGTCCACGGCGTTGAGTGGTTCGTTGGCCGGCGCGGCAACCTCCCAAATCCGCTCGACACCAGGTATTGCGGCGACTGTCCGCCCGATATTCGAGTCGCCCTATTGTGGGCCGGCTAAAAACTGGTCATACTTATGACTATGACCAGCTTGCCCCTCGCAGAAGTGAAGGCTCACCTGTCGGAACTGATCAGCAGAGTGAGCAGCCAACACGACAGAGTGATCGTAACCGTGCACGGTCACCCGTCGGCGGTTCTGCTGGCGCCGGATGATCTGCACCGTTTGGAGGAAACGATCGCGGTTCTCGCCGATCACGACCTGATTGCCCAGCTGGTCTCGTCCGAATCTGACCTCGACGGTGGCCGACTCGAATCCGCAGAGGAGTTGGAGAAGGCCATGAAACAGCGCAGGACGCGCGCGTGACGGCGCGTCCCTACCAACTACTCATCACATCCACGGCTCGCAGACAACTCGCAGAGAGGTTGCCTGAGTCCATCGCGTTCGCGGCGCACGAATTCATCAGCGGGCCCCTGTTGGAAAACCCTCACCGCGTTGGCAAGGAGCTGATGCCGCCCCTGCAAGGCAGGCACAGCGCCCGACGAGGCACGTATCGCGTGCTGTATCGAATCAACGATGCGGACATGACAGTCACCGTTCTGGCGGTGGGTCCACGTTCGGACATCTACCGCACCGACTGACGACCCAGTCTGCGGTCAGTCAGCCCCGCGCCCGGCTCGGCTGTACCCGTTTCGGTTCGCCGGGCATCTTCGGATAGTCCGGGGGATAGGGCATCTCGTCGCCGTCGTACAGGTCGAGGGCTGGCTGCAGGTCGAACTCCTGCCCCCACCGATCGGCATGCACGTCGCCCACGCTCGCCACGCGGTCCGGCACCGTGGCGATGGTCCAGTCGCCGGGTTGGGTGTGGCCCACCTCCTCCCACGTCAGGGGAGTGGACACCGGGGCGTTCGGGCGCGGGCGTACGGAGAAGGCACTGGCGATCGTGCGGTCGCGGGCGTTCTGGTTGTAGTCGAGGAAGATCCGTTCGCCGCGGTTCTCCTTCCACCATTCAACGGTGACAAGGTCCGGGGCGCGGCGGGCCATCTCGCGGCCGATCCCGATGGCGGCATGACGCACGTCGATGAAGTCCCAACGCGGTTCGATCGGGACGAAGACGTGGAGCCCGCGGCCGCCGGACGTCTTTGGCCAGCCTTGCATTCCGAGTTCGTCAAGGATCTCGCGCAAGATCGCGGACGCCGCCACCGCGTCATCGAAGTCCGTCCCGGGTTGCGGGTCTAGATCCAGGCGCAGTTCATCAGGGTGGTCCACGTCGGGCGCGGTCACCGCCCAGGGATGGAACACGATCGTGCCGAGGTTGGCGCACCATGCGATGACCGCCGGCTCTGTGGGCGTGATCTCGTCAGCCGTTCGCCCGGACGGGAACGCGATCTGGGCGCTGTGGACCCAGTCGGGGGCATGCGAGGGAATGCGCTTCTGGTAGAACGCCTCACCTGGGCCGACCCGGCGACCCCTTTGCGCCATCTTCACCCCGGGGAGCACCCCGTCGGGCCATCGCTCAAGCGCTGTGGGGCGGTTCAGAATATACGGCAGCATGAACTCGGAGACTGCCGCGTAGTAGGAAACCACATCGAGCTTCGTGTAGCCGGGCTCGGGGAAGTAGATCTTGTCGGGATGGGACACACGCACCGCCCGCCCGCCCACTTCGATGTGCGTCTCGTCGGCCATCAACCCACCTCGCCTTGCAGCACCGAAGCGACGTCGAAACGCACCGGTCGTTCAAGTTGTTCGTACGTGCAGCTGCTCGGCTCACGGTCGGGCCGCCAGCGCACGAACGACGCGACATGCCGGAACCTGTCACCTTGCATGTGGTCGTATTTCACCTCAGCCACCAGGATCGGTCGTAACGGATGGAATCCCAGATCCTTCTTGCCCGTCCAGCGCGATTGCATGCCAGGCACCCTTTGGCCCTCGGAAGCCCCCCATTTCCACGGGTGATCGTCGTCTGGGCCGATCTCGAGGGCGGCTAGTTCCTTGGCCAGAGCGATCCGGTTCTCCCTGCTGAACGCACCGGCCGCGCCGACGTTGTGCAAGGTTCCCTCCTCGTCGTACAGACCGAGCAGCAGGGCTCCGAGCATCGGCGATCCGTCGGGGGCCGCATTCTTGTACGGTCGCCAGCCGGCAACCACGACGTCGGCGGTGCGCACATGCTTGACCTTGAGCATCGTCCGTTTTCCGGGGAGTAGGGCTGGTCCGTCGACTTGCACACGACCCCGTCGAGCCCGGCACCCTCGAAGAGGTCGAACCACTCCTGAGCGACCGCTGGGTCGTCAGTGATGGGGGTGAGGTGCACGCCGGACGGCAGGTCGATTCCCTCCAGGATTTGGCGTCGTTCGGCGAAAGGCCGCTGGCTCACGTCCTCGCCCTGCCACCGCAGGACGTCGAAAGCGACGTACTGCGCCGGGGTGGCTTGGGAGAGTTCTTGAATCTTCCAGCCACCGGCCTCCGAGCGGGGTCTGATGCGGTTGCTCAGAAGGTCGAACTCCAGGCCGCTGTCGCCGACGATGACGAGTTCTCCGTCGAGCGTCGTACCGGCGGGCAGGTTATGGCAGGCAGCGACGACTTCGGGGAACAGGTAGGAGAAGTCCTCCTCCTTGCGGCTCTGCAAGATGACCTGCTCATCGCGGAACACCAAGCAGCGGAAGCCGTCCCACTTCGGCTCGTACAGCAAGCCCGGTGTGGTGGGCACCTGGTCGCCGACTGCCTTGGCGAGCATGGGCTTGATCATGTGACGTCCCAGAGTGTGAAGAGGCCTTCGTCGTTCACGTGCGTGTGCTTGGGCCGAGTCTGCGCCGAAACGCCGTCTAGGACAAGGCTGCCGAAGCCGCCGATCCCAGCCGAGATGCTCAGCGCCAGCTCGTCGACGAGGCCCTCTTCCAAGAGCGTGCTGAACAGACGCGGGCCGCCTTCACACAAGATCTTCGGGTAGCGCTCGCGCAGGTCTGTGAGGTCGGACCCGTCGCTGACGATCGCACCCTCGATCTCCGGCACGTTGCCGCTGGCGGACACCAGGATGAGGGTCGGGGGTCCTGATTGCTCGCGGAACTGCTCCCACGGGGACCTGATCGCCACCGATTTGTACGTCTCGGTGCGAGCAGTACCCGCTCCGACCATGATCGCGTCACACCCTGCCCGCAGCATGTGGAACAGCCGTCGGTCGTGCGGTCCGCTCAAGGTGCCCGACAAGCCGTCGGGACCCTGAATGTGGCCGTCGAGACTGATCACGAAATTGACCCGCAGGCAGCGGCTCGGCCATGCGTACGCCTGCCAGAGTTCCTCGTCGTCCATTCGCCTATCTGAACACTTGCACGGTGGGCCAAGCGCGTCGACCGGTCCGGTGCCCCGGTAGATTCCTTGCGTGCCACCCAGCCTGTCCGACCGTCATCCCGAGGTGGTTGCAGGCGAACTCGTCGCGGATCTTGTCCCGCCGCCGCATTTCGGGTCGGTGAGCCTGGATTCCTACGTTCCGGATCCGAACTATCCGGGGCAGGGCGCCGCGGTGGCGAGCGCACGGGCGTTCCTCGCCGCCGGTGTTGCTCCGCAACGGCGTCGGTGGTTGCGTAAGGCGGCACCGGCCGAATTTCGGCCGGGTATCTACTTCGACGGTGGTTTCGGCGTCGGCAAGACGCACCTGCTGGCGTCGGTGTGGCACCTGGCCGAGACTCCGAAGGCCTACGGCACGTTCGTGGAGTACACCCACCTGGTCGGTGCGCTCGGTTTCAACGGAACCGTCGAGGCCCTGTCGGACCGGACACTGGTGTGCATCGATGAGTTCGAATTGGACGACCCCGGCGACACGGTGTTGATGAGTTCGCTGCTGATGGCCCTCACGGAGAGGGGAGTGCGGCTGGCCGCGACCTCAAACACGCTGCCCGATGCGCTTGGAGAGGGACGGTTCGCGGCTGACGACTTCCTTCGCGAGATCCAGGGCCTGTCGGCGCACTTCGACGTGATCCGCATCGACGGTGTGGACTATCGCCACCGCGGCGTCCCCGTTGCACCGCAGCCGTGGAGCGAAGACGCGGTCGTCCGGGCGGTACAGGCCCGACCGGGCGCGACCCTCGACGACTTCGACCGCGTATGCCGGCATCTGGCGACGATCCATCCTTCGAAGTACTCGAAGCTCGTCGCCGGTATCCCGCTGGTCGGCTTGACCGGGGTCCATCAGCTCACCGCGCAGGACGTGGCCCTGCGACTTGTCGTGCTGATCGACCGCCTATACGACCAGGACGTGCCGGTTGCGGCGTCCGGGGAATCCGTGGGCCAGATCTTCGCCCCTGAGATGCTCAAGGGCGGCTACCGGAAGAAGTACTTCCGGGCGCTGTCTCGTCTGGCAGCCTTGGCAGACCTCGCCAACGATCAGGCGTGATCCTCGAGCCACTGGGCACCTACGCGCTGCTCCTTGTTCAAGTACTTGCTGATCCATTCGGCGGCGAACTTCTCGATGCGTCCGCCGACGAACGGCACTGTGCACTTGATCGTGCCCTTGGTCTCAACGGCTGTGCCGGCACCCTCGGGTCGCAGCGAAATCGTGCCGGAGAACCCGATGGGCTGACCGTCGAAGTCCACCGAGAACTCTGCGTCCCGCGCTCCTTGACCGTCGGCTGCGGCCCAGGTCTGTGTCTCGTCCATCGGAATGGTGTCGCCGAGGAAGCGCTTCACGAAACCGGGAACCTTCGCGGGCATGACCCGCTTGTTGCGGATCCGGGTGCGGTCACCGACTTCCTCGACCTCGGCCGTGACGTCGAGCGACCCGCTCTGCGTGCTCTTGTGGACGATGAACTCCTCGTCGGCCAGCATTGCGAAGACGGTGTCAGGGTCAGCGTCGTAGGACTGGACCTCATCGATGCGTGTAGCCATAGGCACGATCCTGCCGTACGGCGAAGGGATTGGTCTCGACGCGCCCGGATTCTGGTCCGGACAGCCGGCCTGACGCCGACAGCCGTTGGAGTTGTGTACAGGCGTTGGACAAGTGCACATCCGTTGGAGAACCGCGGGCTGTGCAACTCCAACCTCTGTACCTATCTCCAACCGATGTACCTAACTCCAACGGCAGAGCTCACGCCCGGCGACTCGTGGCGCCCCGACAGCGGTGAAACCCTGCGAGTCAACACGGCCTGACGACGACAGCCGTTGGAGTTAGGTACAGGCGTTGGATAAGCGCACATCCGTGAGACAACCGCGGGCCGTGCAACTCCAACGCCTGTACCGACCTCCAACGTACGTACCTAACTCCAACGGATCACACCGGACCGCCAGAGCCACCCATCAACCCCCCACGCTGGCCCGCTCCAAAATCGCGTCGATGTCCTGTGCGCCCATGTCCACCACGCCGTACGTCCCCTCGGCCTGACGCAGCCGCGTCGCGATGAACGCCTCGGAAACCGCCGACGGCGCGTGTGTCACCAGCAGCGACGCCTGCAGCAGCAGTGCCATCTTCTCCGCGAGCCAGCGTGCGCGAGCGGGCGCGCCCGCGGGGTTCTGGGCCAGAGCGTTGAGTACGTCGCGCAAGCCGGTGTCGAACGCCTCGTCACAGCCGGCAGCCGGGGCGAGGTTCTGCAGGTAGGCGTCCAAACTCTCGGGGTTGCGGGAAATGGCACGCAGCAGATCCAAAGCGTTCACGTTGCCCGAGCCCTCCCAGATGGAGTTGACCGGAGCCTCCCGGTACAGCCGGGGCATCCCGGTGTCCTCGACATAACCCACGCCACCCAGGCACTCCATCGCCTCGAAAGTCAGCCCGGGCGCGCGCTTGCACACGTAGTACTTCGACATCGGCAGGGCGATGCGACGGAACGCGGCTTGCTCGCTCGAACCGGCCGACGAGGCGTCCACCGCGTGTGCCAAGCGGATGCCCAGCCAGGTCGCGGCCTCGACCTCAAGAGCCATATCCGCGAGGACCTGGCGCATCAGCGGCTGGTCGATGAGCCTGGCGCCGAACGCCTCCCTGTGCTCCGCGTGCCAGATCGCCTCGGACAGCGCCTTGCGCATGAGACCGGTGGAGCCCAGAACCGTATCCAGCCGCGTCGCGGACACCATCTCGACGATGGTTCGCACGCCGCGCCCCTCTTCGCCCAGTCGCTGCGCCCACGTGCCGTTGAACTCGATCTCACTGGAGGCGTTCGAACGGTTGCCGAGTTTGTCCTTGAGCCGTTGGATTTCGAACACGTTGCGGGTGCCGTCCGGCAGGACTCTGGGAACGATGAAGCAGGTCAGCCCGCCGGGCGCCTGCGCGAGCACGAGGAACACGTCACTCATCGGCGCCGAGCAGAACCATTTATGCCCGGTGAGCAGATAGCCGTCGTCGGTCGGGGTGGCGACCGTGGTGTTCGTCCGGACATCCGAGCCGCCTTGCTTCTCGGTCATGGCCATGCCCGCGATCAAGCCCGTCTTGCTCTGTGGTGCGCGCAGTCCGGAAGTCGTACTCCCGACTGGTCAGGCCCTGTACCCAGTCTCTCGTGCCCTCGGCGTCCACACGCAACGCCGGGATCGCGGCGTACGTCATGGAGATCGGGCACCCATGGCCCGCCTCGACCTCGGCCCATGTGATGAATTTCGCCGCGCGGTGCACATGCGCTGCCTTGTCGTCCGCGGTCCACGGGGCCGCATGCAGGCCGTGGGCGACCGCGACGGTCATGAGCTCGTGCCACGCGGGGTGGAACTCAACCTCGTCGATGCGGTTGCCGTACCGGTCGTGTGTGCGGAGGACGGGCGTGATCTCGTTGGCCAGGCGCCCCCACTCACGCGCCTGCTCCGAGCCTGCTAGCTCACCCAACTCGACCAAGCCGGTCTCATCGGGTTGACCGCCGAAGGCCGCGACCGCGTCGATCAGGGCAGCGTCGTCGGTGAAGGTGTTGTGGATCAGCGGTGGCGGCTGGTTGATGACAGTGTGCGTACTCACGCTCTCACGGTAATCCCGAGTGCGGGTCTGCCATCATGTCGAAGATTCCGGCAGACTCAACGGATATGGAACTGGCCGACGACGCGTTGTGCGCCGCGCTGACCGCGTGGCTACCCGGACGCCGGTGGTACGCCGGCAAAGGCCACGACGTGGTGGATTCGCGCATCCTGTCGCGGTATCGCATGGACCGGTTCGATCACGTGGTCCTCGGCGTGGAATTGGACGGCCAGGGCTGGCACGTCTACCAGGTTCCGGTGGCGGTCCGGGCTGCGTTTGCTCAGAAGCACGTCATCGCAACGACCGCGCAGGGCCTGCTCGTGGACGCGGTCAACGACGGCGCATGCGTAGCGGCTCTGCTGGAGGCGACGGGCGCAAGTCCTCAGCTGGATCCGAGGGCAACACCGGCACGGCCTGCGGCCCAATGGCGAGCCGACGCGATGGGACTGACGAGCTTTCGGCTGCTGGACGTTGAACAGAGCAACACGTCTGTGGTGTTCGACGACAGAGCCCTGGTCAAGGTGCTGCGGCGACTCAATCCGGGCATCAATCCCGAGGTGGAAGTGCCCTGGCGGTTGTCCACGTCCGGTTGTCAGGATGTGGCGCAGATCCTCGGATGGATCAACGGCGGCTGGCACGATCCCAACGAAGGGCACGTGGTTCACGGACATTTGGCAGTCATCCAGGAGTTCTATCCGGGCGCCGTCGACGCAGGAGTTCTGGCGTACCAGGCGCTGAAGCAGGATGACGACTTCATCGAACGCGCCCGAGAAATCGGACAGGTCACCGCCCGTGTGCATGCCGATCTGGCGAAGTCGTTTCCGCAAACCAGCATTTCCGGTGAGCACCTCCAAGGACGCCTCACGGAGCGGATCACCCGAGCAGCCCGAGCGGTTCCAGAGATCGTGCCGATGCTCGCCGACCTGCTCGAACAGCTGGAGGTCATGCGCCGCAATGATCAGGTCGACGTCCAACGCGTGCACGGAGACCTACACCTCGGACAGGTGCTGTGGACACCGCACGGATGGCGGATGTGCGATTTCGAGGGCGAACCGGGGGTCAGTCTCGAGGTCCGGCGCCTGCCCGACCATCCGATGCGCGACGTGGCAGGCATGCTGCGGTCATTTGCCTATATCGCGTGGCTTGCCTCGGGCGACACGACTGCTGCGGCCCGGTGGCGCAGTGACGTCTGCGCCGCATTTAGGGCCGGCTACGAATCATCCACGGGCCCTGTCGATGAACGATTACTGCGTGCCTACATGATCGACAAGGCAGCGTACGAAGCCGTCTACGAGAAGCGGAATCGCCCGCAGTGGCTGTCCATCCCGTTGAGCGCATTGGGGGAGTACGCCAGCGGTTCGTAGCCGCTCAACTCCTCTGGTTCCATCCGAATTCGGGGTACGACATCGCGGGTGCGGAGACATCACTGAGCGCCTGTGCGATCTGGTCGGGGATTTCGAGTTCTTCGCTGGCCAGAGCCGTGCGTAGTTGAGCCGCGGTCCGCGTGCCGACCAGCGCCGCGGTCACACCAGGCTGGTCGCGGACCCAGGCGAGCGCGACCTCCGTCGGACTTACACCGAGCCCCTCGGCCGCGGTAGCCGTGGCATCTGCGATCCGGCGGGCGCCTTCGGTCAGGTACGGCTGGACGAAGCTGGCGAACACGGGGTTGCCGGCGCGGGAGTCCGCCGGGATGCCCGAACGATACTTCCCGGACAGAACGCCACGGCCCAAGGCGGACCAGGCGATCAGTCCCATCCCGTGGGCCTTGAGGGCCGGCAGGACCTCCCGCTCGATACCGCGCTGCAGCAAGGAGTACTCCATCTGCGAACAGACCGGAATCGTGCGTCCCGGTGCGGCGCTCTGCCACGTGGCGACCTGCGACGTCTGCCAGCCGGCGTAGTTGCTGATCCCCACGTAGCGCACCTTGCCCGAGGAGACAGCGATGTCCACTGCACTCAGGGTCTCCTCGATGGGGGTCAGCGGGTCCCAGGCGTGCAACTGCCACAGGTCGATGTGGTCCACCCCGAGTCGGCGCAAAGACCCATTGAGGCTGTTGAGTAGATGGTTGCGGGAGGCGTCGAACCTGCGCTCGCTATTGGGCCGTGAGACTGCTTTTGTCGCGATGACGACGGCGTCGCGGCGATCGCTGTCCACAAGAAGACGACCCAGGATCTTCTCCGACTCGCCCTCGGCATAGACATCCGCGGTGTCCACCAGCGTGCCGCCAGCGCCCAAGAACATGTCGAGCAGTTCGGCTGCCTCGTGCTCGTCGGTGTCCCTTCCCCAGGTCATCGTTCCCAGGGCGATCCGGCTCACCCGCAGCCCGCTTCTGCCGACCGATCGCATCTCCACGAGCAAACGCTATCTGAGACACGGGCGCACGGGCCTGACAAACGCGGTTGGAGTCGGCAGCAGGCCGGAGTTGTTGCCTCACGCTCATGTGTGGATCGTGGAGTAGAACGCGTGGTTGGGAGTCGAGGGGGCGTCGTACGACTCCTGGATTCGCGCTGGACTCCCCGACGGGTCTCCAGGCCCGCGGCTGAACCCCAAACCCACTTAGCTTGGGCTTATGCGGGCGATGTCCCATCCCCGGGCTAGGCTGCCGGGCATGCGACTTGGAGTGAACCTCGGATACTGGGGCGCCGGTAACGACGCCGACAACCTCACCCTGGCCCGTGAGGCCGACCGACTGGGCTACGCGGTGGCCTGGGCCGCGGAGGCGTACGGATCGGACGCGGCCACGGTGCTCGCCTGGGTCGCCGCGCAGACCGAGCAGATCGACATCGGAAGTGCCATCTTCCAGATCCCGGGGCGAACCCCGGCGAACTGTGCGATGACCGCGGCCACGCTGGATGCCCTGTCGGGTGGACGCTTCCGGCTGGGCCTCGGTGTGTCCGGTCCGCAGGTCTCGGAGGGCTGGCACGGAGTCAAGTTCGACAAGCCCCTGGCACGCACCCGCGAGTACACCGACATCGTGCGCAAGGCTCTGCGCCGCGAGCGCCTGCAGTACGACGGCGAGTTCTTCACACTTCCGCTGCCGGACGGGCCGGGTAAAGCGTTGACGCTCACCGTGCACCCGGTACGCGACCAGATCCCCATGTACCTCGCAGCCATCGGCCCGAAGAACCTCGAACTGACAGGCGAACTGTTCGACGGCTGGCTGGCGATCTTCTTCGCCCCCGAGTTCGCGGGGGAGCTGCTGTCCAGCATCGAAACCGGCCGCCAGAAGGTGGGCAAGACCCTCGATGGTTTCGACGTCGTCCCCACCGTGCCGGTGGTTTTCGGCGATGATCTCGAGGCCTGCGCCATGCCCGTCCGCGCGTACTCTGCGCTCTACATCGGGGGAATGGGCAGTCGCGAGAAGAATTTCTACAACCGACTGGCTTCCCGCATGGGGTATGAAGAAGCCGCTATCGACATCCAGAACAAATACCTGTCCAAGGATCAGGTCGGCGCGATGGCTGCGGTGCCGCTCGACTTCATCGACAAGACCTCCCTGATCGGCCCCCCTGACCGGGTCCGCGACCGTCTCCACGCTTACGCCGACGCCGGTGTCACCACGCTGACCGTGGCCACCTACGCGGGCAGCCTGGAAGAACGGCTTCAAACACTGCGCACCATGTCCGAAGTGGTGGAAGCCGCCGGACTGGCGTGATGCACGACCCGATCACCTACTTCCAGGCACTCATCCTGGGAATCGTGCAGGGGCTCACCGAGTTCCTGCCCATCTCGTCAAGTGCGCACCTGCTCATCGTGAGTACCTTCGCCGGCTGGGACGACCCGGGCGCAGCATTCACTGCCGTCACACAGATCGGCACCGAGACGGCTGTCCTGATCTATTTCCGGCACGACATCTGGCGCATTCTGAGCACGTGGACGCGCTCGCTGTACACGCCGGAGTTGCGGTCCAATATCGATGCCCGCATGGGCTGGTACGTGATCTTCGGGACGCTGCCGATCGGGTTCTTCGGTTTCGTCTTCAGCAACCAGATCGAGACCGCTGCCCGCAACCTGTGGCTCGTGGCAACGGTGTTGATCGTGTTCGGGCTTGTGCTCGGCGCGGCCGACCGCTGGGGGCCGCAGACGAAGACCCTCAACGACCTGAACATCAAGACCGGATTGGCCTTCGGTTTCGGCCAAGCCCTGGCGCTGATCCCAGGCGTCTCGCGCTCCGGAGCGACGATCAGCACCGGTCGTGTCATGGGATTCGACCGCCCGGCCGCCACCCGCTACGCCTTCCTGCTCGCGATCCCGGCGGTGCTTGTGTCCGGGGTGTATGAGGCGCTGAAGATCGGCGAGGACAAGAACGCGTCTTGGGGGCCGACGATTCTGGCCACGATCATCGCCTTCTTCGTCGGGTACGCGGTGATCGCATGGCTGATCCGGTACGTGTCCCATGGGTCGTTCATGCCCTTCGTCATCTACCGAGTTGCCTTGGGCCTGTTCCTGTTCGCGATGCTCGGCACCGGCGCCATCACTGCCTAGAGTCGGCGCACCGCTTCACAGCCATCCGGAACGCTTGGAAACCCCTATACAGCGACACGCAGATCGTCAGCATGAGGCCCAGCACCAGTAAGTACCCGTAACGCCACTGAAGTTCGGGCATCCACTCGAAGTTCATTCCGTAGATTCCGGCGATCATCGTCGGCACTGCGGCGATGGCGACGTAGGCACTGATGCGGCGCATATCGGCGTTCTGCTGCAAGTCCTGCTGTGAGGTCGCCGCCATCAGCAGGGTCATCAGCAGTTGATCGTTGCCTTCGGAGTGCTCAGCCACGCGCAGCAGATGGTCGCCGAGATCCCGGAAATAGGGATGCAGCTCTTCTGGAATACCCCGCACGGAATCCCGGACGAGCGCGTGGGAGAAGGCGACCAGGGGACTGACTGCACGCCGCATCTCAAGGTTCTCGCGCTTGATCCGGTAGATCATCTCGGCATCGCTGGTCCGCTCCGCGCTGAACACGGACTCCTCGAGCTCCTCGATGTCGCGTGCGACTTCCTCGGCGACGGCCAAGTACCCATCGACGGTCGCATCCATGATCGCGTGGGCCACGGCGGTTGGACCGAACGCCAGGAAATCGGGGTCGGATTCCAGCCTGCGGCGGATGCCGGTGATGTCACCCAGCGGTCCGTAGCGCACGGTGATGACGAAGTGTTCGGCCAGGAAGATCGCGATCTGGCCGGTCTCTACGTCGGAGGTCTTCTCGTAGTAGGAAAGCAGCTTCATGATCACGAACGCAGAGCGGTCGCTGAGTTCCACCTTGGGTCGCTGGCGGTGGTTGGCTGCGTCGTCGACCTGCAACTGGTCGAGGTCGAACACCGACTGTATGAGGCTCAGCTCGGCCAGCGAGGGCTCGAACAAACCAACCCACACGAATCGGCCTCGCTCCTTGCGCGCCTGCTCGTACAGTTCCGTGAGCGCATCCCGCAGACCGCGGGCGTCACTGGGCATCTCGCCGGTCAGCCCAGAGCGCTGTTCGCCATTGATGAGATGGCCGTCCAGGTACGAACCCATGCCGCGAATCACGTTCGCAGTGTGCCCTACGCGGCCTAGTGTGATCCACGTGACGACTCTCTTGTTGATCCGGCATGGTCGATCGGTAGCCAACGTGGACGGTGTCCTAGCTGGCCGCAGTGACTCTCCGCTGGACGATCTCGGTCGAGATCAGGCACTTGACCTGGGTAGCCGACTGACCGACGTGCCTTTGGATCTGCTGGTGACAAGCCCACAATTGCGGGCACGTCAGACTGCCGACTTGGTCGCGGCCGGGCGGGCGCAGGCTCTGGTCGACGACAGTTTCGCCGAGTGCGACTACGGCGACTGGAGTGGCGCGGCTCTCAGCGAGTTGGCGACGGAACCGGCGTGGGAGACCGTTCAATGGCTGCCGTCGGCTGCGCAGTTCCCGCAAGGCGAGACCATGGCCCAGATGGCGCACCGGGCCACCCACGGGGTTCAGCACCTCGTGCGCTCGCATCCCGACGCCGTTGTGTGGGTGGTCAGCCATGGCGACGTGATCAAGGCGATCCTCGCCGACGCCCTGGGCCTGCACCTGGACCATTTCCAGCGCATCGTGGTCGATACAGCCTCACTCAGCGTGGTCCACTACACACCGCGCCGGCCTTTCGTGGAACGGATCAATGACACGGGAACGATTCGCCTAGCGCGTAAACCAGACGAGAAAGGCTCCGACGCGGTCGTGGGCGGCCGGACTTCGCAGTAGGGTCGAGCCCGTGGCCCGGCGAATATTGACCTTCTCGCATCCCATGCGTTTCGTCGTCGGTACGGTCGGCGAACCCGGCGACCGAACGTTCTTCCTGCAGGTGAGCGACCCTGACCCAACCTCGGTCATGTGCGAGAAGGAACAGGCCGGCGTGCTGGCCGAGAAAGTCATCGAGTTGCTCGATCAGGTCCGTGATCGTGGTGTCGAGGTCCCTGAGAGCGTCGACGAGTCCCTCATCGACACCGACGCGCTTGCCCAGCCGATCGAGGCGGAGTTCCGGGTGGTGTCCATGGGCATCGGCTGGGATCCCACCGACGAAACCGTGATCATCGAGGCACACGGGGAATCTGACAGCGACGATGTCCCTGACATCGGCGACGACAGCGACTCCGGGCCCGACACGCTGCGGGTGAGGATGAGCCCGCTGGACGCGTTGGCATTCTCGATCCGCGCCACCCGGGTGGTTGCTGCCGGACGTCCGCCGTGCCCGTTCTGCCATCTTCCGATCGACCCGGATGGTCACATCTGTCCGCGGGCCAACGGATATCGCCGCCACGCGACATGAACGAGGAGCTGCTGCTCAGCGGGAAACTTCAGGTCCTCGGCAGGTTGCCTGATTCGTCCAACAACGCTTTGCTGTGCAGTCTGGCCGATGAATCGGGCCCGGTTCGAGTCGTGTACAAGCCACAGGCTGGCGAACAACCACTGTGGGATTTTCCACCCGGCACGCTCAGTCGTCGGGAGAAGGCCGCTGCCGTTCTTGACGGGTTGCTGGGGTGGGGTCTGGTACCCGAAACCGCCTGGCGCGAGGACGGTCCGGCCGGTCCCGGCACCGTCCAACTCTGGGTGGAGGGGAGCATCGACCTGGGGGCGTTCGAACCGGGGCGCATTCCCGAAGGTTGGGTACCCGTTGTCGAGGCCGAGACCGAGGAGGGCCCGGTCATTGTGACGCACCGCGACGACAGCCAGACCCTGCGCATGATCGCATTCGATGTGATTGCGAACAATGCAGATCGCAAGGGCGGGCATCTACTGCGTGCCGCGTCAGGCCTGTTCGGCATCGACCACGGTGTGACCTTCCACGAAGAGCCCAAACTGCGCACAGTTCTGTGGGGCAAGGCCGCAGAACCGATACCGGATGACATCGTGCATGCAGTCGACGCGGCCATCGAGTCTTTCGACGCGTTGGGGCCGTGGTTGACCCGCTCAGAGGTCGCGGCGACACGCCGTCGGGCGCGGGATCTGGTCGACGCAGGGCGTTTCCCGGTGCCCGCTGGGCAGTGGCCCTCGTTGCCGTGGCCGTTGATCTGATCGTTGGTATGTGGTCGGCGTGTGGCCCGCACCCCACGGTCCTGCGCGAGGGGCAAGTAGGCTGATCCGGTGCTCTCCTGGCCCGCCGAATCGATCCCGCCCCTGCCTGCGTTGCACGCGGACCTGACCGCTTTCGACACCGGCACCGGGTCGGTGAAACCGCTGAATCCCGGGGCCGAGGCGCGCATGTACGTCTGCGGAATAACGCCGTACGACGCCACCCATATCGGCCATGCGGCCACCTACGTACTCTTCGACACGATCCATCGCTTCTGGCTGGCGACCGGTCACTCCGTGCGCTACGTGCAGAACGTCACCGACATCGACGATCCCCTGCTGGAGCGGGCAGCCCGAGACGGGGTCGATTGGCGCGAGCTCGCCGACTTCGAGATCCAGCGTTTCCGCGACGACATGGTCGCGCTGCGTGTACTGCCACCGACTCATCTGGTGGGAGCTGTGGAATCCGTGGATCTTGCTGCGCGCCGGGTGATGGAATTGCGCGATGCCGGCGCTGCGTACCCGGTGGAGTCCGACCTGTATTTCTCCGCGGAATCGGCGGCTCGCTTCGGCCGGGTGAGCCATTTGACCGAACCGGACATGGTGACTCTGTCCGCTGAGCGTGGGGGAGACCCGCAGCGCCCGGGCAAGCGCAATCCTGTCGATCCGCTGCTGTGGCAGGCGCCGCGTCCTGGCGAACCACAGTGGGACAGCGAGTTGGGACCGGGTCGACCTGGGTGGCACATCGAGTGCGCCTCTATCGCCCTGGAGTTCCTGGGCCCGGCATTCGACGTGCAGGGTGGAGGTCGGGATCTGGTCTTCCCCCATCACGAGATGAGCGCGGCGCAGGGGGAGGTTCTGGAGGGGTGGCCTTTCGCGCGGGCGTACATTCACGCGCCGATGGTCTCCTACGAGGGCTCGAAGATGAGCAAGTCCCTGGGGAACCTCGTTTTTGTTTCGCGGCTGCGGGAAAGTGGCGTGGATCCCATGACCATCCGGTTGGCGATCCTGTCGCAGTCCTACCGCGAGGACTGGCCGTGGTCGCCGGAACTGCTCGACGAGGCGGCGCTGCGACTGTCCGCGTGGCGCGGGGCCTTCTCCCGGCCCACTGGGCCCTCGTCCGAAAGAGCCGTCGAGGAACTGACGTTCGCGCTGTCCGATGATCTCGATACGCCCCGCGCGCTTGCGGCCGTGGATGCTTGGGCGCAGGAGCAGCGGCTGCGGGGAGGCGATGATCCAGGAGGCCCGGGGCTCATGTCCCGTGCGGTCGATGCACTGCTTGGGATCGCCTGAGGGGCTCGCTGGCTCCGCCTTTGCAGCCGTTGGAGTTATGTACACACGTTGGAGAAACGCACAGCCGTTGGAGTTGCGCGGCCGTTCCATGTCCAACGGTTGTACCCATGTCCAACGGTTGTACCCAAGTCCAACGCCTGCGCCGCGGCGGCGACCGCCCGGACAGCCGTTGGAGTCATGTGGTGCTTCGGACTAGGGGGAGTCGTCTGGTCGGTGAGGTGTTTGCTGGCCGGGGGTGTGTGGTTGGGGTTTTGCCGGTGTCGGTTTCGACCAAGATCCCTGGACCGGGAGGACCTCTGTGGAGACCGTCCCTACCCGAATGTGTCAGTTGGCGGTGGGCTTGCCAGATGTCGTCGTGCTCGGGGTTGATGCCTGCGCTGGTGGTGCATGTGGAATGTCCGCCGGGCTGGCAGCAGGATTGTCCGGGCTGGGGGACCCGGGGCTGGGTCAAGCAGCGACCGGTGGTGCGCCTGACTGGTTTTGCCGGTGTTCGGGGGTCCGGCGGTGGCGGCCTGGCACACGCGTCGCCGTCCTGTCCTAACAGTGTGTGTGCGGGGGTCGTGGACCAGCAGTGATGCCCGGATCGCCGCGCCGCGGGGCTCGGTGACCCACCGGGCCGGGTGGTGGTTGACCACGCAGGTCGGTGAGTATCGGCGGGCGGTGTCGGTGGTGGCCGCGAAAACGACTGCTGACCAGCGGTTCGGTCCAGCCTCGCCATCACATGGGGGCCACCGGTCGCACCCTCGGCGCCGCTGCGGCCCCCATCTGATGGGAGAAATGGGACATAAGCCCCACAAGTCACGCCGTGGCCATCACATCGGGGCCGCCGAGGGCCTCACCGCCCCCGCCGCGGCCCTCATGTGATGGCGGTGAGCGGTAGAGATGCTCTGGTGGCAGGGGCGTCTGCGAGCCAATGGCCAACTGGGGCTGTGACTGGCATGCCGTCCACGACACGACGCTGGCCCACGGTCAACTGCTGGTCGACGATCCCGAGCGGATCGGCCCGATCCACGACTCCAACGAACGTACCCAAGTCCAACGCCTGCGCCGCGGCGGCGATCCTCGAGTCCGCGCTAGACCGTCTTCTCGTCGTGACCGCCGAATTGCTTGCGCATGGCCGACTGAACCTTGTTCGCGAACAGCGCGTTCCCCTGGGAATCGAAGCGCGAGTACAAAGCCGAGGTGAGCACCGGCGCAGGCACTCCGGAGTCGATGGCAGCGATCGTTGTCCAGCGCCCTTCGCCGGAATCCGAAACACGACCGCCGAACTCCTCAAGGTCGGGGCTCTCCAGCAGCGCAATCGCCGTGAGGTCCAACAGCCATGAGGCGATGACCGAACCGCGACGCCACACCTCACTGACGGCACCCACGTTGATGTCGTATTGATAGAACTCGGGATGCTCCAACGGGGCGGTCTCGGCGTCGGCGTCACGGGTGTGCTTGCCTGCGTTGGCGTTCTTCAGGATGTTCAGGCCCTCGCCGTAGGCGGCCATCATGCCGTACTCGATGCCGTTGTGGACCATCTTTACGAAGTGCCCTGCGCCACTGGGTCCGCAGTGCAGCCAACCCTCCTCCTCCGGCGCCGGATCACCCGTGCGTCCCGGGGTGCGTTCGATGTCACCCATCCCTGGCGCCACCGTCCTCCAGATCGGCTGCAGACGCTCGACCATGTCATCCGCACCGCCGATCATCAAGCAGTAGCCGCGTTGGGCACCCCAGACACCGCCAGAGGTTCCGCAATCGACAAAACCGATGCCCTTCTCCTTGAGCTTCGCGGCGTGCCGGATGTCATCGCGGTAGTAGGAGTTGCCGCCGTCGATGATGGCGTCGCCCGGTTCGAGCAGGTCAGCGAGTTCGTTGATGACCGACTCGGTGACATGGCCCGCGGGAACCATGATCCACACGTTGCGGGGACGCTCCATCTTTTGCACGAATTCGGCCAGGACGGTAGAACCAGTCGCGCCCTCTGCCTCAAGGGCCGATACGGCCTCCGCAGAGACGTCGTACACGACTGCGCTGTGTCCGTCGTGCATGATCCGGCGCACGATGTTGGCACCCATCCGGCCGAGTCCGACCATCCCGAGCTGCATCGGCGAATCCGTTGCCATCGCTTCCTCCACACCGTTGTCGCACCGGGCCATCCGGACGCGCATTCATTAGGGTCGAACGTAGGACAAGAACGACCGGCGACGCTCGCTGGTCACTGATGGAGGAACCATGGCGGTCAGCCAGATGTTCGAATGGCAGGCACTCACTGGACACCACACCCGGTCTCTGCGTGACTTGTTCGCAGCTGACCCCACGCGTGGTGAGCAGATGGTGATCGAGGCTGCCGGGCTGGTGTTCGACTACTCCAAACAGCGAGTTACCCAACAGACCCTCGACATGCTGGTGGCCCTCGCCGAGGCTTGCGACCTGCCGGCCCGTCGCGATGCGATGTTCCGCGGCGACCGTATCAACACAACAGAGAACCGGGCAGTCCTGCACACTGCCTTGCGGCTGCCGCGCGATGCAACGCTGGTCGTCGACGGCCAGGATGTGGTGGCGGATGTGCACGCTGTGCTGGATCGGATGACAGCGTTCAGTCAGGCCGTTCGCTCCGGAGGGTGGACCGGACACACAGGCAAAGGCATTCGCAATGTGGTCAACATCGGGATCGGCGGATCCGACTTGGGTCCGGTCATGGCCTACGAGGCCCTCAAGCACTACAGCGATCGCGACCTGACGTTCCGGTTCGTCTCGAACGTCGACGGAACGGACTTCGTGGAGGCGGTCCATGACCTCGACCCCGAAGAGACCCTGTTCGTCGTGTCGTCCAAGACCTTCACGACCCAAGAGACGATGAACAACGCCCACGCCGCACGGCGCTGGCTGCTGGAGGCGCTGCGTGACAAGGCGGCCGTCGCGAAGCACTTCGTGGCGGTGTCCACCAATGCGGAGAAGGTGGAAGGCTTTCGGCATCGATACCGCCAACATGTTCGGTTTCTGGGACTGGGTCGGTGGCCGCTACTCCATGGACTCGGCGATCGGGCTCTCCACGATGCTGGCGATCGGTCCCGAGAATTTCGCGGACATGCTCGCCGGCTTCCACGAGATGGACGAGCATTTCCGCACTGCGCCCACCCGCGAGAATATCCCCGCGTTGATGGGTCTTTTGGGGGTGTGGAACCGCGACTTCCTCAAGATGTCCACGTGCGCTGTGCTGCCCTACGAGCAATACCTCAAACGTTTCCCCGCGTACTTGCAGCAACTCACCATGGAATCCAACGGCAAGTCCGTGCGCATCGACGGCAAGCCAGTCGGCTGCGAAACGGGCGCAATCTACTGGGGTGAACCAGGCACCAACGGTCAGCACTCGTTCTACCAACTCATCCATCAGGGCACGTCGGAGATCCCCTGTGACTTCCTCTTCTTCCTGGAACCGATCAATCCGCTGCCTGCGATCGACGCGCCCGATCAGCACGATCTGCTCGTGGCCAACGTCCTGGCGCAAAGCGCTGTCATGGCCTTCGGCAGGACGGCCGAGGAGGTCGCCGCGGATGGAACCCCGGCCGAGCTTGTCGCACACAAGGTCATGCCCGGCAACCGTCCGTCATCGATGATCGTGGGCGAGAGACTGGATCCGCGCATGCTGGGCCGGCTGGTAGCCCTGTACGAGCACAGCGTCTTCACCCAGGGCGTCATCTGGGGGATCAATCCGTTCGACCAGTGGGGCGTCGAGCTCGGCAAAGTCATGGCCAAGAAGATCGCCCCCGCGCTCACCGGAGACGATGACGGTGCCGATCTGGACTCGTCCACCCGGGCGTTGGCGGGGCGGTACCGGCGGCACCACAGCTGAGGCCTACAAATGGCCGCGCGGCAAGGATGCGGGCAATGCTTCGGACGCGAACCCCTGCAACGGCCGCGCACGACTTGCTTGAGGACGAATCTGCGGTCCGTTGTCGGTGACTCGCTCGTGACCACGGCAGAAGGCTGTCCCGGGGTGGACGTAGGCTTGCCTCACCATGACTGATGACCTGTTGACTGCCCTATCCCGCCGTGTCGTCATTGCCGATGGTGCAACGGGGACCATGCTGCAAGCCCACGATCTGAGCCTCGACGACTTCGAAGGACATGAGGGCTGCAACGAGGTACTCAACGTCACCCGGCCCGATGTCGTCCGATCGCTGCACGAGGCCTTCTTCGACGTCGGCGTAGACGCTGTCGAGACAAACACGTTCGGGGCGAATCTCGCCAACCTGGCTGAGTACGGCATTCAGAGCCGGATCCGGGAACTGGCGCAGGCGGGGGCCCAGATCGCCGCTGACACCGCCCGGGACTACAGCACCAGAGACCACCCGCGATATGTCCTCGGTTCCGTCGGTCCCGGCACCAAACTCCCCACACTGGGCCACGCACCCTTCGCGGACTTGCGTGACGCGTACACCGAGCAGGTCATCGGCATGCTGCTCGGAGGGGTGGATGCGGTCCTCATCGAGACCAGTCAGGACCTGCTGCAGGCGAAGGCGGCGGTACTTGCCAGTCACGTGGCGATGGGCGAAATCGGCAGGCGCGTTCCCATTCTGGTCAGCGTCACCGTGGAGACGACCGGGACCATGCTGCTCGGCTCGGAGATCGGGGCGGCACTGACCGCACTGGAACCCCTGGGGATCGATGCGATCGGGCTGAACTGTGCCACCGGCCCGGCGGAGATGAGCGAGCATCTACGGCACCTGAGCCGAAACTCGTCGGTGATGCTCACGTGCATGCCGAACGCCGGGCTGCCCGAACTCACCCCCGACGGCGCGCGTTACCCACTCACGCCAGAGCAACTGGCCGACGCCCACGAGACGTTCGTCGCCGACTACGGCCTCAACCTGATCGGCGGCTGCTGCGGTACCACTCCTGAGCACCTTCGGCAGGTGGTCGAAAGGCTTCACGACAAAGGCCGCGTCGACCGTAGCCCCTCCGCGCCGGCGGCGGTCAGTTCTCTGTATCACTCCGTGCCGCTGCGCCAGGATGCGACGTTCCTGACCGTGGGGGAGCGGACCAACGCAAACGGGTCGAAGGCGTTCCGGGAGGCGATGCTTGCCGAAAACTGGGACGAGTGCGTGCAGATCGCGCGGGACCAGGAGCGCGACGGCGCCCACGTGCTGGATGTCTGCATCGACTACGTGGGACGTGACGGGGTCGCCGACATGCAGGCGTTCACCGCGCGACTGGCGACCGCGACGACCTTGCCGATCATGCTCGATTCCACCGAGCCAGAGGTGATCCGGGCGGGTCTCGAGCACCTGGGTGGGCGGGCGATCGTCAACTCCGTGAACTATGAGGACGGAGACGGTCCAGGCTCCCGCTTCCAGCGAGTCATGCCGCTGATCTCAGAGCACGGTGCAGCGGTGGTGGCGTTGACCATCGACGAAGAGGGTCAGGCCCGCACCGCGGAGTGGAAGGTCCGGGTCGCCCGGCGCCTCATCGACGACCTGACCTCCAACTACGGGATGGCCGTTTCCGACATCCTCGTCGACACTCTGACGTTCCCAATCGCGACCGGACAGGAAGAGACCCGTCGCGACGGGATCGAGACGATCGAGGCCATTCGGGAGCTCAAGCGCCTGCACCCGGACGTCAACACGGTGCTGGGCGTCTCCAATGTCTCGTTCGGGCTCAACCCGGCGGCTCGGCAGGTGCTCAACTCGGTGTTCCTGCACGAGTGCGTGCAAGCCGGACTCGACGCCGCCATCGTGCACGCCTCGAAGATCCTGCCGATGAACCGGATCACCGATGAGCAACGCGACGCCGCCATGGACCTGATTTACGACCGGCGCCGCTACGACGACGACGGAGGTCTGATCCACGACCCGCTGACTCATTTCCTGGAGGTCTTCGCCGACGCCAAGAGCGTCTCCGCCGACCGCGCCGACGAACTGGCCGGGCTGCCGCTGATGGAACGTTTGCAACGGCGCATCATCGATGGCGAGGCCAAGGGACTGCAAGCGGACCTTGACGAGGCGCTGGGGGAGAAGCCCGCTTTGGGCATCGTCAACGATGTGCTGCTGCCCGGGATGCGAACAGTCGGCGAGTTGTTCGGCGCCGGAGAGATGCAACTGCCGTTCGTCCTGCAGAGCGCGGAAGTGATGAAGGCGGCCGTCGCCCATCTGGAGCCGCACATGGAGCGCACCGACGAGTCCGGCAAGGGCACGATCGTCCTGGCCACTGTGAAGGGCGACGTTCACGACATCGGCAAGAACCTCGTCGACATCATTTTGAGCAACAACGGGTACTCGGTGGTCAACATCGGCATCAAGCAACCGGTCAACGCGATTCTGCAGGCCGCAGACGAGGCGAAAGCCGACGCGATCGGCATGTCCGGGTTGCTGGTGAAGTCGACGGTGATCATGCGCGAGAACCTCGAGGAGATGAATGCGCGCGGAATGGCTCAACGGTGGCCGGTTCTGCTGGGCGGAGCCGCCCTGACCCGGGCGTTCGTCGAGCAGGATCTCGCGGACATGTACGACGGGGAAGTCCGGTATGCCAAGGACGCCTTCGAGGGCCTGGCCCTCATGGATGCGGTGATGGCGATCAAGCGCGGCGAACCCGGGGCGGCGCTACCCGAACGTCGGCAACGTCGCGTGCGCACGGCGGCCCGCCCGATGGCACCCGAGGATCCCGACGCGGTCTCGGATGTCGCCCGCGACACCCCGGTGCCGACCCCGCCGTTCTGGGGTGACCGGATCGTCAAGGGGATCGCGATGAAGGAGTACGTCGCCTACCTCGACGAACGGGCCTTGTTCCGCGGACAGTGGGGACTGAGTCCCGGCAAGACCGGACCTGACTACGACGAGCTCGTGGAGACCGAGGGCCGTCCCCGGCTACGAACTTGGCTGAGCCGGGTGGCCAGCGAGGGCCTGCTGGAAGCCGCGGTGATCTACGGGTACTGGCCCGCGCACTCCGAGGGCAATTCGATCGTGGTGGGCGACCCGCAAGAACCGCAGCGCGAGATCGCCCGGTTCGACTTCCCCAGGCAGAAGCGTGGGCGTCACCTGTGCCTTGCCGACTACGTGCGCCCCGACGGTGACGTACTCGGTCTGCAGATCGTGACCATGGGATCGCGGATCGACCAGGCCGCTGTGGAACTGTTCGAAAAGAATGCATACCGCGACTACCTGGAACTGCATGGGCTGTCGGTCCAACTCACCGAAGCGCTCGCGGAGTACTGGCACTCGCGGGTCCGCGCCGAACTCGGCATCGATGCCGACGACGCTTCAGAGATGTCCGGGATCCTCAAACAGAAATACCGTGGTGAGCGCTTCGCGTTCGGCTACCCGGCCTGCCCAGATCTCAGTCAGCAGAAGCCACTGGTCGAACTGCTCGGTACCGAGCGGGTCGGGGTGACCCTG
Source organism: Micrococcales bacterium (assembly GCA_016719135.1). Lineage (GTDB taxonomy): Bacteria > Actinomycetota > Actinomycetes > S36-B12 > UBA10799 > JADKAV01. The sequence goes on along the minus strand of JADKAV010000017.1, from coordinate 9,856 downwards.
TCCGAGGAGTTCCAGCTCGATCCTGAACAGTCCACGTCGGCGCTCATCTTCCACCATCCGGAGGCCGGCTATTTCAACGCCACCTGAGGCCCTTCTGTTCGACCTCGACGGAACCCTGCTGGACAGCGAGCTGCTGTGGGAAGCCGCTCAGAACGAAACGATGGACTACTTCGGCCAGACCTGGACCGACGAGGATCAGGCCAGCAGCATCGGCGGTCCCATCGAACGGGTCGTGAACCATATGGCAACACGAACCGGGGCAGACACCGGTCATCTGGCCCGAATCCTGGTCACCGAGATCGAGCACAAGGTTTCCACCACGAGGGCTCACTGGATGCCTGGCGCCCGTGAACTGCTGATCGCTGCCAACCAGGCCGGGATTCCGGTAGCCGTGGTGAGCAATTCGTGGCGGGTACTGCTCGACCTGCTGATGCACAACATCGACGTCCCCGTGGATCTGACTGTGAGTTCCACTGAGGTTGAGCGCCCCAAGCCCGATCCGCAGCCATTCCTCTATGCGTGCGAACAGCTACGGGTGAATCCCCTGAACTGTGTCGTGATCGAAGACAGCCCAACTGGTGCGGCAGCGGGAATTGCGGCCGGATGCGCTGTGGTGGGTGTCGGTCCGGCGTTGCGTGATGTCGTGGGTGAGCGGTACCGCCACGTGGAGTCGCTTGCCGAGGTGGATTTGGCGTCGCTTTCCGGGTAGCCCGCCGCCGCTCAACAGGCGGTGGACTTGGGTACGGACGTTGGACAAACGCACAGGCGTTGGACAACCACGGCCCGATCAACTCCAACGGCTGTACCTGACTCCAACGGCTGTACGCAACTCCAACGGCTGCGCACACGGAGCCCCGACCCCGACCTCCACCTCACTCGGTCGCGATGGCAGTGAGGATCCGCAGGCGTGACCCCCGCCAAGCCGGCCACAGAGCAGCCACCACGCCGCCCACAGCGGCCAGGACCAGGAACAACGCAAGTTGCGGCACGTTCACCGCGAACTCCTCGATCCCTTGACTGGCCAGGATGCGCTGCAGTAGTGCACCGAACGCGACCCCCACGACCATCCCAAGCACTGCCCCGAAAACGGCGATGATGAAGGCCTCGATGACGATCGTGCGGCGGATCCCTCCTCGCCACATGCCGACCGCGCGCAGCAACCCGATTTCGCGCGTCCGTTCAAAGACGCTCAGCGCAAGGGTGTTCACGATGCCCAGCAGAGCGATCAGAACGGCAAGGACCAGCAGCGCAAACAGGAAGTTCAGTAGTTGTCCGATCTGGTCGCTGATGCTGGATTTGAACGCAGACTGGTCGAGGACCTGAACGTTGGGGAACGGTTCCACCGCTGTGGCAATGGCGGCTTCGACAACATCTGCGGGGACCGCTGGATCCTTCACGACGTACACCACGCTGTCCTCGTCGGACGTGCCGAGACGCTGGGCGGTGGGCAGATCGGTTATGTAGCCGGTGAGGCCCCCGGCGGGTTCGTACAAGGCGACCACGGCAAGATCGACAGGACCCGCCAAGGAGAGCACCTGCACCGTCGTGCCGACGCCCGCGCCGATCTGCGCCGCGGTGTCCGAGTCCAGGGCGGTGTCACCGTCGGCGAGGTCGTCCAGTGAACCCGCGGTCACCGTCAGGGAGAGCGCACGCTGGATGGCCACCGGATCCACGCCGGTCACCAGCGTGTCTCCCGTACCGGGCGCTCGCATGGGAGCCTGCCGGACCACCGCCACCTCGGCGACCCCGGCAGTATCCCGGATGGCTTCCCCGACCTTGCCGGGGAAGGGCTGGAAACCGTAACCGGTGACCACGAAATCAGCACCGATCACGTCGTCCACGATCCCGGCCACGGACTTCTGGGTGCTGGCTGCCAGGACACTGATCACCGACATCAGACACACGCCGATCGTCAACGCGCCGGCTGTGGCTGCCGTCCGCCGGGGGTTGCGGCGGGTGTTTCCGCGCGCCAGACGACCGCTGATCCCACGGAAGAGAGTCCCGATGACCGCCGTGGCCGGCCGGGCCAGCTCAGGTGCGAGCGCGAGCACTCCGATCAACACAGCACCGGCCGCGACACCGGCCATCAGTGCGCCTTGCATGGTGTCGGACTCGGCCAGTCGCGGGGACATGACAGCAAGTCCGAGACCCGCCCCGAACAGGAAACCACCGACCATTGTTCGCCTACCCAGGGCGCGGCTGGCGGGTGTTTCGTCACGCATGGCCGCGACAGGAGGGATCACAGAGGCCCGCCTGGCCGGCATCAGGGCGCTGACCAGCGTTATGAACAGGCCCACAACGAGAGCGACCACGATTGTTCTAGGTTCGAAGACGAGTTGGCCGCTGGGGAAGGGCGCACCCGCGGCCTGGAACAAGGCCTGCAGGCCGCGGGCTATCCCGGCACCCACACCGATCCCGATGAGACTTGCCAGCACGGCCACCGCTGCAGCCTCCGCCAGGATCGATCGCAGGACCTGTGAACGGGACGCCCCAATGGCACGCAGTAGGGCGAGCTCACGGGTGCGCTGAGCGACCAGCATCGAGAAGGTGTTGTAGATGAGGAACGCGGCCACGAATACCGAAACGATCGCGAACACGAGTAAGAACGTATTGAGAAATCCGAGCCCGGAGTCGAGTTGCTCGGAGACCTGACTGGCCTGCTCGTCACCGGTGATCGCCTGCGCCCCCGGCGGCAGCAAGGGAACGATCTCATCACGGACGGCGCCCTGCGACACGCTCGGTTGCGCCAGCACTGCCAGGCTGGTGGCCTGTCCCGGCTTGAGGAACAACTCCTGCGCCGTGTCGAAGTCCCACGTGGCGAACCCCACCCCGAAGCCGCTGCCACGCAGGCGGGTCGTGCCGGTGAGCGCGAACTCCTGGCGATCACCAGAGGGCAGCAGGATGGTCACGGCGTCGCCGACCACAACCCCCAGCTGATCGACGGTTCCTGTGTCCAAAGCGATCTCATCGGCAGCTGACGGCGCCCGGCCGTCGATGATCTCACTGGGATTGACCTCCGGCGGTGTCCAGGTCTGCCCGATCACTGTGCCGCTGCCGAAACCGCCAGCTTCGGCACCGAGCGGTTTGCCCTGCCCATCCAGGACCACCACGTTCGTCACCTGGATCTGGGGGATCACAGATGTAACGCCGGGGAGTTGCCGGATCTGATCGCCAAGATCGGTGGGCACCGTGGGTGTCTGACCGCCACCTTGGAAGTCGGACGTGAAGTCGGCAGCCGTCGGTTGCACCGTCACATCGGGCTGGTTCTGCTGAATGAGCGTGTCCAGCGAGGCACGCAAGGAGTCCGTGAAGATGTACGTCCCGGCCACGAAAGCGACCGCCAGCACGATCGACAGCGCAGTCAGACCCAATCGAAGTTTGTGCGCAAACAGATTGCGCAGCGCTGCCCGCAGCATCAGGCTTCAGGGTCGGCGACGGGCTTTCCCTCGATGTCGAAGCGCTTCATGCGATCGAGAACCCGCTCAGCGGTGGGGTCGCGCATCTCGTCCACGATCCGACCATCGGCCAGGAAAACCACCCGTTGTGCGTAGGACGCCGCGTTCGGGTCGTGGGTGACCATCACGATGGTCTGGCCGTAGTCGTCCACGCTGCGCCGCAGGAATCCGAGCACCTCCGCGCCGCTGCGGGAGTCGAGGTTGCCCGTTGGTTCATCGGCGAAAATGATCGCGGGCCGGCTGGCCATCGCGCGGGCACACGCCACACGTTGCTGCTGGCCACCGGACAACTCGCTGGGCTTGTGATCCAGGCGAGAACGCAGCCCCACGGTGTCGATGACGGTGTCGAGCCACTGCTTATCGGGTTTTGTCCCGGCGATGTCCAGCGGAAGAGTGATGTTCTCCTCGGCGTTGAGCGTCGGGATGAGGTTGAAGCTCTGGAACACGAATCCGATCTGATCGCGCCGAAGGGCGGTCAGTTCCTTGTCTTTCAACGTGGTCAGGTCAACGTCGCCCACGGTCACCGTGCCTTCGGTGACCGAGTCGAGGCCGGCCAGGCAGTGCATCAGTGTGGATTTACCCGACCCCGAAGGACCCATGATGGCGGTGAAGTGCCCCTGCTCGATATCGATGTCGACGTCGTTGAGGGCCACCACTCGGGCCTCACCCTCGCCGTACACCTTGGTGAGGCCGCGGGCCGAGGCGGCGGTTGTTGCGGTCGTAGTCACCCCTCAACCGTAAGTGACGTTGCCACACTCGGCTGGTCGGGGAGCGGGGGAGGAGTTCCCCCGAATTCTGGACACAGGGCCTGATGCGAACACCACCGGCACTTCTTGGACGCCCGTGGACGCCAGTCCTGAGTCTCCGCGGCCCGTTTGATGGCCTTCCACAGGGCCGCCAGTTTCCGTTCGAAACGCTCGAGATCCTCGGGGTCCGGTTGGTAGGTGAGGACCTCCCCGTTGCCCAGGTAGAGCAGCTGTAGCCGATCGGGCACCGCGCCGGTAGCCCGATGGACTACGAGGGCGTAGAAGCGCAATTGGAACATCGCGGACTGCTCCCAGAGCTCCGTGGGTGACCGCCCGGTCTTGTAATCGACCACCCGCAGCTTGCCACCGGCGGAATCCATCCGGTCCACGTAGCCACGAAGCAGGAGGTCCTCTCCGATGCTCACCTCGACGAGTTGCTCACGGCTCACCGGGTCGATCGACGTCGGATCCTCCATGGTGAAGTACGTCTTCAGCAGGGCCTGCGCCTCCCGAATCATCAGGTCGCGGACCTCGTCGGTGACCTCCGGGGCGGAATCGTCGGGCCATTGCGCATCTTCGATGAGGGCGAAAGCAGCGTCTGGTTCGGCTGCGAGCAGGTCGGCCAGAGCCTGTGGAACCATGGCCCCTGCCATCTCTTCATCACGGGTTGGCGCTGGGAGGTCGTACAAACGGTCAAGGACCTCGTGCACGAGAGTTCCGCGAAAGGCCGCGCGGCCGGGACGTTCCGGCAGGCGGTCAATCGCCCGGAACCGGTAGAGCAGCGGACAGGTCAAGAAGTCCGAGGCCCTACTCGGCGACAGGGCACCCACGACCGGATGCCCGCGCAGTCCGCTTACCTCCCGCGGACGGATGGCGTCCGGGTCTGCGACGGGACGTGTGGATGCTGCGGTGCTGTTCACGTTTCTCACAGTAGGTCTCACCTACGACAAGTCCGGCTGATGTACACAACGGACGTGTCGCGCCCGCCCCGATTCCTGGAAGGCGATTTCGAGGGCGACGTTGTTGGGCACTTGCCACCTCGAAATGCCCCAACAACGTCGCCCTGGATATCCGAGACCCCCGGCAAACCCGGCGATGTCCGACCATTCGACATACGCCGCGACCCCCCGATCCCTGGAAGGCGATTTTGAGGGCGACGTTGTTGGGCACTTGCCACCTCGAAATGCCCCAACAACGTCGCCCTGGATATCTGACTACGCGGCATACCCTGGAAGGCGACAGCAACGGCGACGTTGTTGGGCACCCGCCACTTCGATTCAGACCCTCCGGAGACTTCGACGAAAGAACCTCAGCGACGGTCGAGCGCGGCATTCACGTCCGCGGCCATCAGAACCCCCAGCGGGCGCCCGTCGGGTTCGGTGACGAAGACCACGGACTGGCCGCTGTCGGCCAGGGCCTGCAACATCCGGGAGGGCTGGTCGTCCAGGACAACCCTCTGCTCGGCCGGAATGGCGACCGTGAAAGGACCCACCGCGACCGCCCCGCGCTGGTCGGCAGGCACGGCGTCGGCGGCAGCCAGCGACAGGGCCGCCAGAAGCCGCCCCCGGCCATCCACGGTCACCACCGCGACCTGGGACGCCTGATCCCACCGCGAGAGCACCGCATCCAACCGGTCGGCCTCGCTGACGGCCAGCACCGGGCGGATCATCTGCGGCAAGCGCGGGATGACCCAATCGAGGGCGCGGCCCTGCTTCGCCGACTGCAACGACTGATACGCCCCGAAGCCGAGGAACACCGCGAGCACCGCAGTCAACAGACCGCCTGCCCCGCGGCTCAGCAGCACCACCGCCAGCGCACCCACCAGACCGGCGACGATCAGACCGGCGTATCCCGCAGCGCGTGCGCCGGAGTTCTCCGAGCCGGTGGCCCGCCAGACGGCTGACTTCACGATTCCGCCACCGTCCAGTGGCGCCCCGGGCAGAAGATTGAGCGCGCCGAGCAGAAGGTTCGTGAAAGCCAAGGCACTGAGCAGGACAGATACGGATCCACTGGTCACCCCGGCCAGGACCCAGCATCCGGCAGCGATGGCCAGCGTCGACAGCGGTCCCACGACCGAGATCACGAACTCGGGACCGGGCTTGCTGTCACGCCGCTCGTACACGGTGTAACCCCCGAGCAGCCACAGGGTGATGCCCTGGACCGGATAGCCGAACGATCGTGCCGCCCAGGCATGGGCGAGTTCGTGCACCAGCACGCCCACGTACAGCAGCACCGCGAAGATCCCGGCCAGAAAGAGTCCGGAGCTCCCGGGCTGCTCGAAGGTCGGCGCCCACAGATAGGCGATGAGCAAGACCGCCAGAACGCCGCCCAACGGGAGGCTGACAGGGATTCCGGCGATCTGGAACCGCAATCCGCCTTCGCCCATAGACCGAGGCTACCGTGGGCTAGCGACTTCGGCGTCCGCACTTGCGTGCCCCGTCCGACCTTTAGGCCGATCCTGCGCCGATGGCGGCTGGCCCCAGACCTGGTAGCAGTTGGGCCACCAATTGGTGGGTGCGGGCATCTATGCCGTTGGCCCAGGCACGGGTGTCACGTCCCTAGTTCGCCACGTCCATGTTGCAACAGGCTGATGGCCTTCGGCCCCACACCATGGATCTCGATGAGGGACTCGAGGTCCACGGGTAAGTCCGACAAGGATTCGAAGCCAGCGTTGATGAGTGCCCTGGTGGCCGGGCGCCCGATCTTCACGCCGTCGAAGGCGGAGCCGCGGTCTACGGAGTTGTTGGTTTCGTCCATTGCCAAGCATCCAATTCGACTTCCGGCCCTCACCGCGAGTACGTACCCGGAGCCATCGATCCTGTCCAGACCCTTGCGGGCTTCAGATAGCGACGACATTCACCAGATCGTGAAGGCCGACGAAGTCCTCTCCGTTTCGTGTGTAAAGGTCGAGGCTGTTGGCGTGCGCCGTGGCGGCAATCAGTAGGTCCGCCAGACGGCTGCGCGGCTTGCGGCCTTTCCCCGCCATGGCTTCCACGATAAGTGCGAAACTGCGAGCGGTTGTGCCGTCGAACGCCAACGGTTCCAACGTGGCCTCGACCTCCTGCAGCCGCGACTGCCTTCTCGCAGCTTCGGCTCGACTACTCGTAAGGTGCGGTCCGGCGGCCAGCTCAGCTGCTGTTATCGCCGATATCGCGACTTCGTCCGGCAGTGCAGCGAGAACGAGCGGGTCGTGCCAGTCGATGACGACGGAGGTGTCCAGCAGTCCGGAGCTCATGTCACAGTGCCTGGTCGATCACGCGATCGAGGTCGCTTCGAAACTGCTGCCGGTCGATCCGTACCCGCGTGGCCGCCAGTGCGGCGACCTCCTCGCGGGAAATGAACGTGCGGCGTCCCGCCCGGACCGGCCGAAGCTCGGCCACGGGCTCACCGTTGCGTGTCACGACGAAGGTCTCGCCGGCCGTCACTGCGTCGATGACCTTCGCATTGTCGTTGCGTAGTTCGCGTTGCGGGATCGTTCTCGTCATGTCCAAATCGTAGCAAAATGTGCTACACCTGCTGTCGTCATAATTGCCGGCCTATGCCGCCGTCGCACTCTTGGCCATCTCAGCCATGGGCAGGTGCTGGTTCGACAAGAGCTCACCCAGTGATGAGACACGCCCGCCACTACCACCACGGCACAAATGCCACAAAGGGCGTGCGTGGCAGGCCAGTCACCGAATACGCATCGAATACCGGCCGTTAGTGTCGGCAACTGTGACGACCACCCCACCGGTGCCCGAGTCCGCGTTGTTCGCGGCCGGCGATCAGGTTCAACTGACCGATGCCCGAGGGCGCATGCACACGATCACCCTCATGCCCGGGCAGCGGTTCCACACTGAAAAGGGCGGGATCGATCACGACGATCTGATCGGGTCCTCGGAAGGCGTCGTGGTCACCTCGAGCAAGGGCACGGCGTATCTGGCTCTGCGGCCATTGCTGCACGACTTCGTCATGTCGATGCCTCGCGGCGCCACCATCATCTACCCCAAAGACGCCGCGTTGATCATGGCATTCGCGGATATCGGGCCGGGCATGCGCGTGCTGGAGGCCGGCGCGGGTTCTGGTGCGCTGAGTTGCTGGCTGTTGCGTGGTGTCACACCAACCGGTCACCTCACCTCCGTGGAAAGGCGTCCTGACTTCGCCGAAATCGCACAGCGCAATGTGACAAAGTACTTCGGCGAAAAGCCTGAGAACTGGGCGCTGCACATCGGTGCGCTGGAGCAGGTCGCGCCCGAGGGGCCCTTCGACCGGGTTGTGTTGGATCTGCTCAACCCGTGGGACATGCTCGAGGTCGTGGCCGATTACCTGCGCCCCGGCGGGGTGTTGTGTGCCTACGTCGCGACCACGACACAGCTGTCTCGCACGGTCGAAACCCTGCGAGCAACCGGCGGCTGGACCGAACCCAAGGCCTCCGAGACGATCCAGCGCGGATGGCATGTCGAGGGGCTGGCTGTGCGTCCGGATCACCGCATGGTCGGCCACACCGCGTTCCTCGTGTATAGCCGGCGGCTGGCCCCGGGGGTATCCGCACCCGCCAAACGCAGCCGTCCTGCGAAGGGCGCTTACGGTGAGGACTACACCGGCCCGCGCGCACCCGCCGCCACTGGGCAGGTCGAATCGACGAGCACTGGAAATCCTGCAGAAGACGTATAGGGTCGATTACACGTCCTCACTTCTGGAAGGTGGATTGGCGATGATCGACGACCCTCGTAGCGACGAGTTGGGGCAGATCCGCGCCGAACTCGCCAAGCAACGGGCCAACAACGAGCGCTTGACCGCCACCCTGCGCGAGGCCCGGAGTCAAATCCTCACGCTCAAGGCCGAAGTCGACAGGCTGGCCGAGCCCCCGAGCGCCTACGGCGTCTACTTGGAGACCCTGCCCGATCGTTCCTTGAATATTTTCACCGGCGGTCGCAAGATGCGCGTGGTGGCTACCCCCGACGTGGACATCGACGCCTTGGTCCCGGGCCAGGAGGTCCTGCTCAACGACGCGCTGAACATCGTGGAGGCAGCCGGATTCGAACAGCGCGGTGACATCGTCATGCTCAAAGAGATCCTCGAGGGCGGCGTGCGGGCACTGGTCATCGCGCACACCGACGAGGAGCAGGTGGTGCACCTGGCCGATCCGTTGCGATCCCAACGGCTGCGAGCCGGCGATTCCCTTTTGGTCGACAGCCGCTCGGGGTTCGCGTTCGAACGGATCCCGAAGGCCGAGGTCGAGGAGTTGGTCCTCGAAGAGGTGCCCGACATCGACTACGAGGACATCGGTGGCCTCGGGTCGCAGATCGAGCAGATCCGCGACGCCGTCGAGTTGCCCTTCATGCACGCGGATCTCTTCCGCGAACACGAGTTGCGCGCGCCCAAGGGGATCCTGCTCTACGGTCCGCCCGGTTGCGGAAAGACGCTCATCGCGAAGGCCGTCGCCAACTCCCTGGCGAAGAAGGTCTCAGCCCGGGAGGGTTTGGAGGCCGGGCGATCCTTCTTCCTCAACATCAAGGGCCCGGAACTGCTGAACAAGTATGTGGGGGAGACCGAGCGGCACATCCGACTGGTCTTCCAGCGGGCCCGGGAGAAGGCCAGCGAGGGCATGCCGGTGATCGTGTTCTTCGACGAGATGGACTCACTGTTCCGCACCCGGGGTTCCGGGGTGTCAAG
>JADKAV010000016.1 GCA_016719135.1 Micrococcales bacterium | reverse complement strand
ACCGCTAACAGCATCACCGACGACGCACCTCTCGGTGCTCCGCCCGAGTCGGCCGCGCAGAAGATCGATGCCGCCCGAGCGCGATCCGCATTCGACAAGGTACGTCAGCTGGTCGCAGATGAGCGCCGTCAGGCAGAGGTCGATCTCCAGGCCGTCAGGCGCGACCAGCCCGGGCCTGGGCGCAGCATCTGACCCCGAGATGCCTCACGTCAAGTTGCCCGCGAAATCTTCTCCATGCCTCAGGTAGGAATGCCCGCGAGATGGGTCCTTGGGGCCGCGGACCCGTGGCCTGAGTGCCGAGCGTCGTCAGCTGGCTTTGCGTCGGATGCTGCGGGTGGTGTCGGGTAGTGGGGTTGTGAGTGCGGCTTCGAGGTCGAGGGTCGCTCGGCGGGCTAGGCCGGTGAGTCGGTCTTGGAGGGATTGGATGTCTCGGGCGATCTGAGCGGGGTTCAGGCTGTCGCGGTACGCGGTGATTCCCGCGATCTGGGCTGGTGAGAGGACGTCGGCGTCCAGGAGCCGGTCGAATGGGGTGCGGGGGTTGTCGTAGAGGCGCTTACGCCGCCCGTTGCGGTCGGTGGCGTAGCCTGTGGGTTTGATCGTCGGGGTGAGGTAGTTCAGCCGGTCGTTGACGAGTTCCCAGAGCTGGTTCAGCAAGACCAGTGCCTCAGGAGTGTCGTATCGCCAGTAGAACGCGTACTGGCGCACGAGGTGGTTGTTCTTGGACTCGATCGTGGCCTGGTCGTTCTTCTTGTAAGGCCGGGCGCGGGTGAAGAAGATCTTCCTGCCTGCGGCCCAGTCGATCACGTCGTGGTTGATGAATTCGCTGCCGTTATCGAAGTCCAGCCCGGTGACTTCGAACGGGATCGCGGTGACGGCGGCCTCCAATGCGCAGAGGATGTGGACGTGGGCGTTGTTACGCACCGACTGGGTGAACACCCACCCTGTGTTCACGCAGGTCAGGTTCAGGGTCCTCGCGAACTCGCCCTTCAAGGTCGGCCCGCAGTGCGCGACCGTGTCGCCCTCGAAGAATCCAGGTTCGTCCTCGGCCTCGTCCCCGGCCTTGCGTACCGTGATCGACGAGCGCAGCAGCGGGGACGGCTTCGTCGCCGCGATGCCACGCAGCGGGTCCTTCGCCCGGGCCGGGGCGAGATACCGGTCGATTGTCGCCGGACTCATCGCCAGCAACTCCGCGCGCACCTCGACCGAGTATCGTCCGTGCCCGAAGGTCAGCTCCCCGTGCCGTTCCAGGCCGTCCAGTTGCAGCCGCATCGAGGCGGCCAGGTACTTCCCACACTGACCACCCGAGGCAGCCCAGACCTTCTGAAGCACGACGGTTGCGTCGTAGGAGTACTTCCGCGCACGCCGCTTCCGGGCGACCTTCATCGCCCGCGGACGCGGCTTCGCCGCCGCCGTGAGCCGACGCCGCGCGTTGTCCCGCGACCAGCCCGTCACCGCGACCACCTCGTCAAGCAGCCTGCCCTTGTCCTTCTTCGCAACCTTCGCATACGCCTTGGCGTACTTCGCCGTGACCTCAAACCGTGCGCCCATCGACAACTCACTTCCCATGCCCCGAGACTCACCATTTCGCGGGCACTCTTACGTGAGGCACCAAAGGCGTTTCGCGGGCACTTTAGATGAGTCTCGTCGGACCCTTCCCAATGTCATGACTGGGGCGTAGCCTGGAAGGTGAGGCGGATTTCTCCTTACCTTTGGGCCGCTCGCGGCAGACCTTCGGGTCACTCTCCACGCACCGTCTCGACAACGACTCGCGTGTTGAGAGGAGCCCATCATGATCCGCCTACTGTGGACAGCCAGCGCCGAGGTCCGCTACTTCCTGCGTCGCTACATGCCGAGCAACGTCCTGCTCGACCTGATCCGCACCAGGAAGGGACTGAAGTGGGGCCTGCCAGCGATGCTGCTCGCCGGCCCATATCTGGCCATCGCCTTCTGGTGCACCACACTCATCGAGAACGGCGGCCCAGGATGGCTCCACATCGTCGTGCTGGTCTGCCTCTGGAACGCTCTCAAGATGATGGCCATCGGCCCAGTGAGCGTCGTTCTCCTCGTAAGGGCTCGCGCCCGTGAGTACCGCGCGCAGCGGCAGCAGCGGCAGGAGCTCTCCGAGGATGTGCCACTGGGTGAGCTCACTCGAAGCTCTCGCTGAGTTCAGGCTCCGGCGTCCACCGCTGACCGGCGCGCTACAGCGTGCGCGTCGGAGCAGGCGAAGGTGGGCGGACCTGCTCCATGTCGAGCCCTACTCGCGGCGTCTGGTCTCGTTCCACCAACCTGGCAAGGTCCGAAGTGTCCGCCACCAAGGACGCGATGCCATCGCGCAGCAAACGATGCGGTCCCACACTCACAGCGCTCGTGACTGGACCGGGGACGGCACCGACACGTCGGCCGAGTTCGGCAGCTCGCTGGGCAACCAGCAGTGAGCCTGATCGCGCGCCCGCCTCCACGATCACCGATGCGGAGGACAGTGCCGCCAACAGGCGGGCGCGGGCGATGACTCGGTGTCGGGTCGGAACGGCGCCGGGCGGAACTTCGCTAATGAGAAGGCCGACATCGGCGACGCGGTCGAGCAGGTCGCGATGGCCAACCGGGTAGGGGCGATCAACTCCGTTGGCGAGGATGGCGATCGTGTCTCCACCTGCGGCGAGGACGGCCTGGTGCGACGCGCCTTCGATTCCGTAGGCACCTCCCGCAACGACTACTCGTTCGTCGGCGGCAACGGAACTAGCGAGTTCCCGGGCTACATACTCGCCGTAGGACGTGCATGCCCGAGCCCCGGTGATCGTGACGAGATCGCTCATCGGACGGGATAGAAAGGACGACGCGCCGCGAGTCCACAGAACGTAGGGGGCGACTTCGCCAAGATCATCGACGGCGGTGGGCCAATCGCTATCGCCTGGGATGAGCGCTCGAACGCCCGATTGCTGCGCCTGGTCGATGCGCGCGGTCAGTTCCGTTGCGCCTGGCGCGCTGAGGTGGTCGCGCCAGACCTGCGCGTCCACCGGGCTCAGCCCGATCACTGCACCGTCGTGCTCAGCCAGCCAAAGCGTCTCGACCGCGCCCAGCCTGGACAAGATACGTCCTGTCACCGGGTCATTGGGCTCGACGAGCATCGACAGCACCATCCTCGCAGTGCGCTCGTCGCTCGCGACATCACTCAAGCTGGCCATCATCGGTTCCTCTCGGCGCTCGTTACCGACGAGGTGCGCCGAGCGCTACCGACGGATCGGCAACTCGGAACCGCGGCTACGCATCATCGCTCGCTTCGTCCACGATGAGTCCGGCCTCGACCAGCGCCGCACGTACGGCCTTACGATCCACGCCCATCCGGCGACCGATCGCGCGCATCGAGACGCCCGCTCGGGCGAGTCGCACCGCCTCCGCCTTCTCGTCGATCCCCAGCCCCGGGCGGCGGCTAGGCACGTTGCGGCGACGCAGGTGCGCGAACACCGTGGCGCGATGGATGCCGTACCTCTCGGCGAGTGCCTTGACGCTCATCCCGGCCAGGTAGTCACCGACGAGCGCGTCCACCTCGGCGGCGGTGAGGAAAGTTTGAGCCGTCTCGACAGTCCTCACAACGGGGCCACGATCGTCCTTCGGAGCGGTATCCTGGGGACGTCGAGAGACCTCGTAGACCCCACGGTCTAGGCGGTTGACCAGGGTTTTTGTCTTGGGGGCGGAGTTGCCGAACGTACTACTCAGGCACCCCAAAGTTCGCGTAGCCGGTGATCCCGGTCACGGGATGACCGCCGGTTCTTCCCAGATGTTGATCCCGGCGTCACCGGTGTGTTCGTCGATCGCGGCGAGTTCCTGGTGGCTGAACTCCAGGTTGCGTACCGCTGCGGCAGTGTCGAGCAGTTGCTCCACACTGCTTGCGCCGATCAGCGTGGAGGTGACCCGCGGATCGCGCAGAGTCCACGCCACTGCCATCTGGGCGATGCTCTGACCACGAGCGTCGGCGATCTCCTGCAATGCGCGTATCGAAGCCACGTATTCCTCAGTGAGCCACGCCCGGTCCAGTGAGGCGTCCCGGCTGGCTCGTGAGCCCTCCGGAATGCCATGGAGGTACTTCCCGGTCAGCATGCCCTGCGCAAGTGGACTGAAGCCGATGCACCCGGAGCCTACCGCGGCCAACGTGTCGAGCAGTTCGTCCTCTATCCAGCGGTTGAGCATCGAGTACGACGGCTGATGGATCAGTAGCGGGACCCCCATGTCGGCCAGCATCGCGGCCGCACGCCGGGTGCGGGAGGGGGAGAGGACGAGATCCCCGCATAGAGCGCTTTGCCCTGGTGCACGGCGGACGCGAGCGCTCCCACTGTCTCTTCCAACGGTGTCTCGGGATCCGCTCGATGGCTGTAGAAGATGTCGACATAGTCCACCCCCAAACGCTGCAGGCTCTGATCGAGACTGGCCATCAGGTACTTGCGTGATCCGAGGAACCCGTAGGGACCGGGCCACATGTCCCAGCCGGCCTTGGTGGAGATGATCAACTCGTCGCGAAGTCCCGAGAAGTCCTCGCGCAGAATGCGTCCGACGTTGATCTCCGCACTCCCGTTCGGAGGTCCGTAGTTGTTGGCCAGGTCGAAATGTGTGATACCCACGTCGAATGCGGTGCGCATGATCGCACGTTGACGTGACAGGGGTGTGTCATCGCCGAAGTTGTGCCAGAAGCCAAGCGACACAGCCGGCAAGGTCAGCCCACTGTCACCACATCGACGCTGGGGCATGCGGCCGTCGTATCGGTCGGGATCGGGCAGGTATGTGTCGAGAAGGGCCATGAGCCCGATTGTTGCCGACATCGGCGAGAAGTGCGGGACAGTGGCGCAGTCTGCAACAGTGAGGGAGTGCGTCCTTCACCCCATCGCGCCTATTCGTGGCGCAGCGTCTCCTCCGCCGGCTCGGCGCTGTCGGCCGGCTCGGTGTTGTCGATCCTCAGTGCGCTGTCGGTCGGGAGCATCCTGTCGATCGGTTCGGCCGGGTCGATCCTGTCCATCGGATCCTCAGGATCCATTCTGTCCATCGGATCCTCGGGGTCGATCCTGTCGATCGGCGGGTCGGGGTCGGTCCGGCGCATCGGTCGGTCCTGAGTCGACGACAAGGTCGCCTCCGCTGGGCAGGCGGGATTGCTGTTCGGGTGGGTGTCCCGAACAGTGGGCGTGCCGGTGGGCTGCCGGATGGCAGGGCGAGGGCTGCTCGTGCTGTGCCAGTTGCGCCGGGGTGAGTCTGCGTTCAGGCTTCGGGGTTGTTGTAGTTCCAGGGGTAGGTGGTGTGTTGGGTTCCTAGGGGCTGGTCCAGGTCAGTGATCCGTCGGGTGGGTTTGGCAGGTCCAGCCGAGTGGGTTTTGATCAGGTGGTGGCCTCGGCATTCGGGGGCCAGGTTGGTCGGTGTGGTCTGGCCGGTCGGCCAGGGGATCAGGTGGTCGGTGTCGGTGTGCGCGGCGGGGGTGGTGCAGCCGGGGAAGCGGCAGTGCCGGTCGCGGGCCCGGACGGCTTTTTTTGCGGTCATCGTCGTAGGTGCCGGCGATCTGATCGAGGGCGGCGAGCAGGATCTGGGCGGTGCCGGCCGGTAGGTAGCCGGTCAGGTCGACCATGCCGTGGGCGCGGGCGAACACCGCGAGGTGGCGGCGGTCCCAGGCTTTGGCCCGGTCTTTGTCGTCGTGGTCGTCGGCCCGGGTCGGGGCGGTGGTCGACCAGCAGCCGCGCGACGTAGCGGGCGGGTCTGGTGGGCGGTGTGGCCGGCCGCGTAGGTCAACGCTTTGGCCTCCAGCAGGCCCCGGTCCGGGGTCATCGAGTTGGATCAGCCCGTCGACGATCACCTGCGCGCGGGGTGTGGTCGATGGTGCCGTCGGCCAGCGCGGTCCACACCGCCGGGCGGTCCACGATCCCCAGGGATGTGTCCATCAGATACCCCGCCGAGCGCGCCGAGGTGACGGTGATCGCCGCCATGGTGGCTACGGCCCCGGACACCCGGTGGCCCATCTCGTGGATCCGGTCGTGGACCACCGCGATCACCGCCGCCCGCCGCGCATGCACCGCGCGCAGATCGGCCTCGACGTCGCCCAGCGCCGACGCCAGGTCTTCATCGTCGAGGTGTTCCAGTTGTTGGAGTGGGTCCGCCAGGGTGCCGGCGGTGCGGCCTCGTCGAACTGCTCACACCCACATCATCGAACAGGGTACGACAAGTTTTCAGACGTGAACCACAGGCCGGGGCCCGCAGGCTCGGTAGCGGTTGGAGTTGTGCACAGGCGTTGGACTTAGGAACAGACGTGAGACAAGAACCGCCCGCCGATCTCCAACGCCCGTGCGCTTCTCCAACGCCCGTACCGATCTCCAACGCCTGTGCCCAACACGGGCTGCGCTCCTAGTCGGCGATCGGCACCATCACCGTGTCCCGGTAGTACGCCATTTCCGCGATCGAATCGAGCGTGTCGCCCAGGGCCCGGTGGTTGCCGGTCTTGGTGGGGGAGGCGTAGTAGGACTTGGGATACCACCGCCGGACGAGTTCTTTGATCGAGGACACATCGACGACCCGGTAGTGCAAATATGCGTCGAGGTCGGGCATGTACTTGGCCAAGAATCCCCGGTCGACATAGATGCTCGATCCGCACAGGGGGGCTTTGCGAGTCGTCGGCACATGCGAGCGCACGTAGTCGAGAACCTTCTCCTGAGCCTCAGCCACGCTGATCCCATCGGCGATCTCGGGCAGCAGCCCCGATTCGGTGTGCATCTTCTGCACGATCTCCGGCATGTTCGCCATGGCTGCTTCGGAGGCGCGGATGACGTAGGTCACGCCGTCGTCCAGCGGAGTCAGGTCCGCCTCCGTAACAACACATGCGATCTCGACCAGTTCGTCGCTGTCGAGGTCCAGTCCTGTCATCTCGCAGTCGAGCCAGACCAGCCTGTCGGCGGGGTTGTTCGTCACCGGGCCAGCCTAGTGTGGACGCCCGGTGCTAGGGGCGAAACGGCCAGTCGTCGTCGGGTGGCGTCGTCGCGGGCTGCGGGGCAACCGTCACATTTTCGGCTTCGACAAGCTCAGGGTGTGACCCCTCGGTGGTTGCGGCAACCGGGTGCAGTCGCCGCCAGGCAACCGCGCCGGCGGCCGCGGCGATGACGGCGAGCAGCCCCCATCCGGCCAGGGTCCCGGTCGAGCTTCTGGAGTCGCCCGAACCGGGCATGGTGTAGACGTAGGCGACGCGTCCCACGGCCCCTTCCGGGGCGCCGTAGGGCAGCGCATCTTCGGCGCGGGCCTGCGTTGCAGCCAGATACGCCTTGGCGAAAGCAGGCTGCTTGGAGGCTTTGATGACTCCGGCCAGGGCATCCGACGTGCCCTGCTGCTGCAACTGGTCGGCCCCGTCGGCGAGTTGTTCAGCGCCTCCGGCCGCGTCGTTCACCCCGGAGTTCACGTCGTTGAGGGCTCCCCCGAGCGCAGCCGTTCCCTGAGCCTGCGCGGCGGTGCCGTCGGCCAGAGCCCGCCCACCTTCGGCCAGATCCGCAGAGCCTGTCGCCAGGTCGTCGGCCCCGTCGGCGAGTTGTTCGGCTCCGTCGGCGAGTTCCCCCAGGCCGTCGGTGAGGTCGCCGGTGGCAGCGGTGATCTCTTGCGCCCCGCCGGCCGATTCGGCCGTACCGTTCGACAGCACGACCAGGCCGTCGATGGTGGCGCTCAGTCCGTCCGTGAGAGCTTGCAGGCCCTCGTAGACCCCCGGCGTCTGGGTGCTTCCGCTGACCAGTGCCAGGGAGACCTGGGTCAGACCGGTGTCGATGGCCACCAGCGCCGCGGTGATGGCCTGCAGCGACGTGGCGATCACCCCGACGGCCAACGCCTGCGCGCCCGTCCGGGCGGCCTGCTGTCCCACGCCAAGCCCCACATCTACGGCTTGCTGGCGTGCTAGACCAGCGTCGGTGGTCGCTTGCTGCAGGGCAGCACACTGGGCGGGGGTCAGGACAACCGCGTCGACGCACGCCTGTTGGTAGACCAGCGCCGTCTGCGCCTCGGCGCTTCCGGCAAGCGTCGCCGCCTGGGCACTGAGGGCCGCCAGGTCCGCGAGTTCCTTCGCGATGTCCTTCAGTGTGCCGGTCACTTTGGCGGCCCCGGCGGCGGTGAGTCCGGACGTGCGCTGGGTGGCCCGCAGCGCCTGCAACAGTGAGCTCGCCTGCGTGGGTGGGAACGCAACGGTGGGATCCGTGGGCTCGCCGATCACGTCGCGTAGTCGCAGCACCGCCTGGGCGAGTTGATCGGAGCTGTCCCGGGCACTGGGCAGCGCCGTGGGTTTCAGCAGTTCCTGCAGTCCGTCGTACAGGCTCAGCAGGCCGTCGCTCAACTGCGCGGCACCCTGTTCCAAGGACTTCGCCCCGTCGTAGGCCGACTCGGCACCGTCGGCTGCGTCCTGCTGGCCTTTGGCCAGTTTGCCGGTTCCCTTGGCTGCCTCGCTTTGCCCTTCGGCCAGCTTGTCGGCGCCATCGGCCAGTTGCCGGGAGCCGGGGACCAACTGGTTGTTGACCTGCGTGGACAGCACCGACGTGCCCTGCCCTAGTTGGCGCAGACCGCTGCTCAGATCGCCTGCACCCTGCGCGAGAGCCACCGCTGACTTGTCCAGTTGCACCAGCCCGTCGGCGAGCTCGGCGCTGCCCTTCACGCTGGAGGCGAGCAGGTCGGTGCTGAAACCCAGCTGCGGCGACTGTTCCGATTGGACCGGAATCACCTGCATCTGCAGGCCTGGGACCTCCAGCGGGTCACCGGACACCAGCATCTGCACGCTTTGCTGGAAGTCCCCGATCGGGGGGTAGAGAACCAGGTTCCACTGCAGCTGGGTGCGGCCCTGCTCAGTGGTGTTGCGTACGGCCTTGGGTGCTTCGAGCAGCGTCAGCCCTTTGGGCAACGTGGCGACCATGGTGCCTACGAATGGGGCGAAAACCGGTTGCTTCTCGACCGTCCAGCGCCCGGAGGCGTCCCGGTAGCGAATGGTCTGCTCGGACGCCGTGGTGTTGGTGACGGTGTAGATGATGCGCAACTGTCCTTGCGCGTCCGGGACGTCATCCGGAGCGACGATCTTCGGCCCCTGCTGGTACTCCGCGTGCAGCGCGACGGGAAGGGGTTTGTCGAAAGTGGCGCGAGTGGTGACACTGGTCTGCCCGTTGCCGCCGATGTCCACCAGCACCGCATCCCCGTCGGTGGCAGGCGCCCCGCGTCGGTCGATGTACGTGACCTCGGTGGTCGACGACGGGTCCCGAACCTGTCCGACGGGGAAGTCGCGGGCGACCAATCGGCTGTACAACGTGGCCTCGACCGGCAGCCCCGAGGCGTCGACCTGCGCGACGACCAGTTCCTCGTTGACCAGGGCTGCCTCTGGATCGGCGGCCACGACGGGCACGACGGCCAAGGTGGCGGCGACCCCGGCGGCCACGGCGGCCAGCAGGGGTCGTCGACGCATCAGGGACTCCCGACTCGGATCGGTTCCGGCTCCTCAGCCCGGTCAGATTCCATGCTGTCGTGTCGCGGCGGGAAAAGGTTGTCGAACACGCTGATTATCAGGATCGTCACGACCGCGGGGACTAGAGCGGCGGCCAGCAGGGAACTGAGGCCGGCGTCGGCTCCGCTGAGCAGGTACGTCACCGTCAGGGTCACTGATCCCAGGACCATGGGTAGCGCCACACTGCGTCCCACGACCAGAACTGCGAACAGCGACGTGGCCACGATCGCCCAGGCGGTGATCGGAGCGCTCTGGGTGCTGGCGGGAGGCAGCACAGCGTCGATCAGGGACACCACCAGCAGCGCCATCACCACACCGAGGGTGTATCCCGCGGCCCGGACCAGGTACGTGCCGCGTACTCCGCCGACTGTGCGCGGCAGCAGCGCCAGAACCGCGCCCAGAACCGCACTGATTGCTACTGCGGTAGATGCGCTGTCCGCGATGAGGGACAGTCGGGAGGTCAGGACCCACGACAGACCACCTCCGATCACCGCTCCGATCACCGGCGCCGGGCGGTAGACGGCCAACGAGGTTCTGCCCGCCGGTCGTTGGCGGGCCCCTGCCGCGGCGGCATCGAGCGATCGCGGGTCGCCTTCGACGTGCCGGCGTGGAAGCAGACGGTCGAGCCAATCCGGCAGCCACCAGGTGCCCTTTTGCGCCAGCACCATGATCGCCGGGACGAGCAGGCACCGCACGATCGTGGCGTCCACGGCCACCGCGGTTGCCAGGCCCACCCCGAACATCTTCACCGTGGCGTTCTCGGACAGCAGGAAACTGCCGAACACGACCACCATGATCAGCGCGGCCGCTGTCACCAGCCGCCCGGTGTCGGCCAGTCCGCGGCGCACCGCGATGGTCATGTCACCGGCCCGTTCCCAATGCTCGCGGAAGGCGGTCAGCAGGAAGACCTCATAGTCCATCGACAGTCCGAACAGCACCGCGAACATCATCATCGGGACGTAGGACTCGATCGGGACCGGGCCGTCGAGCCCGATCAGTTCGGCGCCCCAGCCCCATTGGAAGACCATCGTCACCACCCCGTACGCGGCAGCGATCGAGATCAGGTTCATGCAGGCCGCTTTGAACGGGATCAGCAATGAGCGGTAGGCGAGCATGAGCAGCAGGAACGACAGCGTGACGACACCGGCGATGAAGAACGGTGTGCGCGAGGCGATGATCTCCGAGAAATCGGTGGTGGCCGCGGTGACCCCGCCGAGATGGGCGCCCATTCCTTCGCCCTGCACTGCCGCCGGCAACGTGGTGTCACGCAGGTCGTGCACGAGTTGTTCGGTGCGCTTATCGGCCGGACCCCATTCAGGCACGACCCGCACCACGGCGACTCCGCCATCGGGGCTGACCACGGGTTCGCCGGCCGAAACCACCCCGGGGCTGCGCCCAGTTGCTCCTGAAGGTTCTGTAGTCGTGGATCCTGGGTGCGAGGATCGGTGCCGGGCGCGACGTCGGCGTCTTCCGGGGCCTGCGCGATCGCGTACATCTGCGTGACGACGGCGAACGGACCGTTCTCGCCGGGCCCGGAACCCTTGCTCGACCAGGTCGTAGGCCTGCCGGGCGGTGGTGTCCTCGGGTAGGTACCCGGCATCGGAGTGCCCGAGCGTCAGCGTCAGTGTGGGTGCCGCCATGATCAGCAGCACCACGGTGGATCCGATGGCGTAGCGCCACGGTTTGCTCGTCACCGCGTCGGCCAGCTTGCCCCATCCGGTGTGGTCGAGATCCTCGTCGGTGTGTGTCTTCAGACCCTTCTTGGGCAGGACGCGGTGTTTCATCACCCCGAGGATGGCCGGGACCAGCGTGATGGACGCGAGCACCGCGATCGCCACCACGATCGCCGCCGCATACCCCAGCCAGGCCAGGAAGGAGATTCCGGTGAGTACCAGGCCGCAGACCGCGGCGATCAGGGTGCCGCCCGCGAAGACCATACCGGCGCCCGCGGTGCCGGCGGTGCGCCCGACCGCGTCCGAGACGTCGTAGCCCTGGTGCAGCAGGGTCCGGTGGCGGGTGAGTAGGAACAGCGCGTAGTCGATACCCACACCCAGGCCCAGCATCGTCCCCAACGTCGGGGCCACGTCCGGAATGAACACGAGCCGGCTCAGGAGCCCCACCAGGGCCAGGCCCAGGCCTACCGAGAACAAAGCGCTGGCCAGCGGGACGAACGTGGCCCCCCAGCGACGCAGGGTCAGGAACAGGATGAAGACCGCCGACAGCAGGCCCAGCGCCTCACTCAAGTGGGTCTCGGGCTGGGAGATCTGCGCGCCGATGAAGCCGCCGAGGGCGACCTGCACGTCGGGTCCTGCGGCCGCCTGCGCCGAGGCGAGGATCTCCTCACCGATCGCTGTGTCTGCCGCGAAGCGTTCATTGACGGTGAGCGACACGATGGCCGTATGCCCGTCGTCGCTGACGAGGTCGGGCCGGTCTACCGGGGATGCCACTGCCGAGACCCGTGAGATGTCGCGCAACTCGGCGACGACATCGTCCACGATCCGTTCGCCGTTCGGATCGGTGAAGTCGGTGGTCGGGTCGTACAGAACGATCGGGACCGCCTCGGCAGAGGTGCCCGGGAACGCGCGGTTGAGCAGGTTCTGGGCGACTGAGGAATCGGTGCCCTTGAGGACGAAGGAGTCCGCGGACTCGCCTCCGAAGAGCCGGTTGGCGCCCATCACCACCATGGCGATCAGGAACCAGATACCGATGACGCGCCAACCATTGTCCGCGCACCGACGGCCGAGGCGGTAGAGGAACTCGGTCATCGCCGTTTGACCGGTGGTTGCACCCGGCAAGGATAGTCAGCAGGAGGGCTCGCTCGCCATGCGTGTCTGTAGGCCTCTGGGCGGCGGCGCCCCGAACCCGCGACAGTCGGGTTTGAAGCCGTAATGAAAGAGCTGTGGCTATCACCCCGTCCACCGGCTGCCGCCCCAAGTCCACCGTGAACCGCCACCAGGCGCAATCCATGGCCGGCACCGGGCAGAAACGAAATGCCCGCTTGACAATGTGCGTGGGCCGTTCGATGCTGGGGCGTCTCGGTACTGCTGGAGACCCACAAAGGACGAGGTGATCGGCGTCGTGCACGGGCTCCATCCTGAAAAACCACGGTCTACGCACCGCGAAAGCGTGTTGCTCGAGCGTGATCGAGAGTTGGGCTTGCTCGACGGTCTGGTGCAGGCGGCGCAGGCGGGCGAGTCGACTTTGGCGCTGGTGGAGGGCCCAGCGGGGATCGGGAAGAGCCAGTTGCTGTCGATGACACGTCAGACGGCGGCAGCGGCGGGGTTCCGGGTTCTGACGGCGCGGGCCTCAGACCTGGAGCGCGAGTTTCCATTTGGCGTGGTGCGGCAGTTGTTCGACCCGCTGCTGGTCGACGCCGATCAGCGCGGCCGGTGGTTGGCGGGGTCCGCAGCGGGGGCAGTGCGTGTGTTCGAGCCATCTGAAGCCGCCGATGAAACCAGCGGAGTCTCGTTCGAGGTCTTGGACGGGCTGTTCTGGCTGACGGCGCACATCGCAGCGCAGGGACCACTGTTGTTGGTGGTCGACGACCTGCACTTGTGTGATCGCTCGTCATTACGGTTCATCGCTTACCTCGAGCGCAGGCTGGAGGGGTTGAACATCCTGGTAGCGACCGCGGCGCGCGTCGGCGAGGCAGGAGCGGACTCGTCCCTGCTCGAGGAGATCGCGCAGGATCCGGCGACAGTGTTGATCCGTCCGCCGTTGTTGAGCGTTTCCGCCGTGGTGGAGTTGGCGAAGAAGAATCTGGGCGCGGACGCTGATCAGGCGTTCTGCGTGGCGTGTCATCGAGCGACGGGCGGCAACCCCCTGCTGCTTGCTGAGTTACTCAGGACACTGCGGGCCGAGGCCGTGCGCCCCGATGCAGCACATGTGGATGTGATCCAGCAATTGGGTCCGCGCGCGGTGTCCCGCTCGGTGTTGCACCGGCTGGCCCGGCTGTCCGCGGACGCGGTTGCAGTCGCACGTGCGATTGCCGTGCTGGGTGATGGCGCCGGGCTGCCCGAGACCGCCGTTCTCGCCGGACTTGATGAGCCGCGGGTAGCCGAAGTCGTCCGCGTGCTGGTCGGCGCGGAGATCTTGAGCTCGGCGAAGCCCATCTGCTTCGTCCATCCCCTGGTGCGTGATGCCGTGTATCACGATCTCGCCTCTTCCGAGCGCACGCTTGCCCACGAACGGGCAGCCCGGGCACTGATGGATCTCGGCGCTGTGCCGGACGTCGTTGCGGCCCACCTGCTGTTGGTGCCGGCCCGGGCAGAACAGTGGGTTGCGGAGTTGCTGCAGGCTGCCGGGTCGCTGGCGGGGCGGCGCGGGGACACCGACAGCGCGGTGTCGTATCTGCGCCGGGCGCTCGAGGAGCCGGCTGCAGTGGACAAACGGCCTGCGTTGTTGATGGAGCTGGGGATGGCGGAGGCGCTGCTGAACCTGCCAGAGGCGGTGGAACACCTGCGTGAGGCCGGTGAGCATCTGGATGATCCGCAGCAGCGCGCACAGTGCAGCGAACTCTTGGTGCGAGCGCTGATATTCACCCGTCCGCCGCAGGAAGCCGTCGCGGTGGCACAGCAGGCGCGTGCCGAACTCCCACCCGAGTACGTCGATCAGGACCGGGTGTTGGAGGCTCTCGAACTGTGGGCGCCCACCTTCGGCGCACCCGCCGCTCCCGGCCGGGAAGCCCGCCTGGCCGCCTTGCGAACGGGCGTGCTCGCAGAAGGTCCCGGGGCGAGGATGCTCGCTGCGATTGCCGCTTTGGACTGGGCTCTGACCGGGGGTGCGGCAGCGCAGTGCGTTCCGCTGGCACTGAGGCGCTGTCCGGCGGCGTGCTCGTGTCGGCTGATCCGATCCTGCTGAGCGGGTCTGCGGTCAGTGTGCTCGCCCTGGCCGAACATGAGCGCACGTTCAGTGTGTTGGAGCAGATGGCCGTCGAGGTGCGGCGTCGCAGCTCACCGTTCCTGCTCAGCGGCATCTACTACATGCAGGGATGGGCGTGGCTTGCGCGCGGTGAGCTGGCGGAGGCCGCGGATGTGTTGCGCCGCTCCGGAGAGGTGGCCCTGTCCTGGTCTTCTACCGCCTCGGCGTACACGGTCGCGACGTTCGCCCATGTTCTGATCGAGCAGGGAGACCTCGTGGGGGCCGAGGACCTCTTGGGTCAACGAGGTCCGCAAATGCCGGGCTCTGACGCGGACACACTGTGCAAGGAGGCCGACGTCGCGCTGCTGGTCGCCCGGGCCCGGTGGCACGAGGCGCTCGCAGCAGTCGAGGAGTACGCCGCCGGAGTCAGCCCTGGCGTCGTCAACCCGGCGTGGGTCCCATGGCGCTCGCTCAAGGCGCAGGCGCTCGAAGGTCTGGGCGATCACGATGCGGCGGTGAGGCTGCTGGAAGAGGAGCTCTCGGCAGCGCGGGCCTGGGGTGCGCCGCGGGCGTTGAGCCATTCGCTTCGGCTGCTTGGAAGCCTGCTCGACGAGCGTGAAGGATTGGATCTTTTGCGCGAGGCGGTGCAGGTCGCCGAAGGGTCCCCGGCTCGCCTGGAATACGCCAAGGCACTCACTGCGCTCGGCTCCGCGCTACGCCGTGCCCGCCAGCCCACGCAAGCGCGCGAGCCACTGCGGACCGGTTTCGAGGTCGCCACCCGCTGTGGCGCGCAACCGGTCGCCGAGCATGCACGCGCGGAGCTGTACGCGACCGGTGCCCGCCCGCGGCGCGAGGCGTTCAGTGGCCCCGAGTCGTTGACGCCCAGCGAGCAGCGTGTAGCCGAACTGGCAGCCGCGGGTGGGAGCAACCGTGAGATCGCCCAACAGCTGTACGTGACCCCGAAGACGGTCGAGGTGCATCTGACAAGTACCTACCGCAAGCTCGGGATCTCCTCGCGCGCCGCACTCGCTGATGCGCTGGCCGATTCGCGTCCCGCCTAGCTGAGAGGTGCCGACCCAGGGCCCGTGGGTCGACTCAGTAGCTCTGCTGGATGATCGTGGCGACCTTGCCGACGTCGTCGTTGGCTGCGAACGCACCCTCGACCGTGGCGAACACGCTGTTGCTCACCACGATCGTGAAGGCAAGGCGTCGGCCGTTCTTGGTCTCCATGTAGCCCCCGAGCGCCTTGGTCGGGAAGTTGACCCGGTTGTCGTTGAACAGGTCAGCGGCTCCTAGCGTTCCGGTCTTGGCGAAGATCTTGCCTGTGGCCGGACCGCCGGGCTGCACGAATGCCAGAGATCCGTCGACCCCCATGATCGGCAGCGTCGACCGCCAAGCCGCTGCGTCCGGGCGGCGGGCCATGATGGTCTGCAGGTCCACCTGGTTGTCACCGGTGATCAGGTTGCCGGTCAGCCCGGAGCCGTCGTGCAGCACCGCCCCGGCGGTGTCGAGCCCGGCCTGCCGCCAGATCCGGGCCGCCTTGGCCATGCCGTCGTCGCAATCAGTGCTACCGGCAGCGACCGCCAGTCGGCAGATCATCGTTTGGGCGCCGCGGTTGTAGGAGACCTTCAGTACGTATGTCGCCTCCTGCGCCAGAGGCAGCGACCGCAGGCGAGCCACGGTCGGGAACGCGGTCACCGCGCGCTTGGACGCAAGCCGACGGACCGGATTGGCAGCCACCGCCTTGGCGTCGACCCGGACGCCAGCACGCCGCAGCGCCGCGATGAACGCGGTGCGGGCGTAGCGCGCCGGGTCGCGGAAGGCGTATACGTTCACTGCCGGGTCGCTGTCGGCCGCGATCTGTCCGGTCAGCAAGATCCGGCCACGAGAGGGCGAGGACACTGCGATGCCCGTTGGTTTGCCTGCCGCCACGGTCTTTACCCGTGTGGTGACCTTCCACGGTCGGACCTTTGGCCGCATCACCACAGACGCACGCTTGCCGGGCTTCGTTGGTGTCGAGGTGAGGTCGATCAGGTTGTTGTTGATGACGATCGGGGTCACCGGGAGGTTTTCCAGACGGAATGTCTTGAACAGGCGGTCATCGACGACCACGTCTCCACTCACCCGGCGCACGCCCGAAGCCTTGACCTGACGGGCGAGCCGGTTCAGCCCGGTCAACGGGTTCTCCGGAGTCAGCGTCGCCCCGGGCAGTTTGTTGGCGTCATTGTGGTCGAGATTGGTGTAATCGACTTGCCCGTTCGGCTTGGTCCGCCCACCCATTGTCAGGTCACCTTTGCCGACCAGGATCAAATCGCCTGTCAGCCGGCCGCGGACAAGCCGGCCGTCGCGCTTGACCGGCGTGACGAGGCGGTGATCCGGTCCGAAGTGCTGCCATCCGGCGCCCATGCTGTAGGTCTTGACCACAGAGCCCGGCTCCACGAACTTGTCGGCGTTCAGCGAGACCAACTGCTCACCGGTGTCCAGGTCCCGCACGGATATGAACCATTGAGCGTTCTCGTATGCCGGCTGGTTCATCACAGCCAGTGCCGCGTTGTCGAGGCCGGGTACCGGACCCGTCGCGGCAACCGCTGCTGGCATCCCGCCCAGTCCGGCGGTGAGCCCGCAGGACAGCAGGCACGCGAGTGTGGCGAATCGGCGGCTGGAACGAGTGCGGCTGGTCATGTCGGATCCTCGGTTTCGGGTTGTCATTGCTGGTATCCCGCCAGTGCCTCGACCATCGCGTCCTGCAGTGCGTAAGCAGGGGAGACGATCTTGTCGGGCGGGACGAATTCCATGGGCATGCCGTTCATCATCACGGCGAATGCGAACCTGGTTCCGCCCACACTGGTGCAGTATCCGACCAGGTTCAGTGTTGTGTTGGCGAGTACGGGATCCACGCGGGTTCCGTCTTTGAGCTGGCAACGTCCAGCGGCGGCGGTGCCGGCCAACCTTCGCAGTGTGCCGTTGCGTCCTGCGACCGACAGTGAGCCGGTGAACGCAGGCCCAGCAGGCCGGCTTTGCCATGTCTTTGAGCAGCGCCACGATCTGCGCCGGCGAGGTGCGGTCTTGGAGAGTCTCACCGGAGCCGGTCCGGATCGAGGGTGTGAGCCCGAAGGCCTTGCGCATCGTGTTCCGGATCACGCTGGCGCCACCGGCACGGGTGCCGCGATCGGTGACACGCGCACCGAGCAGGCGCAGCATCGCGTCGGCGCCGTAGTTGTCCGAGGGCCGATTGATCAGCTTGATGAGCCGCGCCACCCGCGGGGATGCGGCGGTGGCCAGCAGGCGGGCTCGCGGGGGCGTCACGGCGGCACCGGGGGAGCCGTCGACGCGGATCCCGGCTTGGCGCAGGGCGCGGGTGAGCCCACGGGCTGCGAACCTGACCGGTCGTTTCTGCGGCACAGCGCTCGTGTCGCTGCGCAGGCCCCGGTTGAACCCGATCGGGGTGCGTGGACCGTTGGGAATCGGACGCTCGAACCTTCCGGCGGGACCGTAGGGGCACCGCGGTCCGAACAGCGGGTTGCGGCACAAGACCAGCCCGAACTCAGATCCGCCGTTGTCACCGAACAAAGAAGCGTCAGCGAGCACGCGACCGCGGATGTGCCGGATTCCGGACTGCCGCAGCTGAGTTGCCAGCCGCTCGACGCTGGCACGGGATCCGTATGCCTTGCGGGCGAAAGCGACCGTGCCGAAGGTGAAGTCGCCGGCGCCGCGCAGGTACAGGTCTCCGGTCCACGTGGTACCGACGCGTCGGCCGGTGCCCAGCACGCCGGTGGATAGGCGGGTGCCCTGGCCGAGCCTGATGAGTGCGGTTGATGTCGTGTACAACTTGGTGACCTAGGCGGACAGGCGCTTGGTATCACCGCGATCGTCGAACACCACGTGACCGTCATCGAGGTTGACGACGTAGGCGCCGGACGTGGCCGGGCCCTGGGCCATCTGAGCGGCGAGTATCGAGCGCAACTGGCCTTCGGAGTCAGGCCCTGTAGTGGAACTGCTGGAAGTGGAGCTGTCCGACACCGGCTGTGCATCCGCTGCCGGCGCGAGCGTCACCAAAACCAGTGCTCCGCAGGCCAGGGATGCGGCCACCGTCAGCGCCGATTGGGGCCGTAATTGTGTGGTAACCGAACTCCGAGTCGTTGTCACCGATCCATCCCCGCTTCCTTGATCGACGTGATCAGTCGGTGATCACGCTTGGTCGCGAGCGCTTGGCAGACCGCTTGCGTCTCGATGTGCCGAAGCCGAGTGAATGCACGACCTTGGTCCCCGGTCGACTTGTCCGTGATCTGCCCGCTGATCGACACGGTGACCGAGCGACGACCGTTCAATGTTGACGCCATGAACTGGGTGTAGCCGGCCGTGTTTCCCGTGTGGCCGTACATGGTTCCGCACCGCGTGCGATAGCGGAAGATCCCCAGTCCGGCACTGTTGACGCCAGGCCCCACCGGTTCGGATTTCCCTGGGATGAACTGCAGTTGCTGACCCTGCACGTCGCGGTCGAACAGGCGTGCGCTCGCATATCCACGGATGAAGCGGTTGAGGTCGACTGGCGTGGAGACCAAACCACCGGAGGCCCAGGCGAAACTGGCACTGACCAGCGTCGAGACATCCTCGAGCGGACCGGGCGGGTCGGGCTGGTATCCGTGAAGGTAGGGAGCAGGCATTTTCGGACCCCTCGGCAGGCTCGTGCTTCGCAGGCCTAGTGGGCGATACACCCGGCCGGTCAACAGTCGTTCGTAGGGTGTGCCGGTCACCGTCTGTGCCATCAACGCGACGACGAAGTTGTCGGTATTCGAATAGCGGTACTGAGAACCCGGGGTGAACTCCAGCGGCTTGTCGGACATCAGGCGAAGCAGGAACCTCGGCGAGGGCTTGGCGTGGAGGTTCCGGCTGAGGTAGTCGACGTATCGCTGGCTCGTGAAGAAGTCCGGCAGGCCGCTGGTGTGGTGCAGGGCCTGGCCCAGTGTGACGTTTCCCCACCGCGCTGGTAGCCAGGGCAGCCGGGAGGCGATGGTGTCGTCCAGGGACAACTTGCCTTGCTCCACCAGTGAAAGTGCGACCGCCGCGCTGAACGCCTTGGCGGTACTGGCCAGACGCATGTGATCAGTGGCTCGAACCGGCTGCTGCGAGCGAAGGCTACGAACCCCCGCGCGATACACGGTGCGTCCGCCGGGCCGATGCACCACGACGACCGCGCCTGTTGGCCCGCCGGGCATGCGCACGAGCCGGCGCAGTTTGTCCTTCATCGCCGAGGGCGCAACGCCGGCAACGTCGCCGGCCGCCTTGACCCCGGCTGTCGGCGTCACGCTCGCCTGCGCGGTCATCGTGCCCATCAGCGTCGCGGTCGCCACGACGCTCACGAGGAGGATCGGGCGGCGGCGCGGCAAGAATCCACTGCTGGCCGGGGTGGTTTTCCTATTGCGTTGCATGGCGATCACGCCCTTCCTGGTAGTGCGAATCGGTCGGGGGTCGGACCATTGCGGAGCACCTTGCCGCAGCGGCCGCGCACCGTGTCACCGGGATCGGCGACGACCACGGTGTGCTTGGTGGTGCAGCGAACGAGGTCATCGCTACGGCCGTCGCGGACATCCACATAGTCGCGCCCAGATCCGGTCGAGGCGCCGGTGACCACACGGGTCGTTCCGGCTTTGTCGATCATCGTGTCCGCGCCATGCCCGCCGCGCAGCACGTCATTGCCAGGGCCGCCGGTGAGTACGTCGCGCCCGGAGCCACCGTGCATCAAATCGTGGCCGCGATCGCCGTACAGGTGGTCTCGTCCGCTCCCGCCGAACAGTCCGTCGTGGCTGGCACCGCCGATCAGCGTGTCGTTTCCGCCCACGCCTCGCAGGGTCGTGCTCTCGCGGCCGCCGACCATCCGGTCATGGTCGTCCGAGCCGACGCGGTGAAGTGAGACCCAGGCGACTGGCGCGCGCAGTAGGCCCTTGGTGTTCGGCGGGACGTGTGTGCACATCTGCTTGTACTCGGCCGGGGTGAGCGCCCGCTCGTCGGGAAGGAACATGGCCGTCCGCTTCGGGTCCGCGGTGTCGAAGTAGACGTCCGTCAGTTTCCACGTGGTCTTGCCCAGCGTGAGGGTGAAGTCCCCGGTGTCTCTGTAGATGGGACTGGTCGCGGCCACCCAGGCCATGTCGCCCGGCTCGACGTCGATCTCCACTTCCTGCCCGAACTCGTGCTTCTCGGTCCACTCGTGCTCGTACTTGGCGGTGACGGACGCTTTGGCCTTCGCGAAGACGAGATTTGTCTCGACTTCGACTCCGACCTCAGTGCCGACGCTGTTGGACTGCCCCACGGTGTCGGAGTAGGAGAGCTTGGATACCACCTTGTGTCGTTGGCAGTTGACGATCGGGTCTCCGACCAGACGAGCCGGCGCGTTGATCCGCTCCTCCTTGGTCGGGGAGAAATCGCAACTGGCCGAGTTGGACTTCTTGCACAGATCTCGTAGTGTGTCCGCCTGCTTCTGAGCATTGCCAGCACCGATGACATGCACGGTCCCAGGAGGATCGGTAAACGTCAGCGTGAGTCCCTCGGCCGTACAACTGCCGATACTGGCCGGAATCGTGCACGAAGACTCGTTGGTCGTCGGATAGGTGTGGATAGTCGCCCTGAAGGTTTCCTTCGTACCCACGATGTTGTAGATCAAATACGCGGCATACTGATCGACGACGCTGTACTTGAGTTCCCAGTCGTGGGCCGCTTCTCCTGGCTTCAGCACTGATCCGTTCGCAGGTCGGCCCTCGAAGTCCATCGAGTACACCGCGTTCCGACCAGGAATCGGTACCTGGATGACCCGATCCAGTTGCAGTTGATAGCTCGAAAGGTTGTAGACCTGATAGCCACGGCTGGCCGCTTGCGCCGGTCCACCAATGGCGCTGAGCACTGCTCCGGCGAGTGTGAACGTCAGCATCAGCGCGATGCTCATCGTCGAAATGCGCGTGTGGTTCATGCGCCTGCCCTTCCGTGTTGGTGAATGGTGAGGGTCGGTCGTTCGGGGTCGGTCGTGTTGCTGCCGCGTTCCGATGTTTCGGTAGTGCCGTGACCTCGCAGCGCGTCGTGTAACGCGTCGGACGCAGCAAACGCCTCGGCAGCCTCGGCCGTGGCGAACCTCAGACACACGCACACACCAGGTCGGGTAACGCCTCGGGTCGGCGCGGCCGACAACAGCACGTCGAGAACGCCCATCAATCCGAGCCAGCCCGAGAACGGCGTGGGTGCAGCCAGGCCGTCGCTGGCGTGGCCACTGATCTCGTCGCCGTCGAAGTCGACAGCGATCGCCAGGTGCACCGACTCCGAAGTCACCAGGCCATGATCAGTACCCGGCGCAGGTGAGCGCATCGTGGCTACCCCCAAGCAGCACCCCCAAGAATTGGATGTGGGACCCCCCCAGCCCGGGCCGGCTGTGGGCCCGTGACAGGGCCACGTGTGCGGGCTCTCAGCGCCTGGCGATGATCACAGGTTTCAACCGACGGCATCGAACCGGCCATCCCGTGAAGGGTTGCGAGGGCCGGTATTTACTACAATCGATAACGTGGAAAAGATCCCTGTGGAGACGGCGGTCGGCGCTGGTGGTGTTGCATTCCTATGATCGCGAGTTCACCTGCGGACGTGCGTACTCCCATCGCGGCCCAACAGCCACTTCCCACCTTGAGACTGGTGTTTCTTCTGCTCGGTGGGTTGTCTCTGTTGGCGGGTTTGAACGCGGCGCTCCTGCTGCTGGATCTGCCGGCCCCACTGACCGGTGCGCGGTTGAGCGAGATGCACGGCGAATTGATGGTGTTCGGTTTTCTGGGAACGGTGATTTCCCTCGAGCGAGCCGTTGCCGCGCGGCGGTGGTGGGCGTACCTGGCGCCAGCGACTCTCGGGCTTGGAGCGCTGTCCCTGCTGTCGGTGCTGCCAGTCGCCGTGGGCCAGACCTTGATCGTGCTCGGGTTGGCGGTACTGAACCTCACCTACGTGGCGCTGTGGCAGCGTGCCCGAGCCGACGAAGTGGCCATCCAGGCACTTGGAGCGGTGCTCGGACTCGGGGCGGCAATGCTGCTGCTCGGGGGCGTGGGTTTCCCGCAGACCATGCCGTGGCTGGTCGGCTTCGTGGCGCTGACGATCGGCGGGGAACGCGTCGAACTGGCCCGCGTCGGTTCGCCGGATCCGCGGTTGCGGCAGGCGGCCACGTACCTGTCCGTGGGGGTGGCCCTGTCCGCCGGCCTGGCCTTGACGCTGCCGCAGACCGGAGTGCGGGTGTTCGCGGTGCTCACGCTGGCCCTGGTCGGGGTGCTGGTCACCTTCGATGTGGCGCGCAAGACCATCCGCATGACGGGACTGCCCAGGTTCTCCGCGGCATGTATCCTCACCGGATATTTCTGGCTGGCGCTGGCCGCCACAACGTGGCTGTGGGCAGGGCCGCTGCTGGAGGGCCCCGGATACGACCTGGTGACGCACAGCGTCTTTCTGGGGTTCGCGCTGTCCATGGTGATGGGTCACGCGCCGATCATCTTTCCCGCGGTAGTACGTCGGCCGATCCCGTACCACTGGTCGATGTGGGCGGCCTTCATCCTGCTGCAAGTGTCCTTGTTCGCCAGGCTGGTACTCGGTGACCTGCGCGAAGTGCCCTGGACGTGGCAGGTCGGCGGGGCACTGAACGTGGCCGCCATCGTTGTGTTTCTGCTCGTCACAGTGACCCGGGCGGTGAAGCGATGACCCGGGCTCGTTGGCATCTGGGGACCGGCAGTCTCGTACTGGCGTGGCTGGCCGCGGCCGTCGTCATCGCGCTGCTGCAGCGCAATCTTCCCGCCTCGGTCTGGCTGATGGTGCACGTGACGCTACTGGGGGCAGCAACCAACGCAATCGTCATCTGGTCCGCGCATTTCAGTAGCGCGCTCGCTCGACTACCCGACAAGCCCGATCGCCGCGACGAGATCGCACGGCTGATCGTCCTGAACATCTCCGTGATCGCACTGCTGGTTGCGGTCGTGCGCGGCGTGTGGCCGATCACACTGATCAGCGGCTTGGCCATCGTTGCGGTCATCGCCTGGCACACCTGGGAGCTGCTGTCGCGCATGCGCCGTGCATTGCCGTCGCGATTTGGCGCCACCGTGCGGTACTACCTGCTGGCCGGACTGTTCCTGATGATCGGGGTGGGTCTGGGGGTGCTGTCCAGCCGTGGCGGGTTCGACCTGCGACTGCAGATCGGACTGGTGATCGCCCACGCCACGGTGAATGTCCTGGGCTGGATCGGGCTGACGATCGTCGGCACGCTGGTCACGCTGTGGCCGACCATTTTGCGCACCCAGGCTGCAGCAGGTGCTGAGCGGGCTGCACGGCTCGCACTTCCGATTCTGGTTGCGGGCATCAGCGTGATCGCGCTCGGTTCTCTGATCGGCGTGCGGTTCGGGGTCGTGCTGGGACTGCTCGGCTACCTGGCCGGACTGGTGGTGGCCAGCCGCCCGATGCTGGCCGAGACCCGGAACAAGCCGCCGGTTTCCTTCGCCGCATGGTCGGTGCTGGCCGGCTGGGTGTGGTTCCTGTTCTGCATCGCAGCCTTAGCGGTCATCGCAGCGATCAGCCCGACCTGGGAGCAGATCACCCAGCGAGCGGGGGCACTCACCTCATTGCTGGTCGTCGGCTTCGTCGCCCAAGTATTGGCCGGTTCTCTGTCGTATCTGCTGCCGGTGATGGCCGGTGGGGGACCGCAGCCGATCCGGTGGCGAAACGCGGTGGTCGACCGCGCTGCGATGGCTCGCGTCGCAGCCACCAATGTGGCTCTGGTATTCGCGGCGCTGCCTGTGGCCGACAGTGTCAAGACGGTGGCGTCCGCGGTGGCACTGCTCACCCTGGCGGCCGCACTTCCACTGTTGGCTCGCGCGATGATGCGACCTCCCGATTCAGCGGTGGGCCCCCGAGGTACCAGTGGACCCGAACCGCCCAAGGGAGCTGTGGGCGGAACGGTGGTGGGTGTATCGGTGACGCTGCTGGCCCTGGCTGCAGCGGTCGGTGCGGCGCCACCGGAAACGACCCCGGCAACTGCGACCACTGTCAGCCAGGTCGCCACAGGTCACACCGAGACGGTGGATGTCCGGATGCGAGGGATGCGGTACATCCCCGACCAGGTCCGGGTGAATCCCGGTGACGCGCTGATCATCAACGTCATCAACGAGGGCGACGACGTCCATGACCTGGTGCTGGAGACCGGCCAGCGCACGCCGCGCATGCAGCCGGGGGAGTCCGCGCAGTTGGATGTCGGCGTCGTGGAGCGGCAACTGGACGGTTGGTGCTCGGTCGCCGGCCACCGCCAGATGGGCATGGTGTTCACCGTGCTGGTCAACGACGAACCTGCCGCCATGGCGCAGCACTCGGATGGCCACGAGGCGTCCGCAGCCAGCGCCGCTGACGATCTGGATCTGATGGCGGAGCCTGCGGCAGGGTTCAAGGCCCACGACCCGCGACTGCCGCCCGCGCCACCTGGCCGGGTGCACCGGGTCCGGCTCGAGGTGACCCAGCAGGAGCAGGAGGTCGCTCCCGGCGTCGTGCAGACGCGGTGGATGTTCGGTGGTAGCGCGCCAGGTCCGACACTGCGCGGCCGGGTAGGCGACAGGTTCGAGATCGAATTGGTCAACAGCGGTGATATCGGGCACTCGATCGACTTCCACGCGGGCTCGCTGGCGCCGGACAAGCCGATGCGCACCATCGCGCCCGGGCAGAGCCTTCGCTACACCTTCACCGCCACCAAAGCCGGCATTTGGATGTATCACTGCTCGACCATGCCGATGTCCATGCATATCGCCAACGGCATGTTCGGCGCGGTGATCATCGACCCGCCGGATCTGGAACCCGTGGACAAGGAGTTCGTGCTCGTCAGCTCCGAGGCGTATCTGGGACCACAGGCGGGCACGGCTGACATGGCCAAGATCCAGGCCGAGCGCCCCGACCTGGTGACCTTCAACGGGTACGCCAATCAGTACGACTACGACCCACTGGAGGTCGAGGTCGGCCAGCGGATCCGCATCTGGGTCCTGGCCGCCGGACCCAATCGGGGAACGGCCTTCCACGTCGTGGGCGGACAGTTCGACACGGTGTACCAAGAGGGTGACTACCTTCTGCAGCGTGCGGCCGGCGGATCACAGGTGCTTGGTCTGTCAGTCGCCCAGGGTGGGTTTGTGGAACTCTCGCTGCCGCAGCCGGGCAACTACCCGTTCGTGTCGCACGCCATGGTGGACGCCGAACGTGGCGCTCACGGGATTCTGCGCGCTACCGACTGACCGGGAGCCTGCTCCCGAATCCAGCCCTTCACGAGCCCGTGACATCCTGGGAGCAACTGCGAGGATTGGGGCGGAAATGGAACTGACCTGTTTCGATGTGACCACGAAGGACAAGGTCGCCCATGTGCAGTTGAACCGGCCGGACGCGTTGAACACCATGATCCCGGCGTTCTGGACCGAACTGCCACAGCTGATCGGTGAACTCAGCGATTCCGGCGAGGTTCGCGCGATCGTCATCTCTTCGACCGGCAAGCACTTCAGCGCCGGGATGGATCTGTCGGTGTTCACCAGCAGCGGCCTGTCGATGGACGGCGAGCCCGGGCGGCGTAACGCCACGATGTCGTTGTTGGTCAAGCGGCTGCAGGACAGTTTCACCGCGCTGGAACGTGCCCGGGTGCCGGTGCTCGTCGCGATCCAGGGTGGCTGCATCGGTGGTGCCGTGGACATGGTGTGCGCGGCTGACATGCGCTACGCCACTGCGGACGCGTACTTCGTGGTTCAGGAGACGAACATCGGGATGACCGCCGACGTGGGCACGCTGCAACGACTGCCCAAGCTGATTCCCGACGGGATCGCCCGGGAGTTGGTCTACACGGGTCGCCGGATGCCGGCCGCACGGGCGGCGCAGGTCGGGCTGGTCAACGAGGTCTTCGACGACCACGCGTCGATGGTGGCCGGCGTCCTGGCGATCGCCGCCGAGATCGCCGCGCACAGCCCGCTGACGCTGTGGGGGGCCAAGGAGGCGCTGGTCTACGCGCGTGACCACGGCGTCCACGACTCGCTGCACCAGATCGCGACCTGGCAAAGCGGGGCGTTCCAGCCCGCGGACATGATGGAGGCGTTCGGGGCGAAAGCTGAGAAGCGCCAGGCGACGTTCGAGGATCTGCCGCCGGCGCCGTCGGGAATCTAGACCGGCTGCCCCGCTCACAGCGCTGGTTCGTGGGTCTGGATGCCTTGGCGATCCGGCCGAAAAGTCTTTAGGACGCGAGACAATGGAGGGCCACGGTCGCGCGCTGACGGTTCATCAGGAAGTTCTGGTGACCGACGGCGTTTCGCGTTCCGACCGGCGTGGGAGTGGACTTACAGTTCTCGGCACGGGGAACGAAACCAAGGAGAGTGCATGTTCGTAGGCAAGAGGATGGCCGCCGGTGCGACGGTGGCCACGATGATCGGTGCCGCCGGGCTGGCGGCGACCGCACCGGCGAATGCGGCCGCAGTGGACGGGCAGACCGTTGTCACGTTCAACAAGGCGACCTGGAAGGCGCTGGACAAGGGCGGCATCATGGTCGAGGGCGTTGGGAAGGCGGAACCCATCAACGTGCGTTCGTTCGGCTTCCCGGCCAAGCAGAGCAAGCCGCGATTCATCCGGCACAAGGGTGGCATCGCGTTCGTGCGCGCCGATGCGAGCCTGACGCTTACGAAGTTCCGCTTCGATTTGCAGGACGAGAACGTCGACGTGACGGTACCTGGCTTGGGAGTCGTCAAGGACGCCCTCGACCTGGGCAACCTGAAGATTGGCAAGAAGGCAGTGAGAGCGAAGCTGAACGTGGCCTTCGGTCAGGCGGCCACCCTCAACGCGGCACTCAAGACGACGATCTTCAAGGACGGTATGACCCTGGGCAGGTCCAAGACGACCTTCGAGGGCTAGACCGAGCGGTGGCGGCGATCGGTGGTCGCCGCCACCGCGGTCTCATTCGTCCAGCAGGCCGGCTACGTGATCGGCGATCGCCAAGCACGCGGTGAGGCCCGGCGATTCGATCCCGAACAGGTTGACCAGGCCGGGCACGCCGTGGTCACGCG
This sequence comes from Micrococcales bacterium, assembly GCA_016719135.1. GTDB lineage: Bacteria > Actinomycetota > Actinomycetes > S36-B12 > UBA10799 > JADKAV01. Next base: position 50,167 of record JADKAV010000016.1, on the reverse strand, counting down.
CACTCTCGATCATGAAATCTCGCGCGGCATGCCCCGGGCCCTGCAGTTTCGGCCGGATCCCGGCGTAGTCCGGGCGCAAAGCCCCTTCGGGCAGGCCCGGCCAGTAGCGACGGATCGCGGTGTAGAACTCCTGGCCGCGCGTCGGGTCGACGGTGTAGTCCTCCTGCTCGATCCATTCGACATCGGGGCCGAACCGTATGGTTGCCTGCAGATCCAGCGTGAGGTGAACGCCCAGACCCGCCTGCTGGGGCACCGGGTAAATCAGGTGCGAGAAGCCGGGATTGCCCGTCACGGTGAAGTAGTTGCCTTTGGCCAGGAACAACCGCGGCACATGTGCGGGATCGAGTCCCTGCAGCCGTTCGGCGAACGCGACGGCCCCGAGCCCTGCCGCGTTGACCACCTGACGGCACAATACGTCGGATTCGCCGACCCGCACAACGATGCCCTCGTCGGTGACTGTGGCACCTTGTGCCGACTGCGCCACCACCACCCCTGCACCCGCGCGCTCGGCATCGCGCTGCAGGCCGCGCATCAGGGCATGACTGTCGATGATCCCGGTGGTGTCCGACAACAGACCCGCCGTGGCCCGCACCTGGGGCTCGAGTTCCTGGACTTGCGCGCAGCTGAGCCAGGTCAGGTCGACGCCGTTGTCGGCGGCAGTGCGGCGGATGCCGGACAGCAGCGACGCTTCCTCGTCGTCGGTCGCAACGATCAGTTTGCCGCAGCGCTGATGCGGGACCGCGTTGTTCCGGCAGTAGTCGTACAGAGCGTGCTTGCCCGCGACGCACAGGCGGGCTTTCAGCGAGCCCGGACGGTAGTAGATGCCGGCGTGAATGACCTCACTGTTGCGGGAACTGATCCCGGAGCCGATCTGGTCGCTGGTCTCCACAAGCATCACTTCGCGCCCGGCCAGGGCCAGACGCCGCGCGATCGCCAGCCCGACGACGCCGCCTCCGACGACCAGGCACTCGACAGTGTCCACGCGTCAAGTGTGCCCAGAAATTCCAACAAGCGACCCAACCGGCTGCAGCTCTAGGCTCGCGAGTATGAAAAGCGTCATCGTCGCGGGGGTAGCCCTGCTTGCTCTGGCTGGCTGTTCCTCCAGTGATTCCGAGGATTCGGCGAGCAGCCCGGCGGTCGAAACCACCTCGGCCGCGGCCTCACCGAGCCCGGAGGCATCCATGATCGGACCCATCATCGTCGAACCGTCGCAAACCGAGGTCGAGGCCACGGTCGGGCGGGACATCGTGTTCAACGTGGGCGACGATCCGGGACAGTGGGAGATCAGTTCGGACAACGAGGCGGTCGTCTCGGTCGAGGCCGGCGGCGAGCGCGACGGTGCGACCTTCAACCCCGGTGCCAAAGCGCTCAGCGTCGGTGAGGCGACGGTGACACTGGCCGATCAGAAGGGGATGGACGCGCTGCAGGTGACGGTCACCGTCACCGAATAGCCGGGCGTCGGGATCTCCGGTTTCCCGTTGGACTCCGCGATGCCGCGCACCACCGGAAAGGTCGCGATGCCTTCGCCGTTTCACCGGCGCGTCATCCTACGGCGCAGCCGCCGAAATGCGAGTTCACCGCCCGTGGCAGGATGGTGACGCTTCCACGTGAGGGGTCACCACATGCGCCGTTCGTTCCTGATGTCCGCTGCCCTGCCGGCGATCGCCGCGCTCGCACTCGCCGGGTGCGCCAGCGAGGCGGACACCACCGCCACCGACACAACACCCAGTCCGACCACCAGTCAGGACTGCTCGCCGGAGAGCTTGCAGACGCTGACCCCGGGCACGCTGACCGTCGGGACCGACACCCCGGCGTACCCCCCGTACTTCGAGGACGACGATCCCAGCAACGGTAAGGGCTTCGAATCCGCGGTCGCGTACGCAGTGGCCGACGAGCTCGGGTTCACCAGCGACCAGGTCACCTGGGTCACGGTGCCGTTCAACAAGTCGTACGCGCCTGGCGACAAGGACTTCGACTTCGACATCAACCAGATCTCGATCACGCCGAAGCGTCAGAAGGCCGTCGACTTCTCCGACGGGTACTACACGGTCAACCAGGCGGTGGTGGCGCTTGAGGATTCCCCGATCGCCAACGCGACCAGTCTCGCGGAGCTGCGCGAGGCCAAGCTGGGAGCCCAGGTGGGAACGACCAGCCTCGACTTCATCACCAACGACATCCAGCCCACGCAGCAGCCGCTGGTCTACAACGACACCAACGACGCGAAGAGCGCCCTGGAAGCCGGCCAGATCGACGGCATCGTGGTGGACCTGCCGACCGCCTACTACGTCACCGCCGCGGAGTTCGACAACGCCAAGATCGTGGGTCAGTTCCCGGCCCAGGACGGCGGCGAGCAGTTCGGCCTGCTCATGGCCAAGGGCGGCCCTGCGCCGTGAGCGACTGGGTGAACCAGGCGCTGACCTCGCTGAAGGACTCCGGTGAGCTGCAGTCCATCCAGGACGAGTGGCTTGTGGGTGAGGACGCGCCCTACTTCACCGAGTAGCTGATGACCACGCCGGCCGAGGCGCCGCTGGAGGCTCCTGTCATCCCGTACATGGACCCGCACCGACGGGCCCGGTCCAAGGCGAGGTCCCGCCGCGACGCTCTCATCGCAAGCGTCTCGACCGTGGTGGTCTTCGCCATTATCGTCCTGGCTGGTCACCGCGTCGCCAGGGTGGCCCAAGGTCCAGGAGACCTTCTTCAACCTCGACGAGGCGGTCGCCGCGTGGCCGACACTGATCAAGGCCTTCGTGCTCAACATCAAGATCTTCTTGGTGGCGGAATTCTTCATATTGATCCTGTCGCTGCTGATCGCCCTGGGTAGAGGTCTGCGCGCACCTGTGGCCTTGCCGGTCCGGATCATGTGCACGGTGTACGTGGACTTCTTCCGCGGCGTCCCGACGATCTTGGTCATCTTGTTGCTCGGATTCGGCGTGCCCGCTCTGCAACTCAAAGGGGTGACCAACTCCCCGGTGGTGTGGGGGACGGTGGCGCTGATCCTGAGTTACACCGCCTACGTCGCGGAGGTCTATAGAGCGGGGATCGAGTCGATCCACCCTTCGCAGCGGGCAGCGGCACGGTCCTTGGGCCTGAGTTCTATGCAGACCACCCGGTATGTGGTTCTGCCACAGGCCGTTCGTCGCGTGATCCCGCCGTTGCTCAACGACTTCATCGCGTTGCAGAAGGAGACGGCGCTGGTCTCGCTGCTGGGGCCGATCGAGGTGCTGCGTTCCGCGCAGATCAACGCTTCGGCGAACTTCAACTACACCGCGTACGTCGTAGCGGCGTTGCTCTTCGTGGCGATCACGCTGCCGTTGACGCGCTTGACCGATTGGCTGCAGCGCCGTGATACGCGTCGCCGCATGGCGGGGGCGATGTGACTTTTCTTCAGGTTCGCGACGTTCACAAATGCTTCGGTGATCTAGCCGTACTGCGCGGCATGGATCTCGATGTGGATCTGCATGAGGTGGTGGTGCTGATCGGCGCGTCCGGCTCTGGGAAGTCGACGCTGTTGCGCTGCATCAACGGGTTGGAGACGGTCGACGCTGGCGAGATCCGGATCGGGGACATCGAGGTGACAGCGTCCGATGTTGACTTCGACGAGGTCCGCCAAAGGATCGGGATCGTCTTCCAGCAGTTCAACCTGTTCCCCCACATGACCGTTCTCGACAACGTCACCCTCGCCCCGCGCAAGGTGCTGGGCGTCTCGCGGTCGGACTCTGAGCTCGGAGCCCGGGAACTGCTGGAACGGTTCGGTTTGGCGGACAAAGCAACGGACTACCCGGACCGACTGTCGGGTGGACAGCAGCAGCGCGTCGCGATCGTGCGGGCGCTGGCGATGAAACCGCAAGTGATGCTGTTCGACGAGGTGACCTCTGCGCTGGACCCATTGCTGGTCGGCGAAGTCCTCGACGTGATCCGGGAGTTGAAACAGGAGGGGATGACCATCGTGATGGCCACCCACGAGATGAGCTTTGCCCAGGAGGTGGCAGATCGCGTGTGCTTTCTGGACGCCGGTCGCGTGTTGGAGCAAGCGCCGCCCGCGCAGCTGTTCGGGTCTCCGCAGCACGCGACGACGCGCAGCTTCCTCGCCCGGGTGGCGCGGATCTGACGCGCGGCAGCGCTTGTAGTTCGTTCGCCGCCGGGTATTCCGTGATGGGGACGGTCGGCGGGCTGCGCTGGCGTTGGAGTTGTGCACGTGCGTTGGAGATCGGTACGGGGGTGAGAGAAGGGCCGGGCGTGGTTGTCCAACGTCTGTACCGTTGTCCAACGGTTGTGCCGATGTCTCACGGATTTGGCGCAACGGTGACCTGTGGGTCGGGGGCGTCTGTACCCGACTCCGCCGGATGCGGGGTCAGTGACCCCCGTCGGCCTCTTGCACCGCGGCCAGCAGGCGGGGGACATCCATACCCGAGGCCCAGCTCAACTCCTGGCGGATGGCCGCAGGACACTGACCGCGAAGGAGGCGTCCGGTCGCCAGGGTCGTAGGTCCCAGGTGGCGAAACGTTGCTCGACGTCCAGCCCCGCCGCCGTCGCATGGTCGTCGAAATCCTCGATGGGGTACCCGCGGTCGGTTCCGAATCCGATCACGATGAAGCCGTCGGGACTCAGGTGCGCCGCCAGTCGGCTGAGAACAGCCTGCTCGCTGTCCGCAGCCAAGAACGTCATGACATTGCCTGCCACCACGATCGCGTCGAACAAGTCCGGATAGCCCGCGGCCGCAAGATCCAACTCGCTGAGGTCACCCACGAGCCACACCGGCCCCGGGTGGTCCTGGTGTGCGGCCGCGATCAACTCGGGGTCGACGTCCACGCCCACGACGGTGTGTCCTCGCGCGTGGAGTTCCGCGCCGACGCGTCCGGGTCCACAGCCTGCATCGAGAATGCGCGATCGGGGAGCAACCATCGCATCGACGAGGCGCGCTTCCCCGGCCAGGTCCGCGCCCTGCGCCGCCATGTCGCGGAAGCGTTGGATGTACCACTGGGAGTGACCGGGTTCGGTGTCGGTGATCCAGCGAGGTGGTGTGGCCATGTAGCCACGGTAATCACCGGGCGGGACGGACCGGAGAGCCCGTACCGCGCAGCCGGCCGTCAGTCGGACAAATACCGTTCGCGGTATGCGTCCACGGCAACCGGCAGCGTCGGATACATGTTCTCTTCGCCCACGATGTCTGCGGTGCCATGATCACGCAGTGGAATGAGCACGTCGTTCTTCACACGCGAGCAGCCACGGTCGATGCCATCGGCGTCCAGGTGTCGTGCAGTTCGTCCATCACGCCCAGTGCAGTGGTGTCGAGTTCGACGTTGGCATCCATCTTCAGAACGACCACTTTGGTGTCCGGTTCAAGTGCTCCGGTCACCTTGTAGAAGAAGTCGTAGGCGTTCATGAAGAACAGGGGTGCGTCATAGCGGAAGACCAGCAGCCCGGGCAGCGTCTCAGTGCCGTCGTGGTCGTCGATATCGTGCATCCCCGGCATGTTGGGGACGAAACCGAGGACGCCATCGTGGGGACGCGCCAGCCGCATCAACAGTTCCACGATGGACAAAACGATGGCGATCAGGACGCCGGGCAGGATGCCGACGAATACCACAGCAAGTGTGCAGGTGGCGGCGACGGCGACCTCTCCGAACCGGAAGCGAGCCAGCGCTGTCCAGTCGGGCAGGCTGACCAGGGTGATGGCTGCGAACACGATGACGCCGGCCAGAGCCGAGATCGGTACCTGCGCGATGACTCCGGGTAGCAGCAGGGGTCCGGCGATGATGAACACGATGACGAACACGGAGTAGAACCGGGTGGTCGATCCCGCGGCGAAGGCCAGGGCCGTGCGTGACGACGACGCTGACATTGGGTAACCGCCGGCCATGCCGCTGGCGAACTGCGTGCCGGCCAGCGCCCGCATTTCCATGGATGCGTTGGGGCGTTCCTTACCGGCAAATGCGCGCGAGGTCACCATCACATCGGTGAACGAGACAACCGCGATGCTCAGAGCGGGCAGCATCAGTGCGACGACGACCTCGACGTCGAAGCCCTGGAACCCGACCGCGGGAAGCTCGAGGCTGACCTCGCCCACCCGCTCGATGTCGGTGAAGAACAGTCCGACGAGAGTCGCGACGGCCAGCCCGAGCAGCGGACCGGGGATCCGATTGGAGATCCTGCGCGAAATCAGCGACAGGACCACGACGATCGTCGCGATGAGAATCGTGTGAGCGTTCGGCGTCTGCCACTCGGAACTGATCAGTTCGCCGATCGTGTCGGTGTTCAGATCAAATCCAAGGATCTTGGGCAACTGGGAGACGATCATGAGGATCGCCACGCCGGTCATGTAGCCGGTGAGTATCGGGTTCGACAGCAGATCTGCCAGGAACGACGCCTTGATGAGCCAGCCGATGCCCAGAATGACACCGACAAGGGTTGTGGTGACGGCCAGTGCGGTTGCCCACGGGATTCCCTGGGACGCAGCGACCGGGCCGACGGCCGCGGCGGTCATCAGGGCGACCGTAGACTCCGGGCCCAACGACATTGACGTGTTGCGGCCCAGGATCATGTAGACGACCAGTGGGACCACCGAAATGGTCAGACTCGCAGACGGCGTCACTCCGGCCAGGGAGCCGTAAGCCATGGCTTGCGGGATGATGTAGGCGCCCACGGAAATGCCCGCGACCACGTTGGGGACCTGGAACAGGTCACGGACAGCGTTGCGACGCGTTGGCGGTTTGGCGGGCGTCTGCGTGTTTCCCACTCAGGTGACATTAGCGTTCACTGGCGGTTCATGGTCCGTTCATGGGTACTATTTGCCAGCCATTCGGCTGCCGCTCCTGACCCGCACTCGGACTGCGTCTCGAGTGTCAGGGGGTCTGCGCCGTCCGGCTGAACGATTTATGCGACTGGCCTGCGGGTTTCGCGACGCGCCGAGGCTCATCGGCCCGCATGCGTGCGGGTACCTGTGCAACGATGGCGCACGTTCCCACGACGCACGAGGAGAGCCGCTCGATGACCCGGATGAGTCGACGCTCGTTCATGGCCTTCACCGGCGCACTGGCCGCCTCGATGGGGTTGCCCCGGCAGATGCTGGCACCCGCTCTGGCAGCACCCACCCAACCGGCCGATGTGCCGACGACCCTGCGGGAGACCATCAGGCAGTCCACCACCGGCAACAAGGCGTACCGCACTTTGCGCACCGCTGCCGGTGAGCCGTTCATCGCGCGTACCGATCTGATGACTAGTGCACCCGCCGCGGGCCGGGTGGGTCAGCGACGATCCCTCGGGTACTTCGGGCACACCTCCGACATCCACGTGCAGGACACCCAATCGCCGTCCAGGCTGGAGCCGACGAACGCGTTCAGCCCGACCTTGTTCCCGGGCACGTGCAGGCCGCAGCAGGCGATGTCATTGTTCGTCCAGGCCCAGATGGTGCAGGCCTTCAGCGATGCCGCCTACAGCCCGGTGACGGGTGCTCCGATGGCGGCGGTCCTGAACACGGGGGACTCTGCCGATCAGATCTCCAACCTCGAGACCCGTTGGTACATCCGGATCATGGACGGCGTCCCGGTGATGGCCGACTCCGGCACCCCGGGGGTCTACGAGGGCGTGGAGGCGTGGCCGGAAGCGACCTATGCCTACCACCCGGACGATCCGAGCGGGGACATGTGGGGGCCCTTCGGCTTCCCCAGCGTCCCCGGCCTGCTCGAGGCTGTCGTCACCACGGAGGTCACCAGTCCCGGGATGCCCGCGCCCTGGTACTCGGTGTTCGGCAACCACGACGTCCTGTTCAACGGATTCGCCGGGCAGGACGACTCCCTGCGGTCGCTTGCTACCGGCGGGGTGAAGTACTGGTCATTCCAGTCCTGGGCGCTGGACATGTTCACCGGCATGTCGCTGGACCCCAGCCCGTTGCAGCGCGCCTTGGACTACGGTCGCCAGCAGTTCGGCCTGATCGGCGGGTTCAAACGTGTGGCATCCGACCCTGACCGCAAGCTGCTGCAGGGGCAGGATTTCATGGCCGCGCACTTCGAAGACACCGGTGGCGGGCCCGGTCCGGTGGGTCATGGCTGGACGCAGCAGAACCTCGACGACAACACCACCTTCTGGACAGCCGACGTCGGTGAGCACATCCGGTTGTTCGGCCTGGACACGTGCAACCGCGTGGTCGGAGCTGACGGTGCGGTCCCCAGGACCAGTTCGACTGGCTCGAGGCGGGCCTGCAGACCTGTGTGGAGCAGAACAAGCTGGCCATCATCATGAGCCACCAGAACAGCCTGACCCTGGAGAACACCGCTGAGTCGGTGTTCCAGCCGGGCGAGCCTTTGATCCACGCCGATGAATTCATCGCGATGCTGGTCAAGTACCCCAACATGATCATGTGGGTGAACGGGCACACTCACACCAACACGATCCGGCCGCATCCCAACGCCGATGGAACGGGCGGCTTCTGGGAGGTCACGACCGCCTCCTGCATCGACTATCCGCAGCAGCAGCAACTGATCGACCTCGTTGACAACCGCGATGGCACGCTGTCGATATTCGCGATCACGATCGACCACGCCTCCCCGGCGCAGTGGACGCAAGGGGATCTGTCGCAGGTCGGGATGGCTTCTCTGAGCCGGGAGTTCTCCTCCAACGACTGGACGGCCACTCCGTTGGCGCTGATGGGCTCCGACCTCGACCGCAACGTCGAAATGCTTCTGCCCGCACCGTTCGACCTGGACACAATCAGCGACGCCTCTTTGGAACGCGAAGCGATGGCCAGAAAGGCCACGGTCATCAAGAACACGCGGGGGGTGACCGGATGAGCTGGCGCGCATCGATTCCAGCGGTCGCGGTGTTCGGGCTGGTCTTGACCGGGTGCAGTCAAGCCGCGCAATTACAGCCCGTCGCGGGTGGTCAGATCAGCGCCGTGCGCACGGCCACGAACGACATCCTCATCGACCAGGAGATCGACATCCAGGTCGCTCCTGTGTGCGAATTCCAGGACCCCAAGTTCTCGTGTGTGGGCAGTACCACCGACGGGAAGAAGATCACGTCGGAGGCGCAGGTGCTGGCCGATTTCGGTGCGACCAAAACCGAGTACGGCGCATACACCCCGGCTGACGTCTCGTTGGTCGTCACTGTCGGGCAGGACGAGATCTTCAACGGCAAAGTCGAGCAGGTACTGGTCGAGAACGGGCGGGCGAGCAAGTGAGCACTCAGACCTCTACCGCGGCGACCTTCCGAGTATCGGCGCTGCTGAAGGCACTGCGCGTCATGTGGAAGGCAGCGGGCCCGGCGCTGCTGTTCATCGTGGTCAACATGGTGGTCCAGGCGGGCCTGACATACATCGATACGCAGTCCGGTTTCAGTGCTTCGTTCCTCATCGGCCTGATCGTCTCCGCGATCATGGCGATGTCGCTCTACGCGGTCCTGACTGCATGCGCGTTGCACGCAGTGGGTCCTGCGACGTCGACGGTGATGGCGCGGGTGCGCGAGAACCTCGGGATCTTCACCATGTGGGCGCTGGTGCAGTGGCTGCTCGTGTTCATCGCTGCCCTCATCCACCCGGGGGTGGTCCTGCTGGTCGCTGTGCTCACGCCGTTCCTGCCGATCGCGGCCATGGACGGACACCGCAACGCCCTCGCAGTCAACTTCCGGACTCTCGGCGGTCATGTGGGTAGGTGGCTGCTCACCAGCCTGGTGCTGCTCGTCGCAGGAGTCGTGCTCTACCTGCTCGCAGCCGTGAACACGTTCTTCGTCAAGGGCACGCCGGCCTCGGTGTTCTTCTGGCTGGTGATCGGCGTGGTCTCGTGGTGGCTGCTCACCGCGTGGACATTGATCTACCGCAAGGCCCGCGGCGAGGATTAGCCGTTTCGCGCGGGATGGCCCACTGGTTGCGGAATCGCCCGTGAGTTAGGGGTCATCGCGCAACCAACGGGCTATTTGGGATCCAAAGGGGTGCTTCGGACTAGGGGTAAAATCCGTCAGGCGCACCACCGGCCGCTGCTTGACCCAGCCCCGGGTCCCGCAGCCCGGACAATCCTGCTGCCAGTCCTCGGGTAGGGGTCGATCTCCGCAGAGGTCCTCCCGGTCCAGAGATCTTGGTCGAAACCGACACCGGCAAGACCCCCGCGGACATTCCACCTGCGCCACCAGCGGTGCGCACCAGCGCAGGCATCAACCCCGAGCACGACGACATCTGGCAAGCCCACCAGCAACTGACACATGGTGTTCGGGCGTCCGGCGGTGGCGGCCTGGCACACGCTTCGCCGTCCTGCCCGGATCGCCGGGCCGCGGGGGCTCGGTGACCCACCACAGGTCGGCACGTATCGGCGGGCGGTGTCGGTGGTGGCCGCGGCTTTCCTCGAAACGACTGCTGACCAGCGGTTCGGTCCAGCCTGGCCATCACATGGGGGCCACCGGTCGCACCCTCGGCTCCGCTGCGGCCCCCATCTGATGGCAGAAATGGGACATAAGCCCCAGAGTGCACGCCGTGGCCATCACATCGGGGCCGCCGAGGGTCTCACCGCCCCCGCTGCGGCCCTCATGTGATGGCGGCGAGCGGTAGATGCTCTGGTGGCAGCGGCGTCTGCCAGCCATTGGCCAACTTGGGCTGTGACGGGCATGCGGTCAACGACACGACGCTGGCCCACGGTCAGTTGCTGGTCGACGATCCCGAGCGGATCGGCCCGATCCAGGCGACCGGGATGCACCAGACGCTGTTCAACCGGGAGTACCCCACCCAGCAGTGGGCGACCACATTCGACTCACCCCTGAAATCCGAAGGGCCTCCAAGGGTCGTTCGAACCCGCCCCCACCTCCTCAACCGTTCAGCCCTTCAGGAACGGCGTGATGTCCTCGAGTACCCGCACGTCCTCGATCGTCGAGGGCACCGGTTCTTCGCGTCCGTCGGCGATCCCGCGCATGGTCCGTCGCAGGATCTTGCCCGACCGGGTCTTCGGCAGCCCCGGCACGACAACCACTTCCTTCATCGCCGCTACCGGCCCCACTTGTTGCCGGACCCGGTCGACGACCTCGCGGCTGATCTGTTCGGGTTCGGTGTCCACTCCCGACTTCAGCACCACGAAAGCCCGCGGGTTCTGGCCCTTCATCGCGTCGTGCACGCCGATCACTGCGCACTCCGCCACGGCGGGATGGGTGGCGATCGCCGCCTCGATCGAGCCCGTTGACAGCCGGTGGCCGGCCACGTTGATGACGTCGTCTGTGCGGCCCATGACGTACAGGTAGCCGTCGGCGTCGAAGAAGCCCCCGTCGCCGGTCGTGTAGAACCCTTCGAACGCGGACAGATAGCCGTTGACGTAGCGCTCGTCGGCGTTCCACAGCGTCGGCAGGGTGCCTGGCGGCAGCGGCAGACGGATCACGATGCTGCCCTCAATACCCGCTTCCACCTCGTCGCCCTGGCCGTCGACTACCCGCACGTCGTAGCCCGGCACCGGCACCGAGGGTGATCCCTCCTTGATCGGCAACGGTTCCAGACCCCGCGGGTTCGCCGCGATCGGCCAGCCCGTCTCGGTCTGCCACCAGTTGTCGACCACCGGCACGTCGAGCACCCGTGTAGCCCAGTGGTAGGTATCGGGGTCGAGGCGCTCGCCGGCCAGGAACAGGGTTCGCAGGCTCGACAGATCGTGGTTGCCGATCAAGGCCCCGTCTGGGTCTTCCTTGCGGATGGCGCGGATCGCGGTGGGTGCGGTGAACAGTGCCTTGACCCCGTGCTGCTCGATCACGCGCCAGAACGCCGCCGCGTCCGGCGTGCCCACCGGCTTGCCCTCGTAGACGATCGTGGTGGCTCCAACCAGCAGCGGCGCATAGACGATGTAGGAGTGGCCAACCACCCACCCGACGTCGGAGGCGGCCCACCAGGTGTCGCCCGGGCCGATGTCGTAGATGTTCTGCATGGACCAGGCCAGTGCCACCGCGTGCCCGCCGTTGTCGCGCACCACTCCCTTGGGCTTTCCCGTGGTGCCGGAGGTGTACAGGATGTACAGCGGGTCGGTGGCCAGCACGTCGGTGCATCCCACAGGCTTGGCTGCGGCCAACAGCTCGGACCAGTCGTGATCGCGCTCACCCATCTCGGCGTGCAGTTGCGGGCGTTGCAGAACCACACACGCATCCGGGGTGTGCTCGGCTTGGTCAAGTGCGTCGTCGAGCAACGGTTTGTAGGCAACCACCCGGCTCGGTTCTATCCCGCACGACGCCGAAAGGATGACTTTCGGCTGCGCGTCGTCGATGCGTGCGGCGAGTTCATGGGCTGCGAAACCGCCGAAGACCACTGAGTGCACCGCTCCGATCCGGGCGCATGCCAGCATCGCGATGACCGCCTCTGGGATCATCGGCATCGACATGACCACCCGGTCTCCGATCCCGACACCGAGACCGGTGAGCACGCCGGCGAAGCGGGAGACCTCGGAGAGCAGGTCGTCGTACGTGAGGGTCTGCATGGTGTCGGTGACGGGACTGACGTAGTGAAGCGCCGGCTGATCCCCTCGGCCGTGCTCCACATGCCGGTCCAGGGCGTTGTAGCACGTGTTCATGACGCCGTCGGGGTACCAGCGGTAGAACGGGGCCGCGGAACCGTCCAGCACGGTGTTTGGCTCCCGCGACCACGTGATGGCCCGCGCAGCGTGGCGCCAGAAGCCGTTCGGGTCGGCGAGGCTGGCATCGTAGGTTTCGCGATATCCCATGTGTTCCTCCCATACGCCTGCGTCGCCAGTGTGCCCCACCATGGGGGCTGTGTGGGCTACTTCTCATAGGCCGCGTGGACGAAAGGGTCATCGAGGCCGACGAGCGGTCGGCCTGCAGGCGCGCTGGGACTGACCCGGTGCACAGTCTGTGCTCGGCGTGTGTCAGCCCGCCAACTGGTTGCTCACGTGGGCCAAGGAACGTTCGCGGTGCGCGGCTTGCGCGGCCACGGCTGCCCGGGTATCGCGAACGCGCAGCGCGGCGATCAGAGCGGCATGCTCCTCGTTGATGTGACGGTGGTTGAGACCGTCCTGGAAATACAGTCCTCGGTACACCTCCGTGGCGTCCCACAGGCTATTGAGAATGCGGGTGAGACGTGGCATCCCCGACGCCTGGAACACCGCGAAGTGGAAGGCTCGGTTCGCGGGGCCGATCGCGCCCAGGTCGCCGGTCGACAGCGCTAGTTCGACTTCATCGGCCAGCTCGCAGATGCGGTCGATAGCGACGTCGCTGAGGTTCCGGCAAGCAGCCTCGATGGCCTCGGCTTCCAGCAACTCGCGCAGCCGGTACACCTCCTGCATGTCCTGCGCCCGCAATTGGGCCACGAAGTAGCCCCGGTTGGGTTCGTGGACGACCAGGCCCTCGGCCTGTAGTTCGTTCAAGGCTTCCCGCAGCGGGATCCGGCTCACCTCGTACCGGGCGGCCAGTTGTTCCTGCAGGATCTTCTGGCCGGAGCGCAGATGTCCCGAGGACAGATCCTCACGGATACGTGCGGTCACTGGCGCCGAGGCGGTCATTGCTGCCTCCTTTGAATGCAATCCTCTCGATTGTATACAAATTCCGTGGGTGTCCGTGGCGGTTGCCCGCCATAGGACATGCCACCCTTGACCGGTGTACGACCGTTACGGACCCGACGTTCTGGCCCAGCCCGCCCCGCCCGCACCCAGTCAGCAGATCCCACAGGTGGAAGCTGAGCCCGGAATGGTCGTGGAATGCGCCGATTCCGGCTTCTGCGGTGCGGTCGTGGGACTGGAGAAGACCGCCGAAGGCCGAGCGGTGCTTCTGGAGGATCGTCATGGTCTGCGCCGCTGGTTCCCGCTGGGGGCAGGGGCCTTCCTGGTGGAGGGTCGTCCTGCCACCCTGATTGCGCCAGCGCCGACCCGGAATCCAGGTCCTAAGCGATCGGCCTCCGGTTCTGTTTACGTCGACGGTCTGCGGGCCCAGGTTGCACGGGCCAGCCGGATCTGGGTCGAAGGTATCCACGACGCCGAACTGATCGAGCAGGTGTGGGGTCACGATCTGCGTGTCGAGGCGGTTGTCGTGGAACCGCTGCACGGCGCCGATGACCTGCTGCGGGCGTTACGGGAGTTCGGTCCGGGCCCGCAGCGCCGCGTGGGGGTGCTGCTCGATCACCTGGTCCCGGGCAGCAAGGAGTCGCGACTGGCTGCTGAAGCGCGGACTACCTTCGAGCCCTGCGTGGAAGTCCTCGGCCATCCGTTCGTGGACATCTGGCAGGCGGTGAAACCCAGCGCGGTCGGTATCGAAAGGTGGCCGACGATTCCGGTGGGGACACCGTGGAAGGAGGGCGTCATCACCGCACTGGGCTGGAAATTTGATGTCCGCGAGGCATGGGACCACATCCTCGGCTCGGTGCGCGGGTTTCAGGATCTGGAGCCGGACCTGTTGGGTCCGGTGGAGCAGCTGATCGACTTCGTCACCGCGGGTGGATGACCTCAGTCGGCGACCCGCTGAGCCTCGCGGGCGGCCCGCTGGCGTTTGATCTGTCGTTTCTCGTCGAGCTTCGTCGCCTGGACGACGGCCAGCATGCACAGTACGAAAAGCACGATCTGGGGGCTGATGGCCATAGCGTCCTCCTTCTATGTCTAAGTGTCGGCCTCCAGTGCGGGGTTGATAAGCCCAGGTGGATCAAAAGTGACCGAATAGTTACTAGAAGGTTAACGGACGCCCCGGACAGCGCGAACTGCGACTCGCCGATGTGTGGACAACCCCGACGGCGGTCCTCAGGTCAGTCGTCGCAGCAGCGAGTTCGAAAGCGGCAGGTAGATGCTGCGTGGCGTCAACCGCATCGCCAGTGAAACCGCGCGGTAAGGCAGTCCCGGGATGCTGACCCCGCGTCCGGCGGCCAGATCCTTCAAGGCGGTGTCGACCACGTCGTCAGGGTCCAGCCACAGTGCGCCCGGAACGTGGGCCTGCACGCCAGCCCGGTCCTGGAATCCGGTGGGGACCAGTCCTGGGGTCAGCGCCAACACGCGGACCCCGCTGCCCGAGACCTGCTCGCGCAGACCTTGTGAGAACGAGGTGACCCAGGCCTTGCTGGCCGCGTAGGTGGGCGCGACAGCGTCAGGGGCGAACGAGGCGACCGACGACACGTTCAGGATGGAGCCTGTTCCGCGTTCGAGCATCGGCCCGAGGGCGGCATGGGTCAGGCGCATGACCGCTCGCACGTTGACCATCAGCAGGTCGTCCTCCGCGCGGATGTCGTGGTCTGCGAAGTCGCCGTCGTACAGGCCGAAGCCGGCGTTGTTGATCAGCAGGTCGACGGGTCGCTCGGGATCTGACAGGCGCTGCTCCACGCGCCGGCAGTCGGTGATCCGCGTCAGGTCGGCCTGCAGTGTCTCCGCGGTGATCCCGTGCTGTTCGCCGAGTTCTGCGGCGAGTCCTTCGAGATTGGACGCGGTGCGGGCCACGAGCACGAGGTCATGGCCGTCGGCGGCCAGGCGTCGGGCGAAGTGCAGGCCGATACCGGAGGTCGCGCCGGTGACAAGTGCGGTGGTCATGTCCAACCTTCACATGGTCACGCCGACTGGTTCACGCTGATGCTCGGTTCGCAGAACACCGGGAAGCTCACGGAATTGGCGATGAAGCACATCTGGTGAGCGGCTTCGTGCAGAGTCTGGGCCAATCGTGGGTCACTGGCGGTAGAGATGGTGACCGCCGGTCGAAGTCGTACCTCACTGAAGTGGCCACCGCCGGCCTGCGTCACCAGCAGCGTGCCAGAGGCGTCATCGGTATAGGCGCTGACCACCACCCCGGCCTGGGAGCACAGATGTAGATACCACAACATGTGACAGCTGGACAGAGCGGCGACGAGCAGCTCCTCGGGGTTGTGCCGGGTCGGATCGCCGTTGAACATGGGGTCTGAGGAGCCAGCGATAGGTGGTTTGCCGTCGATGCGGACGGTGTGGGATCGCTCGTACGCCTGATACGCCTGGGTTCCGTGTCCGGTGTTGCCGTCCCAGGTCACGTGGGTTCGATAGTGATGGGTCTTGTGGTGCGACATGTGGAACTCCCGCAGTGATCAAGAGGACTCCACCTGATAGGGCCTAAAGTGGAATAATTCCAAAATATGATAGAATCAAACAACAATGAACGGCATACACGAGCAGTTGCGGGCAGCAGGCCTGCGCGTGACCTCGCCGCGGGTTGCGGTCATGGAAGTGCTGGGAGAGGCGCAGCACGTGTCGGCGGACACCGTGGCCAAGGCGGCCAGGTCCCGGACCGGGGCAGTGTCCACGCAGGCGATCTACAACGTGCTGAGCGACCTCGTATCCGTCGGTCTGGTGCATCGCATCGAGCCCAGCGGGAGCCCAGCTCTCTACGAACTGTCGACCAGGGGTACCCACCATCACCTCATGTGCCGCGAGTGCGCGAAGGTCGTCGACCTCGCCTGCGAGCACGGCACGGACCCCTGCATCATGCCGCCGAAGAAGCACGGATTCTCAGACATCGAAGCGGACATCGTCTTCTGGGGGACATGTCGGGAATGCCGAACAAGACCCAACAGATCAACCAACAGATGAGAGGGGACTCTTACATGAGTACCGACACAGTGACCGAGGTTGTGGCGACGGGGATGCCGAGGATCGGCGATCCCGCACCTGACTTCACCGCAGTCACCACCCAAGGTGACATCAACTTTCCGGGAGACTACGAGGGTAGTTGGGTCATCTTGTTCAGCCACCCGGCCGACTTCACACCGGTGTGCACCAGCGAGTTCATGACTTTCGCGTCGATGGAGGACGAGTTCGCCGAACTCAACACAAAACTCGTCGGACTGTCCATCGATGGTCTGTACAGCCACATCGCCTGGCTGCGCACGATCAAGGAGAAGATCACGTTCCGCGACATGCAGAACGTCGAGGTGAAGTTCCCGCTGATCGAGGACATCACCATGGAGATCGCGCAGAAGTACGGCATGATCATGCCGGGCGAGGACAGCACCAAAGCGGTGCGTGCGGTGTTCGTCATCGACCCCAAGGGCATGATCCGCACGATCATCTACTACCCCTTGAGCCTGGGCCGCAACTTCGATGAGCTCAAGCGCGTGATCGTCGCGCTGCAGACAGCCGACGCTTTGTCCATCGCCACCCCGGCTGACTGGCGTCCGGGCGAGCGGGTCATCGTCCCGCCCGCCGGATCCTGCGGCACCGCTCAGGACCGCGTGGAGGGCAAGGAAGATGGAGTCACCTGCGAGGACTGGTTTTTCTGCACCAAAGAGGTCACCGAGGAAGAGGTCTACGCCGCGATCGGCAAGTAGCCCGCCGGAGCGCTCTTGATCGTGCAGGTCGGTATCTGCGCGAGGCTGCTTGAGAGTTGGTGACTCGATCGCCTATGCCCAATTCCACGTCTGGTTCCACCGATGTGGGGTGGTGGTGGGGCCCGGCCAGTCGGGAGGGCGACTCGCGTCGACGGTTTCAGACGCCGAGGGAGACCTGTCTCGCGACCCCGTCAGGACCGATGTGTTCCACATGCAGGGCGCCACTGTCGCCACCGGCTTGTACGCCCAAGCGGCGCATGAGGTCGAAGGCGAGATCCAGGAAGCTGGTCGGGTCGACCGCGGCTTCCGGTGGCAGGACGCCAGGACCGGAGATATGCCCCCAGTGCATCAGGATCGTTCCCACCGCCGCCGGGATGCCGGTGCCCTCGCCGGCCCCGGCCATCGTCGACGACAGCTGAAACACGTAGCGGTGATAGTCCCCATCCTTGATCCCGCCGACCTCCACAGCCAGGCATCCCGCTGGTCCGGTCACCTGGGCCTCCTCGAGGAAGCCTGGCCGCTGACTCTGCAGAAGGGCCACAGCAACATCCAGTGGCACGACTGCCGTGTCACCCACGGTCAGCGGCTCCTGCGAGGACAGGCCCACCCGTACCAACTGCTGCGTGCGGTGGAAGTACGCAAGAGGGAAGATCACCCCCATGTTCGTCGCACGTTGCAGGCCCGGCAGGTAGCGGGGCAAGGTGATGGTCTCCGGGTGCGGGTAGGGGTAGACGGGCAGCCGGCCGACATCGCGGAAATCGAACTCGCGCACGAACGCCCGACCATCGGCCTCGAGTTGATGCACCTCGACGAACTCGCCATTGACGAACAGTGGTACCGGGTTGTCCATCGCGTGCAGGCGGTGCTTGATGACTCCGGGGCCCTCCTCGGGCTCGCCCCCGTGCACGTGCATGATGTCGACGGACTCGACCCGATCGAGCAGTTGTTCGGCGCAGAGCCGGACGATCACGTTCGCGATGCCCGGCGAGTTCCCCATTCCGATCAGCGCCGTCACCCCAGCCGCCTGGGCTGCATCGTGCATGGCGAGCATCGATTGAGTAGGGGCAAGGTCGTCACAGACGTCGACGTAATCGACGCCCGCGTCGATCGCTGCTCGCAGCACTGGCGGTCCGAAGCGGTAGAAGGGTCCGGTGCAATTGAGCACCACGTCGGCGTCCTTCATCGCCGTGGTCAGATTGGTGTGCGACTGCGCATCCACAGCGATCCCGGTGATGCGCGAATCGCCGAGTTGCGCGGCGGCAGTTTCAGCCTCCTCACCCAGAACATCGGCGATGACCACCTGGTCGAAGTCGTCCACGGCGGCCAAAGCCCGCACCGCCACGCTGCCGATGCCGCCAAGGCCACCCAGAACCAGAGCCCGCGCCATGTCTGTCACCCTCCGATCAGCCGGTGTCGGTAGCGGCTAGCAAGAGGAGTCGAAACTACCAGCGATCGGTTCTCACTCGGGGCGTGCGGGCATAAGGGCAATCTGTGGGAACGTAGAGCACATGCCGGTACTGGCCCAGGAGTCATTAGCCCTGCCGGATGGACGGCGATTGTCGTGGCGCGAGTTCGGGGACCCGAGCGGCAACCCCGTGATCAACAACCATGGCGGTCTGCTGTGCGGACTCGACATCTCCCCGGCGCACTTCGCGGCCCGTCGGTTGGGCATCCGCTTGATCAGCCCTGATCGGCCTGGCGTGGGCGACTCGACCATCGCGATGGGGCGCAGGACCCTGGATTGGACCGGGGATGTGGCGGTGCTGATGGACTCTCTGGGCATCCCACGGTTCGGCGCCTTCGGCTGGTCCTTGGGCGGCCAGTACGCGCTGGCTTTGGGGGCGGGGCTCCCCGAGCGTGTCAGCGCTGTGGTTGTGGTGGCAGGTTGTCCGCCGATGAGTCCGGACCGGGTCGCAGAAGTGAACCGCACCGATCGCACGATTCTCCGACTGTGTCGCGATCATCCAACAGTCGCGCGCACGATGTTCCGGGTGATGGGCGCTGCGGCGGTAGGGTTTCCGTCGCTGGTGGAGCGAGCGACGTCGCGAGAGCTCTCCCCGGCCGACCGTCGTACCTTTTCGGAACTGCCCGACGGCGACTTCGCGCAGTGGATGGCCCATGCGATGACCCAGCCGGAAGGCATGCGTGAGGAGTACTTGGCATGGGCGCGACCTTGGGGGTTCGGTGCGCGTGACGTCGTCGCGCCCACGAGCCTCTGGCACGGAGTCGATGATGATCTGGTCCCCGTTGCCTGGTCGCGGCGCATGGCAGACGAGGTCGCGGATGTGGCGTTGAATGTTGTACCAGGTCAAGGGCACTTCGTGGCCTACTCGCGGTGGGATGAGGTCCTTGCGCCGTTCGCGTCGATCGCCTGATGGCCGGTCCGTACTGACGCCTTCGGTCGCATCCGGCGCCGCGGCGTTAACGCGAAGCCGCCACGGCGCGCCGTTGAGCGTCAGTGTCCCGTCACAAGCAATTGGCAACTGCTGTGATCGTCTGTGCCGCACCTGAGAGGTTCCGGTAGGTGACGACCCAGCCGTTCCCGGCGGGGAAGCTCCTCAGCATCAGAACCTGGTCGTTGCCGCCGAGTGTCGTCGTGCCGCCCCCACTGACCATCTGGGTGCCGGCAGGGCAGGCGACGGCGACCGAATTGGTCGCGTTGTTCGCGATCCCCGCACCGTTGGTGACGACCTGTGTCGGCCCCAACTCCCGACCTTTGACCGATTGCTCGGCCATCTTGGCGCTTGTCACCGCGCTATCCGCCAGCTTGGCCGTGGTCACGGCTTCATCCGCCAGTTTTGCCGCGGTCACCGCGCTGTCTGCGAGCTTGGCCGTGGTCACCGCGTTGTCTGCGAGTTTGGCCGTCGCCACGGCGTTGTCTGCGACGGTCTGCGCGAACAGGACTTCCAGTGTCGGCGCCCGTTGGGTGATGGCCTTGTTCGCTTTGTTCGTGGCGATCTTCCGGATCTTCGACTTCTTCACGGCTTGACTGGTCGCCTGGCTCGTCGACTGGGAGTCCGGATCGTTCGGAACGGCGGCGGCCGTACCGCCGATGAGTGCACTGACGGCGACGAAGGAGACCACGATCGCCGGTGAGGGTCGCAATTGCGAGACTCTGTTGAACATCTTTGCCTACCTTTGTGTCGAATCCTGCAGCCTGGATGAGATGCAGTAAGGGCAGCCTTACCGATGGGCGTCACCACCTCGTCACCCTCGCGTCACCGGTGCAGGTAGGTGTGGGGACTGAATGAAATCGAGTCGTTTGTCCGAACGTCCGATGGTGTCTGTCTACGGGTCTATGGAGACTGGCACGTGGCTGGCAGGTACGGACATGCAAGACACAACGACAGGGACGATCCCGCGTCAAGGCGGCGTAACGACGCTGCCGGGACCGCGGCGCCTCGCAGCGCTTGAGCCACCCAACGCTTCTCTGCACGTGCTCGGTGGCTTCCGTCTCACCATCCATGGCGTCAACATCGAGCTGGCTCCGATTGCCCAGCGCCTCATGGCGTTGCTGGCGCTGAGGGGCCGTACCCAACGGTCCCGGGCGGCGGGCACTCTCTGGCCGGAGACGGACGAGGCCAAAGCCATGGCGTGCCTGCGCACCTGCATGTGGCGGGTGAACCGAGTTACCGGCGGGCTCATCATTACCGCCGGCTCAAACGTCCAGTTGTCGTCCGGCGTCGAGGTGGACATCTACCGGTACATCGATGACGCGGCGTCGAGCATGCGCTCGACGACTCGGACGCCAGCCACCGACCTACAGGCAATCGGATATGAAGGCGAGCTCCTGCCGGACTGGGGCGAGCAGTGGCTCGTCACGGATCGCGAACGTCTGCGGCAATTGCGCCTGCACCTGCTGGAGGAAGAAGCCCAGCGGCAATCGCGGGAAGGGCATTTCGGTCTGGCTCTGGAGGCCGCGTTCGCTGCCTTGTCGGTCGATCCTCTGCGGGAGACCGCCCATCGCAGAATCATCGAGATCCATTTGGCGGAAGGCAACGTCGCCGAGGCCCGCCGAGCGTACCGGACCTGCCGGCAGGTCCTGATCGACGACGTGGGTGTGGTGCCCTCAGACGCCACCACCGGTCTGATGCGGTCCGTGTTGCTGGCACAAATGGGATAGTTGCTGTCCGTGGCCAGCGGCGGATGCATGCGCGTAGCCACCACCGAACTGCGACGCCTGCGCCCTGGCGTGGGCATTGATCGTTGGCCGCCTGCTTGCGTAGCCTCGAAGTGGAGGAGATTGCCATGTCGAACAACACGTCGAATGCCGGAAGTGCCGCCAGTGGTGGAGCGATCTACGGCCTCGGAATTTTTGGGGCCTGGGTGTTCTTCTGGCAGCAGGCTGACTCGTTCTGGGAGTACGTGTGGGCCGTCGTGCAGGGGATCTTGTGGCCGGCGTTCATGGTGTACGAAGTCTTCAAGAACCTGGCCAGTTGAGCCTCATCGTGCGAGTCTCGCGCGATTGGAGGCTGTCGCGCGGTAGCCATCCGTTGCCGGGATCTGGACCCGGTACACGCCCTTTCGCAGGTCGATGACGCGGACATGTTCGCGACCCTGGGTCTGGTAGACCTTCCCGAGGGTCTTCCACGTCCTGCCGGACTTCCTCTGAACCCGGAATGACCATTGCAGGCTCGGCGAAAGCACCGGCTTGACCGTGACCCGCAGTTTGCTTTTGCGGGACTTCGCCCTGAGTTTGGCAACGGGTGTCTTTGCCGCTTCCGGTACTGGCCCCGGCTGCGCGGTGGGCTCAGGGCTGGCCTGCGGGGTCGGTTCCACAGGCACGGGGTCGGGTACAGGTTCGGCAACAGGGACAGCGGTTCCGCTCCCCGACAGCTCAATGCTGTTCGTGGCGCGCTGCGCATCGCTTGAGATCGTGATGATTCCTGCCTGATCGCCGGCCGCGAAGGGCTCGAAGGACACACTGAAAGTACAGGTTTCCACTGGTGGCATGGTCGCTGCGGAGCAGGTGTCCGCAGACACGACAAAAGGCGGGGTCACCGTGAGAGATTCGATGTTCAGGTCCGCGTCGCCAGTGCTGGTCAGAGTCATCTCACGCGGTGCGCTGGCAGTTCCTACTGGGTGGTCGCCGAAGTTCTGCGTCGTGGCGCTCAGTAGGTAGGCGGAGCCGTCGCTGGTGACCGGTGTGTTCTCCACGAAGTATTCGCGACTGTCGGCATTCATGATCGCCTGGGCTGGGTTCGCCAGGGCCAGGTCGATCGCGCCGGTCTGTCCGTACGCGTAGTCGTTGGTTCCGCCGAGGACGGTGAAATGGCTGAGTTCGTGGATCAGCGTCCCGGACTTGGAGTCCGTGCCGACCATGGGCGCCGTCCAGAACGCACTGCCCAGGTAAATCCGGTAGGGCTGGCGGGGAAACACGTAGGCGTAGTAGGGGGAATTGCTGTCGCATTCGAAGGCGACAGGGGCGGATTCCGTCGCGGACCTGATCAGCGAATAGTGAGACTTCACCGTCTGCCACCGGCTGGTGTTGAAAGCGCCGAACCAAAGCTGGAAGCGCGGACCCGCGCGCTCGTGACGGAGGTACTCGAAAGCATCCGCGGCATACTCAGCGGCGCCTGCGAAGGCGGTGTCCAGATCGGCCTGCTGTTGCCCGTCGCAGTTGGTGTAACTGAGGCCGCCCGCCGTGTCCGGGATCGCGCGCACCGAGGGCTCGGGACGACCCTCCACGGCCAGGGTCAGGGAGTCTGATGACAGCTGTCCTGAGGTCCTTGCGCGGTATCCCAGCAGCTGGGGATCGGTGAGGCTGTACCCGATCGTGTAGTCCCCGCTCTTCGCGAAGGAATAGGCGTCGCTGAGGTTGACGTCATATTCGAGGCTGGCCCCGGCCGGTAGCGCTAGGTAGTCGTGGGCAGTCGGTGCTGGTCGCTTGGCGAGGATGCCGAGGTAAGTCGCCGGGGTGCCGTTTCGTGACACGTCGAAGATGGGCGCTTGAATGCCGTCAGCGGGGGTCAGCCAGGAAAGTACCTGCGCATCGGTGGCACCGTCATTGGCGATAACGACGGTGACCGTGACATCGGTGTGCTTGTCGAACCTCTGCTTGGCCGTACTGAGAGTGACAGTCACGTCCCCGGATGCAGGCTGTCCGCTGGCGGGGACGGTCAGGAACGCGCCGACGAGCACCGCTGCGCACGCGCCGAGCATGATCCGAGAGACCCTCGCCATTCGTCGCCTTTCGCCGTGAGCGGCAATCATAGAAGGCCAGGGGGTCTTCTCGCTGGATCGTTGTCTGACCGCAGTTGTGGTTGCGCGGACGATACCTCTCTGGTGCAGGCGAGGCGCTGACTCTGCTCGAGGTCGCGGGGGCCCTGGTGGTTCGTTCACGGGCGCTGGCGTTGGAGTTGCGTACGGCGGTTTCTTCGCCAACGGATGTGCGCTTGTCCAATCCCGTACCCGACTCTCACGCGGTGCCTGATTCCTCAGGAGGCTGCGCGGAGGCTATGACCATGCCGGGCGCGGTCCGTGGCCCACACCCCGGCAGGCTGGACAGCACTAGTCTGAAGCGGTGGATAAGCGCGTGTGCCTGGTCACCGGTGCCTCGTCCGGACTGGGTCGAGCATGCGCGGACCGACTCGCCGGTGACGGCTGGCAGATCGTCGGCGCAAGCCGACGGGGGACCGCCACCGGCACGTGGGAGCCCCTGGTCATGGACGTCGATGATGACCGGTCGGTGAAGGCCGGCATGGGTGAGGTCATGACCGAGTACGGCCAGGTGGATGCTTTGGTCACCGCCGCGGGATGGGGACTGTCGGGTTCAGTCGAGGACACTGCCATCCCGCTGGCGAAGGCCCAACTCGAGACCAACTTCTGGGGCACGGTCCGGGTGGTCCGCGAAGTCCTACCCAGCATGCGCCGTAGTGGTGGCGGACGGATCGTTCTGATGGGATCCATCGGGGAGTGCTGGGGCTGCCCTTTCAGGCCTACTACTCGGCGAGCAAGTTCGCGCTCGAGGGGTTCGCCGAGGCTCTGGCCTACGAAGTACAGCCATTCGGGATATCCGTGACGATCGTCGAACCCGGGAACGTGCGCACGGGATTCACCGACAGCCGTCGTCAAGCCCCGTCCAGTGCGCCCTACGCATCAGCGAACGATTCCACTCTCGCGGTGATGGAGAACGACGAGCGCAACGGCGTGGATGCCGGCAAGGTCGTCGAGGTTGTGCATCGCGTGCTACATGCGCGCAACCCGCCGCGGCGGGTCAGCGTCGGCAAGCTGGATGAACGATTCGGCCCCTTGGCCAAGCGGGTCTTGCCCTACCGCCTCTTCGAAAGAATGGCGCGCGGGTCTCTGGGCGTCTGACTGTCCGTGCCCCATATCCTCAGAGGCTCAACGTTGCACGATGGACGGGCCACCCCGCCTGCGATTGTGGCCCGAAGTCCCACCGAGGTCCATGAGCGCGGCGGGACTCATCCTCTTGCTTCAGCGCTGTTTCTCAGTGTGATTCGCCCCGCCGCAGACGGCATGTCACTCTGGAACACGTGATGCATCAGGAATCCCACAAGCCCACCGCCGGCTCCACCCGAGGTCCGGTCCGCATGCTCGCCGCCGCCGGTGCAATTGCCGTGGCGAGTGCCGCGCTCGGCGCCGGACCCGCGGCTGCGCAGGACCTGAACACGATCACCTCGTTCGACGGCACGGCGATCACGTTCTACTGGTTCCCGGCAGTCGGTCTTGCCGACGGGCAGAAGGCGCCCACCGTCCTGCAGGGCCCGGGTTTCGGGGGTCAGGCGCAGAGCAACCCGGACGCACCCAGTAGCCCGTCCATCCCCGGCGTGGGTGATTTGCGACGCGCTGGATACAACGTCCTGACCTGGAACCCGCGCGGGATCTCGCCGTCGGGCGGGCAGGCGCAATTGAACAACCCGGACTTCGAAGGCCGCGACGTCTCCGAGCTGATCACCTGGGTCGCGGACCGTCCTGAGGCCCAACTCGACGCCACCGGTGACCCACGGGTGGGGATGACCGGAGGCTCCTACGGCGGGGGCATCCAGTTGTCCACCGCTGCTGTCGACCAGCGGCTCGACGCGATCGTGCCGGTCATCGCCTGGAACTCTTTGCAGACCAGCCTCTACAAGGCCGACACCATCAAGTCTTCGTGGGTCAACGCGCTGCTCGTCGGCGCCACCCGCCCCGGCAACACGTTCAGCCCGTCGATCCTGAAGGGCCGTGAGCAGGCGAGGAAGGGCACGACGTTCAGCTCGGAGGTGGTCGATTTCGCGCTTGCTGCAGGTCCTGCGCAGGTGCTGCCGCAGATCGCCACCCCCACCTTGATCCTGCAGGGCACGATCGACGACTTGTTCCCGCCGTCCGAGGCGATCGAGAACTACAACGCGCTCACGCGCGCCGGCGTGCCGGTGAAGATGGTCTGGTTCTGCGGTGGCCACGGTGTCTGCCTGACGAAGGGCGGCGCCTCGAAACTACCGCTCGAGCAGACATGGACGTGGCTGGACAAATACCTCAAAGGCAACACCGCTGCCGACACTGGACCTGGCTTCACATGGATCGACCAGCGCGGCAAATACCGCAGCGCGTCGAGCTACCCCACGCCGGATCGGACGTTGACGGCGAAGGGAAAAGGGACACTGGCGCTGAAGAAGAATGGCGGGTCGGGGCCGTACACCGGCAAGTTGCCCGGTGACGTCTCGCCGACCTTCCAACTCGTGCTTCGCCCGACGATCCCCGGTCCGGCCAAGCGAGCGGTCAACGTCACGGCCCGCGCCAAGAAGCCCACCGTCGTTGTGGGAACACCCAAGCTGAAAATCACTTACAAGGGCACGTCGAAGAACAAGAAGGTGCGGGTCCTGGCGCAACTGGTCGACAAACGCACAGACACTGTGGTCGGCAATCAGATCACGCCGTTTGCGTTGCGTCTGAACGGCAAGAAGCAGACGGCGTCCGTCCCACTGGAGGCGGTGAGTTTCGCAATGCGCAAGGGCCAGAAGCTGACGCTGCAGATCGTGGCGCAGAGCAGTGCCTACAACACCTTCCCCAAGGGCGGCAAGGTGCGGTTCTCGAAGATCAAGGTGTCGCTCCCGGCGGTCGACTAGCCGAGTGGGCCAGACGCCGATGACCCACGAGTACTCACAGACTGAGCAGTTCCGAGGTGCTCGTATCCACGTGAGTGACCTCGCCGGCCTCGAGATTCGCGACTGTGAGGTAGGCGGCCTGAAGATCGTGGACTGCTACGGCGGCAGGGTCTACATCGGCGGCGAGTTCGACCACCTCGTTGTCAACGACGTCGATGTGACCGGCTACGTCGAGGCCGAACTCGATCGCCGGCATCCAGTCCGAGTGGTGGCTCGCGAGGCCACAAATGTCGACGACTACCGCGCGGCTTGGGAGATGATCGAGGAACTCTGGGAGGCGGCGATCGCGGGAGCCAAGCGGTTGCCCGAATCCCTGCTGCACGAGCGGGTCGACGGTGAATGGTCCTTCGTGCAGACGCAGCGGCATCTGCTCTTCGCCAGCGACGCCTGGCTCGGCAACGCGGTTCTCGAGGAGGAGTCGCCCTACCACGCGTTGGGCCTTCCGTCGGGCGCAATGCCCGCCGATGTGGTGGCGGAACTCGGGCTCACGCTGGACGCAACTCCGACCCTCGACGACGTGCTGGAACTGCGCCTGCTGCGCATGGCATGTGTGCGCCGGGTGATGACGAACCTCACCGATGCCGAGCTGTCTCGTGTATGCGGTCGCAAGCCGGCGCACTCCTACCCGGATCAGCAGTACGTCGTCGGCCGGTGTCTGAAGGTGGTCCTGCGAGAAGAGGCGGAGCATCTGCGCTACGCGTTGCGTGACCTCGCCGTCCTCGAGGGTGCCCCACCCACCAACCTGGGCTGAGACTCTTGGTTGATGCTCGTCGTGGGACGAACTGAACCAGCAGATCGTGCACGCCCGCGAGGGGGAGTGTTGAAGTGGTCAAGTCTTCGCGGCGGGGGGGGCGGTCGCCGGGGCGCGGGGCGGCGTCGGTCGGGCTTGTTCCTGGGCCCCCCGGCCCGCGCGGGGGGGGGCCGCGCTCGCGGGGGGGGCGGGGGGGGGGGGGGGGGGGGGGGGGGGGGGGCGGGGCGGGGGGGGGGGGGGGGGGCTTCGGGGGCCGGGGGGGGGGGGTTCTCAGTTTTGGGGGGGGGGGGGGGGGGGTGGGGCCGGGGCGGGGGGGGGGGGGGGCCGGCGGGCCGGGGGGTTGGGGGGGGGGGCGGGGGGCCGGGGGCTCCCGGGGGGGGGGGGGGTTTTTTGGGGGCCGTTGGGGGGGGGCGGGCGGGGGGGGGGGGGCCTGGTCGTCGGTGCCGGTGTCCGCCCGTCCGTCGTCGTGGCGGGCCCCGGCGGGGGGGGGGGGGGGGGGGGGGGGGGGGGGGGGGGGCGGGGGGGGGGGGGGGGGGGGGGGGGCGGGGGGGGGGGGGGGGGGGGGGCCGGGGGGGGGGGGGGGGGGGGGGGGGGGGCCGGGGGGGGGGGGGGGGGGGGGGGGGGGGAGCTGGGATCAATCTCGTCTGCTTTGTCATACCCCCAGCGCACACTGATATCAGCAGGGAAGGGGAGTGCCATGGGGATCCACAGGTACGCGATGACTGGGGCCCGGGAACCGGTCGGCCAACAACCTCGCCGGCCTGTTCCGGGCTCACCGCCGTCGAGCGGGGAGGAGTTCGAATGACTATTCGGATGGACGAACTAGGGGAGTACTGCACTCCGGCAACTCTCCGGCTGCCCGGATTCGGCGGCGCCGGTCTTTTCCTTCGCACAAGTGTGATGCCGGTCGCTGCTGAGGACGCGGACGTGGATGTAGCGGCACTGGGCCTTGATGTCGGTCTGCTGAGTCCGTTCAGGTTCGTGCAGTTCCTGTCCCGGTCGGCCACGCGGGGTTTCTCGCAGGAATTGTCCTCGTTCTTCTTCGCTGCCGCTGATGACTGGACACCTCAGGACAGCGTGCCCGCCTTCATCGACCCGCTGTCGGGGCTGACCTGCCGGGTGTTGTCGAGCACCCCGGTTCAGGTGGGACTGCTCGTGGAACTCGATGACGACTCGATCGGGGATCCCGACGGGCGTGCTCTCGACTTTGTAACATCCCGCGCAGTCCTGGCACAGGCGGCGATGGACGCACGAATCCTGGAGGGCGTTGACGATGACGTCCATTTCAGCCCACCGGCCGAAGGGAGATGAACCATGGGATACCTGTTCAACACCTTCGATTTCGAGCCCGGCTCCCGGATGACGGGGATCTGGACGGCACGGGAACGCTTCTACGGGGTGGACCAGGTGGCATTCGCCCAGCAGATCCGGCTCGGCCGGGATCAGGACGGCTCAGTCGAGGCGGACTTCCTCGGCGCCCATCTGCCGTTCCATGCCGGTGGCTTCCACGGGGTCAGCCCCGACGGACACCCGTGGGCCGTTGTGCTGCAAGTCGCTCCTGGGAACAGTGCCGGGAGCGTGGGTGCGGTAAACCCCTACTGGCCGATGTTCGACGGCATGAAGCGCGCGTTGCGGTTCAATGCCGAGGCCGCGGTGATGCTCGAACGGGGATGGACGTCCGACGAGCTTCTACAGGTGTACGCCGGGCAGGGTGTGGATCCGGCACATGTCGACGACTGGACTGTGCCGGATCTCCTCATGGGCTTGCTTGCCGAGTGTTGCTACGTGCCCCTGCCCGACATCGTCGCGGGAAGGGTCATCCAGTGTGCCTTCCCGGACGTGAACCACGACTGCGAGCACGACGTGTTCACCGATGTCTTCGCCCGCTGGGACGCCGGACACCTCAAGCCCGACGAGCCTTAAGGCTGACGGAGCGCCTACGCCAGCACGCCTGCGTCCTGGAGGAAGCGCCTGAGTCGTGGCTCGGCGGTGTCGAGTCCTTCGATGCTGAAGTGATCCGCATCCGCCACCACCAGCAGCTCGCTGTTCCGGGGCGCGAGATCGTGGAGGCGACGGGCGTCGGTCACCGGAACTGTTGTGTCCTTCTCGCCGTGCAGCAGCAGCACCGGGGCGCTGATGCGTCCAATGGTGTGGACTGGAGCGAACTGCGTGAACCGGTGTCCGATGACGTGCTCGACATATCGCAGGGCCAATCGGGTGAGCGGTGCTGGCAGGTACTGGCCGATCATGCCCGCCATCAGCGCACTCGGGTCAGCCATCGACGCCAGGGAGACCAGCGCCGCCACCTCAGGGTCACCCGACGCGACGAACAGGCATGCTCCGGCTCCGACAGAGTGGCCGACGAGCGCGATGCGGGCTGGGTCCACGCCAGGGGCAGAACGCAGCCACCCGAGACCGGCGCGGACGTCGTCGGCGAAGGACGGCATCGAGGCCACGGAGATGCCGTCGCTGCTGCCATGGCCTCGTGCGTCCAGAAGCAGCACATTCAGTCCGAGCCCGCGCATCACGTCGGCCACCGGCAGCATGTCGCTGGCCTGTCCGCCCCACCCGTGAATGACCAGGGCCGCTGGGCCAGGATCATCCGACCCGAACCACCAGCCATGCAACCGCGAGCCGTTCACTGCGTCGATCTGTACCTCGATGGCGCCTGTGGGTGGCGACCCGGTGCCGTCGCGCCGCGGTGGTCTTCCGTAGGTGCGGCGCATGGTTCGATCGGCGACGACCGCGCCCACGCCGAGGACGGCGGTCGCACCCAACCAGACTCGGAGTGCTCTCACGTTGGCAGCAGCTGCACGGGTACGGCATTGAGTACCGCCGTGCCGGTGAGTGGATCCATTCCATGACCGGGCGTCAGCACGTTGATGTTGGGACCGGACGTAGCTTCGTCATCCCATGTGTCGGGGGAGTCCGGGGCCCAACCGTGCGGTAGGCACACGACCCCTGGCATAACCGTGTCCGTTGCCTCGATCACCACCTGGATGTCGCCCGTTCCAGAGCGCAAATGTGCCCGATCCCCGTCGCCGACTCCGGCTGCCCGGGCGTCGTCGGGATGAACCTGCAGGGTGGCGCGACTCGAGCCTCCCGCCAAGCGCGGGAGCGTGCGCAGCCACGAGTTGTTGGTCCGCAGCTGCCGACGTCCCACCAGCAGTAGACCGGGAGCATCGACGGCGGGCAGCGCCTGCAGCAGTCGATCGATCTCAAGGACCATCTGCTCGGGCAGTAACTCGATCCGCCCGGATGGGGTGCGCAGAACCTCGGGGAGGCGCGGTCGCAGCGCTCCCAGATCGACGCCGGCGGGCTGTTCCTCGAGCCGAGCCAGCGTCAGCCCTTCGGGGTCATCGCCGAAGCCGTCGCCGTAGGGCCCGGACCGCAGGGACAGATCCAGAAGTCGTTCGATCCCGCGGCGTGGAGCCACGGCGGCCAGGAGTTCCGCCGGGTCCTTGCCATGCGCCCGCGACGCTGTGTCGCTGCTTGCGCGCCGGGCCACCTCGTAGGCGACCAGGTCATCGAGCTGATCAGTCGTGGGTTCCGGTGCGTTGTTCACCATGGATGCCGCGATACCGGCCAATGTCAGCAGCACCTCGCCTTCGTCGCGCTCGTCGGGGCCCAACGCGAACACGGGCGGGGAATACCGGGCGGCATTGCGCACCGACAGGGATGCGAACACCACGTCGTAGTGTTTTCGGGCCAAGGGTGACGCGGCCGGCAGGATGACGTCAGCGTGACGCGACGTCTCAGTCACGTAAGCGTCGACGCACACCAGCAGGTCCAGCGTGCCCAGCGCCTTCTCCAGTCGGTCGGCGTCGGGAATGGAAACCACCGGATTGCCTGCCACGGTGATGAGCGCGCGGATGTGTTCGCCGGTTTCGGAATCCGGGGTGTCGATCTCCTCGGCGAGGACTGCTGCGGGGAACTCGCCCAGCACACTGGGCAGGCCGCGCACACGCGTGCGTTGACTACCGGGAACCCGCACACCACGGCCGCGTCCGGATTCTCCGAACGTGGTCGGCCCGCCGGCCGGCGGCAGTGGGAACATCACTCCGCCTTCTCGGTCGAGGTTGCCGGTCAGGACGTTGATCACCGCGATCAGCCAGGAGGCCAGGGTTGCGAACGAGGTGGGATTACCGTCCACCGAAAGCCCCGATGTGGTCGTGCCCACGCGCCCGTAGACCGCCGCCGGCCGGGCGCCGGCGATCTCCCGGGCCAGGCGTTCCACGGTCGGCGCGGCCAGACCGGTGGGCATTGCGACAGCCGCGGGTGAGAACGCTGCGAGCAACTCACGGATCCGCTCCACGGCGGAATCGTCGACCCGTTGGGCAGCTGCTCCCAGATCGACGAGGTCCTCTGCCAGGAGGACGTGTGCAATGGCGGCCAGCAGGAGCACGTCGGTTCCGGGCCGGATCCGCAGGTGTTCGTCGGCCGCATCAGCCGTACGGGTGCGGATGGGGTCGACCACGACCATCCGTCCGCCGCGCGCTTTCAGGGCACGAACCCGGCCAGGCATGTCGGGAACGGTCATCATCGATCCGTTGGAGACCAGCGGGTTGGCGCCGATGACGACGAACAGGTCGGTCCGGTCGATGTCCGGCACCGGGACGGACAGTTCCGTGCCATACATCAGAGCCAGCGCGACTTGTTGCGGCATCTGGTCCACAGTGCTCGCCGAGAACCGGTAGCGGGTGCCCAGCGCCCGTACCAGTGCAGGCAGGTAGAACGTGCTGGTCACGTTGTGTGCGTTCGGGTTGCCCAGATAGGCCGCGACGGCGTTCGGGCCGGACTCGCCGATGACCTGACGCAGTCCCGTACGGATCCGGTCGAAGGCCTCGTCCCACGAGGCCGGCCGCAGGGCGTCACCATCGCGGACCATCGGAGTGCGCAGTCGGGCGGGGTCGTGGTGGAGGTCGCCGATCGCCACCCCCTTCGGGCACACGAAACCCCGGCTGAACACGTCATCTGCGTCGCCGCGCACCCCGATCACCTGATCGCCGTCGACCGTGAGTTGAAGACCGCACGTGGCCTCGCACAGCGGGCAGATGTGGCGAATGGTCATGGCGTTGCCTCCACAGGTTTGAGGGCAGTAGTGGTGCGGCAGAACATAGGGAGGACTCTACGCGTGGGCGCAGCGGATCATTTGTCAGTGAGAACTGTTGTTGCCGGCTGTTGATCATCCGCCCCCGGATAGAGCGGTGCGGGCTGTGGCAGCACCGAGGTCACGCTTGTGGCCGGACTCAGGGTTGGACCGGGTTGTCGCCGAACTGGACGCGGCGGACCAGGAGTCCCGGCTCGGTTTCACCGCCCGCGACCATTACATCTGGGCCGCCGGGCGCCCGCATGGCCCTGATGTGATGGTCAGTAGGGCGGCAAAAGCCACATTCAGGACACAGAAGCCTTCAGATGAGGGCCAGTTGGGGTCAGAAGCCCGATCGACGGCCCTGATGTGATGGCCGCCCCCGCGTTTGTCACCGCCGGGCCGGGAAGTGCCCGAGGCGGTCCTGGTGTTCCTGGCGCCGACCAGCGGGGAAACTCAAACGCCGGTTGGTCGGCAGCGGAACCGAGGACGGGGCCGTCCGTTACTCAGGCGTCCTCGGCCGGTGAGGCCTCGTGGCCGGGTAAGCCTTGCGTCCGTTCGTCGGATTTCATCTCCGCTTCCAAGAGGTGCCGCTGTCCATCGGCGATCTGCTCGCGTGCCTCGCGTTCGAGCTCGCGGAACAGCGACCAGTAGCCGTCGTCGTACTCCTCGACGATCTGGAACGTCCAGCGGCCGTGAATCACATTGTGGCCAACGAGTTGGGTCTCGATGCGATCGGCGAGGGCCGCGTGTCCAGCCTCACGCAGCGACTTGACGGCGTCCTGCAGTTGCAGGTCTCCGCGCCCTGAGAGCTGATGGAAGGCGTACAGATTCCCACGAGCTTGCTCGACCGTTTCCAGTGCCTCACTGAGCAGGCCGAGTGCCTTCACGTCGGCGTCCGTGACGCCCTCGGGCCGGCGGTGGGCGGCGTCCACTGGGGCGCTCTCTGAATCCACGTGTGCCTCCGATTCGATGGATTGCATGGGCGCTCAAGGGTAGTCGGAGATCTCGGCTACGGCACCCGTGCTGGCGACTGCCGATCGGTCGGCCTGTGATCAGACCGAGAGGGGACGCCGGGTAGGTTCGTGGGCATGAGCAAGACGAACCCGGGCAATTTCTTCGAGGATTTCAGCATCGGTCAGGTGATCGAGCACGCCACCCCGCGCACAGTCACCGAGGGCGATAGGGCGGTGTACGGGTCGTTGTACCCGACACGCTTCGCCGTCCCCTCCTCGGCGTCCTTCGCGTCGTCGGTCGGTCTGGAACCGCACCCCGTGGAGGAGCTCATCGGCTTCCACGTCGCCTTCGGCAAGACGGTTCCCGACATCTCCTGAACGCGGTGGCCAACCTGGGTTACGCGGAATGCCGATTCCATGTCCCGGTGGTCCCTGGAGACACCCTGCGGACCCGGTCCACCGTGATCGGGCTCAAGCAGAACTCGAACGGCAAGAGCGGGGTCGTCTACGTGCGTTCGGTGGCCACGAATCAGCGCGACGAGGTTGCGATCGAATGGGCCCGCTGGGTGATGGTGCACAAACGCGACATCGAGGCCCCAGCGCCGGAGACGGTGATCCCGGATTTGGCCAAGGTCGTCGCTCCCGCGGATCTGGTTGTTCCAGCCGGACTGGACTTCACCGCCTACGACTTCGCGGCGGCCGGTGAGCGGCACCGTTTCGATGACTACGAGGTCGGCGAGAAGATCGACCACGTCGACGGCGTGACCCTCACCGACGCTGAACACATGCTCGCCACCCGGTTGTGGCAGAACACGGCGAAGGTGCACTTCAACACCCAGGCCCGTCCGGACGAACGACGGCTCGTCTATGGGGGCCACATCATCTCCATGGCCCGCGCGTTGTCCTTCAACGGACTCGCGAACGCACAACTGATCTCGGCGATCAACGCCGGCGCTCACGCGTCCCCAGCGTTCGCGGGCGACACCGTCTACGCCTGGTCGGAGGTCCTCGACAAAGCCGAGACCTCTGCGCCAGGTGTCGGTGCACTGCGGTTGCGGTTGGTCGGCACCAAGGATCGCGACGAGTCCATGACCCTGCGCGGGGATGATGGGAAGTACGCGCCCGGGGTTCTGCTGGACCTTGATGTCTGGGCGCTGATTCCCAGGTAGTTGTTCGGGCGGCAGACTGCTTGCTCCCCGGGTTGGGCTTTGCCGCTTTTCCACAGATTGCGGCGTGGACGAAGTTTTGTCGCACCCTCGTACCAGCGTTCGAGGCGAGGGGAGGCGGTCATGAGCATCACAGTCACAGATCCGGACGTTGCGTTGGACGGGCTGCAACACGCGGCGCTCGACGTGCACGCCGCCAGGCCGCTGCCGCGTATCCCCAAGGTGGGTGGATCGGCGTGCTTGTCCACAGATCCGCTCGCTGGCGACAACTTGTCACACCCTCGTACTAGCGTTCGAAGTGAGGGGAGGCGGCCATGACCACCACAGTCACAGATCCGGACACAGCCTGGACGGGCTGCGTTGGCAGGTCGACCAGTTGTTGGCCATGGACCCGGCCGAATGGACCCTCGACCAGCTGCAACGCACGATCCTGGACGTACACACCCTCACCCAGCAGCTGGCCGCGGTGCAGGCCAAAGCCCTGGCGTCTTTTGATACCCGCGGCGGCGCGCAGCTGGCCGGGCACCGCACCACGGGGGACTGGCTGGCGACATCGACCCGCACCCCGGCGGGGCATGCCGGCTGGTGGGTCCACACCGCCCGCGCGCTGCGTGATGTGCTGCCCGAGACCGCGACCGCGTTGGCCGACGGGGCCATCACCATCGACCATGTCCGGGCGATCCGCGCCGCGCACCGCACCATCGGTGATGCGCTGACCACCTGCGAAGACACCGTGGTGGCCTTCGCCCGCGACCACAGCGCCAAAGACCTGCGCGGGTTCCTCGACGTACTGGTCCAGAACTACCGCCCCGACGACCACGACAATGATGCTGAGGCCGCCCGCACCAAACGGCATGCCCGGCTGTCGGCCAGCCTGGACGGCTGGTGGCACCTGACCGGGTTCCTGGACCCGGCCACCGGCGCCCGCGCTGGCCGCGGCCCTGGACGTCTACGCGGACAAAACCAGCCCTGACGATCACCGCACCGCCGGTAACCGCACCGCCGACGCGCTGGCCGAAATCGCCCACAAGGCCCTGGCCCCGATCGACCGGCCGTCTGGGCTGGGTCACATCACGCTGACCCTGACCCCCGACCAGCTGGCCACCGGGCTCGGGGTGCGCTGGCCGTCCGGGCTACTGGCCTCGCGCACCGACGTACACACCACCACCTGCTCCGCGAAACTCACCTACGTCGTAGGGATCCCCACCGACCCCATCCACTGGCAACCGCTAGCCGTCGGATTCGCGCAACGGTACGCCACCAAAGCCCAACGCGCCGCCCTCGCGGTACGCGACGGGTCCGGCTGCGTCTATCCCGGCTGCACCGTACCCGCGCACCGCTGCATCGCCCACCACATCCGCCCATGGGACGACCGCGGCCCCACCGACCTGACCAACCTCGTGCTGATCTGCCATTTTCACCACCGCACAGTCCACCACGGCAAACTCGCCATCACCCGAACCCCCCACCGGCCGCTACACCGCCACCCCCCACCAACCGGGCACCACCCATAGGCGGCCCGTGACAGGGCCGGATAGGCCAGACCCGACAGACCCGAAAACCACACAAAGCCCCCAGTGACGGGGGTGCGCACCAGACCCACAGGCCCTGCGCACCCCCGTCACCGAGGCATGCCCGCAGCCGGCACGCTGCGCCCACTCAACCGCACGCTCAGGTGTGCGCACGTCTGGCCCGGAACGCGGCCTGCGCCGAACCGTTGCCGCAGGTAGTACTACAGAACCGGCGGGAGCGGTTACGCGAAAGGTCAAGGACAACGCCGTCGCAGTCCTGGGCCGCGCACAGTTGAAGTCGGCTCATCTCATCGGCGCGGACAACGTCAACCATGGCCATCGCTGTTTCCACCAGAGTCCGTTCGTGCATCGGTCGATCGGGGGAGATGGCGTGGATGTGCCAGTCGAGGTGGTCGTGCCGGACGAGTTGGGGGATTGCCTGCTGCTCGGCCAGGATCGCGTTGATCAATTCCACCGCAGTGTCTCGGTCGGCAACCAGCAGTTCTCGCAGCCTCGGCCGCACGGCCCGGACGGCTTCGAGTTCCCGGCTGGTGCGGGGTCTTGAACCGGTGTAGCCCCAGTCATCGAACAGTGCCTGCAACTGCGCGATAGTGGTCAGGAGTCTGGCTCGATGGCGGAGTTGACCAGCTCGGCGGCGGCACCGAGAGCCTCAACCACGTCAGGGGCAAAAACCATATTGACACCTTACCTCAACGGCAGATAGTGTCAGGACTCATGAGCATCCACGCTCCTGACACTCTTGTGACCCGCAGCACCGGCACAGGCTTGATCCTGGCCGGCACTTCTGCGGTGTCCTTCGGTCTATCCGGGTCGCTGGCGCGAGCACTTATGGATTCCGGTTGGTCGCCTGCCGCAGCAGTGGCGTTGCGCGTCTCGATCGCGGCAGTAGTGCTGATCGTGCCCGGTCTGATGGCCGTGCGCGGCCGCACGAACCTCTTGCTCGCCAACGCCCGCACCATTGTGGTCTACGGATTGTTGGCCGTGGCCGGCGCACAACTGCTGTACTTCCTGGCTGTCTCCCGCCTCGATGTCGGTGTGGCCCTGCTCATCGAATACACCGCTCCGGTGGCAGTCGTTCTGTGGATGTGGGGCGTTCGCGCCCAGCGGCCGGGCCCGCTGACCTTCGTCGGCGCCGGGATCGCAGCCGTCGGTCTCGTGTTGCTGCTCGACGTGTTGGGCGGTGCGCAGGTGGATGTGATCGGAGTGCTGTTCGCGCTCGGCGCGATGGTGGGCGCCGCGACCTACTTCGTGATCTCCGCCGATGACAGCAGTGGCTTACCCCCGATAACACTGGCCGCCGGTGGCCTGGTGTTCGCCTCTGTCATCTTTTGGCTGACAGCAGCGATCGGGGTTCTGCCCGTGACGGCCACGACCGCCCCCGTCGTCTTCACACTGGGAACGGTCCCCTGGTGGGTGCCGGTGCTGGCACTGGGCCTGATCACGGCTGCGCTGGCCTACGTCACGGGTATCGCCGCGGCCCGCCGCCTCGGCTCCCGACTGGCGTCGTTCGTGGCGTTGTCGGAGGTGGCCGCCGGATTGGCCTTCGCCTGGATCCTGCTTGCACAACAACCACGGCCGATCCAGTTGCTCGGTGCGCTGCTCGTGCTCGGTGGAGTCGTTGTGGTCAAACTCGGCGAGCGTGACGTGCTGACCGAAACACAGACCGGCGAGATCGACGACCTGCTCGTGGACGTGGTCCCGCGCGACCACCGGCCAAGGGCATAAAGCGGACGAGTTCCCTCATGTTCTGCGATGCATCCCCTGATCTTGGGGGTTAGTCTCCTGAAATGCGCTCATCTCTGATTGCTCTCGGTGCCGGTGCCATTCTCGTGACGACCGCCCTGTCGGGGTGTTCCGGCTCGGTGTCGGTCGGGGGGTCGAATCTGGACATCGACGGCTGGAGACGGTCGCCGAGATGCGGAAACGAGTTGAATCTCTCCGGCACTCCGACGGTTACCTGTCCTGATCCCGTCCCGATCGAGCAGGGGAACGTCTTCACGTGCTCCGCTGAACTGGACGGCGACAGCATCGACGTTGAGGTGACACAAACAGACGACAAGGCAACGTCACGTGGAAGACGGTGGATGCGGGAGCGCCGTAGGGCGTCATCGCATCGGCTTGATGCATGAGTGCGGACGCGCCTGATCCCCATCCGGTCACCGGTCAGCTCTTCGCCTCCCCGGTGCAGCCCGGCACCGGATGGCCGGGAGATCCTGCGGTCGCGTCCACCCCGGTTGCTCGATCGCCCGCCGAAGTTCGCCGCCTTGCGCACCAAGCCCAGGACGTCACGGACCTGCAGGCGTGTGTGTCGGTCTGCCGTGCCTGCCCTCGACTGGTCGAATGGCGCGAGAGCGTTGCTCGCAGCCAGCGCCGCGCCGCTTTCGCTGATCAGCCCTACTGGGGACGTCCGGGGCCGGCGTTCGGCGACCGTAGTGCTTCTGTGCTGATGGTCGGGTTGGCGCCGGCGGCCAATGGCACCAATCGCACCGGCCGGATGTTCACCGGTGACTCCTCAGGCGATTTCCTGTACGCGGCGTTGCACCGGACTGGGTGGGCGTCCCAAGCCGAATCGACAGCCGCCGGTGACGGGCAGGTTCTGAAGGACATCCGAATTGTCGCGGCGGTGAGATGTGCACCGCCTCAGAACCAGCCCACCGCTCAGGAGCGGGCGACATGCCGACCCTGGCTCGCGCGAGATATGCAGTTGTCCGCACCGCGACTGAGGGCGGTCCTTTGCCTGGGCGGGCTTGCCTGGGACGCGGTGCTCGCGGCGGCCCGCGAACTGCAGTGGGAGGGGGTGCGCCCGAAGCCCCGATTCGGCCACGCTCGCGAGTTCACGGCAACGACCCCCGACCTGCGCGCCATCCGGGTCGTCGGGTGCTATCACGTCAGCCCGCACAACACCTACACGGGCAGATTGACGACGGCGATGCTGGACGAGGTTTTGCTCTCTTTGCGGGAGTAGTCAATCCGGTCGACGGCATCACGGTGCCTGCGGTTGGGCGACCCAATGAACGGCAGTGGACGATTGCTGGGCGTCTGCTTCCCACGAGGTTCAGAGGTTTGTCGCGACTCTTCTTTCTGTCTACGAGTCCAGGCATCTTTCAAACCGCTGGCCTTCGCCCTGTCACCCACGGCCCTGGGCGGACTCGACGTGACTGACCCGGACTCCGGATCCAGCCGCCTTGGCTCGGT
The DNA here is from genome assembly GCA_016719135.1 of Micrococcales bacterium. Taxonomy (GTDB): domain Bacteria; phylum Actinomycetota; class Actinomycetes; order S36-B12; family UBA10799; genus JADKAV01. Next base: position 11,153 of record JADKAV010000016.1, on the reverse strand, counting down.
ACATCTGCCGGTCCGCCAGACGCAGGAGTTCCTCGGGTTCGATCCCGGAATCGTCGGTGACGCATACGCCTACCGAGGCTGAGACACCGACTGTGGACGAGCCACATCTGCCAAGGCGCCGGACGATGCGCCGCCCGAGTTCCTCGCCGGCCGCTTCGTCTGGCAGCCCGGGACTCACCACGACGAACTCGTCGCCTCCCAGCCGGGCGACGAGGTCAATGGGGCGGACGGTGTCCAGCAGGCATGCGGCCACCTCGCACAGCAGGCGATCACCGGTGGCATGGCTGAACCGGTCGTTGACGGATTTGAACCCGTCGAGGTCGATGTAGGCGAGTCCCAGAAGATGCTGTGCATCCACCCGCGGCAAAGAGGCACCGAGCACGTGCATCAGCCTGCGCCGATTCGCCAGGCCGGTGAGCGGGTCCGTGGTCGCGGCGTGGTGCAGCCGGCTCTCACGCAAGCGAACGTCCGTGATGTCCTCGAGCTGGATGACCCTGGTTGCATCCTGGTTGGCAGAGCCGTCGTGGTTACGGCCCCGTGCAACCACGGCGGCCACCCGAATCATCACCAACCGGGTGCCGGCAACCGGATCCTTGGCGGTGAACTCGCCGTGGGCCTCCGTCTGATCAACGGTATCCACCGAGTCGAGCAAACGTCTTACAGCTCCCTTTTCGTCGTCAGGGAAGATCTCCAGGAAGGACAGGTCTTTCTCGTCGGCCAGGAAATTTTCCCGAAACGCTCGATTTGCCAGTAGCACTGTGGAGCCATCGGGGCCATCGAGCAGCACCGTGGGGACAGGAGATCCTTCGATCACCGCATCGAACAGGGCTTGCTGTCGCGCCAGGCGCCGCTCATAGCCCAGGGCGTGAACGACCCACAGCGAAACCGCTTGCACGCACACTGCCAACAGGATGAAGACTGCCTGCACTGAGCGAATAGCGTGGCCCTCAGTCGCGAATGCAAGGGTCTGTAGTGGACCGAGGTTCGCTTGGGTGAAGCCCGTCGCGAGGCGAACCAGCACCAGGAGCAGAACGAAGGCGAACAACGTGCCGTAGCGAACTGCGAACAGAACCAGCAAGGGGGCACCGACCATGACCCAGACCCACACGTCCAGATAAGGGTCGACCCATCCGGCGAACACACTGACGGCACCAAGGATGGCGACCGCGGACCAGGCAGTTGCGTTGATTGCGAGCCTGCCCCGGGGCCAGGCGGCTCGACCTACGAGCAGGAACGGCGGTATGACCAGCACGATTGCCAGCACACTCGTTCCCCACCAGTCGGCCCAGGCATCTTGACTCACCCCGAACTCCTGCATGGGCGGGGTGGTAACGGTCAGGAAGGCGACAACAGCGACCACCACAGCGGCGATCGCGAACGTCCAGAGCGGATCCCAAGCACGATCCATCGTCACCTTGCGCCATCGCAGGAGTGCCGCAAGAGTCACGCTCTGAACGCTCATCGCCAGGGCCCACACCGCACTGGCAGTGACCGAGAAGCCGTAGGCCATCGAGCCGCCGGCGAAGCCCAGCACCGCGATCGAACCCATGAGCCAGGGCCACGACTGCCAGCGAACTCTGAGCAGCAGCCCGACGCTGAACCCTGCGAGCATCAGGAGCGCCGGAAAATGCCGCTCCGGCACGGCTACCTGTGAGCCTGCGAATGCGACGGCCGAGACGAGAGCACCGACAAGTACCGCCTGCCACGGGCGTGGCTGCCACGGCTCGAGTGGCAACTCGACACCGACGAGAGGCGAATGATGCCCGTGCGGTGTGCCCATTAAGCCCCCTCGGTGCTGCCGCCAGGGTAGGGCCCTTGCGGTCGCGATCGGAGGTCGTGTTGGCCGCTATCGATTACTCTCCCGAGGGCGCCCGGAACTCGGTCACGCTTCGTAGTCGAGTGAAGGTCCCGAAGGCCGTGAGCACTGGTTCAATGGGGCGTGATCCGACCTGAGCACCGGCCACAAAATAGATCCGGTCAAGCGCAATTTGCACTCGCCACCGTGGCCCGAGGGCGCTCGTCCAGTCGGGGTGCTTCCGTTGTCAATAGTCGCCTGACTCACGTCCCGAAACCCGGCGCAGGAGTAGAATTTTGAATGCGCGGGGAGGCGATTGTCATGATTGCGCGAAGTCACCATTTCACCCTTTCGATCCTGCTCACGTTCGGCCTGTTGGTCGCACTGTGTCTCACGCCCAGCGCGGCTGCGGCGCAGAAATGGGTGCCACCGAAGAAGACCACCACCTACTCGGTGACGATCCATATCGACGGCAGAACCGTGGTGGCACCGTTCGTCAGTACGGAGACCGTCACCGCGGAAATCCTGGCCAATCCCGTTGGGAACACGGACGATCCGAGCGCTTGGACCGGTTCAGCCACACTCAACTTCGGCTCGATCGTCAACACCGGGCTGCCCCAGGGATGTGAACTGATGACGACCCCGCCCACTGGCACGACCCAGGTTGCCATCACCAAACAGGGCGAGGACATCAACGTCGTGTGGAGTACGAGCGTCAACCCGCTCGTGCCCTCGGTGTTGATCTGCAAGGGGTACCCGGCACCGTACGAGGGCGCGCCAGCGGTGGAACCCACGGCGTTCCTGGAACCCAGGGAGTTCACCCTGCCGGCCGCGGGAGGATCAAAGAGTGTCTACGGACAACTCTCCACGGGTACCGGGATGATGGAGAACTCGGGGACGATCACGGTCACCCGTCGCGTGGAGTGCGGTCAGAAGGTCAAGCAGGTGAACACCTACCCGCCAGGGCAGCAGACCAGCCTCGGATCAAAGGTCGGCAAGGGGTTCGCGGCCGGCGAGAAGGTCACGGCCGACACCAACGTCGAGTTCGTCTTCGAGGACGGCTCCGTTGTACGCCTGGCCAAAGGCTCCTCGATCAAGGAGGACAAGAACTGCGAGGCGTTCAGGGACAAGAGTCGCAGTTTCAAGGGCACCCTGCTGCTGGGTTTGATCTGGGCCAAGGTGAGCGCGGTGTTCGGTGATCAGGTCATCGAACTGCCGCGGGAGAGGTCTGTCACGGGCCGGCGGGGAACGACCTTCTGGATCGTCCCGCACAAGAAGTTCACAACCCTCACGGTTTCCAAGGGTTCGATGTGGCTTTCGCGCACCGCCAAGGACAAACTCACCGGCAAGGTCTTCGTGGTCAAGAAAGGGAAGACTGCGGTGATCACAAAGAAGAGGATCACAGTCCGCAAAGCCTTGCCCAAGGACGCATTCCCGTTCGGTGGGAAGAGTAAGTGATCCGCCGCCGTTGCTGAGGTCGGCGGTGTGGGGTTTGGTGCCGGCGCCGGCTCACGGGAAGGGGCCATTGCTTTCGCGCGAGAAGCGTGGAAGGCTTACGCGATGCGACGCCCTTTGATACGACTGCTGGCCGGAACATGCGTGAGCGTACTGGGAGTGGGGGTGTTGGTGGCTCCGTCGCAAGGCGCACCGGGCACCGATCGATCGGTGAGCGCAGGCAAAGCCGCGTACAAGCAACCCAAGCCGGGGCCCTGGAAATTCAAGGATCCCTTCGAGGACTCCCGGGGTACTTTCAAGGTGAAGGCGGGCAAGCGCGGCAAGTCCCCCAAGGTGACGAAAATCCGCTTCGAGATCCTCGCCCAGGACAACGGGAAAGCCTGCCCTGCGCCGGGCGAGACGGTGAAGGTCAACGGGAAGTTCACGCTGCGCAAGGCGATCAAGTTCAGCAAGGGCAACCTCTTCGGATCTCCGTGGATGCTGACGGCCAAGGATGCATTGCCCAGCAACGACCACCCGAACCTCGTCTATATGAAACCCGTTGAGACCACCGCCAGAATCGGATCCGATACGCGCTACGCGCAGATCGCGATGCTCTTCGAGAAAGACGGGCGCAAGAAGCCAAACGCTGTGCGAGTCGGAATGAGGGTGGCGCCACCAGGTGCCAGCGACCTCCTGGACGGTTGGTGCATCTTTGAGGGCAGCGGCAAGCCTGGTAAGTGGTAGGCCGAGGGCGGTCCGCGGAGTCCTGATCAACACTCGCTACGGGGCAACGTCGGATTCCGCACAATCAGTCGGATGAGCCTGGTTGTTCCGGTTGGTGAGGCGTAGCCTGGAGATGTAGTCGGCGAGGGGTTGACGCCGACACCCGATGGTCGGATGTCCGGCACCTCCCGCGGGTGGGAGGCGTGCCATGTTCCTCAAGACATCAGTGGCAGTACTCGCAGGGGTGGCAGTGGCAGCGTCGTCGCTCAGCCCGGTGCTAGCGTCCGAGCCAGTGGATGTTGTGTGGTCGGCGGCACAGAATCTATCGTCCGCCGGGCAGAACGTCGGCTCGCCTCAAGTGGCATCGTCGGCTGACGGGACCCGCCTCACCGCGATCTGGGACCGCTACGACGGCACAGTCTGGCGAGTCCAAACCGCAAGTAGCGGCGATATTGGCAGCACGTGGACGACTCCAAGAAATCTGTCGGCCGAGGGACGAAACGCTGAAGCCCCCCAAATAGCCAGTTCCGCTGACGGCACTCGCCTGACCGCAGTGTGGTTCCGCAACGATGGCACCCACTACCGGATTCAGGCGGCCAGTAGCAGTGATGCCGGCGCCACGTGGACAACCCCGACGACCCTGTCGGACGCCGGACAAGACGCCTACGGCGCGCAGGTCGCCGGTTCAGCGGACGGTACCCGCCTTACCGCCATCTGGCGCCGCTCTGATGGCACCAACTATCTGGTGCAGACAGCCAGCAGCAGTGACGCCGGTGCCACCTGGTCGTCCCCGCAAAGCCTCTCCCAAACCGGGCAGACCGCGGGCTACCCGCGGGTGGCATCATCGGCTGACGGCACCCGCGTCACGGCGGTCTGGTCCCGCGCCGATGGCACCAACTGGCGGATACAAACCACTAGCAGCGCAGATGCCGGCAGCACGTGGACGACCGCGAAGTCATTGTCCTTGGCTGGGCAGACCGCCGGCGACCCACAGGTGACGTCATCGGCTGACGGCACCCGCCTCACCGCGATTTGGCGCCGCTCCGATGGTGGCACCACCTCGTGGGTGCAAACCGCCAAAAGTAGTGACGCCGGTACCACCTGGACCACGCCGATCACGCTGTCGGGCACCGGAGAGGATGTCATGTTCCCGCAGATAACGAGCTCGGACAACGGCAACCGACTTACCGCGATCTGGTCTGGTGCGAGCGGCACCGCTTGGTCGGTGCAGACTGCCAGCAGCAGTGACGCCGGCGCCACCTGGACCACACCGCAGACCCTTTCGCAGATGGGGCAGGATTACCACGGCCACCGTCTGGCCGCCTCTGCGGATGGCACCCGCGTCACCGGGGTCTGGTCCCTCGACGATGGCACCGACTGGCGGGTGCAAACCGCTAGCAGCAGCGACACAGGCGCTACGTGGACCACCCCGCAGACCCTGTCCGACCCCGGGCAGAATGCAGACTCCCCGCAGGTAGTCACCTCATCGGACGGCCGCCGCCCAATGGCGCTCTGGTGGCGCTGGGACGGCGCAGCCCGTCGGGTGCAGGCAGCGTCCGGGGTGTTGTCCACCACGCCCGGCGCTCCCACTGCGGTGACTGCGGCGGGAGGTGACCGGAGGGCAGTTGTGTCGTGGACGCCACCGGGCGATGATGGCAACGCCCCGATCACCGGTTACACGGCCACCGCCGCGCCCGGTGGGCAGGGCTGCGTTACCGCTGGTACCGGGTGCACCATCACCGGCCTGAAGAACGGGGTGACCTACACGGTGACGGTCACCGCCGGCAACCGGTTGGGAACGGGACCGGCCAGCACCCCGAGTAACCCCGTCACCCCCACTGCCGCGATCACCCCCAAGACGCGAGTGATCGCCAAACCGAAAGCCGGGCGCAGCAAGCTGAAGGTGCGTGTCAAGCCCAACCTCGGCAAGAAGAAGCAGTGGACGTTCGTGGTCAAGCAACGTCGTCATGGCAAGTGGCGCACGTTGAAGACGAAGTCCGGCAAGGTCAAGGTGTACGCCACTCGCGGACCCAAACACATCCGGGTCATCAACCTGGGCAAAGGCAAATACAAGGCCCGCAGTCGTGCCCTGCGCGGATACCGGCCCGACACCAGCAAGGTCGTGAAACTCACGCGCTGAACTGGGGCGACGACAGGGGCGATCCGGCCGGCGGCTGGGCGAATACACGCACGGGGACTTGCAGCGAATGCTTGAAGTTGCTGACGGCGAGCGTTCACGTCCTAGGAGTCCCGCCCGCCCCAATGAGCTGGCCCGCAAGTTCCGGGTCTCGCTCACTGAGGATACGCCCACGATATGGTCTTCAACCCGATCAAAGCGGCCAAACGCGGTGTGCACGATGACATCTTCGACCTGGACTGACTTCGCCGCGTCCACCGCCTCCGCCATTCTGGTGGCACCTGAGGAGAGCCTGGGCGTTGTTTCGACGATGCCGTCGACCGCCACGCTGGCATGAGGAACGACATCCACTTGGTGGCCCTGCACAGTGTGCCCCGGACAGCTTGCCGGGTGCGGGACTCTTGTCGTCAACCTCGCTCAGGGTGGGTCGTTAATGGTTATTCCCCAACAAAAGCGCGCCCGGAGGGATTCGAACCCCCAACCAACCGGTTCGTTAAGTGCGTCCCGGGACATCCCCAGGGGTACCGGTTTTGTGCTTGGAGGGGTGGTTTCGTACCGGTGCTTACCGGGTCGTTGCAGGTTGAACTGTCGTCAGAACTGTCGTCAAATCCGTCGCCACCGACGGCGTGCGAACCACGCCCTCAGGCATGCCGCTTGAGGGCGTGTTGCCCGCCATCCAACAGGCCGTTTGCTGACCCTAGGCTCAACCATCGGATGTGCAACTGGTAGTTCAGCAGTGTCTCGCGAAGAAGGTATGAAAATCGTCGCGGGTGATGACGCCGTCGGGGCCCTGTCCCTGGTCGAACGCGTTCCATGCCTTCTGGGCATGGCCATCCACAGGGCGCACATCTGCGTGCGCTCGGACGGCGTTTTGCTCGTCCACATCTGGTTGAACGTGGTGTTGACCAGACTGCCCATGGCGGTCGCTGGGTCAGTCAGTTGTGGGGTGGGTTGATCGGACGTCTCCCCTGGCAGGGTCGAGGCAGCGGTGGCTGCCGGCGAATCGGTGTCACCGCTGGACAGCAGTGCGTTGCAGCCCGCGAACAGCGCAAGACAGAAAGCCGCGATGACGGCCAGTCCTGCGACGGTTTGCAGCCCACTGGCCTCCTCTTGGGGCGGCTGGGCGCCGGTGGGCGTTACCGTCGCAGGCTGTGGCTGCTGTGTGTGATGTGTCCACCGGCGGCCGTCCCACCAGCGATAGCACCCGGGATTCCAGGGATCGCCATACCAGCCCGGCTGTTGGACGGCGTTCATGGCGAGTTAATCGGCACATCGGCGGCCGCGCATGAGCGCGACGACGGCTCCCACGGCATACAACCCTCCGTCTGGCAAGCAGACCCGCTTGTCTCCTCGGATGACTGGTGCCGGGGGATGGAGCAGGCGGACCGCGATCAGGCTTGCGACCAGAGCACCACGAGTACCAGCGACACGGTTCTGGACCGTTCAACAGATCTCTACCGCGAGTCCATCACCAGTCTTGTGACCTTGGGCGCGTGCTGCGAATCACCCCAGATTCCCCAAGAGGCGGCAGCGCGCTTTTCGACGATGCGAAGCGTAGTCTCGATGGAGAATCGGTTGCCGGAGCATGCCGATTCCCAGCACGCTGCCTGCAACGCGTCGAGGCGTGCCAGTTAGAGCCTCAGAATGCCAGAGAGTGCAGGTCTGGTTGCGTTCACCAACAGACACCCCATCGTGGTGCGGCGCGAGTGGTCTGGAGAACTTGAGAATGGCCTGGACCTCTGGTGCAAACAGAAGCGCATTGGCGATAGGACCGCCCGAAGACGTAGAAAACACGCAAGACAGCGCCAAGATTTTCGTGATGGCAAATGAACAGGCCTGGAGTTGCGGAAGACTGATCGGACACATACTCGTTTAGCGCGAGCCGCGATGTGCCGACCCCTCAAGCCGATTCGTGGACAGGAAGAGACCCTGGTTGCTTTCCTTGGTTGCCGTTGTGGCCGACAATCCAAGGAGCCGACAGCGCTGTTCTATGACCTTCAAGACTGTCTCGACGGCGATCCTGTCGCCGGACAGGGCGGCCTCCCAGCAGCCGGCTTGCAGGGCATCCAGACGCGCCAGTTCGATCTGCCGGTACGTGTCCACTGCCTCGACCTCGCGGTCATGCAATGCCCTCTGCACGGTTCTCACGCGGTACCCCGGTTGGCGTACCCGAGTTCAGCAGCAATCTGGTCGTAGTTGTGGCCGTCCAGGACCAACTCGACGGCTCGGGCTTTTCGGTAGTTCGCTCTTGCCTTTGACATGGGAATGCCTCCCTCCGCTTAATCGTCCCGCCGCTGGCAAGGGCTTGCCTGTGGCTTCCAAAATCGAGACGAATTCCACGCCTCCCCAGGGGCAGGACGCCTCCAAGACCGGAACAAAGTCGCCAGCAGGCGCGCTAAGACCGCAGCCTGGGTTGGCGACCTCTTCGCTGACTTCGCGCTGTTCACCCTCGTGATGGGCCTCCTGATCGGCGCCTGGTTCGGATTCCAGTCGCTCACTGCGCTTCGCGAGACAGGAAACGAGGCCGTCGCGGGGCTGGGAATGCTTGGGGCATGCGGCATCGTCTTGTTTAGCCCAGGCTTTCGGTAGCACAGGTGGGTCGATCCGGTAGCAGGCGTGGGTGTATCCGGTAGCGCTCTGGGCTGTTCAAGGATTGCTTTCATCTGCAGCCAACGGATGGTTGCGGCGGATGGAAGGAACCAGATGGCTGACTATCGGCTGATCATGACGCTGCTCTTGCAGCAGCGTCCGTACCGGCAGATCGAGGTGATGGCGGGCTGTTCGCACCGTGCTATCGCGAGGGCCCGCCGGGTGCTCGAGGCGGAGCGGTTGAGCACTGCCGCGCAGATCGAAGCACTCACCGTCGAGGACCTGGACCGACTCTTCGCGGACGGCAGGAAGGCCGTTTCGGAGGATTTCGTGCCGGTCGATGTCGACAAGGTCGTGGCTGCGCGCGTGGGGCGCAAGAAGCCGCCGTTGAAGGTGTTGTGGGCGCGGTACCTGACGTCCGGGCAGGACGTGCCGGGGGCACGGTTCTACGGGTATGACCGGTTCTGTGAGATCGTCACCGAGCATGTGCGCACGCATGACTTGACGGCTGCGATCGCTCACGTGCCGGGGCACACGATGCAGGTGGACTGGGCGGGCACCCGGATGCAGCTGACCGACCCGGTCAGCAGGCGGACGACGGCGGTGTCGGTCTTCGTCGCCTCGCTGCCCTACTCCGGGCTGGTGTTCGCGTTCGGCTGTCTGGATGAGAAAAAGCCGGCCTGGCTGGATGCCCACCGGCGGGCGTTCGAGTACGTCGGTGGTGTCCCGCTGGTGGTCGTGCCGGACAACGCATCGACGGCGTCGAACCAGATCAGCAAGGCCGAGCGTGCCCGCGACGTGAACGTCGCCTATGCCGAGTTCCTGGAGTACTACCGGACCGCCGCGGTCCCTACCCGGGCGTACAAGCCACGGGACAAGGGGAATGTCGAAGCCGGGGTGAAGGTCGTCACGAACTGGGTGATCCACTATCTGGCCGACCGCACGTTCGCGTCGCTGGACGAGTTGAACGACGCGATCGCGGCGCAGGTGGAGGTCATCAACCAGAAGACCCCGTTCCGGGGTGAGGCGCGCAGCCGCCGGGACTGGTTCGAGCAGCGTGAACGCCACGAGCTGCTCGAACTGCCGGAGCAGCGCTGGGAGCCGGTGGCGTGGCGCACGGCGAAGGTGCATCGGGACTGGCACATCCAGATCGACAGCATCAAGTACTCCGTGCCCTTCCGGTTCGCCGGGCTGGGCGTCGACGTGCGCATCATCGGCGACACCCTCGATGTGATCGCCGACGGCGAGATCATCGCCACGCATCAGCGAGGCCAGCGCAGCAACGGGTACGTCACCGATCCCGAGCATCAGCCCGCGCACCTGGAAGACAGCATGAACCTGTGGACGCGCGGCTACTTCCTGCGCCAGGCCGCGAAGGTCGGCCCGGGAACGGTCGCCGCGCTGGAACGACTGCTCGACGAGCAGAAGATCGAGGCGCAGGGCTTCCGGTCCTGCATGAACATCCTCGACCTCGGCAAGCGCGGAAACCGGGCCCTGCTGGAACAGGCCTGCCGCCAACTCACCGACACCGACGCCGACCGGCGGATCACCTACACCGCGGTCAAGAACCACATCACCGCGCTTCGCGCGCAGCAGGACCAGCGGCCCGCAACCGACCCCGCGGGCGGACGCCCCGAGCCGGGGTCGCCACCGCAGCGCAGTGCTGCGCGCGACACCAGCCGCGCCTACCTGGCCGGGGCCTCCGCGTTCAGCCTCGACGCGCTCACCGGGGCCGGGAAGCAGGCCGACGATGCCTGACCAGCACCTCACCGACGATGACATGCCCCTGTTCACCAGGCTGCGGATGACCGCGTTCGGAGAAGCCGTCATCGACATCGCCAACGACCCGACATGCGACCAGTGGACGTTCTCCCAGAAGATCCGGCACGCCCTGGAACGAGAGACCGCCGCCCGCGGCGAACGGCGCCTGCTCAAACTGCTGAAGGCCTCACGAACCCCGAACCCCGCCGCCTGCGTCGAGGACATCCACTACCTGTCAGGAAGGAGCATCAACAGAGACGTCGTCGCCCGGCTCGCCTCCTGCCAGTGGATCGACCGGGCCACCAACCTGGTGATCCTGGGCACCTCCAGCGTCGGGAAGTCCTACCTGGCACAAGCGCTCGTGAACGCCGCCTGCCGCCGCGACTACACCGCCCGCTACTACCGCCTTGACGACCTCGCGAACCGGCTCGCCGTCTTCCAGCACGCCGACGCGCAACGGCTGCGCTTCCTCGACGACCTCAACGCCTGCGACCTACTGGTGCTCGACGACTTCCTCACCACCCCGATCACCAGCGACACCGCAGCCCAACTGCTCAATATCCTCGCCGCACGAGAGGGACACGGCTCCACCGCCGTCACCTCCCAGTTCGACGCCGAGGACTGGTACAAATCCCTGCACGACGCCGTGATTGCGGAGTCCATCCTGAACCGGATCGTCTCCAACGCCGAGATCGTGCAACTCGACGGGCC
>JADKAV010000015.1 GCA_016719135.1 Micrococcales bacterium | reverse complement strand
CGAGGAGCAGTACTCCCAGCCCTTGCCGACCGGTGGGGCGGTACTGGACATGTCGTCGAAACCGTTGTCGGTGAGCCGCACCGCGGTATACACCGGCTGGATCCGCGAGCGTTGTTGCCAGACCCGGGTCCCGGCCAGATCGGCGAGATAGGTGGTCTCCAAGGTGCACTCCAGAGTGGCACTGGAATGGTCGACGCCCGACGAGAACAGTTCGCACTTGTGGCGCAGAAGCCCGGCCATCTCGTCCATCGGGACAGTGAAGGGATCCGTTGCGTAGTCCGAGATGTGAATACCCGTGGCCGACGGTTCGTGTGCGAGGCTGACCTCCGGACCGCCAAGACGTGAGCATTGCTTGGCCAGCTCACATGCTCGTCGGGCCGCATCCCGAACCGCGTCGGTGTCCAGCCGACTGGTCGACGCGAAACCCCAGGCGCCCCCGACGATGACCCGTATCCCGACCCCGAGATCGCGGTGGTCCACTGCCGTCTCCAGCTCAAGATCGCGTAGGTGCACGACGCGGGAGCGGACCTGATGCAGGCGCACTGCTGCGTACGAGGCGCCCGCGCGACGGCATTGCGACAGCGCCACGTCTTCTATTGCGCTGACGTCAAGGGTGGTGAAGTGGGAGTCCAGACGGGCATCGGTGGTCACACAACGCATTCTGCCCGGTAGTCATGACACGCTTGACGTCGTGACGGTGATTCTCGATATCCGGGTGCTCGCCGGGCCCAACCCCGATGTCGCCGGACCGGCAGTCCGACTGTCTGTGGCCGCAGCCTGGGATACGCACGAGCAGACATGCGACATCGTTGTCCAGGAGGCTGTGGCGGTCGGACTGGGGCTCAGCGGCGATGACCTGGTGGTACGCCCAACGGACGAGGGCTATGTCGTCGCCTGGCCTGTGTCCGATCGCGGTCTGGCGCGCGCGCATCTGGAGGCCGTCCGGGCGGCCATCGACCAGGCTCCGCGCCCGGAGTTCAGCCTTGGGGCGCCGCAGCCTTTTGAACTGTTGGATCCGGCGGTGCCGTGTCTGGCCGTCAGCGGTACCAACGGCAAGACCACCACCACCCGGCTCATCGCCCACTGTGCGCGTACCGCGGGAATGTCCACCGCCTGGTCGAGCACGGACGGTGTCTTCCGTGACGGTGAACTTGTGGAGGCCGGCGACTTCAGCGGACCCGCCGGCGCCCGGCGGGTACTGGCCGAACCCGGGGTGGCGTTCGCCGTTCTTGAGACGGCCAGAGGCGGCTTGCTGCTGCGAGGCATGAGTGTGCGGCGGGTCGATGTCGCCGTGGTCACCAACGTGGCCGCCGACCATCTGGGCAGTCATGGCATCAACACCGTCGAGCAGTTGGCGATGGTGAAGGCAACCGTGGTGAGAGTCGTGGGGGCGCACGGATGGGCGGTGCTGAACGCCGATGACCCATTGGTCAGGCACATGGCCCAGCAGACGTCGGCGCGGGCGTGGTACTTCGGGCTCGAGACAGATGTCGTGGGGGAGCGCTACACGACACTGCGCGAAGGGCGAGTTGTCGTCATGGGAGATCTGCAGGAGGATCTCGGCGCAGTGGCGGACATGCCCATCACCATCGGGGGACACGCTCGCTTCAACGTGGCCAACGTGCTGGCGGCCGCATCGGGTGCGTTGGCTGCGGGGATCCCGGCGCAGCATGTGCGTGAGGCTCTGCGGACATTCCGTCCCGATCGCCGACTGTCCTCGGGACGCTTCAACTGCTGGGCGGTCAATGGGCGCCTGGTCATCCTGGATATGGCTCACAACACCGAGAGTCTTAGGGAACTTCTGACAACAGCCAGGGTGCTGACCGGCGAGGGCGTGCTTCGGGTGGCGTTCGGCACTGCGGGCGACCGGGACGACGAGGTGTTGCAGGGGATGGGATTCACCGCGGTGGACCTGGCCGACGAGGCATACCCCTTGGACAAACCCGGGTACCTGCGGGACCGGACGGCCGAGGAGATGCGCGCGCAATTCACCGCGGGCATGCTCGTCGCGGGTGCCGCTTCGACGCAGTGCTTCGACAGCGAGCAACTGGCCTTGGTCGGCCTTCTGGATCGAAGCGACCCGGGTGACGTGATCGTCATAACCGTGGCCGAGCAACTGCAGGAGTTGGAGGACCTGATCGTCTCCCGAGGAGGTGCTGAGGTCGACGCGGACCGGTGGTCGGGTGCTTGAGGAGTCGTCTCGTGCGCCTACCCTTGCGAACGTTCCATGTGCGCGTGCGCCATTAGAGTGTCGGTCAGCGCTTGCATGTCGTCACCCATCACCGCCAGCACGTCGCCGGGGTTGGCCACTGACACGGCATACTCGGTGGCCTCGACCTCGTCGAGGATGATGTGCGTTTCCCGGGTTCGTCCGAGGCTCTGCTCTTTGATCCCCTGATCGATGAGTGCGACTACCTCGCCCGGCTCGCGTCCACGTCGCTTCTTGTCCTCGCGGATGACGATGACGTCGAAGAACTCCGCGGCGACCCGGCCCAACTCGATGAGGTCGCTGTCGCGGCGGTCCCCAGCAGTTCCCACGACGCCGATGAGGCGTCGTCGTCCGATGTCCTGATTGCTCTTGGACAGACCTTCAAGATACGCCTGCAGGAATTCCCCGAGTGCGCGCAATCCGGGTGCATTGTGTGCGTAGTCCACGAAGCCGTGGACCCCATTGACGTCGATGTAGTTGAGCCGCCCGGGCGCCGAATCCCAGGTCGGCAGGAAGCCGGTGAGGCCTGCGCGGATGTCGTGCAGGTGCGCACCCTGGCCAAACGCCGCCCCTGCTGCGGCCATGGCGTTCATAACGTTGAACCGAGCCTTCCCGCCGTAGGTCGCCGGTAGGCGGTCACAGTACGTCAGCCGCATCGACCGCCTGCCCTGCCGCAACAGGATGTACTCACCGCGCTCGTCGGAGTCCAGCAACACGGCCGTACCGCCACGGCGGCAGTGGGCCTCGGCCAATTCGCGGCCCTGCGAACCGGGCTCTCCGAGACTGAACCAGATCACGTCACCTCGACAGCGCCGCCGCATCCCGGCGACCAGTGGATCGTCGGCGTTGAGAACCGCAATCCCGTCGCGCGGTACCGCCTCGACGACGACGGATTTCACGTCGGCAAGTTGTTCCAGCGTGTTGATCCCGCCGATACCCAGATGGTCCGGTGCCACATTGGTCACCACCGCGACGTCATTGCGGTCGTAACCCAGCCCCTCGCGCAGGATCCCGCCACGTGCCACCTCGAGCACTGCGAAGTCCACGCGCGGATTCTGCAGCACCATGCGCGCGCTCTTCGGGCCGGAGGCATCCGCGCGGATGATCAAGCGTTGATCGATGGTGATGCCATCGGTGGAGGTCATGCCCACCTTGCGCCCCATCCCTTTGAAGATGGCGGCGAGCATCCGCGCGGTGGTGGTCTTTCCGTTGGTTCCGGTGACGGCGACGATCGGGACCCGTGACCGGGAACCGATGGGGAACAGGTTGTCGATGACGGCCTTGGCCACGAACTGCGGTTCACCGACCGTGGGATGGGTGTGCATCCGGAAGCCCGGTGCGGCATTGACCTCGCAGATCCCGCCGCCGGTCTCGCGCACGGGTTCGGCGATATCCGGGCAGATGAAGTCGATCCCTGCCACATCGAGTCCCACGACGCGGGCAGCCTCCTCGGCGACCTCCACGTTGTCCGGGTGCGCTTCGTAGGTGCGGTCGATCGAAATCCCGCCGGTGCTCATGTTGCCGGTGGCCGCCAGTGCGACCTCGACGCCGGCATCGGGTACGTCATCCATCCCGAAGCCCTGTTCGGCCACGAGTTCCTCAGCAGCAGCAGTGATCTTGATCCGGGTGAGCACCTTCTCGTGCCCGACGCCTCGCCGCGGGTCAGCGTTGACCATGTCGACCAGTTCGGCGATGGTGTGCTCGCCGTCGCCGATGACGTGTGCCGGAACCCTTTCCGCGACCGCGACCATGTGGCCACCGACCACCAGAACGCGGTAGTCCTTGCCCCGGTAGAAGCTCTCGACGATGACCCGTCGATTGCGCGCCTGCTCCTTGGCGTCGTCGAAGGTCCGTTGCACCTGGTCGGCATTGCGCAGGTCCAGCTGAACCCCCCGGCCGTGGTTTCCGTCCGCCGGTTTCAGGACCACTGGGTAGCCGATGCGTTCGGCCAGCCGCACGGCTTGCTCTGCTGTACGCACGGCCTGGGAATGTGGCACGGGCAGACCGGCCGCACCGAGCAGCCTCGCCGTGAGTTCCTTGTCCGAGGCGATGTCCACGGCCAGAGCGCTGGTCTGTGAGGTCATGGTGGCCCGGATCCGGCGTTGATGCACACCCTGCCCGAACTGCACCAACGAGCCCGAGTTCAAGCGGATGTACGGGATGTCACGGCTGGCAGCTTCATCGACGAGGGCCTGTGTCGAAGGCCCGAACGCGTATCGCTCGGCGTCGAGCAGAAAGCGCTCGAGTTCCTGGTCGAAATCGAACTGCGGATCTGGCTCGACCATGTGGTTGACCAGACGAACGGCCAGCCGACCCGCCGCGACCCCTACCCGCTCATCGATGTACCCATAGATCACGTGGTACTGGCCGGGCTCTTCGGCCGATCGGGTCTTCCCGCGCCGGATCTCATGGCCTGCCTCGGCCTGCAACTGCAGCGCCACATGCTCGGCCACGTGACCCAGCCACGTGCCCTCCCGCAGGCGTTCGAGGAAGCCGCCGCGTCTGCCCGTCGAGCACGAGTGCTCACCGACCCCGGGCAGCACCTCGATGAGCCGGTCGACGAAGCCAGGGATACGAGCGCTGGGCCACTGTTCCAGTTCCCCGAGGTCTACGAGCAGGTGTACGCACTGCTCGTAGGACCAGACGTTGGGCCCGCGATAGACGCGGGTGCGCAGGATCTGCAGCGAAGCAGGTGCGGTGTCAGCCATCCGGACTCCTCGACATAGGGGTGGTTCGATTCAGCTCGTTGGTGGCAGTCGGCGGCGTTTCATTCCGCGCTCGGCGTTGCGGTCGTGTGCACCTTCGGCGTTGACTCGTCGCGTGGCCCTACCCGGTGACACGTGCTCGGATGTGCGACGAGCGATCTGAGCCTGTTCGACAGCCGTCCGGAACTCCAGTAGCTCGCGTGCTTGCAGGTCGAACAGGGTCGCACTGGGCAGGAAGTGGACATTCGCGCCACTGATCAGGATCGGGTCCGTGCCGCGTGCGGCGTAGGCGTTCGTCACGGCGTGGTCGGCTTCGGCCAGGAACACCGAACCACGGCCGTACACCTCCATGACAGTCTCGTCGGTCACGATGGCGGCGGTGTCCTCGTCGACGCCCATACCGAGCAGATTCGGGCTGGCCGCGACCAGCGCCAGCAAGCGGCCGAATCGACCCCGCTGTGAGAAATGCTGGTCGACCACGATGTCCGGGAGCAGGCCCAGTCCCTGGGCGAGACTGGCCATGCGCTGCTTGGGGGTCTCGCCGGTCGCTCCGAGGGCCACCATGTGTTCACTGACCACAGACGCCCCCGCGCTGGTACCTGCGACGACCGCCCCTTCGCGATACATCATGGTGACCGTGTCGCCAAGGGCCGTTCCTCGCAGCACGGCCGACAAGCGGGCCTGGTTCCCGCCGGTGAAGAAGATTCCGGTCGCACCCTCGATCGCTTTGGTCGTCACCGGGGCGTCGGCTTCGGCCCGGTTCACCGGACGGACCGAGAGCACCTCCTGCGCTCCGAGTTCGTAGAAGACCTTCTCGTACAAGTCGGTGATCTCGTCGCCGAGCGAGGAGGCAGTGGCGCAGACGGCGACACGCGCGTGTTGACCTCCGGACATCGTGATGAAGCGGCGCAGAATTCGCCGATGCCCCAGCTTGTCCTCAGCGCCGCCGATAATCATCAGTCTGTGTGGCGTCGGGGTGGTCACGTGGCCACGTTACGGGTTGGGTCCGCGCTATCGCCCAACTGCCGCGCTGGCAGAATGCCCACATGCCCACGCTCGCCCTTCTGCGTCACGCCAAGAGTGCCTATCCAGCAGGAGTCGCAGACCACGATCGTCCCCTCAATGCGCGCGGCCGCCGCGATGCTCCGGTGGCGGGCCGCCTGCTCGCGCAGTTACTGCCGACCGTCGAGCAGGCACTGATCTCCACAGCCACCCGTGCTCAGCAGACCTGGGACCTTGCGCGTCCGGGTGTCGACGTGGCGCAGGCCAAGGACGTACCGGAGCTGTACCTCGCTTCCGCTGACGCGATGCTGCGCCGGATTCGTGCCGTCGACGCGGACACCCTGCTGCTCGTGGCACATAACCCGGGGATCGAGGTTCTGGCCGAGCGGTTGTCACGTGACACCCAGACACCGACCTACCGGCGCATGATGACCAAGTTCCCGACGGCGGCATTCGCGGTCCTGCGTGACGATCGCCCGTTCTCGCAGTGGGGCTACGGCAGCTCGGATCTGGTCACCTTCGAGGTGGCCCGGGGTTGATCCGGCCAGGTTTGGTCGTGGTGGCGCTTCGGCGCTGTCGGCCTCATCTCGGCCGAGTATTGAGCGGTTGCTGAATCGCAACCCTCGAAACCGACAACCGCGCAAAAGTCGGCAAGGGCGCTTCGACGCTGGCTCGTCAGCCGGATGTTTACCTGGGCACGTGACGAACGAACCATCCAGCGGGAAACGCTGTCCCGGACTCGTCCAGATCGTGCACTGGACCCTGCGGTCAGCGGGTCAGCGCCTCCACCTGTCCCCGGGTGATCCCGAGCAGATACAACACGGAGTCCAGGTAGGGCGCAGTCACAGAGGCGTCCGCTGCCGCAGCCACCGCGGGCTTCGCGTTGAAGGCAACCCCCAGTCCGGCGGCCGCGAGCATGTCCAGGTCGTTGGCGCCGTCCCCGATGGCCACGGTGCGCGAGGCGGCGAATCCGAACTCCTCTGCGAACTCCCGAAGCGCCTGGGCTTTGCCAGCCCGGTCGACGATCGGTCCCACGACCCGGCCGGTCAGCCGTCCGTCCTGCACCTCGAGGGTGTTCGCACGGAAGCGGTGCACGCCGAGCTGCTCGGCCAGTGGCCCGACGATCTCGGTGAATCCGCCGGAGACCAAGGCCAGGCGGTAGCCCAGCGAGTTGAGGGTCCGGCACAAGGTGCGAGCACCGGGGGTCAGCCGGACGGCATCGCGAACGGTCGCCAAGGCCGAGACCGGAGTACCGGCAAGCGCCGCCACCCGGTCACGCAGGGACTCGGCGAAGTCCAACTCGCCGGCCATGGCCCGGCGCGTGACGTCGGCGACGGCTGCCTCGCACCCCGCTTCTCTGGCCAGCAGGTCGATCACCTCGTCCTGGATCAGGGTGGAATCCACATCCATGACGACCAGGCGGGCGCCCTGCCGGATGATGTCCGCGGACTGCACAGCCACATCCACGCCGATCTGCGTAGATATGGGCCCGAGGGCCTGTTTCAGGACCGATGCCGGCACTCCACTGACCGTGACCTCGATGGCCGTGACCGGGTACTCCGCTGTGCGGATTATCCGCTCGATGTTGCCGCCACGGTCGGCGATTTCGCCGGCGATCCTGCCCACATCCGCGGCGGCCAAGGCCGTGGACATGAGCACGGCGATGGCGCTGGCCGCCTGGCGGTCGACCACGGCGGCGCATTCGGACGTGACGTCCAACTGCAGACCCAACTGGGTGGCAAGGCCGCGCACGGCGTCCACGTCTTCGGTGTCGACGGCCACCGACAGCACCAGCCGGCCCTGCACCACGAGCTGTTCGATGTCGCGCACTTCCACCGAATCGCCGAGGCTTCCCAGGAGCTCCGCGGTGATGCCGGGGCGGTCCCAGCCGGTGAAGGTGAGCGTGGTGTTCATGCCATTCTCCGGTCGGATGCGTGTGCTTCATGGACCGACACCAGAGGTTCCATGTAGGCGGCCAGCGTGGCGCGTACCGCGGCGCGCAGCGCAGCGTCCAGTGCCTCGGTCCGTAGCTCCCGGGGCACCGCGTCGATCGCGGTCCAGATGCGGACTGCGCGGGTCAGTAGGGCCAGGCGCGGACCCGACGTGCCGGGCGGCAGGGGCCGCACCGAGGAGGGCCGGTAGTCGACTGCGAACTCGAGTGCCGCTTCCCGCAGCCCGTGCTCGGCGCGCACGACCGCCTGTGCGAGTTCCGCGCCCGTTTGGTCCAATGACAGGTCGATGGGGCGCGCGGGATTACCGCTCACCACCTCCCACTGCCCTTCCCGTTGCAAGACCAATGACGAGGGGCTCGACGATCCGCGATGAACGATGACGGCCTGCCCGGACTGGACTGCGGCTTCTGTCGCGGGCTTCGGACCCGGCAGAACTCCTACTCCGAGTTCCGGGCAGTACGCGGTGAGCGCGACAGCCCCATCGCGCAGCGACAGCAGATCCGTGAGGTCAACCGGGCCCATCAGGCCCACGACATCGTCGCCGCCGGCATCCGCCCGCCACCATGCGGGAATCCAACTGGCGAGTTGGAATGCCACCGGAACCACCGTCATGGCTATCCAGCGTAGGGTTATGTGTCGTGTCGGATGTCATCAACCTCGTGGACGTCAGCGTGGTGCGTTCGGGCACGACGATCTTGGGGAACCTCGACTGGGCGGTCGCTGAGGGCGAGAACTGGGTGGTGCTCGGCCCGAACGGTGCCGGCAAGACGACGGTGTTGCAGGTGGCGGCGACCCTGGTCCATCCCAGTTCTGGCACTGCGGAGGTCCTTGATGAGCGGATCGGTCGGGTGGATGTGTTCGAACTGCGCCCACGGATCGGTCTGGCCAGTTCGGCCCTGGCCGCTCAGGTGCCGGACTCCGAGCGGGTGCGAGACGTCGTGCTGACCTCGGCATGGGCCGTACTTGGTCGCTGGCGGGAGTCATACGATCCGGCCGATGAGCAGCGCGCGCGGGATCTTCTGCAGACCTGGGGTCTTGCGAGCCTGGCCGACCAACGCTTCGGAACGTTGAGTGAGGGGGAACGCAAACGAGCGACCATCGCCCGTGCCCTCATGGCCGATCCCGAACTGCTGTTGCTGGACGAGCCTGCCGCGGGACTGGATCTGGCTGGACGCGAGGATCTGCTGCGACGCATCGACGACCTCGCCGATGACGACTTCGCCCCAACTGTGGTCATGGTCACCCACCATGTGGAGGAAGTCCCGGCCGGCGCCACCCATGGGCTGATGCTGCGCGGCGGACGGATGGTCGCTGCCGGGCCGTTGGAGGAGGTGCTGACCTCCGACACGATCTCAGCGACGTTCGGCCTGCCGGTCGAGGTGCAACGGCACGGTCAGCGCTGGTCCGCACGAGCGCTCTAGGTATGACTACACCAGAGATCCTCTGGTTGTTCCTGGCTGGTTTCGCCGCAGGAGGAGTGAACGCTGCCGTGGGCTCGGGCACGCTGATCACGTTTCCCACCTTGCTGGCGATGGGTGTCCCGCCGGTGCTCGCCAACGGGACGAACTGTCTGGGCCTGGTTCCCGGCAGCATCAGCGGCGCCTATGCATTCCGCGATGTCCTCGACCGGCGGGTGTTGCGTTGGGCAGGGATCGTGGCCGCCGCCGCGGTGTGTGGAGCGCTGTTGGTGCTGGTGCTGCCCAGTGCGGTGTTCGCCGCAGCGGTGCCATGGCTGATACTGCTGGCTGTGGTGCTGGTTGCGCTTCAACCCCTGGTCGTCAAACACCTGCCCGATCCCAGTGCGCGGACCGGCGCGGTCGCGATGGCTGGGTCCGGCTTCTATGGGGGGTACTTCGGCGCAGGACAGGGGATCGCGTTCCTCGCTGCACTGTCCGCGAGCGGGGTGCGGTCGATCCACGAGGCCAACGGTGCGAAGAACGTACTGGCTGGGGTGGCCAATTCCAGTGCCGCAATCGTGTTCATCCTCGGGGGGCAGGTGGTGTGGACGGCGGCGGCGGTGCTGGCGGTCTCCTCGTTGTTCGGCGGTGGGATCGGCGGACGTGTGACTCGCCGGATGCCCGCTGCCGCTCTGCGCAGCCTGGTCATCGTGGTCGGTCTGATCGCGGCCGGCTCTGCGTTCGTGCGTGGGTGAACATGCCAGTCTTCGACGTTGACGCCCTCGACGATCCCCGCCTGAACTCCTTCACCGGTCTGACCGACATGCAGATGCGCATGGTGACCGAACCGGCCGCCGGCATATTCCTGGCGGAGGGGGAGAAGGTCATCCGACGCGCACTGGCGGCGGATCTGCGGATGGTCAGTGCCTTGATGGAGCCCAAGTGGTGGCCGGCGCTGGAGCCGCACGTCCCAGCGTCAGCCGACGTGTTCCTGGCGACCCCGGCCTTGCTCAAGCAGATCACCGGCTTCCGATTGCACCGAGGAGCGCTTGCCACCTTCCAGCGACCGCCCGGCGAACCCGCCGACCATGTTCTGCGCGGAACCCGGACCGCGGTGCTGCTAGAGGATCTGGTGGACCACACCAACGTGGGCGCGGTGTTCCGGTCGGCCGCAGGCCTGGGAGTTGACGCGATCCTCGTGACCCGGCGGTGTGCGGATCCCTGGTACCGCCGCGCAGTGAAGACCTCGATGGGTGCGGTCTTCAGCCTTCCCTGGGCCACAGTCGAGGATGCGGCCGCCGGGATCGCGGCGGCTAGGACTGCAGGCATGCAGACCCTGGCGCTCGACCCCGCGGCCGAGCAGTCGTTGCGGGCATGGCAGCCCGACCGGCCCACCATGCTCCTGCTGGGAACCGAAGGCCCAGGGCTCTCCGAACAGGCGCGCAGTCACGCCGATGTGCTCGTCAGCATCCCCATGGCCCACGGGATCGACTCGCTGAACGTGGCCACGGCTGCTGCGGTCGCGTGCTATGTCCTGACGTCCTGATCCGGCGGGGGCGCCAGATGGGCGGGAACTTCACCGCCGATCTTCTCCCCGTGACTGGCGCGCCGCCACAGGATGAAGATGTACAGGGGCACGCCGAGGATGATGAGCATCCACAACCAGTAGATCTCCTGCACGCCGCCGCCGTAGAAAGCGAACACCGTGAAGGCGAGTGCGAGCACAGCGACCACCATCTTGCGGGCCAGATGGGCCACGGGGACCTTGCCGCGATCCAGTGCGAGCCATTTGATCTCGGCGGCCGCACTGAAGGCGTAGGACACCATCGTGGCCACCGCCGAGACGAGAACCAGTTGCGCTACTGCGTCACCGAGACCGCCCCCGGAGAACGACAATGTGAGGATCCCTGCTGCCAGGACGCCGCTGATCACCAGCCCGGTACCGGGCGCGTGCTTGAGGTTCAGCTTGCCGAACAGCTTCGGTGCCAGTCCATCGAACTCCGCGGCCATCGGAATCTGTCCGGATAGCAGCAGCAAGCCGTTCATGGCGCCCAGACACGAGATGACAGCCACCACGGCGACCGCGTTACCGGCCCAATCGCCGAACATGTTCTGTGCGGCCAGCGAGAACGCAGCGTCGGTCGTGGCCAGTTCGGATTGCGGGACGGCACCGAAGACTGCTGTAGTGCTGAGCAGATACACGGCTGCGGCAGCCAGTGTGCCGATCACGGTCGCCCGCGGGATGGTCTTGTCGGGTTCGTGCACATCACCGGCTGGAATCGTCGCTGCTTCGACACCGATGAAGGAGAACAGCGTGTAGGCCATCAC
Source organism: Micrococcales bacterium (assembly GCA_016719135.1). GTDB lineage: Bacteria > Actinomycetota > Actinomycetes > S36-B12 > UBA10799 > JADKAV01. Next base: position 57,075 of record JADKAV010000015.1, on the reverse strand, counting down.
CGCGGTGATCACTTCCAAGGGGGGCAGGGTCGATGCATTGAACGGACCCAGATTCGCAGCGTCGAAGGCGACGAAACCCAGCGTTCCGATGAGCAGCAACGGTACGACTTTCAGAACTGTGAGGACCAACGAAACCAGTCCACCGGTGACCACGCCGTTGGTGTTCAGGAACGTGAGCGCAGCGATCGCAGCTATGGCGACCACGGTGCTGAGAACCTTGCTGTCGGTGACGGCGGGGATGAGGACCCCGAGGTACACCACCATCGAAGATGCGATGGCACCCACCCCGACCCAGGCCCCCACCCAGTAGGTCCATGCGGACTGGAACCCGATGAAGTCGCCGAACCCCTGACGCGAGAACGCATAGGGCCCGCCCACATCGGGGTTGCGCCGAGCAAGGGACGAGAAGACCAGCGCGAGCATAAGGCTGCCGAATGCCGTGATCGCAAAGCCCACCAGGCTGATCGGACCGTATTGGGCCAGCCACGTGGGCTGTGTGAAGATGCCCGCGCCGATGATCGTTCCGGTCACCAAGGCTGTGGCCACAGCGTCAGTTGTTTGGTTGGCTTGCCTTCTTTGGCTGTCTCAACCGTTGCCATGCGGGTGGCTCCTCACCTGGGCGTCATCGTCGGCACACATGGCACAGTAGACCCTCGTGGCAGGCATTGTGATCCTCAGACACGGCCAGACCGAATGGAGCCAATCCGGTCAGCACACAGGACGGACCGACATTCCGCTGACCGATGTCGGCCGTGCCGCGGCCGCGGCGCTTGCACCGCAGATCACCGGACACACGTTCGCCTTCGTGGCCTGCAGTCCGTTGCAGCGGGCCCGGAGACAGCTCGACTGGCGGGACTGACGCCCGATATCTACAGCGACGACCTCTTGGAGTGGGACTACGGAGGATACGAGGGGCGCACGACCGAAGAGATCCGGCGAGACACCCATGACCCGGATTGGGTGATCTGGAACGCCCAGATCCCAGTGGGTGAAACGCCCGGCGAGCAGCCCGAAGACGTAGCGGTGCGCTGCCGCCGGGTGCTGACGGTGTGCGAACCGCATCTCGCCCAAGGGCAGGACGTGGCACTTGTGGCCCATGGACATCTGCTGCGCATCCTCACGGCCACGTGGCTAGGACTTGAGGCCCGCGACGGCCGCCTCTTCGCGTTGGCGACAGGCACCGTGTCGTACCTGAGCTACGAACGTGAGCAACACGTCATCGGGCTGTGGAACGCGCCGGGATTACCGGCCTCTGACTGAATCCCATGCGCACTGAGACGTCGCATTCGACACTTCGCCCGCGAAGGGGCCATCGGAGGCGTATGGGGCTCGCAGCTGGCCGTCGGTGAAGCCATCTCACGGTGCCGTGAAGAGCCCACCGAAGAAAAAGGCTCAGCGATGCGTCGCCAACTCCGGTATTTGAGGCTCGAAATGTGCCAGAGTGGGGGCCTAGTCTTCAGGTTGGGAGAGTTCATGTCATTCCTCAAGAGCGGCCGGATGGCCGTGGTTGTACTCGCCGGGGCACTTGCCCTGTCCGCGTGTGGTGGTGATTCCGAGTCCACCGATGCTTCGGCGTCGCCCACCGGCGCACCCTCGGTGACAGTGGATGAGGCGCTTGCTGCTCAGGTGCCCGAGGCGATCAAGTCCACCGGCAAACTGACGTTCGGTACCGACGCCAGTTACGCCCCCAGTGAGTTCTTCGCCGAGGACGGATCCACCATCGTGGGCTTCGATATCGACCTCGGAAAAGCCATCGCCGCGAAACTCGGTCTCGAGGGAAGCTTCGAGAACGCCAGTTTCGACGCGCTGATCGTCGGGGTTCAGAACGGCAAGTGGAACTCGTCGATGTCCTCGTTCACGATCAACCCGGATCGGCTGGAGCAGGTCAACATGATCAGCTACTTCGACGCCGGTACCGCGTGGGCGGTCCAGAGCGGGAACCCATCAGGGGTCTCCATCGATGACGCATGTGGCAAGACCGTGGCGGTGCAGAAGGCCACTGTGCAGGTGCCCGATATCCAGGACCGCAGTGATGCCTGTGAGGCGGAGGGCAAGCCCAAGATCGACATCCAGCAGTACGGTCTGCAGTCTGAGGCCACCACCGCGGTCGTGAGCGGCAAGGCCGACGCCATGCTGGCTGACTCGCCGGTGGTCGCCTACGCGATCACGCAGGCGCCGCAGATCGAGCAGCTCGGGGACATCTACGGCACCGCCCCGTACGGGATCGTGGTTCCCAAAGAAGAGACCGACTTCGCCACAGCGATTCAGGGTGCGGTCAACGCGATGATCCAGGACGGCACCTACATGCAGATCCTGGACCAGTGGGGGGTCGGCAACGGTGCGATCTCCGAATCCGAGGTAAACCCGTCGGTCGGTTAGCCGACCACGAGCAGTGAGGCGAAGCATATGAGCACGGTCAGCACGCCTGGCGAACCGCAGGCCCGCTCGAAGCCGCCGATCGAAGCCGTACCGGTGCGCCACCCCGGCCGTTGGGTCGGGGTGGGCATCGTGGCGATCTTCGCGGCGATGCTTGTGCACAGTCTGCTCACCAACCCCAACTGGGGCTGGTCATTGATCAGCGAGTGGATCTTCGCCCCACCGATAGTCAAGGGTGTGGGCGTCACGCTCCTGCTGACGTTCCTGTCGATGATCATCGGTCTGGCCCTCGGGGTGCTGCTGGCGATCATGCGTCTGTCACCGAACCCGGTCATGAGCGGAAGTGCCTGGGTGTTCGTCTGGGCGTTCCGCGGGACGCCGGTGTACGTGCAGTTGTTCCTGTGGGCCAACGTCATCGCGCTGTACACGACTCTCTCGCTGGGAATCCCGTTCGGGCCTGAGTTCTTCACGTTCGAGACCAAGACGCTGATCCCGGCATTCGTGGCCGCATTGCTCGGACTGGGCCTCAACGAGGCCGCGTACATGGCTGAGATCGTGCGAGCCGGCATCCTCAGTGTTGATGAGGGGCAGGAAGAAGCTGCCACCGCGGTGGGCATGAGCCGCTTGCAGACGCTGCGTCACATCGTCCTGCCGCAGGCCATGCGGGTCATCGTGCCTCCGACCGGCAACGAGACGATCTCGATGCTGAAGACCACTTCGCTGGTGATCGCGATTCCCCTGACCACCGAACTGTTCTTCCAGGCCAGTGCCGTGGGCAACCGACTGTTCCAACCGTTCCCCATGGCGATCCTGGCGAGCATCTGGTATCTGGCTCTGACCAGCATCCTGATGGTCGGTCAGTTCTACATCGAGCGTTACTACGCCAAGGGGGCGATGCGCGAGTTGCCACCAACTCCGATACAGAAATGGCGACGCCGTCTTGGCCGGGGAGGCTCCAATGACTGATCAGAACGGACCCAAACTGCTGGCCGAGAACGTGCACAAGGCCTACGGACGCAACGAGGTCCTGCGCGGGATCGACATGCAGGTCCGGACCGGCGAGGTCGCGTGCATCATCGGACCCTCCGGGGGTGGAAAGTCGACGTTCCTGCGCTGCATAAACCACCTGGAGAAGATCGACTCGGGTCGGTTGTCGGTGGACGGTGAACTCATCGGATACCACCAGCGGGGAGGCAAGCTGTACGAGATGCGTGACAAGGAAGTCGCCGCGCAGCGCCGATCGATCGGCATGGTGTTCCAGCGCTTCAACCTGTTCCCGCACATGACTGCCGCGGAGAACGTGATGGCCGGCCCGGTGGTGGTTCGTGGCGACAACAAGAAGAAGGCGCGGTAGCGAGCCATCGATCTGCTTGGCCAAGTGGGTCTCGGCGATCGCGGCGACAGCTACCCGATGCAGCTCTCCGGTGGGCAGCAGCAGCGGGTGGCCATCGCGCGGGCGCTGGCGATGGATCCAGACCTCATGCTGTTCGATGAGCCGACCTCTGCCCTTGACCCGGAACTCGTAGACGAGGTGCTCGACGTGATGCGCAAACTCGCGAGCTCGGGCATGACGATGGTGGTGGTCACTCACGAGATCGGGTTCGCTCGAGAGGCCGGAGATATTCTGGCGTTCATCGATGCCGGTGTCGTGGCGGAGATCGGTGAGCCGCGGGAGTTGCTGGCGAATCCGCAGACCAAACGCTTCCAGGACTTCTTGGGCAAGGTGCTGTAGCCCAAGTCCACAATGAGGACATGTCCCTGGTTCTGATCGGCGACAACACCCTGGCAGGGCGAACGTGTCGGCAACTCACGGCCGAGGGTCACACGGTCAACCACGTGCGCCGCGCTGGTGATCGCGCACTGGCAAAGGCCCTCAGCGAGCAGATCGACGCAGTTGCTGTGCTGCTCCACGACGACACCGAGGCGATCCGGTACGTGCTGACGGTGGAGCACCTGCGTCCGGGACTTCGGATCTACGTGGCTTTGTTCGACCGCACAGCAGCAGAACAGATGCGCGCGGTGGTCCCCAGTATCACCGTCATCTCCCCGGCCGATGCGGCCCTACCGACTTTGCTGGGAGCGGTGATGGGACCCGACGTGCTCGCGGTGGGGCCCGCTGTCGAAGGCGAACCGGACCGGCGTCGCAGCGCCGTGCGGCGGACCGGCGATGGTCTCGTGGTGCAGCCCTACACCTGTCCGGACAGTATGCGCCGTGCGGGTCTGTGGGGGCGTATCAAGGGCCAACTGCGCCCGCACGACGGCAGTTCTGCGATTCTGCTCACGGGTCTACTCGGGATGGCGGCGATCATCCTCGTGGACACGTTTCAGCTCGTGGTCTTCAAACACAAGGGGTGGCTCACAGCAGCGTCGGAGGCGGTTGCCGTGCTGTCGACCGTGGGGCCGGCTCCACAGGCCGAGCAATACCCCTGGTATCAGGGGTTCACCATCATCGCCATGTTGGCTGCCATCATCTTCCTGGCGGTTTTCACGGCGGGAACCGTCGAGCATCTGCTGTCCGGGCGTTACGTCGGGTTGGTGGGTCGGCGGGTGATGCCCCGCTCGGGCCATGTCGTGGTCGTCGGTCTTGGACAGGTGGGATTCCGGCTGTGTCAGGAGTTGCGTGCCCAGGGCTTGGCCGTGATCGCCTTGGAACGTTCCACCGACTGCCCGAATCTCCCGCTGGCGCGGGCCGCTGACATACCCGTTCTGCTGGGGGACGGCAGCTCACGGCGCACTTTGAAGAAACTGAACGTGGACAAGGGCCTCGCGGTCGTGGCGGTGGGCAGCAAAGAACTGGACAATGTTGCGGTGTCGATCACGGCGCGTGCTCTGGCCGCTGGTGTCCCCGTGGTCATTCGGGCCGGCGGCCACGATGTCATCGCTGAGACGGCGTCGCTGTTCAGCATTGGTTCGGTCGTGGATGTGGACGGCCTGACCGTGAGTGCGGTGTCCGACTGGTACTCCGGTGACCAGCCGGCCTACTTGGCAGATGCCGGTGCCGACATCGCGGTGATCTCGTGGACCGGTGCGGTGCAGACGCGGCCGAAGACGATCGAGAGCCAGTGCCCTCACGTGCCGGAGACGCCCTGATCGGGCGCGCGACCCATGGGGCATCCAGACAACGAACCCGCTTCGAGTGAGGGCCGCAGATCTGATCGGTGCCCCTCAACGCATCCACGAACTCCCATTCGACCGGTCACGAAGGCACTCAGGCTGATTCAATGCAGCAGTGACCGAAGTGTGTCGACTCGATGCGGTGGGTTTGGATGACGTCCCGGCGGTGGCCCGCTCTGGTCGCCAGGTGGAGGTCGGACCGGTTGTTCTCGAGAGGGTGGCCGAGGGTCGGGCAGTCGTGGAAAGGCTCGCGGGCTCCAGTGACCCCGTCTACGGGATCTCGACGGGCTTCGGTGCTTTGGCAACGGTGTCGATCCCGCCTGACCGCAGGACAGCGCTGCAGAAGAGCCTGATCCGCAGCCATGCGGCCGGAACCGGACCGCTGGTCGACGACGAAGTTGTGCGGGCAATGATGCTGCTACGACTCAAGACCCTTGCCAGCGGTCTCACGGGTGTTCGGCCGGTCGTGGTGACCACGTTGCAGGCCATGCTCAACGCCGGGATCGTGCCGACGGTTCACGCCTACGGCTCTCTGGGATGCAGTGGTGATCTGGCGCCGCTGTCACACGTGGCTCTGGCGGCAATGGGGGAAGGGTGGGTCCGGTCTTCAACAGGCGTCGAATCGGCCGCAGATGCGCTCGCCAGCGCCGGAATCACGCCATTGGTACTGCAGGAGAAGGAAGGTCTGGCGCTGATCAACGGCACCGACGGGATGTTGGGCATGCTGATTCTCGCGCTTTCGGACCTGAGGAGTCTTCTGCGCATATCCGACCTGGTGACGGCGATGAGCGTCGAGGCCCTGCTGGGTACGGACAAGGTCTATTCCGAGCAGCTGCACGCCCTACGCCCTCACCCCGGGCAGGCACAGTCCGCGGCCAACATCCGGCGATTGCTGACCGATTCACCGATAGTGGCCAGTCACCGAGCAGACACCGAACACTTGGTTCAGGATGCCTACTCCTTGCGGTGCTCTCCTGCGGTCGCCGGCGCCGCCCGGGACACGATGGACCACGCGCGGGCAGTCGCCGAGCGCGAGCTCGCATCGACGATCGACAACCCAGTCATCCTGCCCGGCGACCGGGTCGAGTCCAACGGCAATTTCCACGGAGCGCCGATCGCCTACGCTTTGGATTTCCTCGCCATTGCGGCAGCGGACGTGGCGTCGATCTCCGAACGGCGCACGGATCGCATGCTCGATCGGTCCCGGTCACAGGGACTGCCTCCGTTCCTGGCCCACGAGACCGGCGTCGACTCCGGCTACATGATCGCCCAGTACGCGGCCGCCGGGATCGTATCGAACCTCAAGCGCCTCGCGACCCCGGCCAGCGTGGATTCAATCCCCAGTTCGGCCATGCAGGAGGACCACGTTTCGATGGGTTGGGCAGCGGGACTGAAATTGCGGGAGGCGGTTGACGGCCTGCGTCGTGTGCTTGCCATCGAGCTGCTGGTGGCATCCCGGGCCTTGGACCTGCGGGCGCCTCTTCGCGCGGCGGCGGGGACCGGGGCAGCTGTCCAGACACTACGTGAGGCCGGTGTTCCCGGCCCTGGCCCCGATGTCATGGTGGGCGACCAGATCGACCGCGTTGTCAGCCTGCTCGAGTCCGGGGCGGTCCTGGCTTCCGTGAACGCGCAGATCGGGGATCTGGACTGAGGTCGATATTGAGACGAGGATCGCTGCATGACACATGAACTGGGAACTCCGATGCCGGTGAGGGCTGCCCGCGGCAGTCGAATGACGGCGCTTGGCTGGCCGCAAGAGGCAGCAATGCGGATGCTCGCGAACAACTTGGACCCGGAGGTGGCCGAGAACCCGGACGAGTTGGTCGTCTATGGAGGGACAGGCCGGGCAGCGCGGGACTGGCCAAGCTTCAGGGCCCTAATGCGGACATTGGCGACGTTGCAGGACGACGAGACCATGCTGGTTCAGTCAGGCCGTCCGGTAGGGGTGATGCGCACTCATGAGTGGGCTCCGCGAGTACTGATCGCGAACTCCAATCTGGTCGGGGACTGGGCGAATTGGCCGGAGTTCCGGCGCCTGGAGGCCCTCGGCTTGACCATGTACGGGCAGATGACCGCCGGATCGTGGATCTACATCGGCACCCAGGGGATTCTGCAAGGCACGTTCGAGACGTTCGCAGCAGTGGCGCAGAAGCACTTCGGCTCAACCCTCGCGGGAACCCTGACGCTGACCGCCGGTTGTGGAGGAATGGGTGGCGCACAACCCCTGGCGGTGACCCTGAACGACGGTGCCTGCCTGATCGTGGACGTGGATGGCTCCAGGTTGGCGCGCCGTGTCAAGGACCGCTACCTCGACGAGTGGACCGACGACCTCGATATCGCGGTGGAGAAGGTGTTGGCGGCGAAGTCTCAGCGCAAAGGCTGGAGTGTCGGCGTCGTCGGCAATGCGGCCGAGGTGCTGCCGGAGTTGTTGCGGCGCGGGGTGCCGGTGGACATCGTGACCGACCAGACGTCTGCTCACGATCCTTTGTCATATCTGCCCATCGGTATCTCCTTCGAGGACTGGCATCTCGAGGCCGAGCGCGACCCGCAAGGTTTCACCGAACGGTCCCGGGAATCCATGGCCCGCCACGTCGAGGCCATGGTGGGGTTCATGGATGGTGGAGCCGAGGTCTTCGACTATGGCAACAGCATTCGCAGCGAGGCGCTGGCCGGCGGATTCGCCAGGTCCTTCGACTTCCCAGGTTTCGTACCCGCGTACATACGACCTCTGTTCTGCGAGGGTAAGGGCCCGTTCCGGTGGGCCGCGCTGTCCGGCGACCCCAAGGACATCGCAGCCACCGATCGGGCCGTCCTGGAACTGTTCCCCGACAATGACGGGCTGAACCGCTGGATCAGGGCAGCACAGGAAAGGGTCGCGTTCCAGGGGCTCCCGGCGCGGATCTGCTGGCTCGGGTACGGCGAGCGCGACAAGGCGGGGGTGCGGTTCAACGAAATGGTTGCTTCAGGGGAGATTTCGGCACCCATCGTCATCGGTCGTGACCACCTGGACTGCGGTTCGGTGGCCTCGCCGTACCGGGAGACCGAGTCGATGCGCGACGGTAGCGATGCGATCGCCGACTGGCCACTGCTCAACGCCCTGGTGAACACCGCATCTGGAGCCTCGTGGGTATCGATCCACCACGGCGGGGGAGTGGGCATCGGAAGATCTATCCACGCCGGTCAGGTCAGCGTTGCCGACGGTTCGGCCCTGGCTGGGGAGAAATTGCTACGTGTCCTCACCAACGATCCCGGGATGGGCGTCATCCGACACGTCGATGCGGGGTACCAGGAGGCGGTCGAGGTCGCTCGGAACACTGGCGTGCGTATTCCCATGAGCGAGCAATGACATGACCGCGAGCCTGCTGCTCGACAACATCGGGGAGTTGGTGACCAACGATCCCGGCATGCCCGATCCGCTGGGCTTACGCCAGGACGTCGCCGTGATCATCGACGGCGATGAAGTGGCGTGGATCGGAGCCGGCGGACAGGCTCCAGCAGTCGACGCCCGGATCGATTGCGCCGGTGCTGCTGTGCTTCCCGGTTTCGTGGACAGCCACTCACATTTGGTATTCGCCGGCGACCGATCCCAGGAGTTCGCCGCGCGGATGGCCGGGCGACCCTACGCGGCCGGCGGCATCAACACCACCGTGCAGGCCACGCGATCCGCCGATGACCAGACGCTGCACGCCAATGTCAGTCGCCTGGCCGACCAACTGCGGCGCAGCGGAATCACGACGTTCGAGATCAAGTCCGGCTACGGGTTGACCGTGGATGATGAGGCGAGGGCGGTGCGCCTCGCGAGTGCTTTCACTGACGAGGTGACGCTGCTCGGAGCGCATGTTGTCCCGCCGGAGTTCAGCGGGGACCGCCGGGGATACCTCGACCTGGTCAACGGGCCGATGCTCGACGCGTGTGCACCCACGGCCAAGTGGGTCGACGTCTTCTGTGACCGGGGTGCTTTCGATGCTGACGAGTCCCGGGAGGTGCTGGCCGGCCGGTATTCGGCACGGCCTCGTGCCGCGCGTGCACGCCAACCAGTTGCAGCATGGACCCGGAGTCGCAGTCGCGGTCGCGGCGGCGGCGGCGTCGGCGGACCATTGCACATATCTCACCGATGCCGACATCGCGGCGCTGTCCGACAGTGCCACGGTCGCGACGCTGCTGCCGGGCGCCGAGTTCTCCACCCGGTCGCCGTACCCGGATGCCCGACGCCTGCTTGATGCCGGGGTGACGATCGCTCTGGCCACCGACTGCAACCCGGGTACCAGCTACACGACGTCGATGCCTTTCTGCATCGCACTCGCCGTCCGGGAGATGCACATGACGGTGTCAGAGGCGGTGGTGGCAGCGACCCTCGGAGGAGCCGCGGCCCTGCGCCGATCGGATGTCGGACGGATCGTCGTCGGGGGACCGGCCGACCTGGTCCTGCTGGATGCGCCTTCGCACATCCATCTCGCGTACCGGCCGGGCGTGGACCTGGTGCGACAGGTCTGGCGGCGAGGCCGCTCATGACCGACGATCCCCGGTGGCCGCGCGCCTCGGAATGGCTCGTTTGCGCCACTGCGCCCGCGAGCGTGCCCGACCTGGGACTGCTGGGCGTTCCAGCACATCTCACATCGATCTCGCCAACCAGCGCCCATCTCACTCCGGCCGCCGTGCGCGGCGCGTTGGCGCGCTACTCAACCTGGGTGGAATCCGCAGGTGCCGACCTTCGGGACCTGCGTGCAGTCGACCTCGGGGACGTCGCCGATCCCGACGGTGAGGCCGGTGAGATGCGCACCAGCGGGGTTCTAGCGCAATGGCGCGGCCGCTTGCTGGTGGCGCTCGGTGGCGACAACTCGATCACGTACGCCGTGGCACGAGCGATGTCTGCGACCGGCATGGTGACTCTAGACGCCCATCACGATGTGCGCGATGGAATGTCGAACGGATCGCCGGTGGCCCGCCTGGTCGAGTCCGGGATGGATGGGCGGGCCATTGTGCAGATCGGGATCTCGGATTTCGCCAACTCCCGCGAGTACGCCGCCCGGGCGCGCGACTACGGGATCACCATCATCGGCCGTGACGAGGTCGCGGGTAGAGGCATGGTGTCGGTGATGGAACAGGCTCTGCAGATCGCGGGCCGAGGAGAAGGGCCCCGGGTGCACGTCGACCTGGACGTGGACGTGTGCGATCGGGCGGTGGCGCCCGCATGTCCCGCGTCGGTGCCAGGGGGTCTGAGCGCCTATGAACTGCGGCAGGCTGCGCGTGCGGCCGGTGCGGACCGGCGCGTGGTCAGCATCGACCTGGCTGAGGTGGACGTAACGGCTGACACTGCGGACCAGCGAACAGTGCGACTAATGGCTCTGTGCGTGCTCGAGGCTGCAGCGGGCTTGTTGTTGCGTGACTGAGGATTCGGTGTTCTTCTGCGGTTCGCCTTTTGCAGGAGGGATCACTGCGGTTCTCCTCAAGATGCTGCAGGCCTGACTGAGGGTGCAAATGGGCTATCCGGCGGTTCCTGCGCCACTCGTCGGCGCGGAACCACCGGCGACCAGGCGCTCACGCCGGACCGCTCGGTTGACCGGCGCGGGTTGAGTGGAGGCCACGAAGCGACGCAGGTGCCGGGCGAACCGCGCGGGCTCGTCCATGTGCGGGAAGTGCCGCGACTGTTCGAAGATCTCCAGTTCGCTGCCCCGGATGGCAGCGTGTGCATCGTGGGCGTGTGCCACCGGGATCACCGTGTCGAGCTGGCCCCAGATGATGAGCGTTGGCATACCTTCGGACAGGTACAGCCGATCATGTGCGCTGACTCGCTGCCCACCTGGCTCCACAACACTGCGCAGGGTGTGGACGAAGGCGGCGCGAGCTGTCGTCTCCGAGAGCGACGCATATCCCCGGACCACCTCGGCCACCGACGGCCGGGGTCGCATCGGCAACCGGCCCAGCACCCGGCCCACCGCCGCGCCGGCATCGCGCACCTTGGTGCTCGCGATGATCGGCAGCACGAATGCGGCCCCCGGCAGGGTGGCAGCCCGCAGAGCGACGCTCACCTCCCGGCCGAGACCGCCGCTGTCGACCAGCACGATCCGCTCGCAGTACTCCGGGTACTGGTAGGAGAACTGCATCGCCACCCCGCCACCGAGTGAGTGGCCCACGACCGTGACACGTTCCACGCCGAGGTGCTCGAGAAGGTCACGCAAGATACTGGCCAGTGCCCCCAGCGAATAGTCCGCGCGAGGCTTGTCCGACTCCCCGTGGCCGAGCAGGTCCGGGGCGATCACGTGGGCATCCGAGGCAAGTCCCGGCAGGACCGGATCCCAGGTGGCACTGCTGCTGGTGATGCCGTGGATCAGCAGAATCACGGGCTCGCGGTCTTCACCGGCCTCGCGGTAGCTGATCCGGTGGCCGTGCAGGGTGACTTCGCCGCTTCGCATGGGTGTGTCCTTTCCGTCTCTTCTCGGGGACACCACGACCGGTCGGCTCGCGTGTGGACGCCCCGAGCGTTTCGGTGGTTCGGCCCTGCGCCTGCGTTGCCGGACTTTCGAACGAATGACGCCCGGGACCCATCACCGTAACTGCTTGGCGAAGAAGTGGGTGGCGTCGGCGTTGTCGTTGTAGCGCTCGATCGGGGTGTACCCGTGGGTGCGATACAGGCTTATGGCCGGGGTGAGAGCGCCGTTGGTGTCGAGCACGACGCGCGCGTATCCGAGTTCAGTCGCCCGTGCTTCCACCTCAGCCAGCAGAGTCGCCCCCACCCCGCGGCCCCGGACAGCGGGGGAGACCCACATCCGCTTGATCTCTGCTTCGACATCATTGCGCCGGCGCAGTCCGATGCACGCAACGGCTTCTTCGTCGAACAGCCCGAGCAGGAACACCCCGGTCGGTGCTCGGTACTCGGCGACGTCACGTACACCTGCTTGCAGATCCAACTGCGTGAGACCGGCGGTCTGCGTGACGTCGCGGATGTACTCCGCCAGGGCCCACTGCGCGCGGTTGCTGCTGGGGTCCTCGTCCACGAACTTCAGCATGCTGGCCACGCCGGGAGTCTATGGCGGGCACGTTGATCTGTGAGCAGCCTGCGGGCGTATGGGTGGCCGCGATTGGCCATCGACGTGCCGCCGACTCGGGCGTGTGGATTGAGGTCCAGGCGTACATGGGCGATAGCGGTTGGAGTCAGGTACGGGGGTTGGACAAGCGCACAGGCGTGAGGGTAATTCCGCCCGCCGATCTCCAACGTCCGTACCGATCTCCAACGCGTTTACCCAACTCTCACGCCTGCGCGACCAGGCCGCCGATTCGTCTGAAAGACCGGGCCAGGTTCAGTGCGTTGGCGACATCGGACATACCGGTCAGGAAACGGCTAATCTGCTGAACTGAATCGGGCTTGGTCTGCAGGACCGCGTATTTGCTTTGCGGTTCCGGCACAAGTGCTATTCCGCATGCGCCAACCGAAGCCTGAACGGCACTAACGCAAAGGAATCCGTCGTCGAATGCGCGAGAAGGTGACCGATTCGCACATTCGGACCTGCGAAGAGGATGCCGAAAGTGTGCACTTCTTGCTACCGTCAGATATTCCATCACGAGAAGCAGGCAGGACCCACATGACCGACACCGAACTCACCGACGCCACCCGTGCATGGCCGGACCACGATCCGGCGACCAAGCGCACCGTCCCCGAATCATCCGTTCCGGTCGACCAGGACCGGGTCGAGAAACTCATGGCCCAGGAGTGGGAGCGGTTCTCCTCCAGCACGACTGGGTCGTCGGCTCATCACGCGCGCGCGCTTGGCACGCTGCCGCTTGGTGTCACTTCCTCGTTCCAGTACTGGGAACCGCACCCCATCGCCATCGAGTCGGCCAAGGGCGCCTGGCTCACCGATGTCGACGGCCGCCAACTGCTCGACCTGTCGATGGGCTTCGGCGCCATGCTCGTTGGCCATCTGCATCCGCTGGTCGTCGAGTACGTGACCAAGGCCCTGGAAAGCGGGACCCTGTTCGTCACGCCGTCCCCGAGCGCCACGTCGGTGGCCGAACTCTTCCAGAAGCGGTTCAACCTGGAGCAACTGCGCTTCGCCAACTCCGGTACCGAGGCGACGATGTACGCCGTCAAGGCCGCTCGAGTCTTCACCGGCCGCCGGGGGATCATCAAGATCGAGGGTGGCTACCACGGTGGCTACGACGCGCTGTCGGTATCGGTCAAGCCAGAGGTTGCCGAGGCCGGTCCCGAGGAATCGCCGATTCCCGTCGTGCCGTTCGAGGCCGAGGCCGGCATCGTGCACGTGGTTCCTTACAACGACTTGGATCGCCTCGAAGCGATCTTCGCCGAACACGGTGATGAGATCTCGGCAGTTGTGATGGAGCCGGTCCTGGAGAACATCTCGATCGTCCTGCCCGACGCCGGATACCTGCAGGGCGTGCGTGAGACGTGCGACCGACACGGCGCGCTGCTCGTGTTCGACGAGGTCAAGACGGGTCTGACGGCGGGCTACGCGGGGGCCTCCCGACGGCTGGGAGTTACAGCGGACCTCATCACCCTGGCCAAGAGCATTGGCGGCGGGCTGCCCCTGGCAGCCTTCGGCGGACGGGCCGACATCATGGCGACCATCAGCGATGGCCGCATGTGGCACTTCGGCACGTACAACGGCAACCCACTGGTGATGGCCGCCGCTGCTGCGGTCGACGAGATCTGCACCGAGGAAGCCCTCGACCACGCAGAAGAGATCAACAATGGCGCCCTGGACGCCCTCGACGAGGTCATCGCTCGCTACGAACTGCCGGCCCACACTGTCGGGTTCGGCGTCAAGGGCGCGGTCACTTGGGCGACGGCTCCCGTGCGCAACTACCGCGACTACAAGCGCACCGACTTCGGTACGGCCGAACTGAGCTGGCTTTGGGGAGTCAACCGCGGCATCCTCACTCCGCCCGGGCTCGACGAGCAGTGGCTGGTGTCCGTCGCGCACACGCAGGACGACATGGGCTTGCTGGTGCAGGAGTTCGAAGAACTGGCGCAGGCGCTCAGGGCCTGATCAGGAGACACTCCCACGTCCATGCCCGTGTGCGCTGCGAGATTGCGCAGCGCACACGGGCATGGGTGGGCCTCCGCATAGAGAATCAGGTCCGATCTACAAGCGGCGGTGACACACACGGCCAACGGGCCATTACGCGGCCCTTCGGACTTCAGGGGGGAGTCGAATGTGGTCGCCCACTGCTGGGTGCGGTACTCCCGGTTGAACAGCGTCTGGTCCATCCCGGTCGCCTGGATCGGGCCGATCCGCTCGGGATCGTCGACCAGCAGCTGACCGTAGGCCAGGATCGTGTCGTTGACGGCATGCCCGTCATAGCCCAACGTGGCCAATGGCTGGCAGACGCCTCCACCAGAGCATCTACTGCTCGCCGCCATCACATGAGGGCCGCGGCGGGGGCGGTGGGGCCCTCGGCGGCCCCGATGTGATGGTGACGGCGTGCATTGTGGGGCTTATGTCCCTTTTCTTCCATCAGATGGGGGCCGTAGCGGAGCCGAGGGTGCGACCGGTGGCCCCCATGTGATGGCGAGGCTGTACCGAACCGCTGGTCAGCAGTCGTTTCGACAAAAAGCCGCGGCCACCACCGACACCGCCCCCGGCCGGCAAACACCTCACCGACCAGCCGACTCCCCCCTAGTCCGAAGCACCCCATTTCGTGCCCTGCCGCGCCGGTCAGTGCGACATACAGAGACTCCCGGTCCGCCCGGCCGTGCACAACCGCGTGCGGTTCACCCTCGCGTGATGCGGTCGGCAACTGCGGCCGCCTGAGTCGCGCAGCCGGCCAGGCCCGAGCCGCGATACGCGGCTCCAGTGAGGTGCAGGCGACCGATGTCGGCGACCTGGCGATCGATCGTCTCCAGCCGATCCGCATGGCCGATGACGTACTGGGGTATGGCCTTGGGCCAGCGCTGCACGAACGTCTCGAAGGGTTGCGCGTCGATTCCCAGCATGCCCGACAGATCCGCGCGGACGGCTTCGATGAGCTGTTCATCGGACATAGTCAGCCATCGCCGGTCGCCGGCTCGCCCGACCATGGACTTGATGAGAACCACGTCGTCGTTGACCAAGTGCGGCCACTTGTTCGTCAGCCAGGTGCACCCGACGATGAAGCGGTCTTCCACTGGCGGGACGAGAAAGCCGGTGCCGGGCGGCAGCTCGGGCAGATCATGGGCCCGGAAGGCCAGCGTCGCGTTTGCCACGTCCACGTACGGGATGCCGCGCAACTCGGAGCTGAGCTCAGGCGCAAGTGGTTCGAGCAGATCCGCGGCGGCGTAGGCGGGCACCGCCAGAACCAGTTCCTCGGCTGAAATCCGACCGCCGGCGGTCGAGATGCACCAGCCGGCACCGGTCCGCTCGACACCAGAGACCTCTGTTCCTGCCAGCACTGCCTGAGGGCTGATCTCCTTGACAAGAGCGTCCACCAGAACCCCCATGCCCCCTGCGATGGAAACCAACGGCGCACCCGCTGGTTTGGGGGCCTGGGCACGCCGCGAACGCATGGTCAGGTACAAGCTGCGGTGGGCTTCGGCCATGGCTTTGATCTCCGGCACAGTGCTCTTGGCGCTCAGTCTGGCCGGGTCGCCTGCATGGACGCCGCCCAGCAAGGGTTCAACCAGACGGTCATAGACCTCGGACCCGAAACGGGGCCGGACGAGGTCGGCGACCGATGGGTCCTGCGACCTGTGCGAGGTCGGCAGCACAATGTCCATGCCTGCCCGAGCCACGCCCGCCGGGGACAGTAAGCGTGAGCGCAAGAGTGGCCCGAGTCTGCCGGGAAGGCCGAAAGAGGCACCGTCCGG
This sequence comes from Micrococcales bacterium, assembly GCA_016719135.1. Taxonomy (GTDB): domain Bacteria; phylum Actinomycetota; class Actinomycetes; order S36-B12; family UBA10799; genus JADKAV01. The sequence goes on along the minus strand of JADKAV010000015.1, from coordinate 40,784 downwards.
AATGGGTCGTAGCTTGCCGCGCGACCAGATGTAGGCACCTCCCGGCTGCGGCTCGATCACATCACTGTTCAGACCCAGCTCATCGATCAGTTCGCGGAGTTCGGCCGCCCGCGACAGGAATGCATCGGGGCCGGTATCGACTGGGAGCCCAGCCAACCGCACAGTGTTGATCTTGCCGCCGACACGCGGTGAGGAGTCCAGAACAGTGACGTGTGCTTCCGGGCCCAGCCGACGCATGAGGAAATGGGCCGTGGCCAGACCGCTGAATCCGGCTCCGATGATCAGCGTCGACGTCGACACAACTTCATTGTCCCACCGCGCCACACCCGCCTCTTACGGGTCCAGGTCGCAGCGCACGGCCCGCTGACAGGCGTCGTGGGTCCTTGACGGCGAAGATGGGGGTATTCCATCGACGAAGGCAGGTCTTGATGAAGGTCGCGGTTCTGGGATCGGGAAATGGCGCTCATGCCATCGCGTTCGAATGGGCACAGGCCGGCCACGAGGTTGCGATGTTCGACTTCGAGGAGTTCAGCGGCACTATCGAAGAGGTGGCAGAACGCGGGGGGATCTCCGCCGATGGTGAGCTTGAGGGTTTCCAGGAGATCGTCTACGCCGGACACGACATCGAGGAGGCGGTGCAGGACGCCGACCTGGTGTTTGCCGTGGGACCTGCGTACAGCACCATGCCGTTCGCCGAGGTCTGTGCGCCATATGTGCGCCCGGGGCAGATCTACGTGGTGTGCCCCAGTTCATGCGCCGGCGCGATCGTGTTCAAACAGGGGCTCGATCTGGGACTCGACGACGACTCGGTGCTCATCGCGGAAACCTCCACCTTGCCCTATGCGGTGAGGTTGACCGGGCCGGCCCACATCACGGTGTACAACCGGCTCAAGGGTGGCTATTACGTGGCCGCACTGCCCAGTAGGGCCACCCAGCAGGTGTTCGATGTGGTGCAGCCCGTTCATGGCGAGATCGAGATGGCCGACAACGTGTTGCAGACCACTCTGCAGAACGGCAACCCCGTGATCCATCCGGCAGTGTCCTTGTGCAACGTCGCGCTGATCGAGCGCACCGGCGGCGATTTCCTCTTCTACGAGGAAGGGGTCACCGACGGCGTCGGCAGAGTGATCGAGGCGGTGGACACCGAGCGACTCGCGATCGCCGATGCATTGGGCGTATCGGTCCTGAGGGATCCTGAGTTGGGTATCGCCCAGGGATATCAGGCGGTCAACAACTACAGCACCGGCTACTCCCAGGCTCCGGGGTTCAAGGGCATCAAGGCCCAGTCGCAATTGGACTATCGGTACTTCAACGAGGACGCGGGCTTCGGCTTGGTGTTCCTGACCGATCTCGCGCGCCAGATCGGCGTCGACACACCGAATATGGACGCAGTCCTGCGTATGAGTTCGATCGTGACCGGCCGCGACTACGAGACGGAGCGGGCCCGGACGATGGAGAGTCTGGGTCTGGCGGGATACAGCGTGGACGAGCTCCGCAGTCTTTGAGGGCGGCGACACAAAGTCGTAAGATGGCTCGCATCAGCTCGTGTTCTGGCTGCTGCCACTGGGCCAAATGATGGGGGCCTGACTCTCGGTCGGCAGAACCTACGACCCTCCTACCGTCGACTCTTAGACCTCCATCAGCCCGCAGTCGTGACCCAACCGGCGCTGTGAGGTCCGCCAGACGCGTTCGGCATAGGGCAGCATGGTCCAGCAGGCTTCCTATTCACTGACCTGTATCGAATCTCTGCCGGCCGCCTTCGCCGCGTACATGGCGTCATCGGCTCGGTGGATCCACGAATCAAGATCGTCTCCTGCATTGATTTCCGCTACTCCGATACTCACAGTGACTTCCCCGGCGTCGTGGACCGGATGGGCGAAGGCTGCCTGCAACTTCTCTGCGACCACCACTGCCTGCGTCATGGAGCAGCGTTCGGCCAGAGCAAGAACCCTCGCCACCCCACCGCACGAGCGTGTCAGATTCGCGAACCACCTCGGCAATGCGGCGTGCGAACTCTGTGAGGACTGCGTCGCCGACCAGGTGGCCACATCGGTCATTGATGGCCTTGAAGTGATCGATGTCGATCAGCAACACAGATGCTGGGGTCCGGTAGCGGTGGAACTTCTTGATCGCCATCGGGAGGATCTCGTTGGCGTACCGCCGGTTATATGCACCAGTCAAGTCATCGGTGAGTGCCAGTCGCTGGAGTTCAGACTCCAATCGTTTGCGTTCGCTGACGTCTCGGGTGACGCCGAGGATCTGGACGACACGGCCGTCTGCGTCGAGCTGCGGCTTGACTTCCAGTTCGCCGGTCATGATGGAGCCGTCCTTGCGGTAGTACTGCTGCTCACCGCGAAAGGTGGGGAGTTCGGTCTCGGCCTGGATCGCAGCGAACAGCGCCTCGTAGTACGCGGTGACACGGGCGACTGACTCAGCCGGGTGAATTTGGTCGAGGGTTTGCGCGGCGGCCTCCCGGGGTGTGATGCCCCGTACACGCTGCACTGAGGGACTTACGTACGTCACGGTGCCGTCAAGACTCATGGTCCAAATCACGTCCCAAGCGTTTTCCGCGAGCATTCGATAGCGGGCTTCGCTTGCGAACAGACGCACAAGAGCCTCATCGCGTTCGGACTCCAGAACTCGGGTATCGGTGACGTCGATTGACGTCGCACAGACCCGCAGGGGGTTGCCGTCGGAGTCCCGCAGGAGGCTACCGCGTCGGTGAACGTAGCGCAGACTTGAGTCAGGACGCACCACCCTGCTGATGACATCCAGCTCGCGGCCATTCGTGATCAGTGCGTGTAGTTGTTCGGTGAACGCCGCTCGGTCACCAGGATGTGTGTTCGCCACCAGCCTATCGAGGCTGGCAGGGAAAGAATCCGGAGGATATCCGTGAATGGTGTAGAGGCCGTCGGACCACCACATTGTTCCGGTGGCGATATCCAAATCCCACACGCCGACATGTCCGAGGTGCTGGAGCGCAGAGAGCATTGCTTCGACTCGACCAGGGGCATCGACGGGCCCGGCAGCCGGTTCATCAGACGCAGCGGCATCAGGTCCGGCCGAAAAGCCTTTGTCGAACATCGTGCCTTCTCTCTAGCATGCCGATCTTCTGGTGAGGCGTTGAGCAGAATATGTCACGCCAGGGCGGGTTGCTCTCCGGCATGCAGAGCAGTTGTCCGTCGCCTGAACGGAACCCAGGGTTGCCGGGCAGCACTACATTGAAACCCATGGCACTTGAACTGTGGGACGAAGACCCCGGCACGGTCTTGGCGATCGTGGCCCACCCCGACGACCTGGAGTACGGGGCCGCCGCTGCTGTCGCGAAATGGACGTCCGCGGGAAGCCGCGTGAGCTACTTGCTGGTGACACGCGGTGAGGCGGGAATCGATGGGATGGCGCCCGCGCAGGCCGCTCCTGTCCGGGAGCGGGAGCAGCGAGCCAGTGCAGCCGTCGTAGGCGTGTCGTCGGTGGAGTTCTTGGACCACCCGGACGGCACTGTCGAATATGGCCTTGCACTGCGCGAAGACCTGGCCCTGGCCATTCGGCGGCACCGGCCCGACACCCTGTTGTTGTTCAACCACCGCGACAACTGGGGATTTCCCGGTAGTCGCAACAGTGCTGACCACCGCGCGGTCGGCGAAGCGGGCCTGACGCGGCCGCAGACGCCGGCAACCGCTGGATCTTCCCGACCGCGGATCTTGACCCTCACCCCGTGAAGCGCACCCTGGTTTCAGGTTCTCCGCAGGCACACCACGCCGTTGATGTGACCGGCTACCTCGACCTCGCTGTCGAGTCACTGGCCGCCCACGACGCATACCTGAAAGGGTTGGGCGACCATCCGATGGCCGATCCGGAGTTCGTCCGGGCCATGTGCGAGCAGACCGGCGAGCAGGCTGGGGTTGCTGCCGCAGTCGCGATTGAGGTTTTCGGGGGCTGAGCGGTCCGACACCCAGCAAGCGTTGTGTGGGTTACCGCGGCCGAGACGGGGTAAAGATCAGGATGTTCACACCGCCCCCGGATCCGGCATTCGTATTCGACCTCGATGGAACCCTGGTGGATTCCGTCTACCAACACGTCTTCGCCTGGCAGCGCGCCCTGGAGGAGTTCGACATCACGATTCCGATCTGGCGTGTCCACCGTCGCATCGGGATGGGGTCGGACCTGCTGGCGGCGGCGGTTCTGCGGGAGTCGGGACATCGGCTCACCGACGAGGAACATGAACAATTGACGCAGCGACACGGCCACTATTACGCGCAATTGTCCGACTCGGTGCAGCCATTGCCCGGTGCCCGGGAGTTGTTGGACCGGCTCGATGAACTGGGGCTCGCGTGGGGCATCGCCACCAGTGGGGCGAAGAAGGAGACCGGTCCGGTCCTGCAGATGCTGGGCGTCGACGGCCGCTGCCCTGTGGTGACGGGCGATGACGTGCCGTTCGCCAAGCCGGATCCGCATCTGTTCCTCGCGGGGGCCGAGGCGTTGGGGGTGGACCCGTCCGTGGCCATTGTCGTCGGTGACAGTACGTGGGACATGCTTGCGGCTCGTCGCGCGCGTGCCGTTGGCGTCGGTCTGCTCACCGGTGGTTTCGCGGCCAGTGAGCTCGTCGAGGGCCATGCCTTCCGGATATACGCCGACCCCGCTGATCTGTTGGAACATCTTGATGAGTTGGGCGTGCGCGTCACGAACTGATTGCGCACGGTCGGTTCCGAGCCGGGCCTTGAGGTGCCCAATCGCGTCCTCGACCGGCGCGGCCTCGTTGGTCTGGGCTCTTGCAGTCTTCACGCTTGATCCGGCGGCCCCACGTTACGAGCGAAGTTGTGGGGGATGCATCGTAGGCGCCAGGGTTGCCCGCGGACCAAACGACGTGACACATCTGGACCCACCCCGGCCGGGAGGTCGCTCGGTCCTTTGTGGCGTGGGTAGAGCTTCCTACTCAAGCAATGTCAGGTCGCGGGCGGATAGTGTCCTGCCGTAGGCCGAAGCAGCATGGTCTGACCCGATGGCTGCAGATGTGACGATCTGAACAACAAGTCAGGGAGCCCCAATGAACCGGGAATCGAGCGAGACACCGGCTGGATCCGCGACGGTATCGGACCAGGGTGTCCTGCTCATAGTCGCGGGCTACGCTGTTGCGTTCGCGGTCTTCGGTCTCGCCGTCTCGGGGCCCTCTGAATCGGTCCAAGGTCTTTTCGAGATTCTCACCACCCGCGATGCGCTGATCACCGACTACTTCGGCATCGGCGGGATCGGTGCGGCTTTCCTCAACGCGGGACTGCTCACCCTCATCGCGTGCTTCTTCTATTACAAGTCCGGTGCGAAGATGACCGGCGCGGCGGTCGCATGCCTGTTTCTCGTGCTGGGTTTCGCCCTGTTCGGCAAGAATCTGCTGAATGTCTGGCCGATAGTCGTCGGCGTCTGGCTCTATGCCCGTTTCAGGAGGGAGCCGTTCGCGACACACATCAATACCGCGTTCTTCGGGGTGGCGCTGGCGCCCATCGTCTCTGAGGTCCTGTTCAGCACAACGCTGCGCCCGGTTGTCACAGTCCCTCTGGCCATAGTCACCGGCTTGCTGATCGGATTCATCCTGCCCCCGGCCGCCGCGCAGTTGTTCCGAGCACACATGGGGTTCTGCTTGTACAACATGGGGTTCACCGCCGGGCTGATCGGCGTCCTCGTGGTAGCGCTGTACAAGTCGTACGGCTTCGTGCCCGACCCGGTCTTTGTGTGGACAACGGGCAATACAGGCATCCTCGGGCCGTTTCTCGCCGTCATCTTCGCTTCGATGATCGCGCTGGGCCTATGGTTCGACCGGCAGGCCTTCAAGGGAGTCGGCCAGCTCTTGCGGCTATCCGGTCAAGCGCAGACGGATTTCATCGCGGTGGCCGGCATCGGGCCCACGTTGGTCAACATGGCACTGTCCGGCATCGTCGGGATGACGTACATCCTGCTGGTCGGTGGTGATCTGAATGGGCCAGTGGTGGGCGCCCTGCTGAGCATCGTGGGCTTCGCGGCCTTCGGCAAGCATCCCCGGAACATCACCCCGGTCATGATCGGGGTGCTCCTGGCATCCGTGGCCAAGCCCCTGGACCCCGCCGGGCCCATGCTGTTGCTCGCGGCCCTGTTCGGCACGACGCTGGCGCCCACCGCGGGTCGCTTCGGGTGGCACTGGGGAATCGTTGCCGGATTCATCCACGCTTCCGCGGTGCAGACCGTTGGCCAATTGCACGCTGGACTCAACCTCTACAACAACGGTTTCGCAGCCGGAATCGTCGCGTCGGTGCTCGTCCCAGTGATCATCGCGATCCAATCGCGCACCCAGCCCGACCGGATGCCTCCAGGTCAGTCGGGAGTGGAGACGGCAGCGATGGAGAAAGCGGCCGCGGAAGCCGCCACGGATCGGTAGACGCCGAGGAGGCGTGGAGCAGCCCAGCATTACTCACACCAAGACGCAGGGTCCCTACAGTGACGGCGGCGCGGCGTCATCGATAGGGCGAGCTCTCGAAACGGGCATGCCGGATCAGCGGCGGCTATCGTCGCCTGAGTGGGCGCGCAGGCAGAGGGCAGAGTCCAGTGGCCCGCTGCCAACTGGGTGGACCTTTTCTTCGACCTGGCATTCGCCGCGGGGATCATCGCCATCACCGGCTCCTATGCCTACAACCACACAGTGGTCGGTGGGATCTGGTTCCTGACGGTCTACGCGGTGCTCGGGTGCGCCTGGGTGTTGACGAATGCCTCCACCGCTGCGTTCACGACCCGGCTGCGCATTTTCACCACAGGCACCGTGGTTTTGCTCGTTTCTCAGATGGGGGTTGTGCTGCTTCTGTCTGTCGCAGCCGACGAGACCGAGTTCGACAGAGCCGGCCTGTTCGTCGTCCTGCTCGCAGCTTTGCTGTGCGGCTGCCTGGCCCTGGCGCTGCGATCCAAGCGCTTCGATGTACACCTTCCCTCAGCCGTGCCAAAACTGGTTGGCGTTTCGGTAATCATGCTGATCAGTTCGTTGGTTCTTCCTCCTGCTGCGGATGTGGTGGTGTGGGTCATCGCCATCGTCGCCTTGGCGGCTGCCATCGTCCCGGCGGTTCGCGACCCCGAAGTTGAGATGACTGCTCTCACGCACCGGCTTGGCGAGCTGACCCTGATCATCGTGGGCGAGACTCTGGTCAAACTTGTCTTGAGAACCGGCGCAGACTCGGTGTGGTCGGTTCGGGTGATCGCATTGGTCACGGTCTTCGTGATACTCACCACGACGTGGTGGGCCTACTTCATCGGGCCCGCCACCGTGAAGCGGCTTGAGGGCCGCGCGCGAATGGCATGGGTAACAGCCCATCTGCCCTTCCACGTCGCTCTGCTCGGACTGGCAGTCGGCTTGAGCCTGGCGGTCGTCGGTTCCGACTTGCTCAACGACTCGGCCAGCGTGGCCGCCCTGCTCACCGGTCCGGCGGCCCTGGTGGCTGTCAGTCTGGCCGTCATGGCTTGGGTCGCAGACGACCATCGCTTGCCGATCAAGGCGTCAGGCGCCGTGGCCCTCATCGCAGTCGCGGTGGGCGCTTGGATCGTGGATTCTCAGTCCACCCCCACCACGATCGTGATCGCCGTTGTGTGGCTGGGCTTCACGCTCGCGGCTAGCCCGCGGAGTTCCATCACGTCCTCGAACTTCTGATCCCGCCCTGGTACCCGCGCGATACGCACCAGTCAGAAGTGCCACAACCGAGGCAACGGATTGTGCACAACACCCCAGGTTGGACACCTCGCTTCGAGCCGGGCTGCCTCGGGTCGGCTGCCCGGACGTCGTCGTCGCAACTATCACCGCACTGATCAGAGCTGCCTTGGACGGGCCTTTGGGTGAAGGATCTGGTCCCTCTAGGAATGGCTGACCCAATCGACATCGAGATTGTGAAACGGCCCGTTAGTTACCAAATGACCCGTAGTTTGCCGGCCATTTGGCAACTAACGGGCTATTTCGCAAATTGTGGCTCCGGCAGTCGCGCCGTCGAGAGAAAAACTGGTGTCCGAGGGGATTTGAACCCCCACGCCCTGTTACGGGCACTAGCACCTCAAGCTAGCGCGTCTGCCTATTCCGCCACCCGGACCGGTTGGGGTTCAAGAGTATCAAGCGCCCGTCACGGCCTGTCACCAGTCAGCGCAGAAGCCGAAAGGGCCCGGTACGAAGCCGCAGGGCCGATCGTCGAGGCGACGAGCACCAATTCGGAAGGGGTCCATGTGGGGGAGCGCACGCTCGCCAGATCGACCACGGCGCGGGTGAGTTGGCACTGCCCGAGAGCCGAGCGCGATCGCGCGACCGTGAGATGCGCCCGGAAGCGTCGGTCGTGCACGTCATGCACCCGTCGCACCTCGCCGGCCAGGTCGGCAAGCCAGGGGCCGGAGTCGATCCCGAGCCACAACACTGGGCCGAATCGCCCGCTGCCAGAGATGCATAAAGGACCGACAGTTGGCGGCTCGATTCGCTGCAGGCGCGACATCTCCTTGTCGCGTCCGCGCTCACCCAGGAAGGCAAGGGTCAGGTGCCAACGGTCCGGCGTTTGCCAGCGCAACTCACGGTATCGATCTTGAATCGGTTCGAGCTGCCGGCGAACTGCCTCGACCACCTGTGGCTCGGGCCACAGTGCCACGAACAAACGCTCGGTCATGCTGTCACTGTGGCCCATCGACCCGGTCCCCGACCAGGCCGATCCGTGGCACAGTGATCCCATGACCTCCGACGTGGCGACCATCTGCTCCGAGCTGATCAGCTTGGACACCTCGAACTACGGCGACGGCACCGGCCCAGGGGAGGCATCAGCCGCCGAGTACGTGGAGGCCTTCCTGCGCGGGGCCGGTCTGCAACCTGAGCGTTTCCAGACCACCTCTGCCACTCGCCAGGCCGTGGTCTGCCGCATCCCCGGTCAGGACCCGCAGGCACCCGGTCTGGTGATCCACGCCCACCTCGACGTCGTCCCCGCGATAGCTGCTGACTGGTCTGTGCCCGCTTTCGAGGGCACGATCCACGACGGCATGGTCTGGGGTAGAGGCGCCGTGGATATGAAGGACATGGACGCGATGATCCTCACGGTCGTCCAGCAGTGGCAGTCGCACGGGATCAAACCCCGGCGCGACATCGTCCTACTGTTCCTGCCCGATGAGGAGGCCGGAGGCCGACACGGCGCGCACTGGGTCGTGGAGAACCGTCCGGAGTTGCTTGAAGGCGTGACCGAAGGAATCGGCGAAGTCGGCGGCTTCTCGGTGGAACTGGCCAATCACATGCGGCTCTACATGATCGAAACCGCACAGAAGGGGTTGGCGTGGCTGCGGCTGAAAGCCAGCGGCACCGCGGCCCATGGGTCGCTGATCCATGACGACAACGCGGTGACCCGGTTAGCTCGTACGATCAGCCGGATCGGGGAGCACCGGTTTCCGATTCAGCTGACTCCGCCGGTGCAGGAGTTCTTGGAGGCGGCTTGCGACGCGGCGGGGGTTCCGTTCGACCCATCAGACCCGGAGGCCGTTATCGGACAGCTCGGCCCGGCGGCGCGAATGATCGGGGCCACGATGCGGCACACTGCCAACCCGACCATGCTGTCTGCGGGGTACAAGAGCAACGTGATCCCCGGGGAGGCCCAAGCCATGGTGGACGCGCGTTTCCTCCCCGGACTCGAAGAGGATTTCTTCGCCCAGTTCGACGCATTGCTCGAGCCGGGGGTCACCTACGAACCCCAGGAGAAGGACATCAGTCTGCAGACGACCTTCGATGGGGACCTGGTTGCGGGGATGACCGCAGCGCTGCGCGCTGAGGATCCGCACGCGATACCGGTGCCCTACACGCTGTCCGGTGGCACCGATGCAAAAGCCTTGTCGCTGTTGGGGATCCGCTGCTACGGTTTTGCGCCTCTTCAACTGCCCGCCGATCTGGATTTCACGTCGTTGTTCCACGGCATCGATGAGCGTGTGCCGGTGTCGTCGCTGGAGTTCGGTGTGCGGGTGTTGGACCGCTTCCTGCGCGACGCATGAACGCTCTGCTGCAGCGTCTGGACGAGATGGCCTTGCGACTGCAGTCAGATCCTTCGGCATTGGCTCTGCTGGCTCTCGGATCTGTCGGACGTGATGTCCACCGCCTCGACGAGCACTCGGACCTCGACTTCTTCGTCATCACCGATGACAAGCGGCGGCTGCTGGAAGACGTCTCATGGTTGGGCGGCCCGATCGAATGGCTGCACCGGAACACCCGCGACGGGTACAAGGCCTTGGTGGCCGGGATCTACCACGAGTTCGCCGTTTTAACACCTGAGGAGTTGCCCGGGATTCCTTTCGCCCCCGGCCGGGTGGTGTGGGCCAGGCCAGCCTTCGACGTGAGCCTTCTGACACCCGCGATGTCGCCACCACCCTCGGCGCAATGGCTCGTGGATGAAGTCCTGTCGAATCTGTACGTGGGACTTCATCGGTGGTTGCGGGGTGAGCGACTCGCGGCGATGCAGATCGTTCAAGGCGAGGCGCTGACCAATGCACTACGAATACGGGGCGGCGACGACCCCTACAACTCCGCTCGCCGGGCCGAACTGAGCAATTCGGTTGAATGGCCGGAACTGGCGGGGGGGTATGAGCGCACGCCGCAGGCTGCACGAGCGATCATGCGCTTGCTACCCACGACCGCCGCGCAAGCCATGCGCGAGCAGGTCCAACTCCTCCTTGAGCGGTCACTTCCGGCCTGCGGGAACAGCGGCAGCACCGCCGTCCACCAGCAGGTCGAAAACGGTCAACATACGTCGCCGACGGGGGGTCAGGACCCGCCATAGTCGGCGCGTCATGACAACAGGCTCACACCGCCGGGTCCCACAATGAGACCCACGACGATCAGCACAACACCCCAGAGCACCTGACTACGCACGATGGCGAAAATGCCTGCGACAACAAGGACAACGGCAAGAATCCACAGTAGAAAATCCATGTCGTATTGGTACCCGCGGCAAGAATGCTTAGACATATCCCGTCGAAGGGGATTCGGCGCGCCCGGTTACCGCCGTTCGGTTCCATCGAGGAGCCAGAATGGTCGGCTTGGCTCCCCAATGCGGTCTTCGGGGGGTGGAGGGCAAGAAAAGACCCCCTGTCACCAGGGGGTTCGGTGGGCGATACTGGGTTCGAACCAGTGACCTCTTCCGTGTCAAGGAAGCGCGCTACCACTGCGCCAATCGCCCGCTTGTGAAGCGAGGTGGAGACGGGATTCGAACCCGTGTAGACGGCTTTGCAGGCCGTTGCCTCGCCTCTCGGCCACTCCACCAGAAGCCCCGTGGCCTCTCGAGCGGACGACGGGATTCGAACCCGCGACCCTCACCTTGGCAAGGTGATGCGCTACCAGCTGCGCTACGTCCGCGTTTGTGTCGCCGGGATCGTACCGGCTTGGACCAGCATAACCGAGCAGCGCACTCACTGGACACCAGGTACCTCAACATGTCTTCGCTTCCTCTCGTGCACAACAGCGGGGCCGGCCACCTCCGCACGCCGATGCCAGGTTCGCTGACCGAGTCAGAGACTGAGGCAGAGTTGCACGTCCGAGTCCTGGCCGACATGGCTGCGTCCGCGGCACCCGAGCGCAGAACAGTTATTGAGGGCGACGTTGTTGGGGAGTCCACCAGGCCTGAATGCCCAACAACGTCGCCCTGAAGCGCGTTGCCACCGCCCTAAACGGGTTTGCAGGGCTGTCGGGGACACCCGGGACAAGGTGGAACTCGTCAGGGGAGGATGAAGCGTGCACACCGGCCAGCCTGAGGCGCGTTTCGGGAACCTGCGGGCGTCGGAATTGCTTGAGGTTACCGATGATCTGCAGGCATTGGGCCGCGGTGGGCGCTGGGCCGTGGCGGTTGGATTCGAAGGCCAAGTTGTGCTGGCGCGCTTCGGGCGTTGGGAGGCGAGTCAGCCCTCGACGAAAGCGTGGGATGGCGTTCGGGGTTCCTGGGCATCCTCGTTGGACGAGCCGGCATACACCCGGTGCGTGCGGGACGTCCAGGCGGAGATCGCGCGCGGGTGGGTGTATCAGGTGAATCTGTGCCGCGTGCTCAGTGCGGCTTGTGACGCCGACGGAGTGCTGGGGCTGTACGGCCGCCTGGCGGAGATGAAGGGGGCTTTCGCCGGACTCCTGCAACTCCCCGAGCATGGCGTGCACATCGCGTCGGCCTCTCCGGAACGCTTCCTGAGCCTTCGCGGCACTGTGCTCAGGTCGAGCCCGATCAAAGGCACCTCCGCCTCTCCTACCGGATTCCTTGTCAAGGACCGCGCAGAGAACGTCATGATCGTGGACCTGGTGCGCAACGACCTGGGACGCCTGGCCGAGGTGGGCAGCGTGGTGGTCGAGCAGTTGATGGCGGTCGAGTCGTATCCGGGTCTGTACCACCTGGTCAGCAGTGTTGCCGCGGACATTGGGCGCCATGGCTGGCCGGACATCTTCGCAGCCACCTTTCCGCCCGGCAGCGTGTCCGGTGCGCCTAAGAGTTCCGCGCTGGAGGTCATCGCGCGCGTGGAACCCTGCTCGCGCCAGTGGTACTGCGGCGCGTTCGGGTGGATCGACGCGGATACTCAGAGGGCTGAGTTGGGTGTGGCCATCCGCACCTTCTGGCTGGACGGCGCTGAGCTCAAATTCGGAACCGGGGCGGGCATCACATGGGGCAGCGACCCGGTGGGGAGTGGCGGGAAACCGAACTCAAGGCGGGTCGCCTGATTGGCCTTGCGTCTGCCGATTCCGTGAAAAGGTAGCAGTGTGTGGAGTTGGATCAACGGTGAGGTGCAGGCGGTTTCACAGGCCCGGGTAGCGGTCGTCGATCACGGTTTCACCGTGGGTGACGGCGTTTTCGAAACGCTCAAGACCGAGGCCGGTGTGCCGTTCGCGCTGACCCGCCACCTGCAGCGCCTGAACCGTTCCGCGAGGGGGCTCGGCCTGCCGGCCGTGGACGAACACGTCGTCCGGACAGCGGTTGATGAACTCATGGCGAGGCAGGCGTACCCCCTCGGAGTCCTGCGGATCACCTACACGTCTGGACCCGGTCCACTGGGGTCTCAACGTGGCGACGGGCCTCCCACCCTCGCGTGTGTCAGCCTCGAGGGCCGACCCTGGCCCGCTACAACGCAGGTGGTGGTCAGTCGTTGGCCGCGCAACGAACGGTCTCCGTTGATGGGCCTGAAGACGACGTCGTACGCCGAGAACGCCGTGTGCCTGGCTGAAGCTCGAGCAGACGGGTTCAGCGAGGCGATCCTGGGGAACCTCGCGGGCAACCTTTGTGAGGGGACGGGCAGCAACGTCTTCGTGGTGATCGACGGGCGGGTCTTCACCCCACCGGTTGCCGAAGGATGTCTGGCCGGCATCACACGGGATCTGGTCGTCGAATGGTTCGAGGTCGAGGAGCGCAGCATGCCGCTGTCAGTGCTCGACACAGCGGACGAGATCTTCATCACCTCCAGCACCCGCGACGTACACCCGGTCGACAGGGTGGGCGCGCGCACATTGGACGCCCCGGGTCCGGTGACAGCCGGGCTGGTCGAGGGCTTCCGGGCGCGCAGTCGTGCGGATGTCGACCCGGCCTGAGCCGTCGTCGAATACTGTCAGTCGTTTGCAGCGAGCAAGTCGGCGATGAGACCGTCCAGGTCGAGGAAATCCGCCTCGGCGCCCGCAGGCACCGTCTCGTAGGCGCGGTCAAGGAATGCCGCGATCTGGTCGGCAGGGGCTTCCAGGAGGGCTTGACCTGACGGCGAGCGCAGGGCGATACACACCACCCGTTCCCCAGTGACCGTGGCCGGCCAGCACGTAACGTCCCCGTCACCGACCGGACGTTTTGTACCCTCCTGCAAGAGGTCCCGGGCGAACACCCACTGGACGGCCGCTTCGCCGCCTTGGAACTCGGCAGTCACGGACAGCGGTTGGTGTGCTGAGTAGCTGAATCGTGCAGGCACGGGCATTCCATACTCGGTGCCGATCACCAGGTTCAAGGTGATCTCCGCTGTGACGACCGTGGGGATGGGTTCCGTATGCATGATTCCTCCGTGGGTACTGACGTCAATGGTGTGCCCTTTCGTTCCATCGCGTAATCGACTTAGGCTGTGAGACGTGACACAACCCGCAACCCGACTCCCGTGGAACCGACGGTTCCGCGGCTGGTTGCGCAAGAACTGGTTGCTGGACACGGCGTGGAAGATCACTGTCTTTATGGCCGGCGTCAGCGTGATGACGCTCGGTGCGGTGCTTCTGGTCTTACCCGGGCCGGGCTGGGCAATGATCGCGCTGGGCCTGATCATCCTTGCCTCTGAGTACGTATGGGCGCAGAAATTGCTCCATCCGATCCGCAAGAAACTGCGGCAAGCCAAGGAGAAGGCGCAGGACCCGCAGTACCGCACCCAGGTGCGGGCTGCCTCCGCGGCCGGCTTCGTGCTGGTGGCAGCAGCAGCTGGTGCGTACCTCTGGCGGTATGGAACCTCACTGGACGGCGTGCGAGGGCTCTGGCCCCTGTGAGGTAGTCTTATCTGCGTCTTGAGGGCGATTGGCGCAGTGGTAGCGCGCTTCGTTCACACCGAAGAGGTCACTGGTTCGAACCCAGTATCGCCCACCAAGCAAAACCCCTGGTCAGGCCGGGGGTTTTGTGTTTGGTCGTCAGCGCCTGATCACGGGTTTGCGACGCGGCCGCCTCTCGCTGGCGGCGACAAATCTGTCTAGTCGTTGTCACATGCCCGAGATCGACAGGCGTTGGAGTTGGGCACGTGCGTTGGAGATCCGCACGGGGGTGAGAGAAGGACCGCCCGTGGTTGTCCAACGTCCGTACCGTTGTCCAACGCCTGTACGCAACTCTCACCGCTGTTTGGTGGAACGCGCCGCGCCGAACGGACTGCAGCCAAAGGTGCGCACGGCTACTGCCGCGCGCGTCGACCGTACTCGGCGAGGAACAACGCTTCGGCAACGATGGAGTCTTTCAACTCCTCGAGGTCGATGCTCTCGTTCGGAGCGTGGATCCGAGCCAGCGGATCCTGCGCACCCACACCCAGTACCTCTAGTTCAGGTCGAGACTCGATGAGGTTCGCCACGAAGGGGACCGCGCCGCCGGCGCCTTGCTGAGTGGATGGCTTGCCATAGGCGTACTCCATAGCCGCGGAGAAGGCGTCGTAGCCCGGGCCTCCCACAGGGACCGCGGAACCGTTGGCCGGCACTCCGGGCTCGAAATCGATCTTCACGCCGAAGGGGGAGTGGGTGCGCAGATGTGCCTCAAGCAGTCCGGTGGCTTCTTCACCATCCACACCCGCCGGGATCCGAACGCTGATCTTGGCCCTCGCGGTCGGGATGATCGCGTTCGGGGCTGTGGCAACCTCCGGCGCGTCGAGCCCGACGACCGAGACCGCCGGTTTGGAGAACAGCCGTGATGCCACACTGCCGGAACCGATTAGGGGCTGGTCGGGCAGTATCTGGGCCAACTCACGGAATGCTTCCTCGGGATACTCGGCACCTTCCCAATCCGAGCCACTGATGCCGTCGATGGTGGCGTTGCCGTCGTCGTCCATCAGTGTGCTCAGCAGCTTGATGAGCACCATCAGGGCATCGGGAGCCGGACCCCCGAACATCCCGCTGTGGCGGGGCTCTTCCATGGTCGTGACCGTGACGACGCCCTCGATGATTCCGCGCAGTTGCGTGGTGAAGGTCGGCTGGCCGATTTCCACGTTGCCCATGTCGCAGATGACCGCGGCATCGAGATCGGCGAAGACCTCCGGCTTGGTAGTCGGCCACTCCTCGAAATCGCCGCCATATTCTTCTTCACCTTCGAACAAGATCCGCAGATTCACCGGGGGTGACCCCTCGAAGGCACGCAGAACGGCCAGATGTGTGATCACGCCGGACTTGTCGTCCGCGGCGCCACGTCCGTAGAGCCGCCCGTCACGCTCTTCGGCCTGGAACGGTTCGGTGTGCCACTTGTCCAGGTCGCCTGCTGGCTGTACGTCGTAGTGGGAGTAGAGCAGAACCAGAGGAGCGCCCGGCGGCCCGGCGATGTCCGCCCGAACCGTCGGAACGCCGCTGGAGCTGGGGATCAATTCAGGATCGGCACCGGCCGCGCGCAGCAGTTCCGCACATGCTTCTGCACAGCGAACCACGTCGGGCAGGTCATAGCCGGGGAAATTGATCGAAGGGATGGCGACCAGTGCTTCGAGATCTCTGCGCACCTCGGGCATGAGCGCTTCGATCCGGGCTTTCAGTTCGTCAGCTTCGGTGTTGGGTATTTGCAGTGACATGGCAGCAATCTAGAACGCTGTGGCCCCCTTCGCCCGTCGGCCGACCGGCGCAATCTGGTGCTGGATGTGGCTAGTCTCATGTCCATGGCCACGCTCAAGGCACTGGCTCCGGTCCTCCCGGTCAGTGACGTCCTCTCAGCGCTCGACAACTATGCGCGCCTCGGATTTCGCGCCAAGCCCTACCAACGTGGCGAAGTCGTGGAGGGCAGGCGCCTGGTCGAAGTGTTGTACGGCTTCGTCTTCCGCGACGGACTGCAGTTGCACCTGTGCCAGGTGTCCGGGATCGATCCGGTGACCAATCTGAGCGAGGTGTACCTCTACGTCGACGACGCCAACGCATTGCATGAGCAATGGAGTGCGTCCGGCGCGGCGGGGGAGTACGTCGAACCCACAGACACTGAGTACGGATTGTGCGAGGGAGCCTACGTCGATCCCGATGGAAACTCGCTGCGCTACGGTTCCTGGCTCGCGGGATATCCGAAACCCGCTCAGACCTGAGCAGGCTTGATGAACGACCACAAGGCGGTGCTTGCCGAGTATCTGCAAACCGGGCGCGAGGCACTGCTGTGGAAGATGGAAGGACTCTCCGAGTACGACGTACGCCGCCCGTTGGTGCCCAGCGGCACGAACCTACTGGGAATCGTCAAGCACGTGGCAAGCGTCGAGGCCGGCTACCTGGGAGACTGTTTCGGCCGCCCATTCGAACAGACGTTCCCATGGTTCTCAGAATCGGCTGACGATAACGCTGACATGTGGGCTACCGCCGACGAGTCCCGCACAGAAATCATCGAGCTCTACCATCGAGTCTGGGAACACTCAGACGCAACGATCGCCGCGCTGAGTCTGGACACGGTCGGCTCGGTCGCATGGTGGCGCGAAGGGCGGCGCTCGGTCACCCTGCACCACATTCTGGTACACATGATCGCCGAAACGCATCGCCATGCGGGCCATGCGGATGTGGTGCGGGAGCTCGTCGACGGATCTGCGGGATGGCGCGCTGACAACCCGAATCTGCCGCCCGGTGATGCTCAGTGGTGGGTTGATTACCACCAGCGCGTTGAGCAAGCCGCACAAGAGGCAGCCGGATCAGCGGGGGAGCCGTAGGGCATGGCTGTCCCTGCACCCAGGACCGCTGGCGTCCTGGATCCGATTGGGATGCGCTCAGCGCGTCGATCCACCGACGAAGAGCCCCATCCCGCACGCGGCACCTCACCGGAACTCTCGGGACACTGCTGACCACGTTGCGGGCTGGCTCAACGCGCGTGTGGCAATCTAAGCCGGACCACCGTGGTGGCTGGCGACTCGGCGAGTCCCGCAGCCAGGAGTTCTCGATCGGCGCTGACCAGCGCGATATCTAGCCACTCCGCGCTGGCCGCCCAGCACGCGTCGTAAAGGTGAGCGAATGAAGAAGCGCGCTTGAAATGTCATAATATCGATTATCGGTCATTATGGCGCGGAACTTCTCTCACGCGACTGGCCCCGATCCCGCTGCCACGGGGCCCGATCGGTTCGGCAATCAGTGGATCGATCATCGAACCCAGCAGACACTCATCAAATCGCCTGGGGATTCACGATTTGTTCAGGGCACGAACTCTGAGCACGTCATGAAGCGTTGATATCGATCACTGCTAGGCCCTCGGCCGACCAGGCAGCCAGAAGTTGCGTGTCACCGGCCGCCGCCACGAGGCTCTCACCGCGCAGCCCAGACGCAGCCGCGCAGTGGACGGCGTCGTACCCACGAAGACCTCGTCTGGCAGCGATGTCAGCAGATGAGAGCATCAGGCCGGCATCGAGTTCGACCACATCAACGGCGCCCCATAGCTCGTTCAGCATCTCGCGGCTGGCAACGTACTGAGGGGCAGTCAGCCGACCCAGGCGCTCCGCGGCCGCGAGTGCAGCTGCGGTTTCGACATACGTCAATCGTGCAGTAGTGACGCGATCGGCCCGATCCCACAATTGCCCACAGACATCGGAGGTCTGCTCTGCGATCAGGAGTGGAACCAGCGCTGAGGTGTCGAGGTACAGGATCAACGGCGCTGGTCACTGATGAGATCGCTGACCGAACCCGCGGCCTCGATCGGCTTCGAGCGAGCGGCCCGGGGCCCGGAAGCCGGCGTGACGCGGCCCTCGGCTATGAGTCGCTCGAGAGACGTCGGGTCCCCCGCTGGCACTATGCGCGCAATTGGACGACCATGGTCGGTCACCGTAATCGTGTGCCCGTCACGCACGGACGAGAGGTAACGGCTCAGACCGTCCCGAAGATCACGGACCCCGACGTCCATCCCAGCCTCCCGTGGCCACTTTGAGGGTGTTGAATATGGCCATTATCGCAGGACAGGATGCAGTCCAGCAACCGTCGATCCTGCCTCAGTCGGACTATGACGGCATTCTCTGGTACCTGGCGGGGTGATTGAGCGCGACACGAGGGGTCAACGGCGGGCTACATAGGCCGCCAGATGCTCCCCGGTCAACGTCGATCGATCAGCGACGAGGTCGGCGGGAGTGCCCTCGAAGACGATTCGCCCACCGTCGTGACCAGCCCCCGGGCCGAGGTCGATGATCCAGTCGGCGTGGGCCATCACGGCCTGGTGGTGCTCGATCACGATGACCGACTTGCCGGAGTCGACCAACCTGTCCAAGAGTCCGAGCAACTGCTCGACGTCGGCCAGGTGCAGGCCGGTCGTGGGCTCGTCGAGGATGAACACCCCACCCTTGTCCCCCAGGTGCGTGGCGAGTTTCAGTCGCTGACGCTCGCCGCCGGACAACGTCGTGAGGGGTTGCCCGAGTGTCAGGTAGCCGAGACCGACGTCGGCCAGGCGTTCGAGGATTCGGTGGGCAGCCGGGGTGCGGGACTCCTCCACATTGAAGAACTCCCCCGCCTCGATCACCGACATGGCAAGCACCTCGCTGATGTCCTTGCCGCCGAGGTGGTACTCCAGCACCGACGCCTGGAACCGCTTGCCCTCGCACTCCTCGCAGATTGTGGACACGCCCGCCATCATCGCGAGGTCGGTGTAGATGACTCCCGCGCCCTTGCAGGTCGGACAGGCGCCTTCGGAGTTGGCGCTGAACAACGCTGGCTTCACACCGTTGGTCTTGGCGAAGGCCTTGCGGATGGGGTCGAGCAGACCGGTGTACGTCGCGGGATTACTGCGCCGTGAGCCCCGGATCGCGCCCTGATCGATCGACACCACCCCGTCCCGCCCCGCCACCGAACCGTCGATCAGCGAACTCTTGCCCGATCCCGCCACGCCTGTCAGCACCACCAGTACGCCGAGCGGGATGTCAACGTCCACGTCTTGCAGATTGTTCGTGCTCGCCCCGCGAACCTCCAACTGCCCGACTGCTGCGCGGAACGTCGCCTTGAGCTGTGCCCGGTCGTCAAGGTGTCGACCGGTGAGGGAGTCGGTCGCGCGCAGGCCCTCCACCGTTCCCTCGAAGACCACCTCTCCGCCGGCGCTACCGGCATGCGGTCCCAGATCGACCACGTGGTCGGCGATCGCGATGACCTCCGGCTTGTGTTCGACCACGAGCACGGTGTTGCCCTTGTCGCGCAGCTGCAGCAGCAGCGTGTTCATGCGCGCGATGTCGTGCGGATGCAGTCCGATGGTCGGCTCGTCGAAGACGTACGTCACGTCAGTCAGCGACGATCCGAGATGACGGATCATCTTGGTGCGTTGTGCCTCCCCGCCGGACAAGGTGCCGGCCGGCCGTTCCAGGGACAGATATCCCAGGCCGATCTCTACGAAGGAGTCGAGGGTGTGCCGAAGGCTGGCCAGCAGCGGAGCGACCGAAGTATCGTCCAAGCCCTGGACCCATCGCGCCAGGTCGCTGATCTGCATGGCACACGCATCGGCGATGTTGATGCCTTTGATCTTGGAGGAACGAGCTCCCTCATTCAGGCGGGTGCCGCCGCAGTCCGGACATGTCGTGAATACGACCGCGCGTTCCACGAAGGCCCGGATGTGCGGTTGCATCGCGTCGACGTCCTTGGCCAGCAGCGTCTTCTGGATCTTGGGGATCAGCCCCTCGTAGGTGACGTTGATCCCTTCGATCTTGATCCGGGTGGGCTCCTTGTACAGCAGCGCGTCGAGTTCCCTTTTCGTGAACTTCGCGATCGGCTTGTCCGCGTCGAAGAAACCACATCCGCGGTAGATACGTCCGTACCAGCCGTCCATGCTGTACCCGGGGATGGTCAGCGCCCCTTCACTCAATGACTTGGTCTCGTCGTACAGCGCGCCCAGATCGAAGTCCGTCACTTTGCCCATGCCCTCACAGCGCGGGCACATGCCCCCGGTGATGTGGAAGCTGCGGCGTTCCTTGACGGTCCTGTTGCCTTTCTCCAGGGTGACCGCCCCAGCGCCACTGACGGACGCGACGTTGAAGGAGAAGGCCTGCGAGGAGCCTACGTGGGGTTCACCGAGGCGACTGAACAGGATGCGCAGCATCGCGTTGGCATCGGTCGCGGTGCCGACAGTCGAGCGGGAGTTCGCGCCCATGCGCTCCTGATCCACGATGATCGCCGTCGTCAGTCCCTCCAAGACGTCCACGTCGGGGCGCGCGAGGGTGGGCATGAAGCCCTGTACGAAGGTGCTGTAGGTCTCGTTGATCAAGCGTTGCGACTCTGCGGCGATGGTGCCGAAGACCAGCGAACTCTTGCCCGACCCGGACACCCCGGTGAAGACGGTCAGTCGGCGTTTGGGGATCTCCACGCTGACGTCTTTGAGGTTGTTCACGCGGGCTCCGTGAACGCGGATCAGTTCGTGGCTGTCGGCCGCGTGCATCTGCTCGCCCATCACCTTCTCCTTTGTCACCGCCTGTCGGACGGTGATGTCTGCTGTCGGCGACAGACCGACAGCACGTCATCCTATGACGTTGTCCGCGCGCGCCAAAAGGGCCGCGAGCTGCGGGTACTCGACCACGGCAAGGCGACCGCCCAGCAAGCGCTCGCATCCCGGCAACCCCCTGACTCATCCACCGGCTCGCATTAGGCTCGCTGCATGCGGCATGACGAATATGTGCGATATGACGGGCTCGGCCTCGCGAAACTCATCCAGAACGGCGAGGTGACAGCCACGGAGGTGCTTCAGGCGGCGATCGCGCGCCGCAACGCGGTGAATCCGGCCATCAACGCTGTGGTGGAGTCCTGGGACGAGCAGGCGCGGGCGGCCGCGGAGGGTCTCAGCGGTCCGTTCGGTGGTGTTCCCTTCCTCATCAAGGACATGGACGGACACCTGGCCGGGCACCGCTGTACCTACTCCAGCAGGTCCCTGGAGGACTGGATCCCGCAACGCAGCAGTGAGTTGTTCGTGCGGTTCGAGAAGGCCGGGCTCAACATCTTCGGTAAGACCAACTGCCCGGAGTTCGGCATCATGGGCGTGAGCGAACCCGAATTGCGGGGACCCGCCCGCAATCCGTGGAATCTGCAACGCACACCCGGTGGATCCAGCGGCGGGTCGGCCGCTGCGATCGCGGCCGGCATCGTGCCGCTCGCGCACGGTGGGGATGGTGGCGGTTCGCTGCGGATCCCCGCGTCCAACTGCGGGATCTTCGGACTCAAGACGAGCCGCGGCCTGGTTCCGCTCGGGCCCGACGAGGGCGAAGGATGGGACGGGCTGGTCGTCAGGCTCCTCATGTCACGCTCGGTGCGAGACACCGCTGCGGCCCTCGATGCAGTCCGCGGAGCCGACCCGGGTGCACCCTACGCCGCGCCCGACGGCCCCAAGTCCTACCTGACCGCCGCCAGTCGCAAACCACGCAAACTGCGGATCGGCTATTCGACCCGAAGCCTGTTCGGTGCGAGTATGCACCCTGATGCAGTGGAGGCGGTCGACAAGGCCGCATCCCTGCTGTCCGAACTGGGCCACGAGGTGGTGGAGTTCGACCTGCCGATCCGGGCCACCGAGGGTGCGAAGGCCTATCTGACCATCGTCGCGGCCAATGTCGCGAAGGAGGTCGATTGGACCGAGGAGATGACCGGGCGCAAAGCCGACGCCCGCAACTTCGAACGGTCCACCTGGTTCCTCAATCAGGTCGGCAGAACCCTCAGTGCGGCCGAAATGAGCGCTGCCAAGGCATGGGGTGTAGAGATGGGTCGACGTTTCGGCGACCTGTTCGGCCCCGAGTTCGACGTGCACCTGACCGCGACTGTGGCCACTCCCCCGGTGAAGATCGGTGAACTGGCACCGAGCAAGGTGGAACAGGCAGCCTTGTCGGTTCTGCAGCGGGTGGGGCCGGGGCCGGTCCTGCGTAAGACCCTCGACGACCTCGCCGCTGACTCCCTGGCCGCCACTCCGCAGACTCAGATCTACAACTTGACCGGTCAACCGGCAGCCAGCGTCCCCATGCATGTCACACGCGATGGCCTTCCGGTCGGTGTCCAACTCGCAGCAGCGTTCGGCGACGACGCCGTCCTGCTGCAGCTGGCCGCGCAGATCGAGGCCGCCCAGCCCTGGGTCGACCTGTTGCCGACGTCAGGGGCGTTGTGACCCATCCGTACTTGGAGGCCGCTGCTCCGGTTGCGTTCGCGCACCGGGGTGGCGCCCGGGAAGCCCCGGAGAACTCGCTGACGGCCTTTCGTCGAGCGGTGTCCTTGGGCTTTGAGTACATCGAGACGGACATCAGGGCGACCGCAGACGGAGTGCCCGTCGTCTTTCACGACCAGTCGCTGAACCGGGTGACCGATCGCGTCGGGCGGATCCGGGATCTGCCTTTCAGCGAGGTCAAGAAGGCGCGCATCGGCAATGCCGAGCGGGTGCATTCGCTGCAGGAGGTCCTGGAGGAGTTCCCGCAAGTGCGCTTCAACATCGACGTCAAGGAGGACAACGCCGTCGCTCCGCTGCTCGACTTACTCAGCGGTGGTCACCACCTTGACCGTGTGTGTATCGCGTCGTTCTCCTGGAACCGGCTGCGGCGCGTGCGTGCTCGGTTCGGCGACGCGGTGTGCACTAGCCTCGCGCCGCAAGAGGTCACGGCCCTCGTTGGACGGACCCGGTTAGGTCGAGTTTCGGTGGCGTCCCGGTTCGTGCTGCCCAGCGGGCCGATATGTGTTCAGGTGCCGCCCTCGGCGTCCGGCTTGCGGATCGTCACTGCGGCCTTCATGCGCCAGGCCCACGCACGCGGATGGCCCGTTCACGTGTGGACGGTCGACGACCCGGCACAGATGCATGGTCTGCTGGATCAGGGAGTGCACGGGATCATCACCGACCGACCCAGTGTGTTGCGGCAGGTGATCGACGCTCGGACCGGCGCAAATGTAAGGGGTCTGTCAAGCACAACCGCTCAGCGCGCCGACGAGTATCCGCACCCGCCATCGTAGGAGTGCACAGCCGAACAACTCCGGTGATCAACATCACAAACAGGTGTGAACCAGGGGAATTCGGGGAATGAACCAACCACGTATGACGTTGTGTCATGCAGGCACCACCAATCGGTGCGCGGCGATAGAAAGAAGGCAACATGAGTGAGGCCCTGCGCGGCACCCGGCTCGGAGCGACAAGTCTGGAGAACGACCGCGACGTCGAGTTCGCCCCTCGCATGACGGTGACGTACAACTGCCCCGCCGGACACGTCATCAGCATGCCCTTCTCCGCCGAGGCAGAGGTTCCCGTTGAGTGGGAGTGCGCCTGCGGCGAACTGGCACTGCTGGTCGATGCCACCAAGCCCGAGCCCAAGCCCACCAAGCACGTGCGGACCCACTGGGACATGCTCCTGGAGCGTCGTACCATCGCTGAGCTCGAGGACCTGCTCGAGGAGCGGCTCGCCCTGCTGGAGACTGACGAGCAGTCCGATCGGCGTACCGCCTGACCGGCAACTCCTGAACCCCGACTCAACCCTCCCACCGTCTGTCGGTCGGAGGGTTGAGTTGTGTCCGCTGCCGCTGCGAGTCCTAGAACGCGGCGACTCCAGAGCCCGCCGTGGCCGGTCGTCGGCTAGGTGATCGACGCCTCGTAGATGCTTTGGATCGATGCGTCGAGGGCTGTGTTGAACTCCTCTTCGGTCTGCTGCACCGATAGACCCTCGGTGAGGGCGCGCGAGAAACTCGCCACAACTCCGTGCTGACGGGCGAGCCGGGCGTTGGCCTCCTCGCGGCTGTAGCCGCCGGACAGGGCGACGACCCGCAGCACCTTCGGGTGCGCGACCAGGTCCGCGTAGAAATCGTCCTCGTCCGGCAGGGTCAGCTTGAGCATGATGTGCTGGTCGGTTCCGAGGCTCTCAAGCCCGTCGAGGATGGCCGGCTTGAGCAGCTGCTCGGCCTCGGCCTTGGTCGGTGAGTTGATGTCGATCTCGGGCTCGAGGATGGGGGTGAGTCCACTGGAGAGGATCTGTCGGCCGATCTCGAACTGCTGGTCGACCACGGCCTGAATGCCTGCCTCGTTTGCTTCCTTGATCACTGAACGCATCTTGGTCCCGAACACGCCCTTGTCAACGGCGCGGGCCAGCAGATCGTCAAGGCCGGGCATCGGCTTCATGACCTGGGCACCATCTGCTTGCTCCTGGAGCCCCTTATCGACTTTCAGGAAAGGCACGACGCGCTTGACGTTCCACAGATAGTCCGCGCTCCCCCGGCCGTGGATCTCCCGATCCATCGTCTGCTCGAAGAGGATCGACCCCAGGATGCGGTCCCCGCCGAATACGGGGCTGGCAATGATTCGAGTGCGCATGGCGTGTACCAGATCGAACATCTGCTCGTCATCGCTGTACGCGCCCTCGTCCAGGCCGTACAGTCGCAGCGCCTTAGGCGTGCTGCCTCCACTCTGATCCAGGGCGGCGATGAATCCGGGGGCTTGTTTGACCTTGTCGAACTGTTCCTGATCCATGATGTGGCGTCCTTCCGGTTGCGACGTGAAGCCTCTTCAGCATTTCACATATCGGAAGCCGGGAGACAGGATCGAGCCGGTTGACTCTGGTCGGTCGGGGACCACGACAGCCTTCGGTCTTGATCCGGAGTGCAGCGCGCGTTCAGTTGGCGTCTGCCTTGCAGGTGCGCCTTCTGGTGACAGAACCACCTGCCAGGTCCCGTTTTCGCCACAAGGCCAGCGGGACACAGTCAGCGTGCGCTGTATGCGGTCAGGGCGCCTGTGGCTAATTCCGCTCACGACGTTCAGCCAGCGCGTCGCGGGCCTGATGAACGCGTTCACGTACGCCCCACACCGTCACCCTCCACAACGCTTCCGAGACGATCTTGCGGTTCATCTTGCTGTCGCCGACTTCCCGTTCGACGAATTCGATCGGCACCTCGACCACGCGCATACCCTTCGCGAGGGTCCGGTAGGCGAGATCGACCTGGAAGATGTACCCGGCACTGCCGACTCCGTCGAGGTCGAGCGCCCGCAGGGTCGAAGCGCGGAAGGCGCGGTAGCCGCCGGTCGCATCCTGCAACGGGATCCGTAGGGCCCGACGGGTGTACCAGTTGCCCCCTTTGGACAGGATTTCGCGCGACTTCGGCCAGTTCACCACCGACCCACCGGGTACCCAGCGCGAACCCAGGACCAGATCCGCGTTGCGCAGCGCATCGAGCAACAGCGGCAACTGCTCCGGCTGGTGACTGCCGTCGGCGTCCATCTCGACCACGACGTCGTAGCCGTTGTCCAGCGCCCAGGAGAAGCCGGCGAGGTAGGCAGCACCCAGCCCCTCCTTGCCCAGGCGGTGCATCACCTGCACGTGGTCATCGGTGGCAGCCAATTCGTCGGCGACCCGGGCAGTTCCGTCGGGGCTGTTGTCGTCAGCGACCAGGACGTGGGCCTCGGGAACACTGGCACGCACGCGAGTGACGATCCGGGCGAGATTCTCCACCTCGTTGTAGGTGGGGATCACTACCAGGATCCTGCCGAGATCGGTGAAAGACGGGGCCACGCTGGGAGCCTACCTTGGGTCCGTTACACGCCTGCGGGCCCACAGACCCAACAGCACGGCCATCAACCCGGCCGCGCTCAAAACAGCATCAACGGGCCCACCGAATCTGACCGCCGGGGTCCAGGAGTCCTTCAAAAAGACCTCGGTGTTGATCCATCCGGACTGCAACTGCGGCAATGTACGACTCGCACCATCAGGGGTGATCACCGCGGTGACGCCGGTGGTGGCGGCAACCAGCACCGTGCGTCCGGTCTCTCGCGCGCGCAGGCGACTGATGTCGTACTGCTGCTCAGGTTGGGCGGTGGTCGCATAGGTCGCGTTGTTTGTCTGAACAACCAGCGCCCGCCCGCCTTCCCGCACACCTTCCCGGACGATCTCGTCGTTGGAGACCTCGAAGCAGATGACGTCGGCGATCCGGGCGGGGCCCAACTGCACGACTCCAGGCGTGTCGCCGGCGATGAAGTCACGAGGGACCCGGTCGAATCGGGTGATGACGCGGGATAGCAGGGGGCGCAGGGGTAGGAACTCACCGAACGGAACGGGGTGCTGCTTCACGTACGCCTGCCCCGGCCCGGTCACCGGATCCCAGACCAGGCCGACGTTGGCCACCTGGTCGGGCCGTCCCGGCACCTCCTGCACGGTTCCTACCAAGATCGGCACCCCGATCGACCGTGCGGCGGAACTCACGGCTGCGCCCGCGGGTCCAGACACCACCGGATCGATATCCGAGGAGTTCTCCGGCCAAATAAGGGCGTCAGGCTGGGGCTCCTCCCCCGTGGCAACTGCGGACGCCAGTTCGTCGGTGGTCCGCACATGGTTGCCCAGCACCTGCATCGGCCGGCCCAGGAAATCAATCCCCGGCTGCGGGACGTTGCCCTGGATCACGGCAAGTTGACTGCTCGTCGGCGTTTCGGAGGCCGAGGGCCGCGGATACACAGTGATGCCCACCCCAGCGATCGCGACCACGGTCACCGCAGCGAGCAATGCCACGCGACCTCTGGACATCATCGCCACCAGCAAGCATCCGGTGAGCGCGATCACGAAGGACAGCAGAGTTGCACCGCCGATGGTGACCCACCCGGTCAGCGGTGATTCGGGCTGGCCGAATGCCAGACGCCCCCACCCCAGGCCGCCCCACGGGAACCTGGATCGAAGCCATTCCTGCAAGACCCAGACCACCGGAACTGCAAGTACCCACCACCGCGTCTGCAACACCACGCTGAATCCCCAGCCCATCGCCGCGTACCAGCCCGCGATGACCAGGGCCAGCGCCAACCACGCGTCGGGGCCCAGAACGTTGAGCCAGTGCAGCAGGGGAAGGAAGAAGGCCCAACCGCAGACCAGTCCCAGCAGCGCGGCTCGACCGCCGCCTTGGTCACGGATGGCCACGATCAACAGAGCTACGCCCAGCGGGGCAGTCCACCACCAACCGACCGGAGGAAAGGCAAGCACCTGCAGCACTCCGGCTGCAATCGCCGCCAGAACGCGGATCACCTATCCGGCCGCCCGTCTCGCCACACACGCCGCACGGTGGGAAGCGCCCGCTCGTCCTGCAGAGGAGGAAGTCCGGGTGTGGCTGCCCGCGGATCGGTCGACCAGTTCGTGATCCGCTCATCGGGTGTCTCGACGACGAGGTCGTTCACCTCCCACTGCAGGAAAGTGGCCGTCGAGCCGACCTCGAGGACGCCGCGGTCCGGATGGCCGAGCAGGCGCCACGCGCCACGGGTCAGGGCTGAAAAGGCCGCCCGGGCGCTGATGGCCTCCTGCGGATCGACCTCGTGGACGGCGGCGCGGACAGTCTGCCAACCGCCTGGGCACTGGTGGCCGGGAACCAGAGCGGTCGGCACTCCGGCGGCGATCCTTGAGCGCAATCGACATGGATCACGGGGCACGACCGCCAGGGTTTCCTGGGCCGCCCGATCCCAGGCCTCCGGTACCCATCTGTCGGCAACCGGGATCTCGGAGCGTTCACCGTGGATGAACCCCTGCTCGACGCTGGGGGCCGGATCGGTCAGGTGCACGAATCCGGGTGCGACGAGATCGCCGCGCAGATCCACCACCTCATCGACGTCCGGGCGATGCACTTCGGCGCCAGTGTCGGCTCCGATCCAGCTCACCACCGAATCCTCGATCAGCATGGAGGTGGCGAACCGTTCACTTGGGGAGTACACGTGGCCGCCAGTCAGAAGAATCCTCACTCCCGAAGTCTAGGGAAGCGATGGTTGCGGCTGTTTTGGTGCAGCGACCTGGGGACGGGCCCTCCGCCGGCCCGATGGCCTGGTGGTTGCCGATTGACCTCTAGATTGCGGGTCATTTGGCAACTACCGGGCCGTTGCGGGTCGGATGGCCTGTTGGTTGCCGATTGACCTCTAGATTGCGGGTCATTTGGCAACTACCGGGCCGTAGCGGGTCGGATGGCCTGCTGGTTGCCGATTGACCTCTGGATTGCGGGTCATTTGGCAACTACTGGGCCGTAGCGGGTCCAGGGCAACGCCAGGCCGCGGTTCAGCCCGTCAGGGCCCGGCCGATCACCAGCCGCTGGATCTCGTTGGTGCCCTCGACGATCTGCAGCACCTTCGCTTCCCGCATGTAGCGCTCGACCGGGAAATCCTCGACATAGCCGGCGCCACCGAGCACCTGTACGGCACTGGTCGTGACCGACATGGCCATGTCGGTACAGAAGAGTTTCGCCATGGCCGCCTGGGTCGAGAAGGGTTCCCCGGCATCCCGCCGACGTGCGGCATCCAGATACAGGGCGCGGCCCGCTGCGATGCCCGTGGCCATGTCCGCCAGGGTGAAAGAGACCCCCTGGAAGGTTGCGATCGCCTTGCCGAACTGCTCTCGTTGCGTGGAGTACTGCACCGCCACGTTCAGGGCCGCCTGAGCCAGGCCCACCGCACTAGCCGCGATCCCCAAACGCCCGGAGTCCAGGGCGTCCAGGGCGATCCGGAAGCCGCTGCCTTCCTCGCCCAGCCGTCGATCCTCGCCGACCTTGACCCCGTCGAGGATGACCTGCGCCGTCACCGAACCGCGCATCCCCATCTTCCGCTCAGGGGTGGCCGCCGAGAGCCCGGGAGCATCACCGGGCACCAGGAATGCCGTGATGCCGGCCGTCCGATCCGGTGCGGTACGGGTCATGACCGTGTAGAAGTCGGCGATCCCGCCGTGCGTGATCCACGCCTTCGTGCCGTTGAGGACATATCCATCGGCGTCACGGACCGCTGCCGTCTGCAACCCCGCCGCGTCCGAGCCTGACTGCGGCTCGCTCAGACAGTAGGCCCCCAACAGGTCGCCGCCGAGCATGTCCGGCAGCCACCTGTCGCGTTGTGCGTCCGTGCCGGCCGTGGCCAGGGCATGGCACGACAGAGTGTGCACGCTGACGCCCAGCCCGACGGTGAGCCAGCGTTGCGCCAGCCGCTCCAGGACCTGCAGGTAGTCCTCGTACCCGACCTGCGCGCCGCCCCAGTCCTGGGGGTAGGGCAGGCCCAGCAGGCCCGCTCTTCCCAGTACGCCGAACTGATCGCGCGGGAACCGCGCTTCGCGCTCATACTGATCGGCTATCGGGGCCAGCTCGCGGTCCGCGATCTCGTCGGTCAGTTCCAGTAGTTCGTTCATTCCACGACCACCAATCCGTGTGGGCGGTTGTTGCACGTCACGAACCCGTCTTCGGTGCACACCACGATGTCTTCGATCCGCGCGCCGTGGGAGCCTGCGCGATACACGCCCGGTTCGATGCTGAACGCCATGCCTGGTTCGAGGAGCCGACTGTTGCCCTCGATGATGTAGGGCTCCTCGTGGGTCTCGAGGCCGATCCCGTGACCGGTGCGGTGGATGAAGAACTCCGCCAGGCCGGCGGTTGCCAGATGGTCGCGGGCGACCGCGTCGATCGATTCGCAGCTCACCCCGGGACGTACTGCCGCCACCGCGAGCGCTTGGGCTTCTCGCAGGGCCTCGAACTCCGCACGGACCGCCGACGGCGGCTCGCCCAGGCTGTACATGCGCGTGGAGTCACTGCAATAGCCGTCTGGCATGGTGCCCCCGATGTCCACGACCACGGTGTCGCCTGCCTGCAAGATCCTGTCCGACAGCTCGTGATGCGGACTGGCACCGTTCGGCCCTGAGGCAACGATCACGAAGTCGACCCGTTCGTGTCCGGCGGCCAGGATGGCGTCCGCGATGTCGGCGCCTACCTCGCGCTCGGTGCGTCCGGTGCGCAAGAACCCGGCCACCTGCGCGTGCACGGCATCGATCGCTTCTCCCGCGCGGAGCAAGGAGTCGACCTCGACGGCCGATTTGCGCATCCGCAACTCCTGCAGGACAGGTCCGGCCGGACTCTGCAGGGCCGTGGGCATCGCATCGCGCAGGGCGAGCACCTTCACCGCCCACATATGGTCGTCGACGGCTACCCGCTGCGCGCCCGGCAGCAGCGATCCCGTCAGCACATACGGGTCCTGCGTCTCCTGCCAGGAGACGACTTCAACGCCCAGATCGGCGATCGGACTGGCCATCGCGGCGGCGACCTCGAGTGCGGGCACGACGATGCGTACCGGTCCGGAGGCCGGGACGACCAGGCACGTGAGCCGCTCCAACGGGATCGCGTCGTAGCCCGTCAGATAACGCAAGTCGGGTCCTGGCGACACCAGCAGGCCGTCCAGGCCACTGGCACCGACCGCCTCAACGGTGCGTTGCAGGCGGCTTTGCAGATCAGCTGTGTCAGAGGTCGTCACGCCTGCGAGACTACTGCCTGTGTCACGCCCGCTCATGCTGTTGGATACCGCCTCGTTGTACTTCCGCGCCTTCTATGGGGTTCCCGATCGGCGCACCAAGGACACCGATCCCCCGACCAATGCGGCCAGCGGTCTGATGGACATGATCGCCCGCCTGATCCGCGAGTACTCCCCCGCCACGGTCATCGCCTGCTGGGACGACGACTGGCGCCCGGACTTCCGTGTGGACCTGCTGCCCAGTTACAAAGAGCACCGCGTCGCGCGGGCAGACCAGGAGGAAGTCCCCGACGCCCTGCAGGAGCAAATACCGCTGATCGAGGCGCTGCTGGTGGCGGTGGGCATCCCCAAGGTCGGCATGCCCGGATACGAGGCCGACGACGTGATCGGAACGTATGCGGCTATCGCTGACGGGCCGGTCGATGTGGTCACCGGCGACCGTGACTTGTTTCAGGTGGTCGATGACAACAAGGGGGTGCGGGTTCTCTACACCGCCCGTGGGCTGGCGAAGATGCAAATCGCAGATGCGGCGTTCATCGAGGAGAAGTACGGGGTCACTCCTGAGCAGTACGCCGACATGGCGGCCCTGCGCGGGGACCCCAGTGATGGCCTGCCGGGTGTGCCAGGGATCGGTGAGAAGACCGCCGCGTCCTTGCTTCGCCGTTTTGGCGACCTGGCGGGGGTGCGGGCAGCGGTTGAAGACCTGAACAGCGGACTGGCACCGAGGTTGCGGGTGTCTCTGCGGGGGGCTTCGGATTATCTGGACCGTGCCCCCGGTGTCGTGCGGGTCGTTACAGACCTGCCGGTGCCTGCGCCGCCGCAGGTACAGGCGGACCCCGACCTGCCACTGCTGGATGCGATCGGCGACGAATTCGGCATCGCGAACTCCATCGGCCGCATCCTGCAAGCGCTGGGTGTGCAGCGGTAACGCCTTCCGGCTGTTCAGATGCCTGCGGTTTCACGGGAAGCAAGCGTTGGGTCGGTCCCGTCGTTGCGCCGTCAGGCATCCGTTGGCTTGCGCGTTCGATGCTGCTCGCCCACCGCAAGACCACCCGGCGCCTCATCACATGGGGGCCGCAATACCTCCACAGACGTCGATGAGGCCCAGGTTTGATGGACCCAGCGACTGAAATGTGGCTTTCGGGCTGGTTTCGACCATCAAACCTGGGCCATCCGGCCTCTCCCCGGCCCAGGATTGATGGATCGGGCCGGGCAAACACTCATCGTGCGCGGCCCTGGAACCTGGATCCGGCACTCCCTGCCTTTACCGATCACATGCACGAAGACCACCTCCTCAGACCTCCGAGGAGTAGTCAACGACCCCACGTCGCAGCAATTCTGCGGCCGAACGTGCATTGTCGCGAACCGGATCATCTGCCGGTGCCGCGCTGGCGACTTGGCCGAGGGTGTCGATGACCTGCTTGCACCAGCGCACGAAATCCCCGGCCGGCAGCTCGCTGCCCGCCAGCACCTGCGCCAGGCCCTGCCCGTTGGCCCATTGATGGGCTGCCCAGCAGAAACCCAGGTCCGGTTCGGGCGTTGGCTTGACCTTGAACTCGGTCTCCAGCGCCTCGATGGAAGCCCACAGATGCACCTGCTCGGCCAGCACGTCCCGGATGCGCCCGCGGGGCAGTCGGGGCATCTGTTCCTCGTCGGTGCGCGACTGGAACACCAGGGCCGCGGCGCAGGCTGCGAGTTCTGGCGGGGTCAGGTCGTTCCACAACCCGGTCCGCAGGCACTCTGCGATGACCAGCGACCGGTCGGTGTACAGGCGTCCCAGCATCTGCCCATCGCCGGTCACCTCGAGGTCGTCGCCGCTGCCCTGCAGGTAGCCCAGTTCGACCAGGACCGCGCAGATCTGATCGAACTGCCGCGCGATGGTGTTGGTGCGGCCCTCCACCCTGCGGGCAAGATTGTCGTTCTCCCGCTGCAGCATCCCGGCGCGCTCGGCCCAGCGCGCGTGAAGTTCCCGGTCGTCACATCCGTGACAGGGATGCTTGCGCAGCCGTGCGCGCAGCCGCTGGATGGCCACGTCGTTGCCGCTGTCGCGCACCCGGGGGGATCTCACGTGGGTGTGACGCCCGGTGAGTTCGCGCAGTCGTGCGGCCAGGGCTTTGCGGGCATTGGCGCTGCGGGGATGGAAGTCGTTGGGAATCCGCAGCCGGTCCACGACGACCGCCGGTGTTGGGAAGTCGGTGACGCTCAGTCGGCGGACCTGCCGGTCGATCGTGAGCACCTGTGGGCGGGGTTCTCCGAGGTCGTCGAGCCCGGCGTCAACGACGACGGCGAGTCCGGACCTGCGTCCCGTGGGCACCGAGACCACGTCTCCGGGAGCCAGCTTTTCGAGAGACTGAGCCGCGTGGGAGCGGGTCAGTCGGGCCGACTCGCGACTGGAGATCTTCTCCAGCGCGGACAACTCCGCACGGATCGCTGCGTACTCGCCGAAGTCCCCCAGGTGGCAGTGCATCGACTCCTCATAGCCTGCGATCACGTTCTCGTTGCGTTTGATGGTGGCGGCCAGCCCTACCACCGACTGGTCACTCTGGTACTGCGCGAACGACGTCTCCAGCAGTTCACGGGCGATCCGGCGACCGACCCTGCGTACCAGGTTCACCGCCATGTTGTACGTCGGCCGGAACGACGAGCGCAGTGGATAAGTGCGAGTCGAGGCGAGGCCCGCCAGGTGCGTTGGCTGCACGCTGGGCCCGAACAGCACGACGGCATGACCGTCCACATCGATGCCGCGCCGACCGGCCCGGCCCGTCAGTTGGGTGTACTCCCCCGGCGTGATGTCGGCGTGGGTCTGGCCGTTCCACTTCACCAAGCGTTCCAGGACCACGGTCCGAGCCGGCATGTTGATGCCCAGGGCCAACGTCTCGGTGGCGAACACGACTTTGAGCGCGGCAGCCTGGAAGAGTTCCTCGACCACCTCCTTGAAGATGGGCAGCATCCCGGCATGGTGCGCGGCGATCCCCCGCTGCAGGGAATCGCTGAACTCACTGAAGCCGACGGCCAGCAGGTCGGCCTCCGGAATCACCGAGCATCTGTCCTCGATCACCTGGGCGATCTTGCGCCGCTCGTCCGGCGAGGTGAGCCGCAACCCACTGTTGACCAGCAAGCGGACAGCGTCCTCAGTGCCTGCGCGCGAGAAGATGAAGTAGATCGCCGGGAGCAAGTCCGCAGCCTCGAGTTTCTCGACCACCTCCACGCGGGTGGGAGTGCGGGCGTCACGTGGCCTTCGGCCGTTCTTCGGCGGCCGGTCACGTCGGGTATCCCGCTTGCTGCGCGGACCCTGCGCAGTCAGCCGCTGCAGTTCGGGGTTCACTTGTTGCCGGTCGGGGCCGCTGAACAGGTCGTAGAGTTTGGCGTTGGCCATGACCTGCTGCCACAGCGGGACGGGGCGGTGCTCCTCGAGCACGATGCGCGTGTCTCCGCGCACGGTGGCCATCCATGCGCCGAACTCCTCGACGTTGCTGACCGTCGCCGACAGCGCTGCGATAGCCACCGACTCGGGTAGTTGGATGATCAGTTCCTCCCACACCGCTCCTCGCTCGCGGTCGGCGAGGTAATGCACCTCGTCCAGCACCACGAAGCCGAGATTCGCCAAATCCGAAGAACCCTCGTAGACCATGTTGCGCAGAACCTCGGTGGTCATCACGACGGTCGCGGCATGACCGTTGATCGAGACGTCTCCGGTCAGTAGACCGACCTCGTCCTCGCCGTACATGGCCACCAGATCGCGGTACTTCTGATTGGACAGCGCCTTGATCGGCGTGGTGTAGAACGCTTTGCGTCCCGTCGCGCGCGCCAGATGGATCGCGAACTCCCCCACGACGGTTTTGCCGCTTCCGGTCGGCGCGGCCACCAGTACGTCGCGACCGCTGTCGAGAGCCTGGCAGGCCTCGATCTGGAACTCGTCGAGGGTGAAGTCGTACTGTTCCTGGAAAGTTCCCAGATGCTGACTGCCCTGGGACCGTCGGCGAGCGGCGGCATATCGCTGTGCGGGCGTAGCCATGCCTGAAGCCTACGGGCTGGTGAGCGTTTGGCCGTCCTTGACGCCATGGGCGGGTTCGCTGACGACCGGCCACCAGAAGTGGGCAGTCGGTTGCCCTCTGTGCCCACTTGTGGAGGCACATTTCCGACATTGCGGGCCGTTTTCCCCTCTTTTACTCCCGAAGATGGCAGTTTCGTTGAATCAAATGCGTCGGCTGCCCAGTTGTGGAGGTACGGCCAGGGTCACCGCCCCCGCCGCCATGCGTGTGTGACCGAGTGACTCGCTGGGGATCTGCAGAGAACGCGAAACCACCCGAGTGTCAGTCGCCCGGCGTGAACACCCGCAGACCGGCTGGAACCACTCGTACATCGACGGGCAACGGCCCGACCCGTTCACCGTCGGCATAGGCGGTCTGCCCCGGCGCGTCGACGCGGATGTGGGAACCACGCGTCGTGCTGACGATCCGGTGATGGATGTGGGTGCCCTTGAACACCTTCGGGAACGTCTTGATGAATGTCCACTTGCTCGTCCGGCTCAAGAACGTGAGGTCCAACATGCCGTCATCAAGAACTGCCTCAGGGCAGACATACATCCCACCGCCGTAACTTGGCCCGTTGCCGATGGCCAGCATCATCCCCTCGGCACTCTCGGTCCGCCCGTCCACCGAGATCTGGAACTCCACCGCTTTGTACACGCCGAGTTCGATCAAGGTCGCGACCAGGTAGCGGGAGGTGCCGGTGGGCCACTTCATCGTGTTCGCGCGCTCGGTCACTTCTGAGTCGAATCCCGCGCTCATCACCGCGATGAACGCCGCTTCGGTACCATCGGCGGCCGCGATCACGGCGTAGTCGATGGTGCGAAGGCGCCCGTCCGCGATGACATCGGCTGCTGCAGCTGCATCGTCGCGAGGCAGCCCCAGCGCGCGGGCGATGTCATCGCCGGTCCCCACCGGGATGATCCCCAGGACCGTCTGCGTCCCATACACGGCCTGCAACGCGCAATGGACGGTTCCGTCGCCGCCACATGCGATGAGGGCATCGACGCCGTCGGCGACCGCGCGCTTGGCGAGGTCCAGACTGCCTGCAGCATCGTCTGCCTGCAGGACATCCACCTGCACGCCCCGCTCGCGCAACCTGGACACCGCGATGGGCGCGTTCTTGGCGCTCCGACCGTGCCCCGACGTGGGATTGATCAACACAGCGGCCTTCAGCACGTGCTTACGCTACCGGCGCGCGGAGTCCTCCCCATCGACCGACTCGGGGATCGGCGAGACCTCGTCGTCGTCGAAACTGTCATAGTCGGGTTCGGCCCCGTTACGCCGGCGCCGCCGGTCGTTGAGCAGGCTGAACGCCACGGCACCGCCGACCAGCACCATCACCGGGGCGGCCAGCATCATCATCGTGATCGGATCGCCCGTGGGAGTCGCCACAGCAGCGAACACGAACACGCCGAAAATGATGTAGCGCCAGGCACTCGCCAGACGTTTGCCGCTGAGTACGCCGATCATGTTCAGGCCGACGATGAACAACGGGGTCAGGAATCCGATCCCGAACACGATCACCATGCGGATGAAGAAGGACAGATAGCGGTCCACGGGCAGGTAGTTGCCGACGTTCTGCGGCGTGAAACCGAGCAGGACCTCCAGGCCCTTGGGCATGAGCACGTATGCCAGGACCACTCCGGACAAGAAGAGCGGAAAGCTGAGCACGACGAAGAGGTACACCCAGCGGCGTTCCTTCGTGCAGACCGGGAGTGACAAACGCCCACAGCTGGTAGATCCAGATCGGGGAGGCCAGAACCAGGCCGGCCATCACGGCGACCTTGACCTGCAGCATGAACGCGTCGGTCACCCCTGCGACCACCAGGCGCACATCGCGGCCCTGGGCAGCGGCGGCGTCGACCACGTCCTGGATCGGTTCGGAGATGACGTCGAAGATCGGTTCGTAGTAGATCCAGCCGACCACGGTGCCGGCGGCGATGGCCAACAGACTGATCACCAGTCGGCGGCGCAGTTCGCGCAGGTGGTCGCGTAACGGCATCTGCGCGCGCGCGTGCTCTACGGGCGCGGACATGGATCAGTTCTGAGTCGGTGTCTGTTTGCTCACTTCGGGAGCAGGCTGTTCGGTGGCGGCCTGAGCCGAGGGCGGGGCCTTGTCCGCACCGTCGACGGCCGGGGTCTCATCCTTGGGCTCCGATGACTCGGTGAGTCCCTTGGTCTCAGCCTTGAAGATCCGCAGGGACCGACCGAGCCCGCGGGCGGCGTCGGGAAGACGGCGGGCCCCGAACAACAGCACAACGATCAGGACGAGGATGAGCCACTCGGAACCGCGGAGGTTGGAAAACATGGGTACAGCCTACGACGTCATGGCAAGGGTCGATACCGACTGCGCCGAACGTCGGTGATTACGGCGCGACGAGATGCGGCACGATCACGTCGTGTGTCTCCAGCCACAGCGCAAGGTCAAGGACGTCGTCGTAGGTGATCGGCGCACCCCGGTGCGTCTCCAGAACCTCACCCGGCACAAGATCAACGCAGACCCCGGCGCTGGACAGCAACGCCACGACCTCGTCGTCGGCGGCCTTCTCGATCAGGTCGTGGCAGGTGCCGCAGGTGAATGTGTAGGTCGCCCATCCCGCCGCCTGCGCCACGGTCAGCCGGACTTGGGCGGGGGTCAGATCCACATCCCCGCACATCGGGCAGGTCGCCTTTATTGTGGTCATCGTCCTCGCCTCCCTCGGCTCCTGGTGATAGTGCCTTCGGCAGGAGACTGCTGAAAGTTGAGGGCGGTGTCCTGTTGGAGAGCATGCCGCTACTCTGCGTAGTCGATGTCACCCATCCGGGGGAACCCGCAGTCCGGGTCGGACGCTACCTTCCGAACAACGCGGCGGGGCTTTGACACGCCGTTGGAGGCCCCACCAAATGGCCGGCGACTCGTTGCTGTGACGATTGTGCGACCGGCGCGGTGTGTCTGTTGCGAGGGTGTTGATTTCGCGTCCAACGACCCCGGCACTTGCGTGACGATCACGCGGACCGGCGCAGCCTCAGGCGTCGAGCAGGTCGATCACGAAGATCAGCGTCTTGCCTGACAGCCGGTGTCCACCGGTCTCGCCATAGGCCAGAGCCGGCGGAATGATGAGCTGGCGGCGGCCACCGACGCGCATCCCGGGGATGCCGTCCTGCCAGCCCTGGATCAGGCCTCGCAACGGAAACTCGATGGATTCGCCACGATCCCACGACGCATCGAACTGCTCACCGCTGTCGTACTCGACGCCGACATAGTGCACGGTCACGTTGCCGCCGGGCACGGCTTCTGCGCCGTCTCCGACGATCAGGTCGGTGATCACCAGTTCGGTGGGCGCTGGGCCCTCCTGGAAATCGATTTCGGGTTTCTCGGTCATGAGGACACCTTCACTACGTCGACGACAAAGGCCAGGGTCTCGTCCGGGGCGATACCCGACCCGGGCGGGGGGTTCGAGCCGTACGCCAGGTCCGGTGGGATGATCAGCAGCACGCGGGATCCCTGCGTCGCACCCTGAAGCCCTTCCTGCCACCCCGGGATCACACCCTGGATGGGGAACTCAGCTTCGCCGGTGGCCCACGAACTCTGGAAGACCTCACCGGTGGACCAGGACGAGCCCACGTATTGAACCGTGACCAGCGAGTTGGGGCCGATGGCCGGACCGTCACCGGCTGTGATCTCTTTGACGACCAACTGGTCGGGCGGAGTTGCTGCGGTATCGATGCTGATGGTCGGCTCGGAACCGGGTTCTCCGCTCACCGTCACACCATCGGCGCTGACCCCGTCGCCGGCGGCAGTGGCCGCGGGAGACTCCGAGGCCGTGTCGGAGGCGGAGTCGGATCCGCACCCGGAAAGGGCGAGCGCGGGGATCAAGAGCAGGGCTGCCAGCAGGGAGCGACGCATGCAGATCACCCTAGTAGCAGGTGCAGCTGACGGGTTTGCGGCCCTGTCACATGGACGCGATGAGGCGTTCCACCCGCTCATCGACGCTCTTGAACGGGTCCTTGCAGAGCACGGTGCGCTGGGCCTGGTCATTGAGTTTGAGGTGCACCCAGTCGACGGTGAAGTCCCGGCGCTTCTCCTGTGCGCGCTTGATGAAGTCCCCGCGCAGTTTGGCCCGGGTCGTCTGCGGGGGGATGGATTTCGCTGCGAAGACCTCGATATCGCTGGTCTGTCTGTCCAGCAGGCCCTTCTGGGACATCAGGTAGAACAGCCCGCGTTTGCGACTGATGTCGTGGTAGGCGAGGTCGAGTTGTGAGATTCGGGCGTCGGTCATGTCCAGGCCGTGTTTGGCCATGTAGCGGTCGATCAGGGTGCGTTTGATCACCCAGTCGATCTCGGTCGCGACGTCCTGCAGACGATCGGACTCGATGGCGTCGAGCACACGTGTCCAGAGGTCGACGACTCGCGCGTGGACACTTGTCGGATCGGCGAGCAGGCCGTGGGTGCTGGCGAACGCGGTGACCCGTTCAGAATACTCGCCTGGATGTCCAGGGGCGAGGTCTGCGTCCCGTCGGCCAGGCGCACCGGGCGTCGGCCGGTGAGGTCGTGGCTGATCTCGCGGATCGCCTGGATCGGGTTCTCCAGGTCAGGTCGCGCATGGCACCGCCCGGCTCCAGCATGCGCAGCACCAGGTCCGTGGAGCCGACCTTCAAATAGGTGGTCGTCTCGCTCATGTTGGTGTCGCCGACGATGACGTGAAGGCGTCGAAAGCGCTCGGCGTCCGCGTGGGGCTCATCGCGGGTGTTGATGATCGGGCGGCTGCGGGTGGTGGCTGAGCTGACCCCCTCCCAGATGTGCTCGGCCCGCTGGCTGACGAGAAGTGGCTCCGCGCGGGGTCTGCAGCACCTTGCCCGCGCCGCAGATCAGTTGACGTGACACCAGAAATGGGATCAGGACTTCGGCGAGCCGGAAGAACTCGCCCTGCCGTCCGACGAGATAGTTCTCGTGGCAGCCGTAGGAGTTCCCCGCGGAGTCGGTGTTGTTCTTGAACAAATAGATGTCCCCGAGGATCCCCTCGCCGGCCAGCCGCTGCTCGGCATCGACCTGCAAGCCCTCCAGGATGCGCTCTCCCGCTTTGTCGTGGGTCACCAGGTGGTGGAGTCGTCGCACTCGGGCGTGGCGTACTCGGGGTGCGAGCCGACGTCGAGGTACAGGCGGGCGCCGTTGGCCAGAAAGACATTGGAGGAGCGGCCCCAGCTGACCACCCGCCGGAACAGGTAGGGGGCCACCTCGTCCGGGGACAGTCTTCGCTGCCCCTGGAACGGTGCAGGTCACGCCGTACTCGGTCTCGATCCCGAAGATCCGCCTGTCATCATGAGCCGCTACCTTCGGTCGAGCAGTGCGGTTAGCTGGTCCCCAGTAAGCCGCCGGAAGCAGCGTCGGGGGCGGTTGCGATCCAGGATCGCCACCTCAAGCACTCGCGGCAATCTGCGTGCGGCGGCCCCTGAGCCCACCGCCTTCGGAGAGCGCCGTCACGGCGAGCGTGCTCGAGGCACTCAGGTCCCGGACGCCACGCCAGTCCTGAGTTGGTCGAGATCGCCTCCGCCGACCGCCCATCGCGACGTAGCCGTGCTCGTCGCCAACGGATCCGTCGAAGGTGAGGCGGTACAGCTGGTCGTCTGCCGCTCGTCTGGCCGACCTCGGCCACAATGATCTCCACCTCATACGGCTTGGGGGCCTCGGTGAAGACAGTTCCGAGTGTCTGGGCGTAAGCGTTGGCCAGACCTCGACTGGTCACGTCGGCGCGGTCGTAGCTGTAGCCGCGCAGGTCGGCAAACCGGACTCCGGCGACGCGCAGATTCTCGAACTCGTTGTACTTGCCGACCGCGGCGAACGCGATCCGGTCGTAGATCTCGCTGATCTTGTGCAAAGCCCGCGACGGGTTCTCCGCGACGAACAGGATTCCTTGGTCGTACTGAGCGACGACCACTGAACGTCCCCGCGCGA